>UQXI01000001.1 GCA_900544975.1 uncultured Eubacteriales bacterium
CCCAGGCGGTAGGGTGCGGCCTCCTGGACGCACCGGCGGTAGAATGTTCCGTATCCCGTCACATTTGGGCAAATCCGGACCGGCTCTCAGGCCGGTACGAATTCGCCCGGGACGGGAGCCACGGTCAGCCCCTTCTGCCGGTGCGTCCGGGAGGCCGCACCCTACGGCGCTTCCCACAGCATGCTTCTGTATTTTATGAGGGGCTGCCTCTCATGATTTCGAAAAATCATTTTGAGACAGCCCCAAACCTTGCTGCCGCCGTAGCGCAGCGCTTATTTCAGGAACAGGCTGTTGACTACCAGTCCTGTGCCGATCTCGCAGACCGGCGTGGCGCAGGCAGTGCCCAAACCGATGGTGCACAGCACCGACTCATGCCGGGCCCCGTCGTAGTACTGGGTACGCAGGTCACGAATTGCATACACCGTACCCGTGAGCGTATCCTTCACAAAGCTGCGACCGCCAACGAAATCGCCCCAGTATTTGGCGAAAATCGCCTGCTGCACAGGAGATCTCTTCCCTTCCAAATCAATGCTGGTGAGCATACCTGCGGTAAAGCCATCCACGAAGTACAACTTCCCATCATGGAACAGGAGGTTCGAGGGACGGGCCACCGAGTCCTTCATGATCTGCTCCTTGATCGCACCTGTGGCAGGGTCCACCTCGGCAATGATAGCTTTGAAGGAGTCCACAATCGGGGAGATGTTGTAGGCCTCCATCGCGGCGTACAGCTTGCCCGTTTCCGGATCATAGGTCATATCCACCACGCTGTACGGCGCGTCCACATAGTAGACCAGGCCTGCTCCCAGTTTATCCTGGGCCTCCAGGCTCTCGGTGAGGCCGTGGATGCCGCTGCCCACCTGGGTCCGCTGGAAGGTCTCCGTATCCACGGTGTAGAAGTACCCTTCTGCGTCGTAGGAGTACAGGGTCTCACCGGCCAGGACCGAAGCCGTGATCTTAGCCTCGCCCTCTGCGTCCTCCCGCAGGGTGGTCACCTCCCCTGTGGTTTCGTCAAAGCTGATCCACCGGGTATTCAGCTCGTCGTAGCCGTAGAACTTCCGCTCATGGTCCAAAACCATGACGGTGCAGGAGTCAGAAGCCCCCTCAGCCGTGCTTGCGGTGATGGTCACTGTGCCGGTGGCCACCGGCGTCACCACACCGCCGGACACTGTGGCGACAGTTTCATCGCTGGAGGTCCAGGTGAGGCTCCCTTCCACCTGGGCCACGCTCACCGGCAGAAGGGTGGCGGGCAGCGTCAAGGGCGTGCCCACTGCCGCAACCATCGTCTCCGGCAGCCGGACGCCTGTGGCCTGCAGGGTGGCAGGTGTTGCCGGCTCCTCCTCCGGGATGCTGAAGAGAGAGGTTACCTCAATGCCCAGGCTCTTTTGCTTGCCGCTGGCGGCGTCAATGACGCCCAGGGAGACGGCATATCCGGTCTCCCGGTCCAGGCGCATCAGTTTGCTGCCAAAGCCGCTGGTTTGCGCCCAGTAAATGGTGTCGTTGTTGTAATCATAGTGCATACTCTGATACATGGAGCCGGACATGCTGGTGCTGCTCCGATATGTGGCCTCTGCCGTGTCCTTATTGAGCTGATACAGATAGCCGGCGGCATTCACCGCGTACAGAGCGCCCTCGTTGTCACAGGCCAGGGCGACCATCTCATAGCCGGTATCGCCTACCACAGTAAAGAGGCCGGTCTTCAGATCCATCTGCGCCAGGGCGCCGGTGTTCCGGTCATCCGACAGCACAGCAAACATGGTACCGGTGGTATAATCGAAGGCCATGTCCCGCACGAAGCAGTCCACCTGGGCCAGCACCTCATAGGAGAAGTTGGCAGGGTCTATCTTCAGGGTGTAGTAGAGATAATCCTTATTGCTCTGGCCGCTGGCGTAGATACTTCCGTTATAGTACGCGCCGGCGTAAATCGCAATGTCGCTGGCCGCGGACAGGAGCTTCCCTTCACTGGGACGCAGAATGGGAATTTCGCCCCAGCGTTCAACGGAGAGGCCATTGAGGCCATCGCCAAAGTCGTACAGCAAAAAGCCATACAGACTGCCCAGATCCGGATTTACCACCACCTGGGCCGTCAAAGGCTCCAGGCCCTCCACGGTGACCGTGAGGACCGTCTCGCCGGCACAGACGCCGGTAATCAGGCCGTTTTCATCTACTGTGGCAACCGTCTCATCCGCCATGGTATAGGTGGGGCGACAGGTGGCATTCCAGGGCTCCAGCGTCAGCTGGACCTGCACCGTCTCATGCTCCGTCAGTTCAACCCACTCCGGGATGGAAACCCGGCTAGGCGCCACCACAGGAGTCTCCGGCTCCGGATTCAAAAGGATCAGAAGGCCGGTATTCTCCGCTGTCCGGTTCTGGCCGCCCACAGCGCCAGTGGCGATGATCCGCAGATCCTCCCAGGTGCTGAGGTCAATCCAGTGAATGAGATTCTTCTCATCGGCCCACAGCAGGCCGTTGTTTTCCTGAGAGTACACCAGCGATCCGGACCCAGTCCGGTCTGCCAGCCTCTCGCCCAAGGACGTTTCACTCACAAAGGCCAGACTATCTCCAGTCAGCTGGCCCTTCACCAGGGCCGCCTCGTAGGTCTCCTGGCTTTCGGTGACAAAGTAGAAGTTCCCTCCATAGTCGATGGCCATGCCGCCCTTGGGAGCGCCGAACTCGCCGCTCAGCTTCTGGACCTTGGCGGTCTCGCCGCTGGCAGGGTTCACCCGAAGGAGGAAATACTCCGTTTCCCAGGTGGAGGCGTTTTCCTCTTCAGTCAGACCATACAGGAAGCCATCGGCATAGTTTACAGCCATAGCCAGGATTTTGCCCTGGGTCTCGCCCACTGCCGTTCCGGTAAAATCTGTGGGGTTCAGGCGGTAAAGGGTGCTGTTGTAAATGGTGTTATAGTCCTCGTCATAGCTCTCCTCACAGTCGAAGGCATAGACAAAGCCCTTCATGTAAGCGGCAGCCGTGATGGGGCCGGTCTCCGCCGTACCGGACAGCGCCAGGCCGTTCTGAGGCTGGCCCGCCGCCAGGTGGACCCACTGGCTTCCCTTGCTGTTGTACAGGTATGCCTCTCCTGTGACGGCGTTGACCTGCACCTGGCAGGAAACCGTCAGGCCGCCAGCCTGGGCAGTGACCGTGGCAGTCCCCACGCCGGTCGCCTTCACAATGCCATCGGATACTGTGGCAACCTCCGGATTGTCCGAGGTCCAGGTCACGTTCTCCATGCCTGCATAGTAAGGCTTCGGCAGGCAGGTGAGGACGGCGGTCTGATTCATGGTCAAATACAGTTCCGTCTTGGACAGGAGCAGCGCCGTAGCCGCTTCATTCTCAGGCAGCAGGGCCCGGCCGCAGTCATAGGGCTTGAACAGGCCGCTGAGCTCCGCGTTGTCCGCAGTCTTCACCATAGACAGCAGGCTGCCGTCTTCTTTGTTGACTTCGAAGAAATAACCCCTGCCAGTCTTGCCCTGGTAACCGGCCCAATAGAGCTTGTCGGTCTCATGGTCCACCGTCATGCTCTGGGCATAGGCGGGGTAGTAGCTGCTCTTTTGGGCCATGCCAGTGGCTGTGACGGTCTCCGCATCCACAGTATAGAGGCGGCCCTCACTGACATCCACCGCAAACAGCTGGCCCTCGTTGTCGCAGGCCAAGGTCAGCAGCTGGGTATCTTCATAGTCTACCCCCTCAATTATGCCCAGATCCGTCACCTTACCAGTGAGGTAGTCCACCGTCATCAGGTGGCCCCCCTCGTTCTCCTTCAGCTCGTCTGTAAGAACATAGAGGGTATCCGTGCTGTAGTCAAAGGCCATATCCAGAGCGGAATAGGTCTTGCCAAAGAAGCCGCTGCCGATTTTCAGATCACCCAGCTTCGTTCTGACCCAGGAGCCGGCCTTCATGGTGAAAATCTGGCTGTTGACATCAATGCCGATGATGTAGCCGTCCACATACTCCGCAGCCGCCACAACCGGATCGCCGCTGTCGTACTGGGAGGTGTGCTGGAGCATTTCACTGGCATCTTCAAAGGAGTACCAACCATTGAGTCCATCCGTTGCGTACAGGTACCCGCCAATCACAGGGGAGCTGTACCGCCGGTAGGCATAGAAGGAATCGAAGCTTACGTTGTTTGCGCCTGCAAAGGAGATCTCATAGTAGGACTCGTTGCAGCCATAGTCGCAAACCGCAATGCGGAAGGTGGCGTCGTACTTGCTCACATCGATGGACACCAAGGTCTTCTCGCCGGGCTTCACATCCACCGGGATGTATTCGTAAGCCACGCCAGCCTCTGTCATGGGCACCACGGCGGCAATGTCGTAGTTGTCGGAGACGTAGAACTCCAACCGGCGTCCGTCGGTATAGGGATTGTACAGATAGGCAATCTCATCGGTATAGAGCTTGGGGGCTTCCGTGTCAATGATCACCGGAACCACCACACGATCGTCCAGATCCGCCTCATCGGCAAACCCGTCATCCAGCTCGCCATCATCCAGGAAGGCGTCGATGGTGAGCGTCACCCGGTCGTTGTTTGCCACTGCGTAGCTGCCATCAGGATTTTTGAAGTCGTAAGGAGCGCAGGCATTGCTGTAGACCAAGGGCATGCAGATGCCGTACCCATTCATGTAGAAGCTCTTGCGGGCATAGGCGTACCACTCATAGAACAGCTGATTTCCCGCTTCATCGGTCCAGGTGAAGTCCACCAGCTCCGCTGCCCGCATCATACCCAGATAGATTTCATCGATCATATCCAGATACCCATCGCCGTTGGGGGACAGAACATTGTGGGCCGGATCATAGGCCTCCGCCACATAGGGATTCAGTCCCAGATTGGAATGGCTGGAACCATAGTTGGTAAAAAGCACATTGGGATACCGGTTGCACAGCACATCCTGGCCCTCATAGTACCAGCCGATGTCAAAGACCTTGGCATCGCTCCAGTTGCCGTAGAAGCCCATGAAGGGAAGGCTCAGGTCCACCGCGTCCTCGCTCTGGGCATACAGGCGGACAAAGCCGTCTACGTAAATGCCATTTTCGTAATACTCGTCCATGTAGGCCTTGTCCGCATCGGTCAAGGTCACCGTAACATGTACCGTAGCCGTGCCGTTGGCAGGCACCTTCACCACATCCAGGGCGGTAAAGCCAGCAGAGACCTTCTCAAAGAGGATCTGCACATCTGCCGTGTCCAGAATGCCGTCGCCATTCAGGTCCAAGTCCTGGCGTACCGTCTCGCTCAGCGCTTCCAGGCCGTTGACGCCGTCCAGAAGGACCTGAACATCGGTCATATCCACTGCGCCGTCGCCGTTCACATCATAGAGCTTCGGCAGCTGTCCGTTTTCTGCGCAGAAGACCACCGAGGCGTCCAAGGCTCTGGAGGTCTCGCCCATAAAGGTATAACCGGGGTAATCCAGATTCACCTGATCCGTCAAAGCGACGCCGTCCAGGGTATACACCTGCTCCCGGTCCGACAGGTTATTCACCTGGAAGGAGAAGCGGTACACACCGGTCCGGTTGTCGTCGTCACCCATGGAGATCTTGGGTGTCTGCTCCGCGCCGTTACCGGCAGTGAGATAAGCGGGGCTGATGATGGCGTTGTACACGTTGGCAGAGCCTGCGCCCTGCTTCCGGGGGGAGTACAGAATGCCAGAGGGCTCTTCCACCGGCACAGCAGTGCTCATGATCAGGGCCTCGGCAACCGTATGAGTTTGGCTATCTGTGAGATCATACGTATCCCGCAGGTACTCCAGCACCAGGGCGCTCATACCAGCAATGTGGGGAGACGCCATCGAGGTACCGCTGAGGGTACCATACGTGCCATCAGTCAACGTAGAATAGATGTTTCCGCCAGGCGCAGCCACATCGGGGGAAAGCTGCAAGTCCGGGGTGACGCCCCAGGAGGAGAAATCGCTCATGGTGCCGCCCAGGGGATTGGGGGTCTCCGTCATAACATCGGCGGGCATGACCTCCAGGGTCCCCACGCCGTCTGTGGCCTTGGCCGCCAGGAGTTCTCCGCTGGCCTTGGTGATAAACGCATTGGGCACCACACCGGCGTCCACCATGTTAACCAGGCTGCCGTCTACATTGTCATAAACCAAGCATGCAACCGCGCCGGCATTGGCGGCGTTCTGCTGCTTCATCGTAAAGTCCAGGGAACCGCGGGATACCACCGCCACCCGTCCGGCAACATCCAGGCCCTGATAATCCTCCGCCGCACCGTAGCCCGGAACCATCACATACTCCAGAGAGTTTCCGGACAGGGAGGTAAAGGGAACCCGGCCGGCATCGGAGAAGACGACTTTCTCTTCCCCAACCACCAGGTAGTTGAGCATCAGCCGGGTGTTCTCCAGACTGGCCACGCAGGTGGCGCCGATGTAGGTACCGGGAGAGGAGACGATCCCATTGTCCGGGTCCTCGGTCAGGTTCAGGTTGGTGCCGAAGCCGTTGTAGGCGGCGGCAGAGGCGCTGTTGCCGGCGGCAATGGCCACCACCATATCGCTCTCCAGAATCTTTCCGTAAATTTTATTGACCGTATCCGACTCGTCCGTGAAGCCGCTGGGAGAGCCCAGGGACAGGTTGACCACATCCGCATTCAGCCGGATGGCATCCTCCACAGCTGCCAGAACATCGTCGTTATAAGCGCCGCCGTTCACGCCAAAGACCTTCAACACCAGGATCTGCGCATCGGGAGCCACACCAACCACAGGCGTGCCCTCGATGGCATTGGCGGCGGCAATGCCCGCCACGTGGGTGCCGTGGTCGCCCTGGTTGTCATGGTCATGGGTCACATCCAAGCCAGAATCCACGTAGTTGAAGGCATAGGGAATCTTCTCGCTGCGGTACAGCTTGTCCGCCGTCAGCTTCACGGCGCTGGTGGAAGCATAGCGGGTATAGGCGTTCAGGGATTCCAGCACCCCGCCGATTTCCTCCTTGGTCAGGGAATCCTCTGTGAGCTCCGGAGCTGCCGCAAAGGAGGGATGGTCCAGATCCAGGCCCGTATCAATGACGGCAATCCGCATCCCCTGGCCGGTATAGCCCAGCGTCTCCCAAGTCATAGCGGAGCCAAAGGTTTCCTTGGTGGCGTACATGCTGGGGTCACTCACGGCGGCTCCGGCGGCGGTCATGTCTGCGGGCACATCATACTTCTGCGCCACGAAGGCATCGTACACCCCGTCCAGCTTCCGGATGCTTTCCAGAGCGCCGTAGGGGACTTCCAAGGCCAGACCGCTGAAGGCCACATTGTAGTGATAGCGCACAGCAAGGGGCGCATCCGGCTCCGAAGCAGTGGCCGCCTTTGCAGCCAGCCCCGTCATTTCACTCTGGACGCGCTCCACCGCCTGGCTGATTTTCTCAACCATGGCATCCTGGGTCGCCGTCATCGCTTCTACCTGGCGGGCCACCCTGGCCCCATTGGCGGCAATCTGGTCTGTGGTAAAGCCCTGATCCAGCAGCGCCTCTTCCTCCAGAACCACAATCACCCGGACCGTCTCGTCCTCGTCATAAAGCGCTTCCTGCACCTGCTGGCCAGCCTGGTCCCGCTTCAGGTCCACGCCGGGATTTTCAATTTCCTTTGCCGTCACCTCAGGCGTAGCTGCCTGCTCCGCCTGTGCTTCCTGAGGAAGCGCTTCCGGCAAAGCCTCCGCCTGCAGCCGGTCTTCTCCCGTGATGGGAGTTGCGGCTGCCTGCTCGTCGTCTGCCGCCAAAACTTGCGCTGGAAGCAGGGTGGCAATCATGCACAAAACCAACAGGAGGGAAAGTACACGGTTCATTCGTTTCATATCCGGCTCCTCCTTCTTTTACAGCTGCCCATAGCGGCAGAAGATTGCAGCCGCCTGAGCGCGGGTGGCGCTGCCTCTGGGAAGCAGATAGCTCCCGGGGTAGCCCTCTAATATTTCCTCTTTCACGGCCCAGGCCACAGGGGCTTCCGCCCAGTCTGCCACCTTCCCGGCATCCACAAACTGACCGAGGTCCGCCTGCCCGGTCACATCCTGTCCCGTTGCCTTTGCATACCGGTACAGCATGGTCACCAGCTCCTGGCGGCTGATGGCTTGGTGCGGCGCAAATTGGGTCTGGCTCACACCATTGGTCACGCCGTGCTCCACAGCCCATGCCACAGCCGCTCCATAGTACTGGGCCGTGTCCACGTCCGTAAACGCCGTCTCCAGACTCTCCACAGCCGGGTTTCCCGCCAAGCGGTACAGCACTGTCACAAACATAGCCCGGTCCATCTTACCCTCAGGGATGAATTTCGTCTCGGTGACGCCCTGGAATAAGCCCTCGTGGTAGGCCTTCAGAATTTCCTCTTTGGCCCAGTGGTTTTCGATGTCCTGGAAGGGGTTGTATGCCAGAGACACGGCGTCCCCTTCTACCGTCCGTTTCTCCTCCCCGGCATAAACCTCACTGGCCTCTGCTGTGAAGGTCCCATCCTGGGTCACCTGGAAAGTCAACTCCACCATGGGGGTCTTCTCTGCCGTGAGGTTGCTGCCGACCCAAGCCAGGCAGACCTCCCCTGCCGTCTCCCCGTTTACGCTGGAGGCTCCGAAGCTCCCCAGAACCCGGGAACCGGTCAAGGTGGATACCTTGGGATCATAGGTGGCAGTGAGGCGGCCGTTGGTCACCCCTTCGCCGCCTTCCAGGTAGACTGTCACAACCGCGTTCCCTGCACGGTACTCTGCGGTCATAGTCAACCGGGCCTCGGCTGTTCTTTCGCTTCCGGTCCCTGCCGCCCATGCGCCAGTGGTCATGGTAAGCACTAGGACCAGGGCCAGAAGCAGTGCGCTGATTCTTGTTTTCACATTGCTCTTCCTTTCTATTTTGATTTTGGGTACATGTAAGCCAGCGCCGCTTGCTGCTAATGCGGTAAAGCACATGGGTACAGCAAGCTCCTCCCGCCGGGGCAAGATGAGATGCGGCACTTTCTTCTGTTTCAGTATATCATAGACCGCAGCTGAAAGAAAGTCGACTGCTTTGAGAAAATTATCCCACAAAGCAGCCAACTTCCCCTCTTAAGCAAGGTTATCTTAGGAAAACTTGCGCACCAACTCATATGCCTGACGGTACTGCCGGTTCGCAGCGTACCACTCCTCCAGCCAAGGCACATGAAACCGGACAAACCCGATGGAAAACTGCTGCTCCATGCTTCGCACGCAGCTGTGGAGCGCTTTTCCATACTCCGGCTCTTGGAGATAGCCCTTGTGGTCCAGCCGGAACCGGACGAGGCCGCACATCTGCTCAAAAATCTCCCGCGCCTGAGGCGGATCGCAGGGCAGCTCCCCCAGAGGCGCCTCCAGGGCTCGGTCCAAAGCCACCCGGGCCAGCTTCTCCTGCCCCAGGCGCTCGTAGCAGATGGCCAGCTTGTGAAAATACAGAGCCTCATTCCAGGGGTGCTCCAGCAAATGGCGCAGGGCCTCTTGGGTGAGCCCCATTTGCAGCTCCGTGGTGGCTTGATTATAGGCAATCTCCACCAGGGTCACCCGTCTGCCCAGGCTGCGCGCCATCCGTCTGGCCGCCTCATAATGCTCCAGGGTCTGATCCAACTGGTTCAGAGTGCTGTAGCAGTTCCCCAGGAATAGGTGGCACAGCATCATCACAGGCAGGCTGCCCTCCCTGGCCGCCCGCTCCGCCCCCTGGAAAAAGCAGGCCACCGCATAGCTATAATCTCCCCGCCAGTACGCATGCTTTCCCGCCTGCAGGAAGAAATAACTCCGCTCTGCGATCCGCAGCAGATCCTGAAACTGCCCCTTCAGGCACAGATGCAAGTTCTGCTGCCTGGCATCCATAGCAGAGACAAATACCTCCACCTCCTCCTGTACCTGCCCGGTGGCCGCCCAGGACAGGAGCAGCCAATCCAGAAAGAAGGGGCTGTTCCGGTATGCGGTTTCCCGCCGAAGCAGCTCCTGGGTCATATCCTGCAAATCCTCGCCGGAGAAAAGTCTGTCATAATATTCCTCGAACCAGGCTGCAGCCTCCCGGCAAAAGGCCGGGTCCTCCTGCCACTGGATGCCCAGACGGCGGAACAGCAAGTTCAAAACCTCCGGGCTGCTCTCTACCTTCCCTTGCTCAATTTTCGACAGATAGGACACAGCGCATATCCCATTACACAGCGCCGCCTGAGACCATTCCCGCTCCTGCCTCCGCTTCCGAATGAGCAGCCCCTGCAACTTTTGCCCCAATAAAACCGCCCTCCCTTTTCGTTTTTTCTATGGTAGCACAAAAAAACGGAAATTTCTACAGGTTTTTAGAGGTATCAGCCACACAGGTATGGGTGTACACCCGGAAATCGGGAAATTTCCAGGCGTGAAGGCCGGGAGTCATGGCCAGCCCCTTCTGCCGGTGCGTCCAGGAGGCCGCACCCTACGCCCCCCAGCAGTCAGGTACCATCCCGGTGGTAGGGCGCGGCATCCTTGACGCGCCGCTGGCAGGCATTAATTGTCTCGGAAGGTGTTCAGAAAAACGCACCCAGGTAAAACCCGCAGATTTTCTGAAATTTCCGGCGCAGTCCGTATCTCCCACCCCCGTAGGAGCGCACAGAGTGCACCCCCACGGCAGTTGAGGGGGCATAAGCAGAGCGGTGCCTACTTTCCGACCGGTACGCATTCGCCCGGGCCGGGAGCCACGGCCGGTCTCTTCTGCCGGTGCGTCCAGGAGGCCGCACCCTACGCCCCGGGGCAGGCGGGAGCTACGGTCCACCCGCTGTAGGGGCGCACAGTGTGCGCCCGGCAGTAAAATGTTCCGTTTTTTCTAAATTTCTGGCAAATTCGTACACATTTCCCGGCGGGCGCACGCTGTGCGCCCCTACAGCCCTGGCAAACTCCTATGGGTTCCACATGCACACTAGAGAGTTGACCCGCCCCCGGCAAAGCCGGGAGCGGGTCCAGAAAGGATGAAACTTAAAAAACGCTTATTGTGCCAGAAATCTGGTGATGATGGTAGCCAGCTGGGCCCGGGTAGCGATATTCTTTGGCAAAAGCTTGCCAAAATCGTCTCCCCGAAGTAAACCCGCTCCCACTGCCCAAGCCGTAGCCTCCCAGGCATAGGCAGAGACAGCACTGCCGTCTTCAAAAGTCTTTAGACTTCCCTTTACAGAGACATCCTCGCCCTTATAATTCTTGCTATAACGGTAGAGCATTGTAGCCAGCTGTTCCCGGGTCGCCGGGCTGTTGGGAGCAAAACGCTCCGTAGTCACACCCTTGACAATCCCGTTTTCATAGGCCCAAGTCACCGCTTTTGCATAGTAGCTGCCAGCTTTCACGTCGGCAAAGGGCGCAGCTTTCTGAATCTCTGGCTCTTCCGCCATCCGGTAAAGAACGGTGACAAGCATACCCCGGGTTACGTTGGCGTTGGGTGCAAACACACCGCCGCCCATGCCATTCATCAGTTTCTGTTTCAGAACGTAGTCCACGCCCTCATGATACCATTTGTCGGTATCCAGATCCGTAAAGGCTTTGGAGGGACAATCCTGGTGATCATCGCCAACACACACCACCACAGGATCCGTCTCCGGGTTCTTGCCGCCGCGCTCCGTCTCCGCTACAGTGACCGTGCCGCTGGTCGGGACCTTCACCGTCAGGACAGCAGTTATGCCTCCCTCGGCGATATCCTCCGTGCTGGCGTAGCCGAAGACCACCTCTCCGGTCTCCTCCCTGTACTGATAGCTGTTGAGATCGGCATAGCCGGTCAGGTTCATAAACTCCACACCCTCACCCAAGGCCAGGGTCGCCATGCCGGAAGCGGCGTTTTCCTCATTCCGAAGGGTGATGGTGTAAACGTCCTCTTCCGCCGCCTTCACCGGTTCATCAGCAGCCATATTCAGAGAGCCGCGAATTGTCTTACTGGAAAGCATAACAGGCTCGGTCACACCGGAGGCAATCTCATTAACGTCGCCCCAGATGCCGCGCGCATCTTCGCGCTCCCCGGTGCGGGACACCTCATGCCCCGTAATGGGTTCCCAGTCACTCTGGCTCTGGGTTTGCTCACCACCGGTGGGATTATAAGTGCAGGCATATACCGCAACATCGGTGAATCCCGTGAGGGTGGTCAGCAGCTCCAGGTCGTAGCAATACTGCTCAGCGTCATACTTCATGAGATAAACCTCAGTCCCACTGGTCGTGTAATGGAACAAGAGCAGCGTATCGGTGACGGCGTCATAGGCCAGACTCTCCTGATAGCGGCCATTGGCGTCGGTCACATAGGTCAGCTTCTGGTTGATGGGCATATCGCCGCGTACAAAGCCGTCCCAGCCGTTGTTCCAACTAGTGCCCACTCTGAGCCAGAGCAGTGCATGATTCTTGATGTCCAGTGTATACACATCGGTGTAAACATGGACCCCACCGACAAACGTCTCCTCCTCTTCCCATGTTTTTCCCGTGGCCACGGCTCCCATGTGGAAAGAATTGTAGAACATGAGTTTATTCGTGCCTATATCATTTTTGTTCCTAAGCGAACCAGTACTTATATAATAATTATCGTCTCCCAGCACGCCTACAGCCAAGTTCTCCCGGACATAGGCAAGAGAATTGTAAAGGAAGCAGTCATCTTGGTAGTTGGCATTGATACTCTCGTTTGGCCCGGAGTCATAGCCGGACTTGCCAGTGGCCAGATCGATCTCATGGACCTTGTAACCCTCGGCCCGATCCTGCACCCAGATCTTGCTGCTGCCGTCCACGCTGGCGGTGGCGGATTCCACAGAGAGCTTTTCCCCGTTCGTATCCACAACAGTTTCCCCTTCGGTCAAACCATCCTGGTCGTTGCAGGCAAACAATACGCTGGTACCATCGGCCTTTGTGCCCACGCCGGAGAAGGTGTAGCGATAGTCACTGCCGACTCCCGTTACGGTGACGGTGGCTACACCACCCATGTTTCCTGCCACAGTGGTGGCGGTAATGGTAGCAGTGCCCGGCGCCACTGCGGTCACCATGCCGTTTTCGTTCACGGTGGCCACTTCTTCATCGGAGCTAGACCAGGTTACACTCTTATTCGGCACGCACCAAGGCTTCACTTCAGCTGTGAGCGCCTCGGTTTTGGTGACGAGCAGTTCCACAGTCGTGGGGGTAACGGTAACAGAGGTGGGGGTGTCAACGGTGAGCCTTTCTTCCCCCTGCTTGGGCAGGCAGACTGCATAAAATGCCTCAGTCCGGCCTGTCGGGGTCAGCGTCTTCGCGTCAAAGTCATAGGTCAGAATGTCGGCTGCGGGTGTACTGGTCACCTGATCGGCATCCACAGGGTCAGCCCGCAGGATGTAGGCCACGTTCCGACTGTTGGTGGAATTATATTTGTCCTGATCCAACACCAGCTTGCTGTCCATGGTGGACCAGCTTCCCAAGTTGGCGGCTACTTCGCAGCTCTCAGCAGAATCATCGCCATAGACGTAGCCATTGAATTTAAGCAGCACGGTAGTATAGCTCTCACCGTCGGGGTTCGCCTGATATCCCAAAGCATAGAAGCAGTGGTCATCTTCGCTGTATGCCAAGCTAGTAATCGTGTAGCCATTGGTGCTCAGGTCACACACCTTCTCAGAGGCGGCGTCAAGCAAGTTCATCTTATACAGGGCGCTGCCTTGGACATAGTACAGAGCGCCATAGTCCTCAAGCATATCGCTCTGATAAGTCAGGTTGAAAACAGGGTGGCTAAGATCAGTCTTGCCCACCAAGAGCGGCTCATAGTATTGCTTCTCAAAGTCCACAGCATACAGATAGAAGCCGTCTGCGCCGTTGGTCTGGGAGCTGGGCTCGCCGTCAGCCAGGAAGAACACATAGCCCTCGGCATAGGCAGCGGCGTAGATGTTCTGCTTGCTGTCACACAGATGGTCTTTGTCATAGCTGGTGTCGGTCTCAAAGCGATACCAAGTGGCGTTATGGAGCTCAGCGGTGGCGCCATAGAGGGTATTGGTGGGGCCTTCGTAGGCTTCGCCCACCTGCACATCGTAATAGGTCACATTGCCCGCATAATCGACGGCAGCCAGCTTAAACGCATTGCCGAATACGCCGGAGAGGTCCACGTGGACCGTCATCTCAGCGCCCAGCTCCTCCTGGTTTACCGCCTGACGGGACACGACCACCTTGCCGCTGGAATTCAGCGTCAGAATGGCGGCGGTGTAACGGTTGTCCTTCACCACCACATCCACATAGTTGCCGCCGTTTTCGCTAGTTCCAGTACTGACCTTCTCAATGACAGGCGCGGTGTTGTCCACGGTGGCGGACAGAGACAGCATGTTGCCGCCCAGATCGTTCACCTGGCTCCAATTCACCGTACCGTTGTTGTTCATATAGTGGCTGTATTCCGGCACGGCCTGGAGCGTAAAGGTGACCTCCGTATCCTCGGCCAGCTTGCTGCCGTCCTTACCGATCACAGGCCATTTGGCGTCTTGGTCATCCTCCCGAGCGCCGGGCACCACGGAGTGGCCCACGCCGTACCAGCCACCATCGTTCACGCAGTAGATACAGGAGATGACCCGGTCGTACTCCTGCTCCGCCACAATCTCTCCGCCAGCAATAATGGCACCCCGCATTTTCGCGGCATTGCGGATCAGGTTGAAGGCCAGGGCAGAAATTGCCGCATTCCCCTCAGAACTGATGGCGTTGCGCTCCGGCATATACTTTTCTTCGTTGACAAAGGCGTTGCCGCCCAGGTAATAAGGGTTTCCATCCTTATCGTTGGCCACTACATAGGTCAGAGCCTGATCCACGGGGACATAGGAGGTGTACTCCTTCTTACCAGAGATCTTTGCGGTGTAAGTTGTCCGGTCAAACATATTGGGGTCGTCCCAGCTGCCGTAGAAGCCCAGCACAGGAATGGAGTGAGCGGATGCCTGAAGCCCCTCGTCCGTAGCCTTGGGAGTGGCAGTAACATAGCCTTCCACATATGCACCGTTGGGGAAAGCCTGCTTCAGCAGGGATTTGGCATCCTCGGTCAGAGTGATGCCCACGCTAACAGTAACATCTCCGTTGGCGGGCAATGTCACAACGGCCTCGGTCATGCGCTTCAGGTACAGCTCTGCATCATGGGCAGTGACCTTGCCGTCGCCGTTCAGGTCCGCCTCGTCCGTGTTGGTGATAGAGGTTCGCTTGCCCACAGCATAGTCCAGCAGCGCCTGGGCATCATCCTTATCGGCATCCCCATCGCCGTCGTGGTCACAGAGGTCAGCAGCGTCAGCCTTGATTTCCTTGCCGTTCACAGTGAAGGTAATGTTGGCAGCCAGCTTCATCAGCTGCAAAGCGGTATAGGTCTTGCCATCCTTACCGGTAAAGTAGCTTTGGGTGTACATATCACCGCCCAAGACATACTGCTGCTCCTGATCAGTCAGGTTGTGCAGGGTGTAGTCGAAGGCATACACACCGTCGGCGTTGTCCTTCACCTCCGCCTTCACCTTACCGTCACTCTGGCCGCTCACTGTCACATAAGAGGCAGCTGCCATAACATCGGCCACGTTGGCAAGTCCGGCACCCTGCTGAATCACGGGATAGGGCAGGTTGTTGTTGGTGCTGTCCTTCACGGGAGTCGCGGTGGACATCAGCAAACTCTGAACCAGCACGCGGGGAGAGACATCCAACTGACGCATCGTCTCATCCTCCCGGATGTACTGCGCCAAAAGAGCCACCAGACCTGCGGTATGAGGCGCAGCCATGGAGGTGCCGCTCATCTGCACATACTGGTCGGTCTCTCTGGTAGCGCCATCAATAGAGTAGATGTTGCCGCCGGGGGCAGCAGTCTCCGGCTTCAGGGTCAGCGCACCGGTAACGCCCCAGGAGCTGAAGGCACTCATGCTAAGATTCTCCGCGTCGATCACACTAGAGGCAATATCGTGGGTAATGGTCAAGGTCCCAGTGTAAATACCCTCGCCCACTGCAGTGCTTCGTTCGCGAATGGCATCCGCGTCCCCTTGGGTGATGGACACACAGGGAATGGTGGCGGAGCTGTCGGTCAGGTCCATGCCGAAGGTCCCGGAGGTGTTATTGTAGACTATGCAGGCGGCAGCGTTGGCATTAGCCGCATTATCCAGCTTGACCGAGAAGTTGATCTCGCCTCGGGACACAAAAATCACCTTGCCAGCCACATTCAGGCCATCATATTCCCCAGCAGTTCCAATGCCGTCTAGGAAAACGTATTCATAGTCCGTGCCCTCGCCTGTGCGATCCAGGGTAATTAGGGGCTTGACAGCGCCACTGTTGCTCTCGGTGTAAACCACGCTCCGGTCCTCAACTTGGAAGCTCACACCAGTGGCGCCATAGTTGTTCACAGAGGCAACGGTAAAAGCGTTGTCATAGGTGCCGGGAGAACCCAGGGTGGCAAAGCTCACATCGTCGGAATACAGGTAGCTGTTGGTGGTATTCTCCGGCCAAGCATAGCTGTTGCCGGCGGAAATGGTCACCACCGCATCCGACTGGGTCAACTTATTAAAGATCTCCTGGTAGAGATCATTGGTGGTAAATCCAACTGTGACTGAGCCAAGAGACAGGTTGATGCTGTCACAGTTCAGAAGGACGGCATCCTCAATGGCAGCCATATAATCAGAGTCAAATGCGCCGCCGTTCTGGCCGAACACCTTCATGATAATCAGCTGCGCGTCCGGGGCCACGCCGGTCATATGTACCGTCTCCAGAGCATCGGCATATCCATCACCATCAGGTACATAGCGGTTGGCTGCGGCAATGCCGACCACATGGGAGCCATGGCCGCCCATCGCATCGTTGTCATGGGTAATATTCAGATTCTTGTCCACATAATTGTAGGCAAATGGGACCTTCTTGTTCACGTAGAGCTGGTCCGCCGTCAGGTTTTGGTCATAGTTCTTATATGCATTGAGCTGCGCAAGAACAGCAGAGATCTCGTCCTCATCCATCAAGTCAATGCTGCCCTTATACTCCTCCAGAGCGTGCTCAAATGCGCCGGCATCCACAGACTGATGGTCAATATCCACGCCAGTATCGATGACCGCAATGCGGGTACCCACGCCGGTATAACCGCTGGCCCAGGCAGCATTGGCACCAGTCATGCTGGAGGCAGTAGCCATATTGGGTTGGGCAGAGCTCTCTTCAGTCTCACATGGCTCGTACCGGGTCTCCAGCACCACTCGGGATACGCCCTGCATATCCTCAATGGTTTTTATGTCGCCACAGCGCACATTGGCGGAGATGATGTTGCCCGCCAGAGTCAGGTTCCAGGCCACATCCAGCTCCTGGCCGGTGGCCTCGGAAATCCGGGCCGTCATTGCCAGCTGGTCGGCCAGTAGCTCCTGCCGGTAGGCAACAGCTTGCTGGTTGGAGGCGAAGCCCATGGTGGAGTAGCCCTTATCCAGCACAGGCGCTTTCTCCAGCACAATGGATACACGGGCCATCTCGTCCGGGGAATGGGAGTCTGCTTCCTCAGCGCCAGGCGTTTGCAAGCCCTCCAGCTTCAGATCTGCCGTCACGCTGTCTGAGGAAGCCTCCTCAAAAGTGACGGTTCTCTCCCCGCCCCCACTGGCATATACAGCCGGCGCCAGGCCCAAAAGCAGGCTCAGCACCAGCAGCAACGACAGCGCTCTGTTCGTAAGTCCTCGTTTCATATGATGTACTCCTTCCGTGTTGTTTGGCAAGCTTGCACAACAAAGTAACAGTGCAGCTCCCCTTAGCTAGAGTATATCACAGTTTCTACAATTTTGCAAGTGCTATCCTCAATATTGCAGATACATTTCTGCACTTTCGCGGTGCCAGAGTCTTTGAGGACCCGTTGGAGGGGTGGACCTGAGACGGTAGGGTGCGGCCTCCCGGACGCACCGGCGGCACGGTGCTCCGTAATCCGTAGCACTTAGGCAAATCCGGCCCTTCCTCACAGGCAGGTGCGAATTCGCCCAGGCCCACGCCAGCCAGTCAGCCCCTTCTGCCGGTGCGTCCAGGAGGCCGCACCCTACGCCGCCAGCATTTTTCTTTTGGATTGACGAATCCTCCCCTTTCCGGTACAATAGAGGCGAAAAAGAAAGGAGTTTTGCCTGTGGATAAAAAAGCACTGCGCGCCGAAATTCGGCGTCAAAAGGCGGCCATGACTCCGGCTCAGATTCAGGGCTGCAGCCGGGAGCTGACCCGGATGGCTCTGGCCAGTCCCCTTTACGAGGCCGCCCGGTCCATTTATGGCTATCTGCCTTATAATCAGGAAGTGCATACCCTGGAGCTCCTTCAGGCGGCGCTGAACAGCGGAAAGCGGGTTGCCGTACCCAAAGTGTTTGGAGACACCATGCGTTTTATCTGGCTCACCAATCTGCAAGACGTCGCCCCCGGGTACTGCGGCATTCCGGAACCTCTGGCAGACGGTCCGGAGGCGGACGATCCCCACGCCCTGGTCCTGATGCCCGGGCTGGCCTTTGACCCGGCGGGCCACCGCGTTGGCTACGGCGGCGGCTTCTACGACAAATTCCTGGCGCAGGAGCCGGAGCATCCCACATTGGCCCTGTGCTACGGCTTTCAACTCTTCCCCTGCCTGGAGACCGATCCCCACGACGTCCCTGTGGATCAGGTCCTGTGGGCCCAGGTGCCGGAGGAATTGGTATGAAATACGTTTGGCTTGTCTTATTTTTGGCCGCCGTGTTTGGCCTGTGCTTTTTGGCAGACCGATGCATTGGCAAAGTGCAGGCGCGGGCGCAACGGCGGCCGGCTGTGCGGCTCCCTCTGCGCTATCCCCTGCTCAGTGTTCTCCTCCTGCTGGTCGCTCCGGTTTCCGCCTGGTATGGCATCACACACGCAGCGCCTCTGTTTGTCGCCGGGGCCGTCCTGCTGGCAGGAATTTCCCTTTACGCTGCCTGGACCTACCATCGAACTGGAATTGATTACACCAGCGACTGCTTCACTTTTCGCGCAGGCAGCCAGAAGAGGACCTTCCGGTTCAGCCAAATCCAGGGGCAGCGGGTGGCCATCTCCCGCCGGACCGTCTGCCTGGTTCTGTGCACGGAGGAAGGAAATGTGGTCCTCTACAACAACATGCAGGGCTTTTCAGCTTTCCTGGAAACCGCTTACACCAATTGGTGCCGTCAAAGGGGTCTGGATCCCCAGGCCCAGGACTGGCACAATCCCGCAGACCACCGCTGGTTTCCCGACCAGCCCGATGAAACACATTAGGAGGCCTTTATGCAACATATTCCTCAGGGAGAAACCCGGGAGCTGGAGCTGCTCCCTTTTGACGACGCCCTCCGCCTGGCACAGGAGCCAGCGCCGGACTATGACGTGAGCCGCTGGCTCTATGTTCCCAAGGTCTACAGCGAATACCGGTACATATTGGGGACCCGGGGGAAAAAGCCCCTCATTTGCATGGGCATCAACCCCTCTACTGCCATCCCGGACCGGCTGGACAATACGCTCAAATCCGTAGAGCGCATCGCCCTGGCAAACGGTTATGACAGTTTCCTGATGTTCAACGTCTATGCCCAACGGGCCACCGATCCAGACGCCATGGAGCGCCGCTGCAATGACATCCTGCACCAAGAGAACCTGAAGGCGTTTCAGTATCTCCTGTCCCTCAGTCCCCAGCCTGCCATCTGGGCCGCCTGGGGCGCCATCATTGAGAAACGGGATTACCTGGCCACATGCCTGTCCGATCAGATCGCCCTGGGCCAGGCAGCAGACGCCCAGTGGTTTACCGCCGGTCCCATCTCCAAAAGGGGCCATCCACATCATCCGCTCTATCTCCGGAAGGATGCGGCTTTGGATCCCTTCGATCCGGAACTCTACTGCCGGAACATCCTCCGGGTGCCCGTCACAGCAAAATAGCATATCACAGCAAAAACAACCACGCCGGGAAAGGAGGCGTTCCTTCCCTGACGTGGTTATTTTCATGTTATGAAATCCCAGCCACTGGGGACTTGGCATGCACTTCGTCACGCTTTGTATGCTGCGGCTTCTTTGGCTCCCGCTCCGGCGCGAGACAAATGCCGCCCCGTCCCAGCCAAGGGCAGGCACCTTCCCGCCCTCGGCGGCAGTCATAGCACCGCATCATTTAGCCCCGGCGGTGGCACTCACCCCGGCTACCGGGAACCGCGCTGTGGATGACCGGAGGCTTGGGATCCTTTGCCTCCCAGGCAATGGTCTCTCGTTTTTCTTCGTCCTTCATCATGCACCCTCCTCAGAAAGATACTACCTATAGGTTGCAGAAAACGGCGAAATTTATGCACCACTTTGCAGTTCTTCCATTTCATTCCCCGGGAAAACGTGACTGCACCGTATAGAATCCTCCAATTTGTTCCATACTAAAGGACAGAACGCCGCCAGTGCGGCATGGGAGGTACAGCATATGAAAGTCAAGGACGTCATGACTCCCCGAGTCATCCGGGTGGGCCCCGAAGAACCAGCTGCCGTAGCCGCCAGAATGTTGGCCCGCTATAACGTAGGCGCATTGCCAGTCTGCGATGAAAATGGAAAAATCTGTGGAATGATCACAGACCGGGACATCGTCCTGCGGTGCGTCGCCGCAGACCGCAATCCGGAAAAGGTCCCTGTGCGTCATATTATGACGGGACGCGTGGTGACGGTCGGCGCAGACATGAGCCTGGCCGCTGCCGCAGAAAAAATGGCCAGAGAGCAGATCCGGCGGCTCCCAGTGGAAGAGCAGGGCAAGTTATGCGGCATGGTCACCTTAGGCGACCTGGCCAACGCCCCGGAATACGCCATGGAGGCCGCAGAAGCCTTCGGCCAAATCTGCTCCGGCGTCAGCAACCGCTGATCGCCCAGTAAAAGCAGACACCATTCTTCATAAAACACCCATACAGTTTCCCCACCCTTCGGCCACTCCACCCCAAAATCGAACCCCCTCGCCGGACCACTTTGCAAAAAAAGGAAAAACTCGCTTTTTCCCTCTTGACAAATGGTCCGGCGCCTATTATAATGTCTACTGTTGTGAGATGGACGATTAGCTCAGCTGGTAGAGCATTCGCTTGACGTGCGAAGGGTCAGCGGTTCGAGTCCGTTATCGTCCACCAACAAAGCACCACCTGCAAAGGTGGTGCTTTTTCTGTGTTTTCCTGCTTTTCTTCTGTGTTCTTTGCCAGAAATGTTCCCTTTTTCACCCTTGTGCATTTCGACGGTGGTTTTTGGCTGCCTTTATCATTTTCGACTGTAATAAATCCCCTAGAGCTGGCCTCTTGAACATGCTCCAGGGGGGATTTTTATTCGTCCAATTGCAGTTAGAAACGTCTCACAGTGGGGTTGTCTTCACTATTTGCTGTCAATTGCTCCTCCGTAGGGTTGGTTTCGCCAGCAGGCAGGGCGTATAGGAAAGCTCCCGTCCCGCATCCCCGCCTCCGCATGGCGGCGATACCCTCCACATAAATCTGTATGTTGGCCAGTAGCTTGACAAATCAGCAGGTCAATTATTTCGTCACTCAAATGCATGCCTGCAAGATTGGTATTTTGGCGATCTTTCATTTCAGACGGTACCAGTCGATAGTCAGTGGTCACGTTGAGTTATATGTTAAAATGTCCTCGCTGAAAGGGAAAAAATTTAAGAACTCCTGCGTCAAACCTTCCTGCTTGCTGAAAAATAAAGTTAATGTACTATCCCAAGCAACAATCTCAATGGTCGCCAATGGGTGCTGAATAGAAACGGGATTTATCCAAAATCCCCTGTATCCATCTGCATATGGTTGAGGATATTTTAGAACTTCTGACAAAGCAATCCCTTTCTCAAAACCAGATAGAACGGCCCAAGCCCACTGCTGGTCGTCTTCTCGAACAATCTGGCTCAATTCTTCGCCTGTCAGCCAGCAATAGCCCTTGTCACTGCAATATTCCTCAATCTTTCGTGGCACGTAGTATATATCAGTAATTAGCCAATTATATCTAACTTGTTTATTATTTATTGCTTCAAATACTTTTCCAATTTTTGTGTAGCCCTTTTCGTCTTTTTCGTCAATCGCGCCATATACCATCTCTGCCATCATCCTTACTTAAATAAAACATATTGTTATATTAATTTAAAACCTTATATAAGTTTTATATTATTTTTTTAAATCTATTTGAATTTTATAAGTACTTAATATATTATCTTTAGTAGCACTTTTCATAGTTGAAAAAACCTCTTCTCATTCTTTAGTATATTATTTCCGCTAGTTCTGTCAAGATTATAAAAGCGCCTTCATCCACTCTATCTCCTTCCCCAGTAGTTCACAATTGCCTGCTGTTGACCGCTGTGCTGTCCACCCAGATTACCAAAGCCATCCTGGAATTCTTGTGCATTACGGATTGTCATCGTCAACTCCTCTCAATCGCATATCTTCCAGTCCCGAGACCGCAAACTCTTCCGTATGAACTGGGATCAACACATCTATAGCTGCCACCTATTTCATTGCGTTTCCGTGCTGCTCAATCAACCAGAGTAGGCCACTCGCCCACTCGTTCGCAATACACAACATACCGGTATCGCCCACCGGAGCCATAGGGATGACAGGTGAGCAGCGTCACCAAATCCCGGCCTGGCTGTACAAGAATTTCTTCAACTTCGTTGGGTTCTATGACCTTGATTTCCACCACCTGATAAGTAAGCGTCTCCCACAGGTTGCAGATTGTCATCTCATCTCCCACTTCCAACTGCTCTATGTGCCGGAAAAACAGCGCTCCATACCAGCCCCGATGCCCGGCCAGGACGCAATTGGTGTTGCTCCCGCCAATGGGCATGGAGGTTTGGGACAGCTGAGCTGCTCCGGAAGCCAGGTGCTCCGCCGTTGCTCCCAGATAAATGGGCAGCTCCAAATCCATCTTCGGTATGGTTAAAATACCCACCATGCCGTCCGGAACCCCGTATTCCGCCAGGTCAAACACCGGCGCTTGATAGGACCAGGGATCACACAAACCGGACTGTCCGTCTACCCAAATGTCCTGATTGTAGGCCCTCATGGCCTCCAGCAGCTCCGGATATGGTGTGGTAGTTTCTGTGACCTCCGTCGATTCTGATGCGAGCTGGGGCTTCTGCGGCGCAGATTCCTGGGTCCTGTTCCGGAAGCTCTGGACAATTTGGTGGATTTTCTGCTCCTCCTGCCAAGCGTGCCAGGTGGGATACAGCAGCACCCCAATGCCCGTCAGTAGAAACATGAAACACAGCAGAAGCAGTACCGCTTGTCGTTTCCTCATGCCGGATCCCCCCGATTCTTTCTGGAGATCCGCTTTATCACCCATCTGGTCAGAACGAATATCCACACTGCGCCCAGGAAGATTCCCAGACCAACCAGAATGCCTTGCCAGTATTTTTCCTGCCAAGTGGACTTCGCCACAACTTCTTTTTGGGAAGGATGTGCCTCCGTGGAGAGGCTATGTTCCACCTCCACTCTGTGCCCGCGAACCAGTAGCCGGTGGGTATTCACTCCATAGGGCACACAGGTCAGTAAGGTCACGTAATCCCCTTCCGGTTCGATTTTCAGATACTCAATTTCCGAGGGCAATACCGTCACAATCCGGTCCACCTCATAGTCCAGAACTTCATCCAGTACATGGATGGAAAATCGGTCTCCCGCTTTCAGTTGGTCCAAATCCGTGAACATTCTGGCAGTGGCCATGGCGCTGTGGGCGGAAATCACAGCATGGGTTCCCTCGCCGCCAATGGGAAATGAGGAATTGGGCATGTGCCCCGCCCCCTGGGAGAGAGAATCCTCCCCCGTCCCGTGGTAGATGGGCAGCATCACATCAATGCTGGGAATCTCCACATATCCCATCATCCCCGTTCCGGTAGTGTCCAGGATCTCTTCGTAAGGAATGCCATCCTCGGTTGTGCCACCCAGGAGCGTTCCCTCCGCCAGCTCCCGGTTATACCGTTCTGCAACCGCCCGGTCCGCCTCCAGATCTTCCTTTGGGGTTTCATTCAGGATCTCCTGGAACTGGGTCCGAACCTCCGATTGGTGGCGTTCCATGTAGGAACTGCTCAGCATGGGATAAATCACAAGGCCAACTCCCACCAGCAAAATCAGCAGCAGCGCCACCATCAGCAGCACAAACAATCCCTTCTTTTTCAAACACACCTGCCCCCTTTGCATCACATGTGGTACTGGGCAAAGCGCCCGGAGATGGCTCTCCGGGCGCTTTGTCAGTTTGTTTTGAAATCCGCAGTTTCGGAATCCAGAACTTACTGAGCGCGCTTTTTCCGTCTGGAGGCAATTGCCAGCACAATGCAAACAGCTGCCAGGCAGATCAGCACAGAACCGCAGACCGCAAACATCCAGGTGCCGTGGTCACCAGTCTTGGGCAGGTCAAAACCCTTGGTGTTCACCACAGTCAGGGGGACTATGGCGCTGAAGGAGCCGTTGTCCTCCGTCATGGTCACAGCATCACCGTTGACCGTGGCCACAGCCGTCACGCCTTCCTTGCCGCAGACAGGGCAGATTTTCCCGTCTCCCTTCGTGGTGATCACTACCTTCACGGAATCCTTCAGGAGGGTGTACCCTGCATCCGTGGCAACCTCTGTGATGGTGTAAGCGTCATCCTCCAGACCCTTGACAATGACCTTGCCAGGCTGGCCACCTGCCGAAACAGGCACAAACTTGGTGGCGTCCGCTTCCTCCGCCACATGATCTGTCACGTAGTAGACCCCTTCTGCCTCGTTCAGCTGAGCCTGGACCCAGTAGTTGTCGGTATCGTTGTGTAGAACGAACTGTACCTTGCCAAAGTTTCCATTGCTGTCGCTGAACTTCTTGGTCAGGTCCAGACCATAGGTGTAGAAATGGCAATCGTCTTCCAGCGTATCATAGTAGTCGGTGTTGGTGCGCTTCCAAGTCAGCTGCACCTCGTTGGGGTTGCCGTCATCCCCGTAGACCACATCGGCGGACGAATGGACGGTGCAGGTATAGGTGATGCGGACGGTGCACTCCGAATAGCCCCGGTACAGGCTGGTGGAGTCATAAACTGTGGTGGCGTTATTGATCTCGTCCAGGCCGGAAGCGGTCATGGAGATGGTCATAGTGCTGGCGTCCTCGTCCGCCGTGCCATACGATACGGAGAACTTCCCGGAAGACTCATCCCACTCAGTGACCTTCTGGGTGCAGGCAGCATCCTGGAACCACTCCAGTTTGACGTCCTGTTTGTTGTACACAAGGCCTTTGCTGAGTGTATCGACAAAGGTGTATGTAGTGAGGGCCGTGGCATTGGAGGTGATGGTGGGCAGGGTGGAGATGATCTGATAGTCCACCACATCCCCGTCAGAGCCGGTGCCGGTGTGGGCGTAGCCATCTGTGATATCGTCTGTAGCGCCGTTATGCTTGCCAGTGTCAGGTTTGGATTCCCGCAAGGTCTTCTCCAGGGTGGGCATATCCGTCTCATTCTTGGGGTAGACTGTGACGTCGTAGTTCCAATCCTGGCCGTCGATGGCCGTCATCGGCAGGGATACGAAGAAGGGGGCTGTGGTTTGAAACACATTCTCGGGAACGTAAGTTTCCACCACCAAATACAGGCCCAGATCCAGGCCGGTAGCGCCGGAATGACCGGCTTCATCGGTCTCAGGTAGCGCTACACCGCCTTGATCGGCCACAAACTGTTCCAACGCGTTCTTTAGGTTGGAAGAATTTTCCTGCAGCTTCGTCGCCAGAGCATTCACAAGCACATCGGAGACGAAGTATAAGGTCTGATTCTCCACACGGTAGGCATCCTCCTCTGTCAGGCCCAGAGCGGCGAGCAGTTGCGAAGTGGCGGCATGGTCATCCATGGCATAAAGCACCATATCCTTGTAGCCGTCTTCCTCCAGGGCAGAATAAGTGGTGATATCCGCAACCTTCACATAGGTAAAGACCACACCCTGCAGGGCGTAAGGCGCCAGGGCTTCCTCTACAGCTTGATCCGGCCGTCCAGTGGACACATAGGTGTCCCACTCCAGAAGCCCAGCCTCATTGGCGGCGGTGAAGTCATATTTGTATAGATCCAGGCTGGCCGTTCGGCTTGTGTCAATGGTGGCGGCAGAGGCGGTGGCGGCAAAGGCCACAGAAGCCAGGCTCAGGCACAGGGCCAGAACCAGGCATAAAGAGAAGAGCTTTTTCAAATATTTCATGGTTTTTATCCTTTCTTACTGAATTTTTGAGCTCAGAATCACAGAGGTCCGAGGCACCCGGGGGAGAGTCCCGACCTTGGTAATCGTGACAGGTCACAGGTCAGATCTCCCGCTTTCTTTTTCGGCTAAGAAACACAACTGCACACAGAGCAAGCAGTACAAACACCGTCCCAAGTGCGACAGCCGGAAATCCGACGGAGCCGGCGAAGGGCATGGTAAACGCGCTGGTGTTGACAGCGGTGATGGTCACATCCCGGGTACCTTCATCGGGAAGCTCTCCCGTAAAGACTGGCTCCGCCAGCAGTGTATCGCCTTCCAGAGTAGCCGTCTCTGTCAGGCGGTACTGGATATGCCGCTGGCCTATGGTAATCGCCAAGCCGGAAAATACTGCCATTCCATCCTCCCCTGTGGTAAGGGCGCCGTCCTTCAGGCCCTGACTGGTGCAGCCGCCAGGCACGATGGTGGAATGCTCCTCCCGAAAGACGACCGGATTCCAATTTTCTCCATCCTCGCTGTACTCCAGCAAAAACGTGACGCCAGATAGAGGCCGGTTCTCAAAATCCACCTTGTGCACGGTAAGGGAGCCAACCTGCTGCCGGTTCGGGATGCCCTCGAAGCCGTCTGCCTGAACCACATAAGTCTTTTCCTCTGTGATATTTACCTCAAAAATGGCCTGATTGAGCTCGTATCCCTCTGGCGCTTTGGTTTCCTGCACGGTGTACCGGCCATAGGGCAGGCCCTCCAGTCGATACACGCCTGTGCCCTTCCCTGCCCGGTCCAGAACCTCCTCCATGCGCACCTTTGCACCATTTGGTTTGGTAACGGTGAACTCCGCCCCGGATAGCTTCACCGTCGGATCACTTTCATCTACCTTGGACAACTCCAAGTTCCCAAACACAAGCCGGTTTTGAAAGGTCACTGTATTGGTTCCCGCCTGGATGGTGATTTCCTGGCTTTCCTGTTCCGCTTCGTAGCCCTCCGGCACGGTCTCTATGACCCGGTACTTGGTGCCAACGACTAGATTGGGAATTTGAATTTTCCCGGTACTGTCTGTGGTGTGCTTACCAATGCTACAATATCCAATGCCAGGCACCCACTCTTCCAGGGTAAAAGTGATGCCGGATACCTTGCCGTCATCGGAAGTCTTTCGGATCTCCAGGGTTGCTGTGTTTGGCGCATTCTCAACTGTCATGGTGAGCTTGCCGCCCCCGGTGAGACCCGTCAGCTGAATGCGCGGCGTAATAAAGTCTCCGCCATCTGCCGTAATCTCACTTTCCGTTAGGGTCCTGTCCACAGTCACCTTGCCATTTCGATCTGTGACCACAAACCGCCAGGATACCGGATGGCTGCTCTGGTGGTCACTGACAGAAAGGGCCTCCCGAAAAGAAAATTCCCCGTCCAGAAGACCTGAGAAGGTGTAGCTTCGCGTTCCGGTGGCGGCGTAGCTGCTGTTGGTCACATAGATATTGCCGTCGCTGTCGGATTTCCCGTAATACGTCCGATTGCCATTGGCTTGCCACATTTTAAAGCAATACCCTTCCACGAGACCGGAATCAGAGGTCTTCCGCATAGAGGCCGTCCCCGGCGTCACGCCCTCCTTCACTTTGAAATAGGCAGGGACTGGGTCGCTGGGGATACTGGCCTTGTCCGGAGGAGAGGCCAGTGTCTGATTGTGGGCATCCAGATAGAAGATTCGGAACAAGCAGGCGGGATTCTCCGGATTGGGCATTCTCCGGGAGGCACTGAATGTCAGCTCACTCCAGGAGGCCCCGGAAGGGGCAGTGGCTGTCAGCGTGTTACCGCTTTGGCTCAGGGTCAATGGGGATTGGGAGGAGAATTGATAGTGGCTTAGTACTCCGTTGGCATCTGTGAGGGTGAGGGTATAACCGCCGTTGGCTTGACGCTGCATGGTATACATGGGAGCAGTACTTGCCCGGCCTGCTGTAAAGCTGGGAATGACGCGGTAAGCAGCTATTTCTGAGCTGAGCGTGTTGTATTTGGCCCGGATACCCTTTAGGTAGTAATTGCTCCCATCGTTGTATCGAACACCTTTGGCACTGTCAAATTGGGCAATCAAGCTGGAATCTGTACAGGCATAGGGAGATGTAGCGCCTCTCATACCCATAACAATCTCCCAGATGATAATCTGTGTGGCAGCCTCCCATTCTACACTTTCGGTGGAAGACAGCGTATCCGGATGATGCTGACTGCTGTAAAGCATAACTAAGCCAATGGCAGTCTGCTGATTCTGCGTTAAATTGACCTTCCAGTCACCGCTCACATCAGTGTTAGAACCATCTCCATAGTCAACACCGGAGTGGGTCGCTGTGTCTGGCTCCAGACAGTATGCCACCTTTCAGCTGCCATTCACCTTTAGCCGCATCACATACAAGTGATCCAAGTCAATGGTATGCGTTCCATCTTTTAGGGTATAAGTACGCTTGTAGTTCGGAGCATTCTCATCCACTCGGTATACATAGCCCTGAAACCAAATGTAATTGCCTGCAGTCAAAGGCATCATGTCATTTTCTGGCACTGGGCCATCTATCTTCGGCTCTGTCTGAAGCTCCCCCTCCGTTGACTTAGCAGCTTCCGCAAGTGGCTCCGTGGAGATCTGAGTTGGACCCACTAGAGCTTCTGCCTTTTCTGTGGGCTCCATCTGTGCAGATATGCCGTTGCTTCCTACCAGTGCAGATACCGGGGAAACACTACACAACAGAATGGCCATCAGCAACAACACAAGAACACGTAGCTTCACTCTTTTCACATACATCTACCATCCTTCTGTTATTTTGCAATAAAAATACACTCCATCAGGAGTTTTGAAAACCGCCATCTATGTATACACCAAATTAGGTGAAATTTTAACTACCTACAGCTGTACATATGTACCAGTTTTGTCTCAGCAGGTTTTGTTTCAACCACGCTTGTTTTTGCCAGTAAATTGTTCAAGGGGTTGCTGTCAGATGGGTTTGTACTGATCTGAGTCCTGCTGGTCTGACCCTGCTGGATCGACTGCCGCTGGCAAGCGGCCAAGGATACCAACATTCCTATCGTTGTACATAGGCCTACCTGCCAATCCACTCGATTAGTAGTTTTTATAATTTGGTCTCCGATTCGTTACATTATTTTTTCACGCTTTTGTATTAAGTTTTGTATTTCGAATTGTAGGACCCTCCCTTCAAAACCCCTCCCTATTTTATCACCTGGCATAAATAATTGTCAACCTCCAAAGCAGAGAAATAGCGGCTCCTGTCGGAGCCGCTAAATGAGAGCGAGAACAAGCAGATCTGTTTACTGTGGTAAGGACAAAAGCTCCAAATACTTCGGACGCTCATCCGTTGGAATTTTCAACGCATCCATGGTTCTCTCTGCAGGCCAACCGGTCGTTTCCATTAAGCTACGAATGTTTTGCAGCCGTTCCCGGTCTGTGCCCTGCTCAATGCCTTGTGCAAAGCCCTGCTTACGGCCTTCCTCAATAAATCCTTGACTCAGATTACACACTTCAGACACCGTCCTTTCCATGCTGTGTATATCAGAAAATTCATACTCGTCTTCTAAAATCTGAATGACCTGTCTCGGCGTGCATCTGCCTCCAAACAGTACCTCCAGCATCCGCAGAAGCCCTCCGTAGTTTTCTCCCTCCGGCTTCCCCAGACAGATCATGGTCACATTCATCAGATCATAGTTCTTCACCGGTTCCGTCACATTGCCCACTAGGTGCTTCTCTTGGAGGGTGTAGCTGGTAATGGTGTTTTCTCTCTCCTTGGCTGGGTGAGAGCAAATCCAAATGGAGTACACCTTCTGAATTTCTCC
The DNA here is from genome assembly GCA_900544975.1 of uncultured Eubacteriales bacterium. Taxonomy (GTDB): domain Bacteria; phylum Bacillota; class Clostridia; order Oscillospirales; family Oscillospiraceae; genus Faecousia. The sequence goes on from UQXI01000001.1 coordinate 29,785, forward strand.
GTAGTGAGATCGGGTGAACACCGAACCATATTGGGCCGACAGCATCCGCCCACAGTAGTAAATTGCCCGTTTCACCAGGGGATATCCAGGATGGTATTTGCTTTGCGCTTCAATGTTGATGATCAGGCCGATTTTTCCATCCTCCCCTGGAGCCACAGCGGAAAACCGTACATCGTAGACCACTCGCTCTTCTGTGGTGCTGTTACTCTCGGTGGACATGCCCTGAATCTTCGGAGGGTTCGTCTCATCTGGGTGGACGCCCACCTGGCCCACCTCTGGGTCGTGCTCGATATAGCCTATGATCTCCGGAATGGTACAGTCCTTGTATTCCGGTACACAGGTCTTCATAATGTGCGCCAGCACTTCTTTATAGGCCAGCATATCCTTAAACACTGCATCCTGGCTGGCACTCCCGTCGATCCGGCCAATGCTTCCGGCCATTTGCGTTTCCATGGACCTCACCTTCCTCTGTGGAGGCATCATCCTCTTCTCCTCCTTTAGTATATAATTTCCCGCTGGTTCTGTCAAGATTACAAAACTACTTTCATCTAATCTATCTCCTTCCCCAGAAGTTCACAATCGCCTGCTGTTGACCGCTGTGTTTCAGGGTAAGCCTCCACAATTCCCATGTCCATTTGTTCTGCAGAAATCCCCCTGAAGCTGGCCTTTCATACCTGCCTCAGGGGGATTCTTTTTTATTCAGTGTGTTTTTCCGCTGCTGTATGATAAATACATCGACGTTCGTTTGCTGCATTTCCTGTCCCATGTTCCAAACGTGGCGCTTTTCTGCCGTCTATCTACAGCCTGCCCATGTTCAGTCCGTACTTCTAGGTTGGTAGCCTAAAAGCCCCTGCTCCAGCTGTACCAGGAAACGGCGGATTGCCGCCTCATCCGTCTGATAATATACCCGGTTGTTAACACGCTGTAAATTTAGCAAGCCATAAGAATACAGGGTATTCAGGTGTTTGGAGATGGTGCCGGAAGTAAGCTGCATTTCATTCGCCAGCTCCAGGCCATAATACTGGTGGCCGGAAAGGCGATGGATGATCTCAAACTTGCTCTTGTCGCTGAGAAATTTCAAGATATTGATCACATTCTCCTGGACATAGCCGGCCAGCTTCGGCGTAATGCCTGCCCGAACCAAAATGCCAATATTCAACGACTCTTGATCCTCATTTTGATAAAAGTGGATCTGACTGCAACCCATCCACCAGAACCAAACGACCCGTTCGCCGCCTGCTCCCTCCGGCTCATCTGTCTCTACACCCATCATGCTGGTCTTGAAATCCTGGAAACTGTGTCCGGCAAAATAGCCCTGCCAGTAATGGACTGTCTGCTGGAGGAGGGCATCATACCGGCCCAAAATGGTCTCCATTCGGTTGGCAATGGGGCGAATCAGCACCTCCAGCTCTCTCAGGAGCTCCTCATACTCCACCATGGCCTTGTAAATTTCCCATTTGCAGTTCCCGGGAATGTCAAAGCTCTCCAATTGACGGAACAGAGAAACCGGCTCGTCCCCCGCCACCGGCACATAATTGAGGCCAGCGCGGTCAATTCCAATCAGCTTATAGTGAGAAAAGTTGTCTGCGGCAAAATCCTGATACTGCTGACGGCATTCCTGGATACTCTCGTCAAAGGAAAACTCTTTCCCATCATAAAAAGAGTAAAGGATCACCTTAGCCATACAGACCCACTCCCGGCACCCCTCCGGCTGCAGATCTCTGAAATAATATTGCAGCCTGGAATCATTTCGGTCCAGATCCCGGGTTCCCTCTTTGATGATGGAATCCAAGGAGTGAAAAAGGGTATCATAATACGCCCGGTCCTCCGCACTCAGCTGCTCCCCATATTTCAGCAGAAAATCCCGCTTGATGTTGTCCAGGCTTAGATTGTTTACATACTTATACAGCATTTCCACGGTTTCCATCAAAATGGACAGCCGCGATATGATTCGTATCTTCATCACATTCCCCGCCCTCTCTTGTCAGTATTATACATCACCTGCCGCGTTTTGACAATGCAGGATACGAGGGCCGCGGCAATTGCCGCGGCCCCACAAAAGGTCTGTGGAATGCTTAACGAATAAAGAGGCTGTGGATCACGACATCCTTACCCAAGTCACAGACCTGCGACATAGCCGCATTGCCCATCACGAAGGTATACAGAGTGACACTTCCACGATGTTCGCCCAAGTCATGGAGCACATAGTAGGTATCATACACCGGATCATAAATGAAGCTGCGGCTGTCATAATACATACCCCACTCCGCGAGAGAGACATGCGCCATCTGCTCCGGCCGACCCGCCCTGTACATTTTGTCCGATTCATTCCAAATCAGAGGCAACCGGTTCAGAATGCCAGACCACCAGGTATCCACATAATACGCTACGCCGTTCTGTACCAGCAAGTTGCCGGGACGGTATCCATCATCCTCCACAATGATCAGATAGCCACCGACCGGAATCACATCGCCAGTATATGGGTTCTCCCGGCCTTCTTCCAGGTTTACCTCCACCGTAGCGGTGTAAATACGCCAAATTCCTTCGCTGTCATCCTGGTACAGGCCATTCATAATACCAAAGAGTCGACCGGTACTGGGATCATAGGACAGATCTGTAATCTCCACAGGTACGTCATAGTAATCCCCTTCAATGAACAGCTCTCGGGTCAAGCCGTGGATCCCATCACTTAGCTTGGTGCGCTCAAAGGTACTGGGATTGATTTCATAGAAATAACCATCCCGGTCATAACCGTACATCGTCTCACCAGTATAAGCCGCCGCCGTGATGGGAGACAGGCCGGTCTCCTGCTTCACCGTGGTCATCTCACCTGTCTCAGTATTCAGCTGGACCCAACTGCGTGCAGTTTCGTTGTAGGCGAAGAACTTCTGGGCCTCCTTCAGCACTGTGACCTCGCAGGTATCAGAATACTGCCCCGCTGTTGCGGTAATCCGGACCGTTCCAGGAGCCACGCCAGTCACGTTACCAGCCTCATCCACGGTAGCTACAGTGGAGTCGCTACTGCTCCAGGTAACGGTCTGATCCACCTGGCTGACGCTGACGGGCAACACCGTTGCCTGGAATTGGGAAGTCTCTCCAGCGACCACCGCTGCCCGGTTAGGCAAGCTCACACCAGTCACCGCAGTGGTTTCCGGAACCTTGGGCTCCACCTCCTGGCTGGGCTGGGTGAGTACGCAGCCCACCTGCATATACGTGCCGCCGATATAGCCCAGATTGGTCACATCGCCTGTCTCCAGATTTACCAAGGACAGTCCAGTGCTGCCCCAATAGGTATTGCCCGTCGTAGGATCGTAGTGCATGCTCTGATAGCCAGACAGGCCGGAGGAAACGTGCTTGATCAGGGTAAATTCTGAGGTATACTTGTCAATCTTGCAGAGATCGCCGCCGCTGGTGATGGTGTACAGCTGGCCCTGTGCATCGCAGGTCAGCGTGGCCATACCCCGTCCGGTATCTCCCAGCAGCGTCACGTCGCCAGTGGTCAAATTGATCTGGCACAGGCTGCCTTTTACGTTACCACCTTCCGCAATGCCGTACATGGTGCCGGTGGTGTAATCAAAGGCCAAATCCCGGATGTCGTAGTCAATCCGCACCGGCAGAGTCTCCACAATCTGGAACGTGCTGCTGTCGATCAGCATCAGATGGTTCTTCCAACCATCTTCAGCCGCAGGACCAACTGCATAAACGTTGCCATTGTAATAGGTAGCGGCGTAAATCGACTCATCATAATTCGCCTCTACCGCAACTTCCGCAGGCCGTGCGCCATTGACCCGAAGCCAGCAGTCGCCGCCTGCCATGAAATCTGTAAACATGTAGCAGAATACGTCCACAATGGAATTTACGGCCTCTACCTGGCTTGTCAGGGTCTTGTAGACGCTGCCGTCCGCCGTATAAATTGTGGCGGTGATAGACGTTTTGCCTATGCTGATGCCGGCTACAACGCCATACTCGTTTACGGTGGCAATTGACGGGTCAGCGGAAGCGTATTCCACCGTATAGGTAGCGTTCCAAGGCTCTACCTCCACATTTACCTGCATCGTGCCCTCAACAGGTACTGTCAGAGTCTTGGGTATGGAGGCGCTGGTAATCTCCACACGAGGAAGCTCCGGCTCGTTGGCCACCTGCTCCAGCAGACCCATATTCATGGACTGGCCGGTAGTGGCAGACAGCGTATTGCCCAAGTCTCCCAAAAGCACCGGGCTGACCTCCATGGTGGCGTCGCCCCACTCATCGGTTCCAGTTTGCAGACCCAACCAATACAGCTGGCCCAGCTCATTGGCCCAGAAGATGCCATCATTGGCCGCAGAATAGACCATAGAGCCAAAGCTGTTGCAGCTCAGGCTGGGCAGACTGACCGTCACAGGATCTGCGCCAAAGTAGTAGTCGTCGTATCCCATGTCCCCCAGCTTGAAGGAAGCCAAGCTCGCTGTGCCTCTGGCGTCTGTACCCATCAGATAGAACCGGCCTGTGTAATCAATGGCCATGCCGCCCAGGGGCGTGTTGTAGGCCATCTCCAGAGAGTCCATCACCGGGCGCAACGCACCAGTGTGCAGGTTCACCCGGCACAAGCTGAAGGAGTTCTGCAGATCAAACAGCAAGGCATACATGTAGCCGTCGGCATAGTTGTAAGCCATGGCCGTGATTGCAGTCTTGCTATCGCCAGGCTTCAGGATAACGCCCTGCATCGTCTGGGGATCCAGCTTGTAGAAGCTGCCCAGGTTATCAAAGGCATAGACGGACCCACCTACATAGGCTGCCGCCGTAATGCCGCCGCCCTGGGTGCCGGGCATGGACACTGCACCCTTCGGATTGTTGACATCCAGAGACAGCCAGCTGTTGGATGCCTTCGCATCCGTACCAAAATCAAACGCGTACAGCGTTCCCTCCAGGGAAATCACCGTCACCTCACAGGTCGCAGTCAGGTCGCCACAGGTTGCCGTAATGGTGGCAGCGCCGGAACCTGTAGCTGTAATGGTTCCGTCCTGTACAGTGGCGATGGAGGAATCGCTGGAGCTCCAGGTAACCTCCGCCGTATCCAGCTTGGCGTAGTAGGGCTGCGGCATGCACCGCAGGCTACCGGTATCGCCAGCCTTCAGCGTCACACGATTCGGTGTCAGGGAGAGCCCCGTGGGCGCCACATCATCCGGCACCAACGTGCTGTCCGCTTCATAGGGCTTATACAGGGAAGAAAGCTGGCTGTTGTACTCCATCTTCGTAGAGCTTACCACTTCACCGGTTTGCTTATTCAGCTCCAGGAAGCGGTTGTCACCATCATAGCCCTGATAGGCCGCCCAGTACAGCTTGTCTGTCTCATGATCCACTGCCATGGTCTGCTGGAGCCGCGGCTCAAAGCCGGTCTCACCCACAAAGGATGCAACCGCAGTGGCTTTGTCCAGGGTGTAGAGGTCGCCGGTGGTAGCATCCACGGTGTAGAGGATGCCCCCATTGTCACATGCCAGGGTCAGCGCCTGGTGACTGTCTGTGAGGCCCGTCACCTTGCCCAGATCCGTACATGTTCCGGTAAGCCAATCCAGAGTCAACAGATGTCCGCCAGAGTTCGGGCCGTTCATCATAGATTCATCGGTCAGAACATACAGGGTTTTGGTGGTATAGTCCATCGCCATATCCAAAGCGGGATACTCGATGGTCTGCATCATATAATCCCCTGCCTCATAGCCGCCGGGGTAGAATTCAAAGATGCTCTCCACCGCCAGCTTCCCAAGGATCGTTCGGTTCCAGTCGCCGGCCTTCATGGTAAAGATATCGTTGTTGGCATCTACGCCAATGATGTAACCGTCCACATACTCAGCCGCATACACATAAGTCTCTTTGTCATCGTACATGGAGGTATGCATCAGCAGCTTATCCGCAGACTCAAAGGAATGCCAGCCGTTGTACGCCGCGGTGATGATGATGTTCTGTCCGTTGGGAACCGCACTGAACATCCGGAAGGCGTAGAAGGCATCCTCATTGTAGTTGTTGATGCCAGAGAAGGAGATCTCATAGTAGCTCTCGTTGCAGCCATAGTCGCAGACTGCAATCTGGAACGTGGAATCAAACTTGGACACATCCAGCGTAATGGTAGCGGTTTCGCCGTCCACGCCAGGCTCCTTGGTCGTCACCGGAATGTACTCATAGCCACTGCCGGCCTTGGTCAGAGCCACAACCGCAGCGATATCATAGTTGTCAGAAACCGTAAACCGCAGCAAGCGGGAATCGGTCTTCTCGCTGTAGAAGTAGTCCAGGCTGGCCAGATCCAAGGTGGGGGCCTGGGTATCAATGATCACTTCTGTCTCAATGACATCGTCCACCTGATCGTCCCCATCGTCCAGGTAGGCGCTGATGTTCAGCTTCACCCGATCCAGATCTTCCACCGCATAGGATCCATCCGCATTCTTAAAGTCATACTTTTCGCAGACCTCAGTGTAAATCAGGGGCGGAACCAGATCGTATGCCGCATAATAATAGTTCTTCAGGGCGTAGTCATAAGGCGCATGGAAGAGAGAATTGCCCTCTGCATCCTGCCATGTAAAATCGACCAGCTTGGCATTGCGCATCATGCCCAGGTAGATCTCGCTGAGCTGATCCAGATAACCGTCGCCGTTGGGGCTCAGCACATTGTGCTCCGGGTCATAGGGCTCCAGAATGTAGGGGTTCAGGCCCAAATTGTAATCCGTGGTGCCAAAGTCTGTAAAGAGGACGTTGACATACCGGTTGGGCAGCGGATCGACCTCATAATACCATGCGCTGTCAAAGACCGGTGGCTGGCTCCAGTCGCCGTAGAAGCCCAGGAACGGCAAGCTCAGATCCACAGCGCCCTCTGTCAAGGCGTAGGCCCGGACAAAGCCGTCCACATAAATGCCGTTGGGGTAGTTCTCATCCATGTACGCCTTGTCTTCGCTGGTGAGGGTCACTGTAGCATAAACCGTAACCGAGCCGTTTGCCGGAACCTCTACCACAGACAGGGCAGCAAAGCCGTCGGAAATCAGCTCATACAGCTTCTGCACATCGGCGGTATCCACAACGCCGTCGGCTGTCAGGTCATAGCCCTCTTTCACAGCGGCCAGACCGTTGACCCCATCCAGGAAAGCCTGCACATCGTCCAGATCCGTGACGCCGTCGCCGTTGTAATCATACTGCATGGGAAGCTGGCCGTTGGCCATGCTGAAGGTCACCGATGCATCCAGCATCCGAGACGTTTCGCTCATAAACTTGAGCCCATCGATCATCACAAATTGGTCTGTGAGAACCTGGCCATCCAAGGTGTAAGTCTGGGGCCGATCCGTCAGGTTATTCATCTGGAAGGAGAAGCGGTACACACCGGTCCGCTCATCGTCATCGCCGAAGGAAACCTTGGGAGTTTGCTCCTGGGCACCCTCCACCGTCAGATAAACCGGGCTGGTGACTGCATTCAGCACATTGGCAGAGCCTGCTCCCTGCTTTCTGGGAGAATAAGGCACATTGCCCTCTTCCAAAACCGGCACTGCGGTGCTCATCAGGAGGGATTCAGCCACAGTATGCATCTGGTCGGGCTTCATATCGCCGTAGGTCTTATGCAGATACTGCAGAACCAGGGCGCTCATGCCAGCCACCTGGGGAGAGGCCATGGAGGTGCCGCTCATGGTACCATAATGGCCGTTGGTCAGGGTAGAATAGATGTTGCCGCCGGGGGCCGTAATCTCCGGGTTCAGCTGCAGATCCGGCGAAACGCCCCAGGAGGAGAAGCCGCTCATCTGGCCAGCCACACCGCTCGCCACAGTTTGGGTCTCGTCCGTATCCTTCAGATACAGAATGCCCCGGCCATTTTCGTCTGCCGCAGCCTTCAGCGCTTCGCCACCGGCCTTGGTCAGAAATGCGTTGGGGAGGAAGCCGCCATCGACCATGTTTACGAAATCGCCTTCCACATTGTCATAGACAAAGCAGGCGTCAAAACCAGCCTTCTTCGCATTGGACTGCTTGGCAGTGAAGTCAATGGAGCCACGCTGAATGACTGCAATGCTGGTGAAGCGCTTGTTCCCATCCTCCGTCATGGAAGGGCCAAACCCTTCAAAGTCCGCCTCGGTACCTGCGCCAGGAATCATCACATATTCCGCCAGGTGCTGAGGGTCGGCCCAATACAAGCTGGTAATAGACGTGGCGGCCACATCGTTGTAAGGCACCTTTTCTCCATTTTCCAGCTCTACATATTGGAAGCGGATGGTGGCGTTCTCCACGCTGGCCACAGATGTGGAGCCCACATAAGTAGCGGGCGAGGAAACAATGCCGTTATCCGGGTCAGTGGTCAGGTTCCGGTCGGTACCGTAACCGTTCATGCTGGCCGCGGAAGCGCTGTTGCCAGCAGCAACGGCCACCACCATGTCACTGTCCAAAATCCGGGAGAAGATTCCGTCAATGTACGAAGATACGCTGGAGAATCCAGCCGGTGTGCCCAGAGACATATTCACCACATCGGCATTCAGTACATAGCAATCCTCCAGGGCAGCCAGAATATCGTCAAAATACGCACCGCCATTGGATCCGAACACCTTCATGATGAGCAGCTGCGCATCCGGCGCCACACCCACCACTTCAGTGGTCTCTATGTGGTTGGCGGCAGCGATACCGGCCACGTGGGTGCCATGGTCACCCTGGTTGTCATTGTCATGGGTCACATCCAGCGTCTCATCCACATAGTTGAAGGCATAGGGCACCTTCTCGCTGCGATACACCCGCTGGGCGGTGAGTCCCCGGTACAGCTTGGAGGCGTTCAGGGACGTAATGACCTCTTCGACTTCTTCCATTGTAAGAGAGGGATTCTCCGGAGCCTCTGCAAAGGAAGGGTGGTCCAGATCCAGGCCGGTATCAATGACCGCGATCCGCATGCCTGCACCCGTGTAGCCCACATCCCAAGTCTGCACTGCGCCCACTGCTGTGGAGGTTGCATAGGTATAGGGATCCGCACTGGTCTCTCCGGACATATCCTGGGGTACATCATACCGGGGCGCCACAAAGGCGGCTTCCACCCCGTCCAACGCCTGAATTTCTTCCAGAGCGCCATAGGGCAGCTCCACTGCCATTCCATTTACAGCAATGGTATAATGGTACCGAACCTCCAGCTCTGCCTCGGGCTCGTCCATCTGGTCTACCACAGCCTGCATGGCCTGCAAAACCGTCTCCTGACGGCTCAGCATGGTTTCCTGGCTTCTGGCGACCTGGGCCGTGGCCTCTGCAATGGCGGCGGTGCTGAAGCCCTGCTCCAGCAGGCCCTTGTCCTTCAGGACCACAATGGCCCGGACCGTCTCCTGCGGTGCATACAGGTCTTGCTCCTGCTTCACCACCTGCTCCTGCTGCGTCAAACTGCCCACATCACTGGGCTTCTCAATTTTCTGACCGGTCACCTGCAGCTCGCCAGCCTTCTGGGGAGCATGGGCCTCCAGGACCTCCTGCTGCCCGCCCATGGGCGAAACCAGCTTACCAGCCTGATCCGGCTGGGTCTCACCCAGAGCCGGGGTTTCCCCGGCGACGGGAGATGCTGTAACCTGCTCACCGTCTGCCGCCAAAATCTGAGCTGGAAGCAGCGTCGCAATCATACACAGTGCCAACAGGAGGGAAAGTACGCGATTCATTCGTTTCATATCCAGCTCCTCCTTTTACAGCTTTTCATAGCGGCAGAAAATAGCTGCCGCCTGCGCCCGGGTGGCGTTGCCTCTGGGAAGCAGATATCCCTCGGGATAGCCCTGGAGAATCTCCCCATCCACTGCCCAAGCCATGGCCTCTTTCGCCCAGTCAGCCACCTTTCCGGCATCCTGGAATCCATCCAGGTCTGCGCGGCCAGCCACATCCCGGCCACTCACTTTGGCATACCGGTACAGCATCGTCACCAGCTCCTGGCGGCTGATGGACTGATGGGGCGCAAACCGGGTCTCACTCACACCTGTGGTCACACCGGTCTCTGCCGCCCAGGCCACAGCCGTGCCATAGTACTGGGTCATGTCCACATCGGTAAACGCCGTCTCCAGATTCTCCACAGCCGGGCTTCCTGCCAGGCGGTACAACACGGTCACAAACATGGCCCGCTCCATCTTCCCCTCCGGGGCAAACTGCGTCTCACTGACGCCCCGGAACAGGCCCGCATGATAGGCTTTCAGAATCTCTTTTTTTGCCCAGTGCTTCTCAATATCCAGGAAGGGGTTGTATGCCAGAGTGACGGCAGCCTCTTCCACAGTCTGCTTCGCTTCCCCGGCGTAGACCTCCTGGCCCTTTGCCGCAAAGGTCACATCCCGGTTTGCCCGGAAAGTCAACTCGACCATGGCGGTGTTCTCCGCCGTCAGGTTGCTGCCAACCCAGGCCAGGGAAACCTCTCCATCCGTCTCCCCGTTGACGCTGGAGGCGCCGAAGCTCCCCAGCACCCGGGCGCTGGTCCATGTGGCCGCCGCGTGATCATAGGCCACAGTCAGACGGCCATTGGTCACACCCTCGCCGCCTTCCAGATACACCGTCACAACCGCATAACCTGCGCGGTACTCTGCGGTCATGTGCAGCCGGGCCCCGGCTGCCTGTTCGCTTCCGGTGCCTGCCGCCCATGCGCCGGTGGCCATGGTAAGCGTCAGAACTAGGACCAGAAGCAGTGCTCTGATTTTTGTTTTCACATTGCTCTTCCTTTCTGTTTTGGTATTTGAGCACCTCAATCATCTGAGATGCACCAAGAAACTCCGCAACTTCTCAGAGATAACATTGCACAAGCGTCAAATCCGCTTCCATTTCTTACCAGCTGTGAAGTGCTTTTGTTTCTTGTACATGAATATACCAGATTTTTTGACGAAATGCAATAGCTCTTTTTCAAAATTCCTGGCAAAAGCGCCGAAAAATTCCTTCCCCTTGCAGACGCAGCTTCCGGCCAGCAATCCCGGCGTCTAGCATCTACATGCCGATTTGCCAGTATTTTGCCACAGGCCCAACGGAGGCGTAGATGCCAAAATGGCATGTTGCAAAATTCCTCATTTCGCAACACGCCATTTTGATTCGGTCTCCGCTATGATTTTTCAAAGAGCTTTGCAGCCTGCTTCATATTCTCGATCACAGGAACCCCGAAGGGGCACCGGGATTCGCAGGCGCCGCAGGCAATGCACTCGCTTGCAGTGTGGGGTAAAGCGGCGTAGTGCTCTCGCACCGTCTCCGGAACCGCTCCCTGGGCCACAGCCAGACGCCAGAACTTGGTGACGGAGGCCACGTCAATTCCCATGGGGCAGGGGGCGCAGTGGCCGCAGTACATGCAGTGCCCCTGCCAGCTGATTTTCGGCATGGCGGCAAAGGCGGCGGCATAGTCCCGGTCCTCTGGACTGGCTGTCTCATAGGCCAGGCTGGTCTCCAGCTCCTCCATGGTCCGGGCTCCGGCCAGAACGGAGGCCACAGCCGGCCGGGTCAAAGCATAGTGAATGCACTGGTTAGGCGTCAGGGCCACCCCAGCTGGGGAGAGATCCGCCTGCAGCAGGTCGCCCCCGCCGAAGGCTTTCATCACCGTGATGCCCACTGCCTGGCTCTGGCAGGTCTCATACAGGCGCTGACGCTCCGGGTCCATGTTCACAAGGGGCTTTTCGTAGCTTTTTTCAGCCCAGAGCGCCTCCACATCCTCTCCGGCAGGCTGCAGGTCATAGCAAGGGTTGACACTGAACATCAAAACATCCACAAGCCCCGTATGTACCGCCGCCAGGGCAACCTCTGGGTTGTGACTGGACAGGCCGATGGCCCTGATGATTCCCTTCTCCTTCAACTCCCGCGCATACGCCATCACAGGGCCGCTACAGACCGATTCCCAGTCCTCCATCCCGTCGACATAGTGGATCATCCCGATCTCCACATGGTCCGTCTGCAGGCGCTCCAGCTGGTCCTGGAAGCCCGCCCGGACCTCCCCGATCTCCCGGGTGCGCTGGTACTGCCCATTCTTCCAGACGGTACACAGGTGGGCCTGGAGAACAAATTTTTCCCGGCGTCCCCGCAGCGCCTCGCCGAGGTAGGAGCGAAACTCCGGATTGGGGGAATAGAGGTCGATGCAGTTGATTCCGGCGGCTTCCATCCGGTCCACAAACGCCTGCACCATCTCTTTGGACTTCCCTACCAGGCCCTCACAACCCATGCCAATCTCGCTGACCAGGAGGCCGGTCCGGCCCAAGGTCCGATATTTCATCTCTACATGCCTCCTCACAGTGTAATCAATTCATACTCCCGGCTGCCCAGGCCCAGGGCCGCTGCCGTCTCCACCGTGTGGATGCCATTCCGGGACTCCATCCGCTCAATAAGCGCTGCCTTGCCGGGATCTGGAGACCGGTAGACTGCGTCTACACAGGCCTGGTCCAGAGCCACCGGATCCAGGGATGCAAAAATGCCCAAATCCGCCATCTCCGGGTCTTTCGGATGGCTGTCGCAATCGCAGTCCACAGACAAGCGGTTTGCCACATTGATATACAGCAGGTTCTTCCGGCCCATATAATCCATCACCGCCTTGTCCGCCTCGGCCATACACTCCAGGAACGAGTCGTGATCAGCAGTCCAGAGATTCTCAGGAACCCCCACGCCGTGGATGTGCGCCTTGCCGTGGGCCGAGGCGACGCCAATGGACAGATTCTTCAGCGCACCGCCAAAGCCACCCATGGCATGACCCTTGAAGTGGGACAGCAGCAGCATGGAATCGTAACGCTGCAAATGTGCGCCTACAAAGTTCTCCGTCAGGTGGGTTCCCCCGGTCACAGGCAGGGATAGCTCTCCCTCCTCATCCAGAATGTCGCAGGGTGCAATGTCCAGGAAGCCATGCTCTGCAATGGCTTTCCAATGCGCCTGGGCGGTGTTCCGCCGCCCCTCGTAGGCGGTGTTGCATTCCACAATGGTGCCCTGGAGCTTCTCCACCAGCCCCCGGATCAGAGCAGGCTGGAGAAAATTGTGGCCGCCCGGCTCACCGGTCGAAATTTTCACCGCCACCTTCCCGCGGAGGGGGTGACCCAACGCTTGATAGATCCGTAGCAGAGCTTCTGAGGAAACTTCTGTTGTAAAATAGACTTTTGCCCGATCCATAACGATACCGCCTTTCTTCATCCAGAGGTCCGGCGCCCCAGGCCAAACCTCTTCTTTTTATCATCATACACCTTAAAGTTCACTTTCAGTCAAGTCTTTTTTCCCATTTCTCACAAGAAGCCCAAGTCCCGTTCCTGCGAATCCCGGCGTTTCCTATCGGCCCGGTACACAGGATATTTACTGTACAGAGATTCAGCAATTTATTTCATAGCGTGCCAAAAACAGAAAAAATCCTCTTGACTTTCCGGGCATAATAGGGCATGATAATATGTAGAAAAGGAGGATGAGGCATGAAAGAACTTCAAATTGAAAAAGACGATGCAGGAATGCGACTGGACCGGTATCTGGCCAAAGCTCTACCCCTCCTTCCGGCCTCTCTGGCTCAGAAATACATTCGCACGAAACGCATTAAGCGCAATGGCGCCCGGGTCCAGCGGGACGACCGGCTGGAAGAGGGCGATGTGCTGCAATTATACATCAGCGACGAATTTTTTAACCATCCCCAGCCAGAAAACGCCTATCTCACCATCACGTCTCCCAAACTGCATATTGTTTATGAGGACGACAACATTCTTTTGGTGGACAAGCAACCCGGTCTGGCGGTACACCCGTATGATGGGGCAGAATACGGCAAAACTCTCATTGATCACATCAAGGCATACCTCTATGCCAAGGGGGAATGGAAGCCCCGGCAGTCCACCTTTGTCCCAGCCCTGTGCAACCGGATCGACCGGAATACGGGCGGCATCGTCGTTGCTGCCAAAAATGCCGAAGCGCTGCGGATTCTTAACCAGAAAGTGGAATACCGCGAAGTGGATAAACGATACCTGGCCGTCATTCAGGGGACCATGACGCCGCCGCAGGGGACGCTGATTGGGCAGATCTTCAAAGACGCCATCAGAAATCGGGTCTACGTCACAAAGTGGCCCCAACGGGGTTCCAAAACCGCTGTGACCTGCTACGAGACCCTCCAGACCAAAAATGGGCTCTCCCTGGTGGAGTGCAGACTGGTCACCGGCCGGACCCATCAGATCCGGGCCCAGTTCGCCTATGCGGGCCATCCCCTCCTGGGAGATGGAAAATATGGCAAGAAAATCAAAGAGCAGGACCGGCGCTATCAGGCCCTGTACGCTTACAAGCTGACCTTCCGGTTCCTCACCGACGCCGGGCTCCTTTCCTACCTAAATAATCAAACGTTTCAGGTAGAAGAGGTCCCGTTTGTCCGGGAATATTTTGCCTAACACGGTTCCCCCGTTGTTTCGGAAAATTGTGACAAAAATTGTTGCGTTTTTTGTTGACAAACGGGGGGATTTCATATATACATATATCTGTTTGTACCCAAATGCGCGGGGTGCGGCAGATTTTCAAAAAAGGAATGGGGGAGGATAAATGTCCAAAGAACTCATCCGTCTTAGGAACCTGGTCATGGAATTTGACGGTGAACGAATTTTAGACAACATCAATCTCTATATCAACGACCACGAATTTCTGACCCTTTTGGGCCCATCCGGCTGCGGGAAAACCACAACTCTCCGAATCATCGGCGGGTTTCTGACGCCTACCTCCGGCGATGTGCTTTTCGACGGTGCGCGCATGAATGACGTCCCCGCTTACAAACGGCAGATCAATACGGTTTTCCAGAGATATGCCTTGTTTCCCCATCTGGATGTGTATGACAACATCGCCTTTGGCTTGCGAATTGCCAAGCAATCCAAAGACGAAATCGACCGGCGTGTCACGGAAATGCTGGAGGTTGTCAGTCTCAAGGGTTACGAAACCAGAAAAATTACCTCCCTGTCCGGCGGGCAGCAGCAGCGGGTCGCCATTGCCCGCGCCCTGGTCAACAGACCCAAGGTGCTGCTTCTGGACGAGCCCCTGGGTGCGTTGGATCTGCGACTGCGGAAAGACATGCAGAACGAACTCAAACGCATTCAACAGGCCATGGGGATTACTTTTATATACGTGACCCACGACCAAGAGGAAGCCCTGGCCATGTCCGACACCATTGTGGTCATGGACAAAGGCCGCATCCAGCAGATTGGCCGGCCCGAGGATATTTACAACGAACCGAAAAACGCGTTTGTCGCGGATTTCATCGGTGAGAGTAACATCCTGGACGGTGTGATGTTGGACGACTGCCTGGTCAAGTTCTTCGGCCGCACCTTTACCTGCGTAGACAAAGGCTTCAACAAAAACGAGCCTGTTGACGTAGTCATCCGGCCGGAAGACATCGACATTGTGGCCCCTGACGGCGGCCACCTCACTGGCACGGTCACCTCCGTCACCTTCAAGGGGCTGAACTACGACATCATTGTGGACTTCAAAGGCTTCAAGTGGCTCATCCAGACCACGGACTATCAGCCTGTGGGGGCCGTCATTGGCATCCGCCTGAACCCGGAGGACATCCATGTCATGCACAAGAGCGAATACTCCGGCCAGTTCGGCGACTACAGCTCCTACTCCGCAGAATACGACGAACTGACGGAGGACGCCGAAGATGCAGAAGAATAACGCCAGGCCCCGGCAGCGGTCCGGTGGCAGCTTTCTCCTAACCGCCCCCTATATCATCTGGATGACTGTGTTCATCCTGATTCCCCTGGGCGTTGTGGTTTTCTACGCCCTGACCGATCCTGTAACAGGGCTCTTTTCCCTGGGCAACCTATCCAAGATTTTCACCGGCGCTTTTCCCCGGATCTTCCTGCGCTCGGTGTGGTACTCCCTGGTTGCCTCTCTCATCTGCCTGGTCATTGGCTACCCCGTGGCCTACTTCATCGCCCGGCAGCGTCCTGGTGTTCAGCGGTTTTTATACTTGCTGGTGATGCTGCCCATGTGCATGAGCTTCCTGCTCCGGACCTTGGCATGGGTGGGCCTTCTCCGGGACACCGGTATCATCAACCAGTTTCTGGGCCTCTTTGGCATCGGTCCCCTGCCCCTCATCCGCACCACCGGAGCGGTCATTCTGGGTATGGTCTACAACTACCTGCCCTATATGATCCTGCCCCTGTATACCATCATTATGAAAATCGATCCGCTGCTTATTGAGGCAGCGGAGGACTTGGGGTGCAGCGGCCGACACGTGTTTTCCCGGGTGATCCTCCCCTTGTCCATGCCCGGCATCATCTCCGGGGTCACCATGGTCTTCGTTCCGGCGGTATCCACCTTCTACATCTCCCAGAAGCTGGGCTCCACCGGTACCACCATGATTGGCGACGTGATTGAAAGCCAATTCAAAAGCGCCAACAACCCCAATCTGGGCGCAGCCCTGTCCCTGGTGCTGATGCTTCTCATTTTCCTGTGTGTGTGGCTCATGAACCGCTTCGCCGGCAGCGATAACGAAGGGAGGGTCATGGTGTGAAAAAGCTGAACAAATTCTACACCGTCTTGATTTTCCTCTTTTTGTACCTGCCCATGTTCGTCCTCATTGTGGCCTCTTTCAACACAGGCAAGGACATCACAGACTTCGAGGGCTTCACCCTAGCGCGGTATGCAGAGCTGTTCCGGGACAATAAGCTCCTGCCCCTTTTGGGGAATTCTCTGAAAATGGCTCTGTTGTCCAGCCTCCTTGCCACAATCATGGGCACAGCCGCTGCCCTGGGCATCCACCGGATGGGGCCCCGGCTCCGCTCCCTCATCCTGTCTGTCACCAACATTCCCATGACCAACCCGGACATTGTCACCGGCGTATCCCTGTCCCTTCTGTTTGTATTCATGGGAACCCTCATGCGGAACAACACCATTTTGGGATTCTGGACCTTGCTGATCGCCCATGTGACCTTCAATCTCCCCTACGTGATCCTCAACGTCATGCCAAAGCTGACGCAAATGGACCCGGCTTTGCAGGAGGCGGCTCTGGATCTGGGATGTACTCCCCTCCAAGCCTTCCGGAAGGTCACCATCCATGAGATCATGCCTGGCATCGTCTCCGGCGCCATCATGGCCTTTACCATGAGCTTGGACGACTTTGTAATCAGCTACTTTGTCTACGGTCCGTCCTATGTAACCCTGCCGGTGGAAATCTACAACTACACCAAAAAGCCTTTGCAACCAAAAATCTACGCGCTCTTTACCCTGCTGTTCGCCCTGATTCTTCTCCTGATGATTCTCATGAATGTCCTTCAGGCCCGGGCTGAGCACAAGAAAAATCTGCAACACGCAGGTCACAAAAAACAGTAACACAACGGAGGTACACACTATGAAAAAAAGATTCTCTCTGTTCCTGGCAGCCGCTCTCACCCTGGGCTGCCTGACGGGATGCAGCCGCTTTGCCACCTCGAACCCCACCACCGGAGGCGATACCCCCTCCGAAACCACCGGCGGTCAGGACGTAACCATCAATGTGTACAACTGGGGCCAGTACATCGCTGAGGGGGATGAAGGCTCCATGGACATTATTGCAGAGTTCGAGAAGGCCTACCCCAACATCCACGTCAATTACACCACCTACGACTCCAACGAAACCATGTATTCCAAGCTGAAGACCGGTGGCATCTCTGTGGATGTGATCATTCCCTCAGACTATATGATCGCCCGCCTTGCCGACGAAAACATGCTCCTGCCTCTGAACTTCGACAACATCCCCAACTACCAGTATATTGACGAGGCCTACAAAAACACCGTTTATGACCCGGAGAATCAGTACTCCGTCCCCTACACCTGGGGCACTGTGGGCATCATCTACAACACCAAATACGTGGACGAAGCAGACGTCACTGGCTGGGAGCTGCTGTGGAATGAGAAGTATGCCAACAAAATCCTGATGTTTGGCAACTCCCGGGATGCATTCGGCATTGCCGAATATCTCCTGGGCTACGATGTAAACACCACAGAAGACGACGCCCTCCAGGCATGCGCCCAGAAGCTGAAGGAGCAAAAGCCCCTGGTTCAGCAATATGTCATGGACGAAATCTTCGACCTGATGGAAAACGAAGAAGCCTGGATTGCTCCCTACTACGCCGGCGACTTCCTGACCATGTCCGCAGAAAACGAAAACCTGGCTTTCTATCATCCGGCCCAGGGCTTCAATCTATTCATTGACGCCATGTGCATCCCCTCCTGCTGCCAGAACAAGGAGGCCGCCGAGACCTTCATCAACTTCCTGTGCAAGCCGGAAATTGCCGGTGCCAATATGGATTGGCTGGGTTACGGCACGCCGGAGACTGCCGCTAAGGAATTCATGGACCCGGAAGCCGTGGCCAGTCCGGTCGCCTATCCCGATGAAGAAACCCTGGCGAAAGGCACCGCTTTCTGCTTCCTGCCCACCGCCACCAATCAGCGCATGGAAGAGCTGTGGCTCTGGGCCAAAACTGAGTAAATCACATCGCCTTCGGGGCAGACCAGTGGTCTGCCCCGAAGCCATATCAGAAAGTGCTGAACAACATGAAACATTCGACAAACAGAAGGAAATTACTGGCGGGAATCCTCACCCTGGCCTGGTTGGGTTTGATTTGGGGCAACTCCTTTCTGCCCGGGGAGAATTCCGCCGCAGTCAGCGGCTTCGTCGGGGAGCTGCTCTCCAAAGTCTTCGGTCCCAAGGTGCTGGAAGCGACCTTTCTTCTCCGGAAGCTGGCCCATTTTACGGAATTTGCCATTCTAGGCGGACTTCTGGCCTGGAATGCGAAACTGTGGCGCCGTTCCCGCTCCCTTCCAGCCCTGGCCGGTCTTTTGGCTGCCATGACAGACGAGACCATCCAGCTGTTCTCCCCTGGCAGAGCGTCCAGGGTAGCAGACGTCTGGATCGACTTTGCTGGTTTACTCACAGGACTGCTCCTCTTCCATTGGTTCCACCGCCAGAAAAAGAACGAGACGGAGCGTAGTCGCCGCTCCGATGTTTAAGTATTTTTAAGGTTTCTAGATTATACTGGTGTGGAAAGGATTCCATCTTGACTGTTTCTGCCGCTGCTTTTTGGCGGGAGATCTGGCAGGATGAGTGTCTCCCTTTCCTTTCCATCATTTTCTTTCTTTCGTCCGGAAGTCCCGTCCCTGACTTCCGGACACCCCTATGCACCGAAGATGGGTCTGTCACAGAGCAGAACGAGTTTGCTCCCTCCGTTCTGTGACAGGCCCATCTTTTTACCTTTCTCCCTCAAAAAACGATGGATTGTTCAGAACCAGTCGTGATACGATGAGGCAATCTGAACCGTCCACCAGTCCGCCTGGCTGGAAACGGTCCCATGGAAGGGAGCACACATCATGAGATTTCAAGGTAAAGTCGCCATTGTCACTGGCGGCAGCCGCGGCATTGGCTATGCCACCGCTGCGGGCTTTCTAAACGAGGGGGCAACCGTGGTACTTTGTGCCAGCCGTCAGGAAACTGCAGAGCAAGCAGCAAAGCAGCTCCGGCAGGCAACTCCCACTGCTCAAGTAGAAGGCATCTGGCCCGACCTGAGCAGCTTCTCAGAGGTCCAATCTGCCTTTGACGCCGTAGCAGAGCGATATGGACGGATTGACATCCTGGTCAACAACGCCGGTGTCTCCGAAAGTACCCCCTTCTCCGCTTATACCGAAGAGACCTTCCGGCGAGTGATGGAGCTGAACGTCATGGGGATCTACCACTGCTCCCGGGCTGTCTGCCCTCATATGGAGCGGCAGGGCAGTGGTGTGATTTTGAATACTTCCTCCATGGTCAGCCGCTATGGCCAACCCAGCGGCATCGCTTACCCCACCTCCAAGTTTGCCGTCAACGGCTTCACCCTCTCCCTGGCCAGAGAACTGGCGCCCAAGGGAATTCGGGTCAATGCTGTAGCTCCCGGCATCACACAGACTGACATGCTCCGCGCCGTCCCCAAGGAAGTCATCGATCCCCTCATCGCCCAAATTCCTCTGGGCCGCCTGGGTCAACCAGAGGACATTGCCAATGCCTTCCTTTTCCTGGCCTCGGAGGAAGCATCGTATCTCACCGGCGTAGTGCTGCCTGTAGACGGATTGGCCAGATGTTGATTCTCCGCTCAGACCAGCAGCATCGGATCCCGCAGGTAGACTACAGCCCCACGGCAAAGCCGTGGGGCTGCTTTTTATGTCCTTGGGCCCAGATGGTTTTGCCCTGCTTCGTCATCTCATCAACAGGGCGGGTAATCTTCGAGAAATCTCTATCCCAGCACAGGAAGGTATGGAAAGGACGGTTGGGCGCTTCCGGCGCTTCAGCCGCTTCTCCATAGGGCACATCCTGGGTCCCGTCCCAATTCAGGAACCGCACCGGGAAGGTCTCCAGGGTAAACCGTGCGTGAATGGTGCGCTGGTGTAGCCTGGCTCATTGTTGGTGAAGGTATATCGCTCCACAGGTCCCACAGACACCCCATCTACCAGCACATCCGCAATGGTGTAG
Organism: uncultured Eubacteriales bacterium; assembly: GCA_900544975.1. Taxonomy (GTDB): domain Bacteria; phylum Bacillota; class Clostridia; order Oscillospirales; family Oscillospiraceae; genus Faecousia. The sequence goes on from UQXI01000001.1 coordinate 50,168, forward strand.
GGCCAATCCGCTTCGATCCGATGGGTATCACTTCCCCCATGGGAATCCTCCCGTCTTTGCGGCACCACAGGGACCTTTCTCCCTCCATTGTAGCTGTAATGGTAGCATGATTGCAATTCTCCGGGTCCACCGTCACCGTGGCCACCTCCGGGCTGGAGGAAACCCAGGACAGGGGATCGCGAATCTCCACTTCCCTTTCCCACCGTACTCCCAAAAAACGCCGCCTGATTTTCGCAGGCGGCGTTTTTTGGGGTACCATTTATTTTGCCTTGGTCTCGCAGTACAGGCATCGATAGGTCCTGGTCTTGGGATCTGCCAGGCGGAACACATGGGGCAGCTCCTGCTCTGTGGAGGAGATGCACCGGGGGTTCTTACAGTGGATCACATTGGTCAGCCGCTCCGGTAGGGTCAGCTGCAGCTTCTTCACCGTCTCGCCGTCCCGGATGATGGCCACCGTAACGCCGGGATCCACGTAGCCCAGAATGTCCATATCCACGTGAAAATCGGTGTCGATTTTGATGATGTCTTTCTTGCCCATTTTCTGACTGACGGCGTTTTTGATCAGGGCCACAGAGCAGTCCAGCCGGTCCAGCTTCAGGAGCTGATACAGCTCCATGCCCTTTCCGGCAGTGATGTGATCGATGACAATGCCATTCTTAATGGAATCAATGTTCATTTATTGCACCTCCAGCAGCTTCAGAATCAAGGCCATCCGCATAAATTTGCCGTTGAGCACCTGCTTGAAGTAGCAGGCCCGGGGATCGGCGTCAATGGCCACAGCAATCTCATTCACACGGGGCAGGGGGTGGAGAATGGCCAGATCCTGCTTGGCCCCCGCCAGCTTCTCTGGGGTCAGAATGTAGCTGTCCTTCAGGCGGAGGTAATCCTCCTCATTGAAGAACCGCTCCCGCTGGACCCGGGTCATATACAGGATGTCCAGCTCCGGCATCACAGCCTCCAGATCTGTCGTCTGGATATAGGGAATGCCCTGATCCCTCATCTTCTGCTTCACATAGCTGGGGACCTTCAGCTCATCCGGAGAGATGAGGACAAACTTCACCCCCAGATACCGGCTCATGGCGTCGATGAGCGAGTGGACCGTCCGGCCAAACTTCAGGTCGCCGCACAGACCCACCGTCAGATTCTCAAAGCTGCCCTTCTCCCGATAAATGGTCAGCAAATCGGCCAGGGTCTGGGTGGGATGATTGTGGCCGCCATCTCCCGCGTTGATCACAGGGACCGAGGCATTCATGGCCGCCACCAGGGGCGCACCCTCCTTGGGGTGGCGCATGGCAATGATGTCGGCGTAGCAAGAGACGGTCTTTGCAGTATCGGCGACGCTCTCGCCCTTGGCGGCAGAGCTGCTCTGGGCTTCCGAGAAGCCCAACACATTGCCGCCCAGCTCATACATCGCCGCCTCAAAGCTGAGCCGGGTCCGGGTGGAGGGCTCGAAGAACAGGGTGGCCAGTTTCAGCCCCCGGCACTTTTCGCTGTACTTTTTGGGATTTGCAATGATGTCATTGGCTGTGGCAATGAGCTCGTCCAGCTCCTCCACAGACAGATCCAGAATGTTGATGACACTTCTTTTCATTTTGTACCTCCAATCCAGCTTTCGTCCGAGGGGTTGTCCCGGAAGGCAAGGAGCCGGGCAACGTCCTGGGGACGGATATAGTGTTCCTCTGCGGCCACCTGAGCAATGATGTCAAAATTGGTCAGGCTCACGTTTTTCACCTGGGCCTCCGCCAGACGCTGCAGGCCCTTGGCCATGCCATAGGTGAAGATGCTCACCACACCCAACACCTGGGCGCCGGCCTCCCGGAGAACCTGCACCACCTCCAGAACGCTGCCGCCGGTGGAGATGAGGTCCTCCACCACCACCACCTTCTGACCGGGCAGGAGCTTGCCCTCAATCTGGTTCTGCCGGCCGTGGTCTTTGGCCCCGCTACGCACATAACCCATGGGCAAGCCCATCAGGTGGCCCGTAATGGCGGCGTGGGCAATGCCCGCCGTGGAGGTACCCATCAGGACCTCCACCTCCGGGTAGTGCTCCCGAATGAGGGAGGCCAGCCCCTGCTCCACGTCAGTGCGGACCTCCACATCGGTCAGAGTCAGCCGGTTGTCACAATATACCGGGCTCTGGATGCCCGAGGCCCAGGTAAAGGGCTGGTCCGGCCGAAAAAAGACCGCCTGAATCTTCAACAAATCCCTGGCAATTTGAATCGAAAGTTCCATGATTTCCTCCTGTGATACATGAATTTTCAGTCTTGGATTATGCACCCACAAACTCTGACACGCAGCGCTCATAGGCAGCCACAGGGTCAGGCGCCTGGGTGATGGGGCGGCCCACAACGATATAGTCCGAGCCAATCTCTCTGGCCTGCGCCGGGGTCATCACCCGGACCTGGTCTCCCACTTCCCCGTCGGCAAAGCGGACCCCCGGCGTGACCGTCAGAAAGTCCTGGCCACAGGCCTGGTGCACCGTTCCAGCCTCCAGGGGGGAGCACACCACACCGTCCAGACCCGCCGCACGGGCTGTCTGGGCATAGTGCATCACCACCTGTTCCAGAGGCTTCTCAATGAGCAGATCCCGTTCCATCCGCTCCTGGCTGGTGGAAGTGAGCTGGGTCACCGCAATGAGCAGCGGACGGCTGCCATCAGGCCGGGTGAGCCCCTCCAGAGCCGCCTCCATCATGGCCTTGGTCCCGGCCGCATGGAGATTCACCAAATCCACATCCAGGCGGCTCAAAACCGCCATGGCCTTCTTCACCGTGTTGGGAATGTCGTGCAGCTTCAGATCCAGGAAAATTTTATGTCCCCGCTCCTTGATCTCCCGGACCATCTGGGGGCCCTCGGCGTAGTATAGCTCCATGCCGATTTTTACAAAGGGCTTCTTCCCGGTAAACCGGTCCAGGAAGGCCAGCGTCTCGTCCCTGCTCCCGAAGTCGCAGGCAATGATCACATCTTTACCCATGGTGTGCGCCTCCTATGATTTCTTCTAAGCGTTCTATGTGATACTGCTTCATCACCTGGGGCAGCTCCCGGATGATGGTTTGGCAGATCAGAGGATCCGTCAAGTTGGCGGCTCCCACCTCCACTGCCGTGGCGCCTGCCAACATCAGTTCCATGACGTCCCGGGCGGAAGTCACGCCGCCCATACCCACAATGGGGATGGATACGGCTTCATACACCTGGTACACCATCCGCACCGCCAGGGGGAAGATGGCAGGGCCGGACAGACCTCCCGTGGTATTGGCCAGCAGCGGCTTCCGCCTGGCCAGGTCCAGCCGCATGCCCAGAACCGTATTAATGAGGCTGATGCCGTCGGCCCCCGCCTCTTCACAGGCCCTGGCAATGGCGGCAATGTCCGTCACATTGGGCGAGAGCTTGACAAGAACCGGCTTGTGGGTGACTGCTTTCACTGCCCGTGTCACCTCTGCCGCAGAGGCTGGATCCGTTCCAAAGCTCATGCCGCCGCCGTGGACATTGGGGCAGCTGATGTTGACCTCCAGCCATCCCACCTGCTCCTCTCCGTCCAGCTTCCGGCACACCTCCACATAGTCCTCCACGGAAAAGCCGGAGACATTGGCCATCACCGGCTTGTGGAAATATGCCTTCATCTGGGGCAATTCATAAGCCAGCACATGGTCGATTCCCGGATTTTGCAGACCCACTGCATTGAGCATCCCAGAGGGGCACTCGGCAATCCGGGGCGTGGGGTTGCCAAACCGGGGCTGTCGGGTGGTGCCCTTAAAAGAAAAGGTGCCCAAAATATTGATATCATAAAAAGCGGCAAACTCTGCCCCATAGCCGAAGGTCCCGGAAGCCGGGATGACCGGGTTATCCAGGGGCAGGCCGCACAGGGTTACGTTCAGACTCACAGAATCACCTCCCCCCGGCAAAATACCGGGCCGTCCTTGCACACCCGGCGGGGCCCGTTTTGGGTCTGGATGGTGCAACCCATGCAGGCCCCAAAGCCGCAGCCCATCCGCTCTTCCATGCTGTATTGGCCCGGAGTCTGGGCCGCCTGCTCAATGGCCCGGAGCATGGGCAGGGGGCCGCAGGCGTAAAAGTAAGAATAGGGCCTGTCCATGGCGTCGATGACAAATCCGGTGCGGCCATAGCTGCCGTCTGCTGTGGTCACAGTGACAGCCGCTCCCAGCTCCCGGAACCGGTCTTCATAGAATACCTCGCTTCCGGTATTGAAGCCCAACACCACCGACGGCTGCTTGCCCTGGGCCACCAGCGCCCGGCACAGGCCGTACAGCGGCGGCACTCCCACGCCGCCACCCAAAAGCAGCGGCTGCCCGCCGGATGGCGCCAGGTCATAGCCATTGCCCAGACCGGTGAGCAGATTCAGTACCGTTCCGGCAGGCAGCTCCGCCATGTCGCCGGTGCCTCTGCCCACCACCTTGTAGACCAGCGCCAGACGTCTTGCCCCCCACCAGCAGACGGATATGGGCCGCCGCAAAAACAGGCCAGGAAGCTGAATCTCCACAAACTGACCTGGACTTTTGATTTCAGAAGTATCCCCCTCCAAAATCATTTCATAAACTACGTCCGTAAGCGCATAGTTCTCCACCACTTGAAATTCCCCTGGTTTCATACCATTCTCCCTCCTATCTCCCCAGAACCCGGATTGCATCCAAACTTGGTTCCTTGTTCCAGCCATGCCAGCACGCCTCCTACGATGGTGGCTTTGCAGCGGCCAAAGACCGTCTCACCCGCAAAGGGCGTGGCCCGGCCCATGGTTTGAAATTCTGCCGGATCAATGGAGTAAGAGGCGTCCAGGTCCCAAATGCTGTAATCCGCTCCCTGGGGCAGGCCAAACCGGGCCCGAGGGGCAACGCTCATCCGCTGCACCAGGGTCTCCAGGGGCAGGATCCCAGTCTTCACCAATCCGGTGTACAAGACCGGAAAGGCCGTCTCCAGTCCCACCACCCCCATCAGGCTCTTCTCCAGTCCCCTGCCCTTTTCCTCGGCGCTGTGGGGCGCGTGGTCCGTGGCAATCATATCCACGGTACCGTCCAAGAGACCCTCCAGCAGCGCCTGCCGGTCCTCCTCCCCCCGGATGGGCGGATTCATTTTAAACCGGCCGTCCTCCTGGAGCATTTCATCGTTTTTCAGTAGATAATGGGGGCCGGTCTCACAGGTGACATTCAGTCCCTCCGCCTTGGCCTGGCGGATGAGGGCCACGGTCTCCTTTGCCGAGACGTGGCACACGTGGTAGGCGCAGCCGGTCTCTCTGACCAGGCGCAAGTCCCGGGCCACAGGCCCCCACTCACTTTCGGAGCAGATCCCCCGGTGACCATGGCGCCGGGCGTAGACGCCGTCGTGAATGTACCCTCCCCGCAGCAAGCGGTTGTCTTCGCAGTGCGCCGCCACCACCTTGCCCAGGCGCTTGGCCTCCAGCATGGCCTGCCGCATCATCGACTCCGACTGCACACCCCGGCCGTCGTCGGAAAAGGCCACCACATGGGGGGCCAAACCCGCCAGGTCCGCCAAAACTTCCCCCTGCTCCCCCACTGTGAGGGCGCCATAGGGATGGACCCGAACCACGGCGTCTCGCTTTATGGCCTCCAGCTCCGGCGCCAAATGCGCCGGGCAATCCGGCACGGGATTCAGATTCGGCATGGCGCACACATCGCTGTACCCACCCCGGGCAGCCGCCCGGGTGCCTGTAAATATGGTTTCTTTATAAAAAAAACCCGGCTCCCGAAGATGTACATGCACATCCACAAGACCCGGCAACAAAAAACAATTCTGCAGCTCCAAAACAGAAACACTACCGCCACAGTGGGAACGAGGCTCCATGCAGGGAATCTCCAAATCCTGAATCAAACACTTCTCCCCATCCATCACGTGTGCGTTTTTCAAACGAATCACCATGGGAATTCCCTCCTGACACTCAAAATTTCCATTAGGCGAATTGTACCATATTCCGGCATCCTCTGTCAAGAGAGAACTAAGAAATTTTTCACAGCAAAGGGAACCGCCCCGGATTGAACCATCCAACCGGTTCCACGTGTCCTTCCTTCAAAAACACCGTACGCTTCCCAGGCATTTTCTGTAAATTTGTAATGCCTACCACGGGCGGACACATAGGTCCGCCCCTACGATGAAATACCAACACAGTGCATAAACAGATTCCTCAGCATTACTGCAAAACACACCCATTTTCTGCCTAATGGTGGGCATTAAAATGACAAAATACGTCAGATAACCTCTGCCCATCTTCCCCATTCTCCGTAGGGGCGGACCCATGTGTCCGCCCAGCAGTAACATTATACGTCTTCCGCCCCTTTTCGGCAAATTCGTAATGCCTACTACGGGCGGACACATAGGTCCGCCCCTACGGCGAATAACGAAGATGAGCGGAAATCGTCCCACACATTTTGTCATTTAATGCCCCCTGTTGGTTGGAAAAGGGGCGCATTCTACGGCAACGTATGAATGTGATAGGAACCTGAGGGCTGGCATCGTCAGCAGCTTCAGCCAAATTCCCAGTTGGCGTCTTCCATCTCCGCCCGCTTTTCCCGGCACAGGAGCTGGCTCACCGTCCGTTCCACATCTGCTCCTTTATACAGAACCTGATAGGCTGCGGCCGTAATGGGCAATTCCGCCCCCAAGCGGCTGGCCAGCAGGTGGGCCGAGCGGGCGGCATAATAGCCCTCCACCACAGCTCCCACTTCGGACATCGCCTCCTCCGGGGTCCTGCCCTGGCCAATGAGGATACCGGCCCGGCGGTTTCTGGAGTGCATCGAGGTGCAGGTGACAATCAGATCCCCCACCCCGGCAAGGCCGGTAAAGGTCTCCCGCCGGGCCCCCAAGGCCAGGCCCAGACGGGCCGTTTCTGTGAGGCCCCGGGTCATCAGCATGGCTTTGGTATTGTCCCCAAAGCCCAAACCGTCGGAAATTCCGGCGCACAGGGCGATGACGTTCTTGAGAGCGCCTCCCAGCTCCACACCCACTACGTCTGGATTGACATACACCCGGAACCGGTCAGACATAAACGCATCCTGAACCAACTCCGCAGCCGCCCGGTCTCCACAAGCGGCTACACAGCCGGTGGGAATCCCCCGGGCCACTTCCTCGGCATGGCTGGGACCGGACAGGACCGCCACAACGTGACCCGTGACCTCCTCGGCCACCTGGGACATCCGCAAAAGAGTCTCCGGTTCAATGCCCTTGGTGACAGACACCAAGAGACTCTGCCGGTCCAGATATGGCGCCACCGTCTGGCACACCGTCCGGAAGGGAAAGGAAGGAGATGCCAAAACCACCAGCGCCTGTCCCTGGACACACGCCGGGTCCCCGGAACAAGTCATCTCTGGCGGCAGGACCGTCCCAGGGAGCGTGGGATTCATCCGGCTGCTGGTCATCGCCGCCGCCTTCTCTGGATTATGGGACCAAAGTGTGACCTCGTGACCGTTTTTACACAGATGGACCGCCAGGGCTGTCCCCCAGGCGCCGCTTCCCACAACTGCAATTTTCATGTACGTTCCCCTTTCCGGCGAAAGGAAACCTTCCGCTCTGTCCCATGGCACAGTCGCTGGAGATTTCCCCGGTGCATAAACACAGCCAGAAGTCCAATCACCACCGCTGCCGCCACCACCCAGGGTCGCTCCCCGTGGAGCACCCAGAAGCTGACACCCAAAGCCACCGCCGCCAGACAGGAACCCAAGGACACATACCGCGACAGCAGCACCGTAATACCAAACACACCCAAAATCAACAGCGCAATCCGCCAGTCCGCCACAAATGCCACCCCTAGGCCGCAGAGGATTCCCTTCCCCCCCCGGAAGCCCAGGGTCACCGGATAATCATGACCCAGAGAGACAAACACACCGGCCAGCATCGCGCCCTCCATCCAGTATCCATAGGGTTCCAGCAGCAACGCGCCCAAATAGGATGCCAAAAGCGCCTTCCCCAGATCCAGGAGAATCACCAGCCCGGTTTTACTCAGTCCGTAGTTCCGGATATAATTGGTCATACCGGCATTTCCACTGCCGTGTGTACGGACGTCGTCCCGGTCCAGCAAACTGGATACCGTCACCGCGCCGTTTAGATTCCCCAGGAGATACGCTGCCAACGCCGCAGTCAGAATGCGTGAAAGTAATCCCTCCATGGCCTACTCCTCCTTATCACCTTTCTGACGAATGGTCATGCGGACAGGCGTCCCGACCAAGCCAAACACGCCCCGAATCTGGTTCTCCAAATACCGCTGATAAGAAAAATGGAACAGCCGGGCATCGTTGCAGAAGATCACGAAATGGGGCGGCTTCACCCCGGCCTGGGTCATATAGTAGATCTTTAAGCGGCGGCCTTTGTCCGAGGGCGGCTGCACCCGGGCGGTGGCATCCGCCAGGACGCTATTGAGCGCGCCGGTGGTCACCCGCATGGCATTGCTCTGGGCCACCTGGTTGATCACCTCGTAGAGCTTGTCCACCCGCTGTCCTGTAAGCGCAGAGAGAAATACCACCGGCGCATAGGGCATGAAGCTGAGATCCTGTCGGACCTGGACCTCCATGTCCCGCATGGTATTGGTCTCCTTCTCCACCAGATCCCACTTGTTGACGGCAATGAGCACCGCCTTACCGGCCTCATGGACCAGACCGGCAATCTTGGTGTCCTGCTCCGTGACGCCCTGGGTGGCGTCAATCATCACAATGCACACGTCCGCCCGCTCAATGGCGCTGACGGAGCGCAGATTGCTATAGCGTTCAATGGCGTCATCCACCCGGGATTTCCGGCGCATGCCGGCGGTATCAATGAAGCAGTATTTTCCGAAGTCGTTTTCAAAATAGCTGTCAATGGCGTCCCGGGTGGTGCCGGCCACGTCGGAGACAATGACCCGTTCCTCTCCCAGGATCCGGTTCAGGAGGCTGGATTTGCCCACATTGGGACGGCCGACTATGGCCACCCGGGTGAGCGTCTCGTCTTCCTCCTGGGGCGCTGCCTCCGGGAAATGATCGACACACCAGTCCAGCAGGTCGCCGGTCCCGTGGCCGTGGACGGCAGAGACTTCCAGGGGATCTCCCAGACCCAAGGCATAAAATTCATAAACATCCGGGTTGACGCCACCCACGGCGTCGCATTTGTTGACCGCCAGAATCACCGGCTTCCGGGACCGCTGCAAAATCGTCGCCACAGCGGCATCCGCAGCCGTCAGGCCCACTTTGACGTCGGTGACCATGATAATGGCGTCGGCCAGTTCAATGCCAATTTCCGCCTGACGGCGCATGAACTGGAGAATCTCACTGTCGGTCCCCGGCTCAATGCCGCCGGTGTCCATCAGGTCAAAGGTGCGGCCCCGCCACTCGCAGGAACCGTAGATCCGGTCCCGGGTCACCCCCGGGGTATCCTCCACGATGGCGGCCCGCTGGCCGGTCAGTTTATTAAAGAGCATGGATTTGCCCACATTGGGGCGGCCCACTATGGCCACCAAAGGTTTCGGCATACGGAATTCCTCCTATATCCATCGTTGGCCTTGTAAATTCTACCACATATTATGACACACAGACAGGAATTGGTCAAGGGAAAAGCACCACGCAGTCAGGGAATCCAACTGCCTCCTATCTCAACTTCTTGGAGAGATACAGCGCCAGAGAGTCGTCATTGCAGTACACTCCATTTTGCTCACATACCTCATCGCCATACCAGACGCCAGTGCCGTCGGGAAGATAGCCCCGCTTCACATACATCCGCTGGGCGCTGCCGTAGCCCCTGTGCAGGCCCACGCCAAGGTAAACCACCTCCGCATACTGCGCCGCAATCTCCTCGGCAAGATCCATGAGCTTACTGCCCACCCCCTGTCGCCGGTATGGTTCCAGCACACCAAAGTCGACAATTTCGGGATATCCCCGGTTTGCAAACGCTCCCCACTGGGAATCCGGATAGACGTTCACATAGCCTGCAACCTGGCCCTGATACTCCGCCACCAGAGAAATGGACCGGCCCTCTACCTGATGCTGCAATCTCATCCGGTACTTTTCCCCGTCGGCGTCCCACCCCTGGTCTCTTTCTCCCTGGGTAATCACCGGCACGTCGCTCTGCTGCATATTTCGTATTAATATTTTGCCATCATCATAGTAAACCATACAGAACCTCCCTGGGCGTCAAATGAAAAGCAGAAGGCAAAGAAAAAGAGGAAGGCGGAAATGTGCCTTCCTCTTGCTTTCTTCGCCTCTTACTTGGACTCCACAGCAACAACCTGACGGCCATTGTAGTAGCCGCAGGCCTTGCAAGCTCTGTGGGGCAGGCAGAACTCGCCGCACTTGGGGCAAGCAACCACGCCGGGGGCGGCCAGCTTCCAGTTGGAGCCGCGGCGCTTGTCGCGTCTTGCCTTGGAAACTTTACACTTTGGAACAGCCATGCGTGACACCTCCTTAGTTCGAACTGCTTTTCACAGCGTCAAAATTTACATATCTTTGAGAAGCTGCTTTAAAGCAGCAAAACGGGGGTCCGGTTCCGGCTCACAGCCACAGGGGCCGTCGTTCAGGTTCGCGCCGCACCGGCAGCACAGGCCTTTGCAATCCGGTTTGCACAGAAGCTTGGAATCCATGTTCAGGACAAACGCCGTGGTCACAATGTCATCCAGATCTGCGCTGTCGCCTTCCAGCTGGAAAACCCACTCATCTTCGTTCTCTTCATCGGCCAGCTCCGTCACCAGGACGGCAGAGATGGGGAACTCCACCTCCCGCTGAAACTCCTTGGCACAGCGGTCACAGACGCCATGGAGCCGCGTTGTCAGCTTTCCCTCCAGCACCAGGACTCCGGCGGTGTTGCGCACCACACCGGAAGCCAAGACCGGCTCTTGCACCGGATAAGAGGAGCCGAAGCAAAGATCACGAAAATCCAGACTGGTAGAAAAAGAAACCGAAGCGCCGGGACAATCAATGATGTTAGACAGACCGAGCAGCATAGTAACCCCTTCCTTGCAGTCATGCAGGAGATATTATAGAAGATTTGGGGGCGTTTGTCAAACATTATTTTTGCAGATTTGGGGCTTTTTGTGAAAATTCCGCCTCGGTAGCCTCCTTTAGGAAATGAAGCAGGTAGCACAGGGCCAGCAAATCTGCGCTGCCCCCGGGAGAGAGATGTCGCGCAATGAGCGCCCGGTCCAGCTGGTTCACTCCCTCCCAATCCGGGAACCTCCGAAACAGCGCTTCCGCCTCCGCAGCCGTTTGTTTTTGGGCGTCTATGCCTCCCCGGGCCATCAAATTGGTATCCTCCGTGGTTCCCATCAGGGCCAAGAGGGTCCGGCAGCCGGCGTCGTTCCAGGACAGGCCCTGACGCAAGCTCTCCTCCAGCACCGGCAGCCCCACCTCCCGGACGGCGGGAAAGCCCGCCTCCGCCTGCCCACGGACCCCGGTGACGCCATGGCGCAGGTATAGGACCTCTCCGGCGGTACGGGCCGTCTCCGGCGTCAAATGCTGGTAATCCCGGCGCACCAGCCCCCTTGCCAGGGCCGCGCACTGGTCCAGAACCGCCTCCGGGTCTCCCCAGGTCTCCCGGGGCAGCTGGCCTAAGGCGGCACAGCACAGACCCATGGAAAAGATGGCGCCCTTGTGGGTATTGACTCCTCCGGTAGCCGCCAGCATGGCCTGTTCCGCCAGCTTCCCCTCCCACCGCAGGGAGGAAAAGAGCGCCTCCGGCTCCGTCTCTCCTTCCATCCCCTGCCGGACGCATCGCTCAAAATAGGGAAACAGAGCCGGCGCGCTGTTCAGGAAGGTGAAAAGATCCATATCCCGGTGGCTGCCGCTGTTTTGCCGGTCCACCAGCCCCGGCTTTGGGGTGACACAGACCTCATACAGCAGACTCCGGCAGGCCAGCTGCGCCACAGTCTGCCCATCTTGCCGGGCAAAGGCCTCCCGCAGGATGGCTTCTGTGCGTTGCCACAGCTCCGGAATCCCATGTCTCCGGCTCCGGGCGCAGGCCCACGCCGGGTCGCCGCAGACCAGGCAGCGCCTGGCAGAAAGTCCCATGGCCTGCCGCTCCGCCTTTTCACCCCTGGAATCCAGCACATCCAGATCCAGCAGACGGCCAATTTCGCAGCGATCCTCCAGCTCCACCGTCAGCTTTTTCAGGGAAGAGGCCGCCCCCTCCACCACATAAAAGCCTTCGTTGCCGGTGACCTCCATGTGCCGCTCCTGGTGCAGGCACCGGAAACCGCCGCTTGCCAGCTGCCCCAGCAGCCGCCGCTCCCCCTCCAAAAAGCCTCGCCGGATGAGCCGGTTGTTCTTCACCGGACCGGCAATGTTCATGGTCAGGCACACCAAGCTCTGCCCGTACTGCTCCAGCAGCGCCCGCTGCCGCAAAACCCGGCGCTCTTTGGCGGCCAGCATCTGTTCCAAAGTCACATGCTTTTCCCCCATCGCTCTCTCCTCCTGCGCACTTTTCATCTGAACCATACAGAAATGATGTTCACAAAATACAATAGGCCGCTATATCGTACCAAAAATTTCAACATTTTGCAACACATCTGGACAAAGGACCATGAGAAAGGTTCAAACCCTTGACAGGGGGTCCCCGGTACAGTATGATGTTCTCAAATCCGCACTTTAAGACCCAAAATACCCCAAAATCCACAAAATTCGGAGGATACGATGCAGTACACAGTCGGAGAAATGGCCAAGCGGCTTCATGTCGCGCCCTCAACCTTGCGGTATTATGACAAAGAAGGGCTGCTCCCCTTTCTGGAGCGCTCCAGTGGCGGAATTCGGATTTTTCAGGATTCCGATTTTGAATGGCTGTCCATCATCTCCTGTCTGAAGCAAACGGGCATGCCCATCAAAGACATCAAAGCCTTCATCGACTGGTGCATCGAAGGCGACGCCACCATTCCCCAACGTCTGGGGCTCATCGATCAGCAGCGCCAGCGTGTGTTGGAGCAGATTGAGCAGCTCCAGGCAACCCTCCACATTCTGGATTACAAGCACTGGTATTACGAAACCGCTCAAAAAGCCGGCACCTGCGCCATTCACGAAACTCTGACAGAAGCGGACATCCCCCCAGCGCTTCAAGACGCCTGCCGCTGCATCAAAGGGGCTGCCGACTAACGCCCATGTGACCCCAGCTTGGAGGCAACACCCCCTCTGCGTCATTTCGCCGGCAATCACCGTGTCAAAATGGACTTGATGTGCTTGCTCAGTCCATTTTTCGGCCAAACTTGACATTGGCAGCAGGCAGAAGTATAATAAACTCAATTTTTCAGATCGGAGTGTCTGTATGAAACGGGCGTTAAAATGGATTCTTTCCCTCTTCCTTGTGCTGGTCCTGCTGTTGGGCGCAGCCTGGTTTTTCCTTCGCTATCAACCTGAGATCACCACCGGCTGGCTCACCAGCTGGGCCAATCACGCACTGGAGTCCGACCGCTATTCCAGCGCCATTCGGTACTACACCTGGGCCTACCGCCTCTCGGATCGGGACCCGGCGCTTGCCGTCACTCTGGCCGATGCTTACAAAGCAAGCGGGAACTATACCAAAGCGGAGTACACCCTGGCCAACGCCATTGCCGCCGGTGGCCAGCTGCCTGTATACGAAGCCCTGTGCCAGACTTATGTAGAGCAGGACAAGCTCCTGGACGCCGTGTCGATGCTGGATCAGGTGGCCGATCCCGCCATCAAGGCGCAGCTGGACGCCCAGCGTCCCGCCGTTCCCACCTCCAGCGTAGAACCCGGTTTTTACAGCCAATATATGAACGTCACCTTATCCGGCCAGGGAACCCTCTATGTGAGCATCGGAGATGGGTTCCCCTCCACTGCCTCCCCCTATCAGGACCCCATTCCCCTGGAGCTGGGCGAAACCTCCATTCGGGCTGTGGCCGTGGGGGAAAACGGCTTGGTCAGCCCCCTGGCCATTTTTGGCTATACCATTTCCGGCGTGGTGGAGCCGGTGGAGCTGACTGATCCTGCACTGGACGCCTGCGTTCGTGAAATTCTCGGCCGGGGCGCCGACAGTCCCCTCACCACAGCCGACTTGTGGGGTGTGGAAACGCTGACCGTCCCCTCGGAGGCCTCCAATCTGGAGGATCTGCAGCATTTCACCGGTCTCACCACCCTAGTCATCCAGGGCCAGGCCAGTTTGAATCTCAGCTTCCTCTCCCAGATGACAGAGCTCGCGACGCTGGACCTGTCCGGCAGCACCGTCTCGGCCCAGGACCTGCCTCTCATTGGGGGACTCGGGAAGCTCACTTCCCTGAACCTGTCGGGATGCAGCCTGTCCACCCTGTCTGGCTTGGAGTCTCTCACCACCCTCACCAGCCTGGACCTGTCCAATAACAGCGTCTCAGACCTGTCTCCCCTGGCCGGCTGCAAGGGACTCACCACCCTGAACCTTCAGCGCAATGCCATCGCCAGCTTTGCCCCCCTGGCCAATCTGGCAGACCTCACCAACCTGGACCTATCTTATAACGCACTGGCAGACTTCACCCCGGTTGCCACCTGTGTCGCTCTGCAATCTCTGAATGTTTCCAACAACGTCCTGCCCAACCTCTCCGGCATCGGCAGTCTGACCGCTTTAGCGGAGCTGGACGCCTCCTACAACCAGCTGACTGAAGTCACCGGATTGGGCGGCTGCACCACGCTCAAAAAGCTGAGCCTGGCCAACAACGCCCTCACCGCCATGGATGAGCTGGCCACTTTGGTTCATGTCACCGACATGAACGTCTCCTATAACGACATCCTCACCATTCCAGACTTCCCTGCAGACGCTGACCTCGTGATATTCAACGGCTGCCACAATTACTTTGAAGATGTCAGCGGCCTGGCCGGTCTCAACACTTTGAATTATGTCTACCTGGATTACAACAACATCTCAGATATCAATGTCCTGTCCAGCTGCATCAATCTCATCCAAGTGGGCGTCTTCCAGACCAATGTCTCCGACGCCTCCGCCCTGCTGGATATGAACGTCATTGTGAGCTATAACCCAACTTAACAGTTTCACCAACGGGGCCTGTTGTAAGAAGAAACTTCTCACAACAGGCCCCGCTTTCCCGGTCACACCCCAGCTCTTGTAGGGGCGCACAGCGTGCGCCCGCCAGCAGGCACTGCAAATTTGCCGAGGACTTTCATCCAAGGTCGCCGTGATTTACCCCTGGAGTCCCTCCAACAGCAGCTCCAGGGCCCGGCAGCAGGCTGCCTCCCGGATCTCGTCCCGGTTACCCTGGAACCGGCACAGGACGCTCTTCACCCCACTAGGCCAGGCGCAGCCGATCCAAACCGTCCCCACCGGGTTGCCAAATTCATCCCCGCCGGGGCCGGCGAGGCCAGTGGTAGACACTGCCACATCCGCTGAAACCGCCTCCCGGGCTCCCTGGGCCATGGCCTCCGCCACCGGCCCCGAGACGGCGCCCAGCTCCCGGAGCAGGGTCTCTGGGACCCCCAGAAGCCCGGATTTCACCGAATTCGTATAGCTGATGATTCCACCCCGATAAGTTTTAGAACTGCCTGGCACCGCTGTGAGCGCCTGTCCTACGCCGCCGCCGGTGCAGCTCTCCGCCGTGGCCAGGCTCCAGTTTCGCGCTTCCATGGCGGCCAGGACCTCAGAAGCCAGCGTCTGCTTCCGGTTCGTCATAACGCACCATCACCTTCTCCGTCCGCTCCATCGCCCGGGCAATGAGGGCCTCGATATCCAGCCCCGCCTCCGCCTGCTCCACCTGGGCCAAGGTCGGTTTTGTCTTAGGATGCTTGGGCGTAAAAACGGTGCAGCAATCCTCATAGGGCAAAATGGAGGTCTCCAGCGTGCCAATCCGGCGGGCAATGGTGACAATCTCCTCCTTGTCCATTCCAATGAGGGGCGTAAAGAGGGGCAGGCTTACCACCGCACCGGTGACCCCCATGGCCTCCATGGTCTGGGAAGCCACCTGCCCCAGATTCTCACCGGTGACCAGGCTCTTGCAGCCGTGGTCCAGAGCAATCCGCTGGGCAATTCGCATCATAAACCGGCGCATAATCAGAGTGAAGTACTCCTCCGGGCAGTGGTCCCGAATGGCCTCCTGAATCTCCGTAAAGCCCACCACATCCACCGTCATCCGGCCGCAGTACCGGGTCACCAGCCGGGCCAGCTCCAGCACCTTCTCTCTCGCCTGCTCCGAGGTGTAGGGGTAGGAGAAGAAATGGACGCACTCAATTTCTACCCCCCGCTTGGCGATCATATACGCCGCCACCGGAGAGTCAATGCCGCCGGACAGGAGCACCGCCGCCCGGCCCCCCACACCAGTGGGAAGCCCCCCGGCTCCCGGCTCCGCCGGTCCGTGGACATAGGCCGCCAGGTCCCGGACCTCCACATACACCGTATATTGGGGATGATGCACATCCACCTGCAAGTGGGGATGGGCCTCCGCCAAGCGGCCTCCAATCTCCTGGGAGATACCAATGGAGGTCAGGGGGAAGGCTTTATCCGAGCGCTTGGACTCCACCTTAAACGATGTTGCCGACTCCAGGTCCTCCCCCAGATACGCCTCGATTGCGTCAAACATCCGGTCCAAATTCTTCTCACAGGGGCGGCAGCGGCACAGCGACACCGCACCGAAAATAAAATGACACGCCTCCCATGCCCCCTCCAGATCACAGTCTGGCGACTTTGGCTCCACATAGACAGTAGACTGGATGATATACACGTCAAATTCGCCATAGGGTTTCATCCGGCGGCGCACATTTTGTCGGAGCTTATTCTCAAACTGCTTGCGGTTCTGTCCTTTTAGGACAATCTCCCCCAGCTTCAACAAAAAAATCTCATTCATGAGGCAATTCCTCCGTTGTCATTCATATCCAAATTATTGTACCACGTTCCCCGGAAATTGCCTAGCATTTTTTGAAAAAAGCGGCGCCCTTTCCCATCTGATTACATATACCTGCCAATTTGGGGGATACGAATTCGCCCCACACAAATCAAACCAGCAATTGTCCCCGCCGGGCGGACACATGGGTCCGCCCCTACGGTGAGATACCAACTCGGTGTATCAACCGGTTCTTCCGCATTGTCGAAAAATACCCGCTTTTCCACCAGATATGGAGCATTTAAATAATAAAATGCGTCGGACACTTCCACCCATATTCGAGATTTGCCGTAGGGGCGGACCCATGTGTCCGCCCGTGGTAGACAGTCTAAATTTGTCCTGCGTGAAAGAAACAAAACTTTTCCCCGTCAGGTTGCATTTACCTGCCAACCTACCCCTAAAACGCCAAAAAGCTTCCCCTTCAGCCACTCGGCCAAACGGGAAGCTTTCTTTTTTCTACAGCTTATTTCGTCTTATCTGTAACATGTTCAAACAAGGTATCAATTGATTTACCATCTAGCCGCATGCGGTAAGTATGGTCCAGCGGCCCCGACCCCCGGCCCAAGTCCAATCCGGCGGATAACGCGCCGGTGAGGTACGCTTTGGCACGCCGGACGCTCTCCTCCAGCTGGTAACCCGCCGCCAGGCCGCAGGCAATGGCGGAAGACAGGGTGCAGCCGGTTCCGTGGGTGTTGGGATTGGAAATCCGCCGGGTCCGGAGCCACACCGCCTTCCCCTCCTGGTACAGAAGATCTGCGG
Organism: uncultured Eubacteriales bacterium; assembly: GCA_900544975.1. GTDB lineage: Bacteria > Bacillota > Clostridia > Oscillospirales > Oscillospiraceae > Faecousia. The sequence goes on from UQXI01000001.1 coordinate 67,707, forward strand.
CATCCCCAGACAAATGTCCGCCCTTGATGAGAACCGCCCCCCGGCAGAGCCGGGAGATCTCCCGGGCAGCTCGGAGCATGTCCCCTTCCGTTTCTACCGGCAGGCCGCTTAGCACTTGGGCTTCCGGGAGATTGGGCGTCACCAGGGCGACTAGAGGCAACAGCTCCTTCAAAAGGGCCTCGCGTCCTGCCTCCGAAAGGAGCCGGGTTCCACTGGTGGACACCATCACAGGATCCATGACCACGTGTTTGGCCCCATACTGCCGGAGCTTTGCCGCAATTGCCTGGATGGTCTTCTCCCCGGACACCATCCCAATCTTGACGCTGTCCGGCGGAATATCCATAAAAACGCAATCCAGCTGCTTTGCCACAAAATCCGGCGAAACCTCCTCCACGCCATACACCCCGGTGGTATTCTGGGCCGTCAAAGCTGTAATCACGCTCGTGGCATACAGCCCGTGGGCCGCAATGGTCTTGATATCTGCTTGAATGCCGGCCCCGCCGCTGCAGTCAGAGCCGGCGATGGTCAATACCGTTTTCATGCTTCTCTCCTCCAGCCTGGCCCCGGACCATTGCCTCAGACAGCGCCCGGAGCTCCCGGCACGCCAGCTCCACGTCTGGCGCGGCAAAAATGGCCGAAACCAGAGCCACTCCATCCACGCCGCTCCCGGCCAGAGCCATGAGGTTGGACCGTTGGATCCCCCCAATGGCGACCACCGGAATGGAGACCGCCTGGCAAATGGCCTGCACCGTCTCAACGGCCACCGGGCGCGCATCCTGCTTGGTGGAGGTAGAAAAGACCGCCCCCACCCCCAGATAGTCCGCGCCGTCCCGTTCCGCCTGCACCGCCTGCTCCACCGTCCGGGCGGACACGCCCAGAATCCGGTCCGGCCCCAGAAGGCGGCGGACCTCCCGGGCTGGCCAGTCCGTTTGACCCACATGTACGCCGTCCGCGCCGCACTGCAACGCAATCTCCACGCTGTCGTTGACGAGGAACGGGACTCCATAAGACCGGCAAAGGGCCCGGATTTCCCCCGCTTCCTCTAAAATCGCGGGAAGCTCCAGGGATTTTTCCCGGAGCTGCACACAGGTCACGCCGCCCCGCAGGGCCTGCTCCACCTGTTCCCGGAGGGTCTTCTCCCCCACCCAAGTCCGGTCTGTCACGGCATATAGCCGCATCGTCGTTTTATCCCAGGTCATATCTGGCTCCTTCCTCCAAAGCCTCCGGCGTCAGGCGGGATATGGCGTCCATGAGAAATACCTGGTAACTGCCTGTCCCCTCCGGCCCGGACAGCCGGGCATAGGCGATTTCTCCGCAAAGACCCATGGCACAGACGGCCGCCGCCGCCCCCTCCAGCCTTTGCCCCGGATTGGCGGCTACAAAGGCCGCCATGAGGGCCGAGAGCTGGCAGCCCGTCCCGGTGACCCGGCACATCATGGGGTGTCCGTTTTGAATCTGCACGGTTTTCCCCCCATCGGTCACCACATCCACAGCGCCGGTCACTGCCACCACCGCGCCGGTCTTCTCGGCCAGGGTTCGGGCCAGGACGGCTATGGACTCTGGCGTTTCCCCTGGCGCCGGGTCATCCGCATCCACACCTCTGGCCCCACTGGAACCCAAAACCAGCGTTTTGATCTCCGAGGCATTGCCCCGAATCACACCAATGGGAAGCGCATCCAGCAGCGCCCGGGCGGTCTCCCGGCGGAAGCGGGACGCGCCCACACCCACCGGGTCCAGAAGGATGGGAATGCCCAGCTCCTCCGCCCGGCTCCCCGCCGCCCGCATGGCGCTGACGCTGCTATGATGCAGGGTGCCCAGATTGAGATACAAGCCGCTGCTGACTGCGGTAATCTCTTCCACCTCTTCCGGGCTGTCCGCCATCACCGGGGAGGCGCCGCAGGCCAGCAGCAGGTTGGCGCAATCACGGGCCGTCACATAATTGGTGATGCAGTGAATCAGAGGCGCCTGGCTCCGAACTCGGCCCAGCAGCTCCCCCAGCGGCAACGCAAGCCCCTGCCTTTTCTGTGTCACAAATTCCACGATCCATCCTCCCACGGAAGCAGCGTTAGCCCACCTTCTCCTGCATGGGTTTCAGCGCCTTCGCTTTTTGCAGAGAGAACACCAGAATCCCGGACAGAAGCGACCCAGCCGCTGTAGAAATTAAAAAAGGAATGATGTAAGCATAAAATGCCACGCTCCCCGCCTGCTGACCCATCAGGAAGATGGCAACGGGATAGGCGCTGAGCCCCCCCAGAATGGCGGTCCCAAAGACCTCCGCCGCCAGGGTCAGGAGAAGGTTCCCCGTTTTCCGATACGCAAGGCCGCACAGCAGCGCACCGAACATACTGCCCGGAAACGCCATCAGGCTTCCCAAGCCCATGAGATTTCGAAGCAGGCTGGCCGTGAACGCCCCGGTCACACCATACAGGGGGCCAAGGAACACGGCATAGAGAATGTTAACCATGTGCTGCACCGGTGCGCACTTGCTGCCAAAGACTGGGAAGGAAAGGGTGCTGCCTGCCACAGCAACGGCGCACAGGAGGCCTGCAAGCGCCAGTTTTTTTGCTTGATTTTGTTTCATTGTCCAAACTCCTTTGAAATGATACAGAGAATGCGCAGCTGCTGCAGCGTCGCTTCCCTGCCTGGGTATGACAGGCCGCCTGGCCTGCCGGGAAGGTCGGTCGAGACTTGCTGGTCTCCTCTCACGCCGGAACACGGCTTCCCTCGCTGCAACAATTCGGCACAGGGCGCTCCCCCTCTGCCGGCGATCTGGCTGCTCTGCCTCTCCCCTTTCAAAAAAGTTCCAAAAAATCGGGGGTATTTCCCAAAAATACCCCCGAAAGAATCAAATTATGACTTCCTACGGCGGCATTATCCGCATCAGGTAAAGGGTCGAAGTTGGATGACTTCCTCTCAGCCTGCTGCACAAGCTCCCCCGATTTTTTCTTATCATACCACAGCCTGCCCATCTTGTCAATTCCAGGCGAATTCCCATTCCGGGTGCGTAGAGAACGGTCTTGACCGTTCCGCCTGGCAGGGGGGGTGGACCTTTGTAGAAGGCGAAAGGTCGTGCGCAGGCGGAGCGGTCAAGACCGCTCCCTACGCATGCTCAATTTCTCTCCCCCGCATACACCAAAAGTCAAACAGAAGGGAAAAACCGCAGCGCCGAGCGTATCTGCCTCCGCACGGCGACAAAAACGGATTGAAAATTCGGATTGTCCCCCGTTAAGATGGGCGCAAAAGGAGGCTGAAGCCATCCATGGATCATTTTGTATGCAAGGGGCAGCTTTTTTTCAGCACCGGCCCCGGCCACTGCCAGTGTATTCCCCACGGATTTCTGGTCTGTACCGATGGAATCTGCCAGGGGGCCTTCCCTGTGCTTCCGGATGCCTACCGGGACCTGCCGCTCCTGGACTTTGGGGACCAGCTCATCCTCCCCGGGCTGGTGGATCTCCACCTCCACGGACCTCAGTTTGCCTATCGGGGCCTGGGGATGGATCTGGAGCTTTTGGACTGGCTGCACACCCACACCTTCCCAGAGGAGGCCAAATTTCAGGACCTGGCCTATGCCGAGCCTGCCTACCGGCAATTCACCCACGCTTTGAAACACAGCTTCACCACCCGGGCCGCCATCTTCGCCACTGCCCACACAGAAGCCACGCTGCTTCTCATGGATCTTCTGGACGAAAGCGGACTCATCACCTATGTGGGCCGGGTGAATATGGACCGGGACTGCCCCGAACCCCTGCGAGAATCAGGCCCAAAAGCGGCGCTGGAAGAAACCCGGCGCTGGCTGGAGGCCGCTCAGGGCCGCTACCACCGGACCCGGCCCATTCTCACCCCCCGCTTCGTCCCCACCTGCTCCGCCCCCCTCCTGGAGGGCCTGGGGCAGCTGGCCCGGGAAATGAAACTTCCGGTGCAGAGCCATTTGTCGGAAAATCCAAAGGAGATTGCCCTGGTACAGGCGCGCTTTCCAGACGCCAGCTGCTATGCCCAGGTCTACGACCGGTTCGGCCTCCTGAGCACCCGCTGCATCATGGCCCACTGCGTCCACTCCGGGCCAGAGGAGCTGGCGCTTCTCAAAGAGCGGGGCGTTTTCATCGCCCACAGTCCGGAATCCAACACCAACCTCGCCTCTGGTGTGGCTCCGACCCGCCGCTTTTTGGAGCAGGGTCTCTCCGTCGGCCTGGCCTCCGACGTGGCCGGGGGCAGCAGCTTGAATCTCTTCCGGGCCATGGCCCACGCCGTCCAGGCCAGCAAGCTCCGCTGGCGGCTCCTGGACCAGGAGACCCCGCCCCTCACCTTCCCCCAGGCCTTCTGGCTGGCCACCCTGGGCGGCGGCCGCTTCTTCGGCCCTGTGGGAACCTTCGCCAAAGGCTACGCCTTCGACGCCCTGGTCCTGGACGACCGCCTCTTCCCCACTGTCCTGCCCCTGCCCATAGAGCAGCGGGTAGAACGCCTGGCCTACCTGGCAGAGGAGCGATGCCTCACCGCCAAATTTGTATCCGGACGTAGAATCCTATAATCACAAACGTATCCAGTCAAAAAACATAGCGGCATGGTCAAAGCCATGCCGCTATCCTATTTATTCCTGCTCCCAATTGTGCCAGACGTTCTGCACGTCGTCATCGTCATCGAAGAGGTCCAGCATTTTTTCCATGTTGGCGACGTCCTCTTCCTTCTCCAGCTTCTGATAGTTCTGGGGAACCATCTCAATCTGGGCGGAGGCAAAGGCATAGCCCTTGGCGGTGAGGGCGTCGGCCACGGTGTTGAAGTCGTCGGGAGCGGTGTAGACGGTGAAGCAATCTTCCTCGGCCTCGAAATCGTCGGCGCCGGAGTCCATCGCGTCCATCATCACGGCGTCCTCTTCGTAATCGCCATCCTCATTGTCAATGACCAGAACACCCTTGCGGTCAAAGGACCAGGAGACACAGCCGGAAGCGCCCATGTTGCCGCCGTACTTGTCAAAGTGGTGGCGCATGGAGCCTGCGGTGCGGTTGCGGTTGTCGGTCATGGTCTCCACAATCACGGCCACGCCGCCGGGGCCGTAGCCTTCGTAGGTGATGGTCTCGTAATTGTCGCCGGAGCCTGCGCCAGCTGCCTTCTCCAGCACCCGCTTGATGTTGTCGTTGGGCATGTTGGCAGCCTTGGCCTTGGTGATGACCGTGGCCAGCCGGGAGTTGTTGGCAGGGTCGGTGATGCCGCCCCCCTCCTTCACAGCCACAATGATCTCCTTGGCGATTTTGGTAAAGGCGGCGGCCCGCTTGGCGTCCTGGGCGCCTTTGGTTTTTTGAATGTTATGCCACTTGGAATGTCCGGACATGAAAATCTTCCCTTCTATCGATATAGCGCCGCCATCCAAGCTTTCTTGAGGCAGCCCCTTGCAAACTCTGAACATTGTAGCACAGAGAGCAGGACAAAATCAACAGGTTTCAGCAGAATTTTATGCAATCTGTGTGATGTTCGGACACTTTTACCTGGATTTGGGGAAATTGCCGCCGGAGCCGGTCCGCCAGAGCGGCGCACACCGGATGTTCCGTCCAGAAGTGACCGGCGTCAATGAGATTCAGCCCCAGATCCCGGGCGTCCCAGAACTGGTTGTACTTCACGTCCGCCGTCACAAAGGTGTCGCAGCCTGCGTCAAAGACCGCCCGAATTCCGTCCCCGCAAGCGCCGCCCCCCACAGCCACCCGGCACACCGGCCGACCGCCGGAGACATACCGGAGCCCCGGGCAACCCAGCCCCTTCTTCACCTGCTCCAGAAACGTCTCCAGGGGAACCGGCTCCCGCCGCCCGGCCCGGAGTAGCCCCCAGGGCCGCCCCGCCTCGTCTACGCCGGAGGGATGTAGCACCACCGTCTCCTCCAGTCCCAAGGCCCCGGCCAGGCAGTCGTTGACCCCGCCTGGGGCGCAGTCCAGGTTGGTGTGGGCGTTGATGGCGGCCATATCCCGGGCCGCCAGGAACAGGAGACACCGGCCCACGGAGGTATCATCCGTCAGGGCTCGGACCGGCTGGAAGATGAGGGGATGGTGGGTCACCAGCAGCTCCGCCCCCCATTCAGCCGCCTCCCGGCACACATCCTCAAAGGGATCCAGGGCCACCAAAATCCGCCGGACCTCCCGGCCCGGCCGGCCGCAAAGGAGCCCCACATTGTCCCACTCCATCTTCATGTACCGGGGAGCCAAGGTCTCCAGAAAAGTCAAAATCTCTTGCACCGTGGTCATCGCGCCGCCTCCATCTCCCGCAGCTCTCTCAGAGCCGCGCTGTAGTATTCATATTTGGGTCCCCCCAGCCCCTCCAGGCCCAGCACCACCTTTTCCACCGCCTGGCGGCAGAAGGCCAGGTATTCCCCCACCAGGGGACTGCCGCCGGACAGGAGGGCGGGGCTGGCAAAGTGCTGCCCCGGGGTGAGACTCTGGCTGCCTGGCTTTGCCTCCAGGACGGTGTAGAGGAACTTTCCGTCCCGCACCGGCTCCTCCCGGGTGATGGTCCAGCCGGCCTCCGACAGATACTGCCGCAGCTCATTCTGGGAGGACTGGCACTGAAGCACCAGCCGGTATCCACCCGACCGCAGCCAGGGGCCGCCCCGAAGAATCCCCACCATGGTCTCCGCCCCCAACCCTGCCATCAAAAGCACGTCAAAGTCCCGGGGCAGGCCCCGGACCCCGTCGCACTGGTGAAAGGAGAGGCCCTCCCGGACCCCGAACCGCCGGGCATTCTCCCTGGCCCGGGCCAGAGGCTGCGGCGCCACATCCGCCGCCAGGACCCGGCTGGCCAGCCGGGATTGCAGCAGATAAATGGCCAGATATCCGTGGTCTGTCCCCACATCCGCCACCCGCTGCCCCGGCTCCACAAATGCGGCGCAGGCCAAAAGACGTTTCGAAATTGGAAGCTTCATACCATGTCCTCCTGATGGGTCCCTGCCGGAATGAAACAAGGAGGCGCCGCAGGGACCAGCCCCACAACGCCTCCTTTTGCAAAGCTTACTGTTTCTCCGCCTCGGCAGCCTCGCTGGCCTCCAGGAACCGGTTCAGCTGGGCCAGGAACGCGTCGCAGTCGATGCCATGGACCATGCAGGCCTCCTCCACGGTCTCACCCCGGGAAGAGGGGCAGCCCAGGCAGTGCATGCCAATGGCCATAAAGAGGGGCGCAGACTGGGGTGCAATGTCCAGCACCTCGCCGATGATGGTATCTTTTTCAATGGTAACAGCCACGTTCAGAACCTCCTACGATTGTTTGCTTTATTATACCCGGCAGTCTCTCAAAAAACAAGAGGAATTGTCAAAAAAGCGTTGTAAAACCATCTACAGCGCAGAGTCTCCCGGCAAACCGCAACCAGCATAGGGGCTGCTTTACAGATGGTCCCCGCAAAGCAGCCCCCGCCAATCAGGCAAACGTGTTAGATGATTTCCGAGTAGCGCAAGAGGACGGTGGCAATCTGCGCCCGGGTGGCGTTGCCCCGGGGATTGAGGAGGCCGTCCATACCGGTGAGGATTCCACACTCCACTGCCCAGGCCATAGGCTCTTTGGCGTAGTTGCTGATTCTGCCCCAGTCGTCAAACTCCGTCAGATCCGCAGTCTTCTGCACATCCTGGCCGCTGTACTTGGCATACCGGGCCAGGAAGGTCACCATCTGCTCCCGGGTCACCGCTGCATCGGGCGCAAAGCGCGTGTCTGTCACACCCTTGGCAATCCCGTTTTCAGCCGCCCAAGCAATGGCGTTGCCATAATACCGGTCCATGTTCACATCTGTGAAGGGGGTGGTCTCCGCCGTCTCCGGCTCATCCGCCATCCGGTACAGAACCGTCACCATCTGCCCCCGGGTCAGCGTGCCGTTGGGCAGGAAGCGGTCCACCCCCACGCCCTTCATGATCCCCGTTCTCAGGACAAAGTCCACTCCTTCGTGATACCAGCGGGTGCAATCCAGATCGTGGAACGCCTCGGACGGGCAGTGGCTGCTGTCTGCGGCCGTCAAACGGGTCTCTGTCTCGCCGCAGGAAGCGCAGGTCCGCATCTCCTCTCCCGTTCGGGTGCAGGTGGGCGCTTTGCTCTCCGTCCAGTCGCTCCATGCATGGCCCAGGGCCTCGGTGAAGCAGTCCCGGTAGCTCTTGCCGCAGGTTTGGCAGGTGCGCTGGGTATATCCGCCCTCGGTGCAGGTGGCTGGCACCACAGTCTCCTCATACGCATGCTCCGGCACTGTGAGGGTCACTTCTTCCGTCTCATTCAGGTGCAGGTCGTTGTTTTGGAGCTTGGTGATGGCGAACGTCGCCTCCGTCTCCTCCTCTGCCCGGAAGGTCAAGGTAGCCAGCACTGTCCCGGCGGGGACCGCCTCCGAATTGGCGTAGCCAAAGGTCACCCGGCCCGTCTCTTTGTGGAAGCTGCTGTAAGCCGCCTGGCTATCTGCGCCTTCCAGACTCAGGCAGTCTGGGTCATAGTCCAGGGCAATCAGCCCGTTGGTGGTAGCATCGTCGGCTGTCATGGTCAAGGTCACAGTCTTGCCGGTACACTCCGTCTGATGCCCCACACTCTGGAGGGAAACCGGCAGTCGATCCAGATCCTGCCGGGGAGCCGCGCCGGTATGGGCCACATGGAGCGTGCCGCCAGGCGCTACGCGCTCTATGGCAGTATCAGAAATCTCCACCACAGAACCGGGCTCCGCCTCCACCGTAAACATGGGCGTCTCCGGCACATAGATGGCGCTTTCTGCGGCCGTCCCGTTTTGCTTCACCGCATACAGGGCGGCGGGCCACACGCCGCTGCCCATGTTGGTGACCAGCGCGGAAACAAACATGCCCTGCTCTGCATCCCAGCTCAGGCGGTAAATCTCTGTGCCGTCCCCTGTGAACCGGGAAAGATACAGGTTCCCGTCATCTCCCGCCACCATGGAGCAGTATTGCAGCTTCTCATACATGGGGAAGTCCACGCTCAGGTCTGTGGGCACAAAGCTAAAGCCATATGAACCCCGCTTCGGCGCTTCCAGGATCCACATGTATCCGGCGTCGTCCAGAATATAGATCACATCGCACACAGTGCCATATTGGTTCAGCGTGGTTCCATTGGCGGCCATAGCCACCAGCTTCGTCCCGCCGGTACTCTCCGACAGCCTGGAGAGGAAGCTGAAGCCTCCGCCAAATCCGTCAAAACCTTCCTCCATGGGGTTGAGGGGATAGTAGAAAGAATCCGAGGACATGGCCGCCACATGGGGCGCCTCCGGTGTAGACTGCTCCAGAGCAGCCACAGAAACCAGAGGATCTCTCCACGCGCAGGGGGCGACGGTACCCAGGATCTCACCGGTGGCCCGATCCACCTGATGCATCCGCATGTCCTTGGCAACCCCGGCGGCATCCAGCACATACAGCTTGTCCCCCGCTTTGTCATAGGTGGCAGTGGAAAGGGTGGTATCCAGCTTCCGGGTCTGACTCCAGGTGCTCTCTTCCTCCAGGTTCCAGTGGAAGAGCACCGTATCCCCGTCCGGATTCCGGAGAACGCCCTCCAGCGTGGCTTTCACCGTCTCCACCGTCACCTTGCAGGAGGCGGAAACCGTAGGATCCAGCTTGGCGGTCGCCGTGATGACGCACTCGCCTTCCGTCAGGCCGGTGACAAGACCCTGCTGGTCCACCGTAGCCACCGAAGGATCGGAAGAGCTCCAAATGACGCTCCGGTCCGTGGCGGTCCAGGGCAGTACCGTGGCGCTCAGCTGGGCCGTGTTCTCCAGGACAATGCTGCGGTTGGTAGAGGAAATCTGCACAGAACGCACCTGGTCTGTGGGCTGTGCCCAGCCGCCGCCGGAGGCGTTCTCTGGAATCAGCAGGCAGCACAGCTCATGGTTCAGGTCATTGTACCGAACATAGGCGCCGGCCTTCGGATCGATTTCCAAGAAATAAGCAGTGTAGTAGTAATAGCTGCTCCAGTACAACAATCCGCTGTTGGGGTCCACCTCCATGGCCTGGAGGTTATGGCTACCGCTGAGATTGGTCGCCACCACCAGGGCGGGTTCCGAAAGGGTATCCAAGGTAAAGGTGTACACTTCGCCAGTGCCATACTTGCTGCAGTAGAACGTACCCGCTCCGTCGCAGGCCAGGGTGTTGGTGTCCACGCCAATTTCCCCGATCTCCGTCACCTCACCGGTGAGCTTGTCGATGGACATCAGCGTGTTTTCAAACACGCCGTAAAGGAGGCCGTCGGCTTTGTTATAGGCCAGGTCGGTGAAATCCTTGCCGGTCCTGGCCACATAGGTCACATCACCCAGGTCCGTCTCCGGCATGACATAGAGCAGTCCCCGGTCGGTGGAGGCAAACACCAGATGGTCTGCAATGGTGGCTGCATGGAAATGGAAGTCGCTGTTGGCATGGTCCACCAGATCCCATCTGGTGGCATCCTTGTCAAAGGAAACCCAGCGGCCAACGGACATGTCAAAAGCAAGGAAGCTGGGAAGCCCTTGCCCCTGGCCCACCTGGAGATTGATCTCATAAGTGGTCACGTTCATGGCATAGTCTGCCACCTGAAGCAAGAACTTGCTGCCATTGACCCCGTTCAGATCCAGGGAAAAGGACCGGGTCTCACCGGCGTCGGCGTCCGCCGCTGCACCGGCCTGCGCCAGCACCGCAGTCCCCGTGATGTTGTACAGTACCACAGCGGCCACATACTGGTTATCCCAGGCCTCCACAGTCAGGGCGTTGTTCAGCATATCCAGCTGCAACCCCTCCATGCTGGGCGCTGTGTTGTCCACAGTGAGGGGTATCTTCAGGGAAGCGCCCTGGCCCAGGGTCTCCCAATCCACATTGCCCTCGCCGTCCACATACAGATCCGGCGCCAGGGTCAAGGCCAGCTCCAGCTGCGTGCCCTCGGACAAATCCTTGGGCGTCCAGTTCAGATTTACGGTTCGGCCAAACTCCTGCCAATAGCCCAGGTTGGGATAGTAGAACGCACCCGTAACAGGGCCGGTGGCGCTCTCCGCCAGGATCTCGCCGGTGGCGGCATCGCACACGGTAAACCGGGAGTCCGCCCCATTGCGAACGGCCGTGAAGCTCACTTTTTTGACGGTATCGCCCCGCTGGCTGTTGATGGCATTGCGCTCCGGCAGATAGACTGCATCCGGAATCAGAGGATTGCCTCCCAGGTGGAACTCCCGCTCAGGCCGGTCGCCATAAGAAACTGCAAACGCATTGACCTGCTGGTCGCCCAGATAGGGGGTTCTTTTCTCCTGTCCAGTGGCATACTCCGGATAGGAACCCACCTCAAACATCGAACCGTCTGTCCAGCTGCCATAGAAGGCCAGCACAGGAATGGAGTGGCTGGTACCAGCGACGCCCTCTTCCGTGGCAACTGCCTCGGCGCGGACATAGGCCTCCACATAAGCGCCGCCGGTGTAATAGGCGTCCAGGAATTCCTTCTGCGCCTGGGTCAGCCGAATGGTGACTGCGATGGTCACAGAGCCCCCGGCGGGCACCGTCACCGTGTCCTTCCCCAGCTTGCTGGCAAAGAGATGGACGTCATAGGTATCCACCACGCCGTTGCCGTCCAAGTCTCCATGTTCCTCGTTTTGGATGGAATCCCGAGTCCCGGTAACATAGTCCAGCAGCGCCTGGCCATCGGCAGAGTCCACCTGACCGTCGCCGTTGAAGTCGCAGACTGCCATCTCACCGGCGGAATTGACAGGCGCGCCGCCTGCGGTCCAGGTCACGTCCGCTTCCAGTTCCGCCGTCTGGGTGTCCATGTACAGGGCCATTTCCTCTGGATTTTCCTGTGCATTGGCATAATACTGGAAGGCGTCTTGGGTAAAAACGTCGGCAGACAGAGCGAAGACCCGCTCCCGGTCCTCCAGATTGTGAATGTCAAATTGGAAGCGGTATTCGCCGCTGCGCTCCCGGTCCTCGCCCAGCTCCGCCTTGACCTTGCCGTCTGGCTGGCCGTTCATCAGAACATAGGAATCTGCGCTGATGGCAGCGGCCGCATCCACCAGACCCGCCCCCTGCTGGATCACAGGGTAATACCTGCCATCGGCGTCCCGCATGGGCACGGCGGTGGACATCAGCAGGCTCTGGGCCAGGGCGCGGTTGGTGAGACCGTCCTGCTCCAGTCCCCGTGCCTCTATGGCCTGGAGCACCAGGGCGGAGATGCCGGCAATCTGAGGCGCAGCCATGGAGGTGCCGCTCATAAGCTCGTACTGGTCTGTCTCCTGCAAAGCGCCGTTCAGAGAGTAGATATTGCCGCCAGGGGCGGTGATCTCCGGTTTTAAAGTCAGATTTCCAGGCACGCCCCAAGAACTGAAGGAGCTCATGGTCAGGTAGGGAGAATGACTGCATTCCGCAGACAGGCTGCTCCAGATGGTAACGCTGCCGGTGTAATAGGCTCTGCCGTCCTGGGTCGCAGCGGCTTGGGCTTGCTCCCGGATCCAGGTCCCCTCCTCCTGGGTGATGGAAATGCAGGGCGCCTGGCCTGTGTAACCGGTCAGGTCCATGTTGATGGTACCGGCCTGATTGTTGTAAATCACCGTGGCAATGGCGCCCTGGCTCACCGCCAGATTGGCCTTGTCCGCAAAAGAGGTAGAACCCCGGGAGACAAATACCACCTTGCCGGACACATCCACACCGGCATAGTCTCCAGCCTCGCCAATGGTGGGCAGCAGCACAAAGTCATAGGTCGTGCCGCTGCCATCTTCCGTGGGATCCAGGGTGTACAGAGGCTGATTGCCAAAGCCAGTCGGCTCTCCATAGCTGAAGCTCCGGCCCTCCACCGTAAAGGGCCTGCTCACCATGCCGTCATTGTCCACAGAGGCCACCGTCAAGGCGTTGGCATAGGACCCCGGGGAACCGCCGGTATAGAAATTGGGATTGTCCAGATACGGATAGCCAAAGGTCTGGCCGGACTCTGCCCAATAGCTGTTGTTGCCCATGGAGATGGCCACAACCGTATCGGTCTCGGTCAGGGAATTCAGTAGGCCCGCATAGGTGTCATTCCGGGGCTCGCCAGGGGCGGCGCTGCCCAGAGACAGATTGACCGAATCACAGCCCAGCACAATGGCGTCCTCAATGGCGGCCATGTAGTCGGAGTCATACGCGCCGCCGTATTTGCCAAAGACCTTCATCACCAGAACCTGGGCGTCGGGGGCATTGCCTACCATCCGGACCGTATCCAGAGCGGAAACAAACTGGTCCTCCTGTTTCAGATAGCGGTTTGCCAGAGAAATGCCCGCCACATGGGAGCCGTGCTCCCCCTGGCTGTCGTTGTCGTGGGTAATATCCAGATCCCAGTCTATGTAGTTAAACCCAAAGGGCACCTTCAGGTTTTGGTACAGGTCCGCTGCAGTGAGGCCCTCATACCGTTTGGTTGCGTTCAGCTTGTCCATCACCGAGGCAATTTCGGCCTCGTCCAACACGCCGATGGTCTGGAGGTAATCCTCGTAGGACTGCTCCGCCTTCCCAGCCTCCTCCTGGAGGGCATGGGCCAGGGCATCGGCATTCACAGACTGGTGGTCCATATCCAAGCCGGTGTCGATCACCGCAATCCGTCTGCCCGCTCCGGTGTAACCCGCTTGCCAAGCCAGGTTGGTACCGGTCATCTGGGTGGAAATGGCGGTCATCGGCATGCTGATTTCGCTGGCAGCCGATTCCTGGGGCTCATACCGGGTTTCCAGGACCACCTGTTCCACCTCTGGCAGCTGCTCAATCCCCGCAATCTGGCCATACTCCACATTGGCGGAGATGGCATTGGCCGCCAGGGTCAGATTCCAGACCACATCCAGCTCTCTGCCGGTCAGCCTCTCAATGGAAGAAGTGACTTTGCCCTGCAAATCCACAAGGGCGTCCCGGTAAGCCACCGCTGCCGTATCTGTTGCAATGGCTTGGGTGGAGTAGCCCGCCTCCAGCGTCGAGGCCTTTTTCAGGAAAATGGAGACCCGGACCAAATCCGTATCGACATGGTCCGTCTCATTTGTTTGAGATTCCACAAATGGCTCCTGCAGGCTTGCGGATACCTGGCGGTGATCCACCTGGGTGAAGCTGGGCCTTGTGCCGCCAGTGCCAACAGCGCGGGCAGGGGCGGCCAAGCCGCACAACAACGCAACTGCAAGCAGCAGCGATAGCAAGCGGATGGGCAAATGCATCTTCTTCATGTTTTTACTCCTTTTCTTTGCCGATTTTACCGGCGGAATTATATCCACGCAGAGGGCTGCGTAAGATATCGGTTCCAGCAGCGGATGTCTCTGTACAGCGGACAGATTTTCACTCCGCAAAATCGCTACCTCTTTTTTCCAAATCTTGTTTACATTGTAACACTTTGCTTCTCTTTTTGCAATGGCTGACCCACAGAATTTGCGCCCCAAAAGCAGAACTTACAAAACGCAAAAAACGCAGAAATCTGTACGCAGATGGTTCAAAAGTGCAAATTGATCCATTCTCACCAGAGTCGCGCGAAATCCGTAGTTTGCATAGATCTCGAAATCCCAACTTTCTTCCAAAAAACATGTGCGCCACCGAAACACACTGCACCAGTTTCTTCCTGGTTTTCGCCTACCTGCCAATCCTGTTTCAATCAAAAAGCCCGGTGCAAAACGGACCGACCACATCGTCCGCATTGACACCAGGCTCAAAATCATGTATTCACTTTCCTCATGGGTTGGACCGAAGTCCCCTTCCAGACTGCATTCAATCAAACGCCAGCCCAAAATAAGCAGGAGGCGGCCCCTGCCAGGAGGCCAAGGGCAGGAACATGGCGAATGGGCGGCCCTTGGCATAGGGAACCCGAAAGACGCCCTCCTCCGCCCGCAGTGCCTTGAGGATCCTGGGCGCTGCGGCAATGGGGTCCCGGCATAGAAGCTCCAGGGCCTGAATGGCGCCGTCCTCCTGCCGGGCCGCGGTCAGGAGCAGGTCCTTTCCGGCGTAAAGCCGGGCAAGGCTCGCCTGGAATTCCAGGCTGACGCCCTCCTGCCGGACGCCGCCGGGGGGCAGCAGCCCCTGCCGGAGCTCCCCATACCGCCTGGGACTCACCGGCTTCAGGGGTAGCGCCGGGCCAGCGGCCCGGACCCGCATCCGGCCCTGGGGACAGCAAGGCGTATAACCCAACCGGCCATAAAACCGAAACAGCGGAGCGCTGCCTGGCACCAGGAGGATGCCGCCACACCCATCGGCCTCCAGAAGCGCCCGGGTATCGGCCATCAGACCTCGGCACAGTCCCCTGCCCTGAAGCCGGGCGGCCGTCGCCACACCATAGAAATAGGCCAGGCGCTGCTCCCCGCAGGAAGCGGAAAACCAGTACAGCGCCGCACCCACCGCTCCATCTACCACAGCGACACGGCTGTGCTCCGGGGCAAAGGCCACGCTGAAAAACTGGTCCAGAAAGGAATCCCCATCTCCAAAGGCCTCCTTCCACAGTTCACGCAGAGCGGGAAGATCCTCCCGATTCCCAAAACGATACTCACACTGCATCGATATCCTCTTTCCATGTGCACCAATACTGCTCCACCATCCGGTCCGGATGGTAAGACTCCTTGGCCTTCCGCAGGCCTGCAAGGCCCAAATCATCCTCCCGGTCCAAATACTGCACCTGGGGATACTTCTCCCGGATATACCGGGCAAAGGTCCGATTGATCATGGCGTAATCTCCGGGGACCTCCCCCAAAGCCTTTTCAAAATTCACATCATAGACTCCCGGAGTCAGAAGACTTCCGATGGTCATGGCAATGGGCCTGTCCCCATTCAGAAGCACCAGACCATCCAGACCCAGAGCGTCATAATTCCGGAAGGCCCGGTCCAGCGCCAGCTGCTCCAGATGATACTGCATGTGGGGATCCGCCTCCAGATGGGACCGGTACCACCGGTCCAGCAGATCCCGGCAGGCGGGGATCCAGTCCGGGGTGATGGGCTCGGCGCGCCAATCCGGGCAGCTCTCCAAAAAGCGGTGGATGTGATTCCGCTTTTGCTGGTACTTTTTCCCCTTCAGGTCGGCCAGATGGTCGATTTCATACAGGTAGTCAAACCCATCCCGGTCCGGGCAGAATTTGAACTGCCCCGGGTAAATCTCCTCCACCGCCCGGCAGTCCGCCACCGACATGCTGGTGAGGCGAAAGGGAATCTCCCGCTCCTTGGCGTCGGCCCGGAGGGCCTCCAGCACCGGCTTCAGAGGGCCGTGCCCTGAAGGGAAGAGATACATGCTGTGCCCATAGAAATGGGAGAACACCACCAGATACCCCTCCACAAAAGCGGCATGTTGGCGCCCCCACAGGTATAGATTAACAAAGGAATACTCACAGCCCAGACGCCCGGCCCGGTGGAACCAGTCAAAGACCTCCTGCCGCCGGGTCAGGTCCAGACGTTTGAACGCAATCATATCATAGCTCCTCTATTTCAATATTGTCTGGGACTAGTATAACACCTTCCAAGCAAAATAACAAGGGAGCAGCCACGCATCAACCCACAGCACATGAAAACCTCAAAAATATTGCAATTTCATGCCTCCTGTCAGGTAGAAAGGGGGTGTATTCTACGGCAACGCCAAAGAGTCCATTCACACACCGCATCAGGATCTCACTGTAGGGGAAGAGATTGCAAAGACGGTAATTTTCCGGTTGACCAGCTGCCTGCGGGGCGGAATGGCCAAGGCCATTCCCTACGTCTTGCACCATCTCGCTGCTTCACCGCAGGGGCAGACACATAGGCCCCCCAGTAGAAAAAACCTACACAATGCTTCCGCCCTTACGGCGAACGGGAAGGCCTATGCAAGATTCTTCCTGCATCTTTTTGAGACCACGAAATAACTGGGGACCAGAATCAGATCCGCGCCGGCCCATGCCAGAACTTCCGCATAGAAAATGCCCGCCTGCCCCATGGCCATCGGCAGCAGCAACGCCGCGCCGGTGCGCATCACAAATTCCGAGACGCCGGAGAGCATGGGAAGCACCGTGTTCCCCATCCCCTGGACGCAGGAGCGGGTGACATGCAGCACATACAAAACCGGCAGGCACCCGCTCATGATGACTAGATACCGATAGGCAACCTGGGTGGCAGCCTCTACCTCTTGCGGTGTGCCGGAAATAAAGCAGCCGACAATCCACCTGCCAAAGCCAATCATCACAGCGGCGATGATGCAGGAGGTCGCCATAGCCAAGCCAATGGCGGCGCGCTGACCGGCGCGAATTCGCTCGATTTTCCTTGCCCCCAGATTCTGCCCCACATAGGAAATCATGGCATAGCCATAGGAGGTTGCCGCAATCTCCAAAATGCCGTAGAGCTTGTTGGTTGCAGTGAAGCCGGCAATGAAAATCATACCAAATCCATTGACGACAGACTGCACGATCATCCCGCCGACGGAGATAATGGCGTTCTGAAATGCCATGGGGAAGCCCAACTGCAAAAGCTGTCCCGCCTGAGACCAGTCCAGGCGGAAATCCTCCCGCTGCATGTTCAAAATGGGAATCTTCCTCAGATGCCACAGGCAGTACCCGGCTGCGAAAACCTGGGCAATCAGCGTTGCCACTGCTGCCCCTGCGATTCCCCAGTGGAACACCAGCACAAACAGCAGATCCAGCGAAATGTTGATGCAGCTGGCAACGATCATCGCATACAACGGCGTCTTACTGTCCCCCAGGGAGCGAATCATGCCGGCAAAGAGGTTATAGGCCATGACAATGGGAACACCGCCAAACATGATTCGAAGATACAGCACCGTATTCCCCTTGATGGCGTCCGGCGTTTGCAGAAGTCCCAGAATGGGAACCACCGCCACCTGCCCCAAAGCCACCAGCACCAACGCGCTGATGGCGGAAAGCACCGCTGAGGCGCCGATTGTGCGGCGAAGATGCCCCATCTGCCGGGAGCCAAAATTCTGCGCCATCATAATGCCAAATCCCTGGGTCAACCCCTGAATCACACCCAGCATCATCCAGTTCAGCCAATCCGCCGCGCCCAGCGCCGCCAGCGCGCCGACCCCCAGCGCTTTTCCCACCACCGCAGTATCCACCACGGTATACATCTGCTGGAATACATTTCCAATCATCAGGGGGAGCGAAAACGACACCAGCAGGGGCAGGGGCTTGCCTGTCGTCAAATCCCGCGTCTGCGCATTCATAGAAACCCCTCCTCTCTCAGTTCCGGCATAGTATACCATATTAAAAGCGCTTTCGCAACCGAGGCAATTCCCCCAGGGCTACCCCCAGTTTCTCTCGCTCTTGCTCCCCACTCGGCCCCGATATCCCCCGGGCAGGTATATGAGAGAAGCCTCCAGCAGAAGACAAACGTCTGCCGATTTTTGAAAGACTTCCACCATTTTCCGGAAATTCCGTCAAAAAGCACGGTGAGGGAAAAACATACATTGACTTTTGCCGCCATAAAGGCTAGAATGAATGTGGGTATTGTGAAATCGTATGTCTCTATGATTTCCCGGGTCGGCCGGTTCTTCCCCATATGCCGGCCGTGCCTGCACTTCAGACAACAACATTAGGAGGAAAACACTTTGAAGGATTGGGATCGCTTAATCACTGTTGAGGAAATGGAAGCGGCCACCGCCTCTCTGCTGGAAAACGGCAAGAAAGTCGGCGCCGACTCCTGGCAGCAGCGGGTCAAGAATCAGACCCCCCATTGCGGCTTTGGCGAAGCCGGTACCTGCTGTCGGATCTGCTCCATGGGCCCCTGCCGCATCACGCCGAAGAGCCCCCGGGGCATCTGCGGCTGCGACGTTCACGGCATCGTGGGCCGGAACTTCCTGCGCTTCACCGCCGGCGGCTCCGCCACCCACTCCGACCATGGCCGCGAGATCATGCACACCCTGCACCAGACCAAGGAAGGCGGCAACTACCAGGTCAAAGACCCGGAGAAGCTCATCCGCATTGCCAAGGAATGGGGCGTAGAAACCGAGGGCAAGGACATTTACGCCCTGGCCCACGAGATTGCCGAGCTGGGTCTTCTGGAATACGGCAAGCCCTTCGGCACCCAGCGCTTCCTGAAGCGTGCTCCCGAATATACCCAGGAGCTGTGGAAGAAGGCCGAGATCGAGCCCCGGGCCATCGACCGGGAAGTGGCCACTGCCCTGCACATGACCCATATGGGCTGCTCCTCCCTCCCCGAGGCTCTGATCCGTCAGGCCCTGCGCTGCGGCCTGTCCGACGGCTGGGGCGGCTCCATGATGGGCACCGAGTTCTCCGACGTCATGTTCGGCACGCCGAAGCCCGTGGACACCACCGCCAACATCGGCGTCATGGAGAAGGACATGGTCAACATCGTGGTCCATGGCCACGACCCCTCTCTGTCCGAAATGATCGTACATTATGCCAATGACCCGGAGATGATCTCCCTGGCCAAAAGCGTCGGCGCTAAGGGCATCAACATCGCCGGCGTCTGCTGCACCGCCAACGAAGTCGCCATGCGCCACGGCATCCCCATGGCCGGCAACTTCCTGACCCAGGAGAACGTGGTCCTCACTGGCGCCTGCGAGGCCATCGTGGTGGATGTGCAGTGCATCTTCCCCGCCCTAGGCCCCCTCAGCAAATGCTTCCATACCAAGTTCATCACCACCTCTCCCATTGCCCGGATGCCGGACTCCGAGTTCATCCGCTTCAATGCCGAGACCGCCGGTGACAATGCCAAGGCCATTGTGAAGATGGCTGTGGAGAACTTTAAGAACCGGAACCAGGATCTGGTCAACATCCCCAACCAGGTCTCCAAGGCCCGGGTGGGCTACTCCGTAGAGGCCATTGTGAAGGTCCTGGACGGCGTTGCCAACTCCCAGGTGGACGAATTCGGCACCACCAAGCCCCTGCTGGAGTGCGTCACCTCTGGCGTGCTGCGGGGCGCCGTGGCCATGGTCGGCTGCAACAACCCCAAGATCCGGCCGGACTTCGCCCACATCGAGCTCATGAAGAAGCTCCTGGAAAACGACATCATTCTCATCGTCTCCGGCTGTTCCGCCCAGGCTGCCGCCAAGGCTGGCCTCATGGATCCCGAGACTGCCAAGGACTACTGCGGCGCGGGCCTGAAGCGGGTCTGCGAGCTGGCAAACATTCCTCCCGTTCTGCACATGGGCTCCTGCGTGGACATCTCCCGTATGCTGATCCTGGCCGCCGAGCTCTCCAAGGACTCCGGCATTCCCATCTCCAAGCTCCCTGTGGTGGGCTGCGCCCCCGAGTGGATGAGTGAGAAGGCCGTCTCCATCGGCAACTACGTGGTGGCCACCGGTCTCGACACCTTCCTGGGCGTGGATCCCTACGTGAAGGGCTCTTCCGAGGTCTGCGACCTGCTCACCGGTGAGCACGGCGTCAAGGACTGGGTGGAGGCCAACTACACCGTGGAGACCGACATTGAGAAGCTGGGCGACCTGATGATTGAGCGCATCGAGGCCAAGCGGGCCGCTCTGGGCATCTGATTTTGATCTCCCTGCGCGCCGGGGCAGAAATGTGACCCAGATCCGGTCCCTTTCCCCTCCGGCTCCGCCCACAGCCATCCGTCTGTGGGACTGTGGAGTAAACATCCTGTAAAACGAGGTTTTTTCCATGAAAGTAGCGATTACCGGCAAGGGCGGCGTGGGTAAAACCACCCTCTCTTCCACTCTGGCCCGGCTTTACGCTGCGGAGGGACGTCCCGTCCTGGCCGCAGACGTGGATCCGGACGCCAACCTGGGCCTGGCCTTGGGGCTCAGCCAGGAAGAGGTGGACGCCATCGTCCCCATCTCCAAAATGCGGACCCTGGTGGAGGAGCGCACCGGCGCCAACGAAGCCAACAAGTTCTTTAAGCTGAACCCCTATGTGGCCGATATCCCGGAGAAATACGCCAAGGATGTGAACGGCGTGAAGCTCCTGGTGATGGGCACCGTGGATGTGGGCGGCAGCGGCTGTGTCTGTCCGGAGCATGTGATGCTGAAGGCCATTTTGAGCAACCTCACCTACCGGAAAGACGACGTGGTCATTTTGGACATGGAGGCCGGCCTGGAACACCTGGGCCGGGGCACTGCCGCCAACATGGATCAGTTCATCGTGGTGGTGGAGCCCGGCGCCCGCAGCGTCCAGACCTATGCCAACGTCAAGCGTCTGGCAGCAGACCTGGGGGTCCGGCAGGTCCGGGTGGTAGCCAACAAGGTGCGGGACCAGCGGGACGAGGAGTTTGTCCGCAGCGTCATCCCGGAATCCGATTTCCTGGGCTGTATTCACTATAACCCAGAGATCATGGACGCCGACCGGCTGGGGAAGTCCCCCTACGACTTCTGCCCTGCGGCAATCGAGGAAATCAGGAAAATCAAAGCCATTATCGATCGTGATTGAACAATAGGAGGAAAAACCGTGACTTTATTTGAAAGAGTGTTCGGCGGCAACGACGCTGTATATGGCCTCACCGAAGCCGCCATCGACAGCGCCATTGCCCAGTATGGCGAAAGCCAGGCTGTGTCCTTCCCCGACACCGCCTATTCCCTTCCCTGCTACTATGCCGTCACCGGTGTGAAGGTGGGCACCCTGGGCGAGCTGAAGGCCGCCCTGGGCGTGGTGAAGACCCTCATGACCCGGGCTCCCCGGCTGAACGACGCCTTTATGTCCGGCGTTGCCACCGCCCTGTGCGCCGAGTTCATCGAGGTCCTGAAGTACGTAAACGGCGCCACTCCCTACGAGGCTCCCTGCTACGGCCATGTGGCGGACGCCTTTGTCCGGAATCTGGGCGTTCCCCTGGTCACCGGCGACATCCCCGGCGTGGCAGTCATCCTGGGCTCCGCTCCCAGCGCTGACGAGGCCGTGGAACTGGTCAAGAGCTACCAGAGCCAGGGCATCCTGGTGACCCTGGTGGGCGGCGTCATCGATCAGCTCCAGGAGAAGGGCTACAAGACCGGCGACAACGTCCGTGTGGTGCCTCTGGGACATGATGTGACCTCTGTGATTCACGTGGTCTCCGTGGCCCTCCGCGCCGCCCTGATCTTCGGCAACATCACCCCCGGCGACGCTGGCAACCTGATGAAGTACACCATGGAGCGCGTGCCCGCCTTCGTCAACGCTTTCAAGCCTCTGGACGACGTGATCGTGGCCTGCGGCGCCGGCGCCATTGCCCTGGGCTTCCCCGTCATCACCAACGAGACCGAGAACATCTATCGCGTCCCCAAGAGCCTCATCGTCCAGGAAGACGTGAGCAAGTTCAACGCCACCTCCCTGGAGGCCCGGGACATCAAGATCAAGATCACCAAGATCGACATCCCCGTCTCCTTCGCCTCCGCCTTCGAGGGTGAGATCATCCGCAAGGGCGACATGCAGGTGGAAATTGACGGCTCCCGGGTGGACTGCTTCGAGCTGGTCGCCACCAAGGAAGCCGCTGAGATCGAGGATCACAAGATCACCGTGGAAGGCCCCGAGTTGGACGAGATCCCCATGGGCTCCAAGATCTCCCTGTCCTACACCGTGGAAGTCGCCGGTAAGAACATGCAGACCGACTTCGAGTCTGTCATGGAGCGGAAATTCCACTCCTACCTGAACTGCGTGGAAGGCGTCATGCACACCGGCCAGCGGGACATGATCCGTGTCCGGATTTCCAAGGCTGACTTTGAGGCCGGTTTCCGGTTCAAGCACATCGGCGAAGTCCTCTACGCCAAGGTCAAGAGCGAGTTCGAAGCCGTTGTGGATAAGTGCCAGGTGAAGATCGTGGTGGACGCCGAGAAGAACCACGCCCTGCGCCAGCACGCCAACGAAGTCTTCTCCAAGCGGGATGACCGTCTGAAGTCCATGACCGACGAGTCTGTGCCCGTGTACTACACCTGCATCATGTGCCAGGCCTTCTCCCCCAGCCACGTGTGCATCGTCACCCCGGAGCGTCTGGGCCTGTGCGGCGCCGTCAGCTGGCTGGATGCCAAGGCCACCAATGAGCTGGATCCCCAGGGTCCCTGCCAGATTGTCCCCAAGGACCGCTGCATCGATGAGAACCTGGGCCGCTACGAGGACGTGGACGAGGCCGTCTTTAAGTACTCCCACGGCGCTCTGGAGCATGTGACCCTGTACTCCCTGTTCCAGGATCCCATGACCTCCTGCGGCTGCTTCGAGTGCATCTGCGGCGTGGAGCCTGTCACCATGGGCGTGGTCATCACCTGCCGTGAGCATGCCGGCATGACGCCTCTGGGCATGACCTTCTCCGAGATGGCCTCCATGACCGGCGGCGGCGTACAGACCCCCGGCTTCATGGGCCACGGCAAGCAGTTCATCTCCTCCAAGAAGTTCCTGAAGGCCGAGGGCGGCCTGGGCCGCATCGTCTGGATGCCCAAGGAGCTGAAGGACCAGGTCCGGGAGCGTCTGGACGCTGCCGCCAAGGAGCTGTACGACGTAGACAACTTCACCGACATGATCGCCGATGAAACCATCTGCACCGAAGATCCCGAGCAGCTGATGAACTACCTGTCCGAGGTCGGCCACCCCGTCCTCTCCATGGAACCCTTCGATATGTAATCCCCCTCTACGGCCAGGCGGTCTCCCGCCTGGCCGTATTTTAAAATGTGCCCCAAAAACAAAATCACCTCTGGCGAGATATTTCTCACAAGAAGTGGAAATTGCCTATCACGGCGGCAAAGTCACGGTGCCTTTCACCCGGTTCCTCGGCTACGACCGTGGGCCAGACGGCAATCTGGTGGTCAACAAGGAGCAGGCGGCAATCGTCCAGCGCATCTACGCCATGTTCCTGCAGGGTATGACCTACAATGGCATTGCCCAGAAGCTCACGGCAGACGGCATCCTCTCTCCCGGAGGTAAACCCAAGTGGAACACCTCGTCGGTCAAGAGCATCCTGTCCAACGAGAAATACAGGGGCTGCACTCTTCTGCTGAAGACCTACAACGCCGATTACCTGACCAAGAAAAAGAAGGTCAACGAGGGCGAAATCCCGCAGTACTACGTGGAAGACAATCACTGTGTACAAATGTGGACGCTTTTGCACATTGCTCTGGGCTCCGAATTTATGAAGATACCTGCATCAGGACGCATCTCGGATGAACGTTTTGCTCATCAAAGCAAAACCGCATCGTCCTCGTCCTGGATGCAGCCTCACCGAGGCGCAGGACCTCCTAAGCAGCGGCCAGCCATGATACCGGAACAGAAATACACAAAATTTTTCTCTGCGCCTTGACATTTGCCCTTAATTCGGATAAGATGAACTGGACAATCCAATAGTTCCTGTGGCCTCCCGGTGCGCTTTGCGGCTGGGGGCTGTAACAAGACAATGGGGTGCGAATCCCCGCGCGACCGGCGCTGTAAGTGTCGAGACATCTCCCTCGTTGGCGCAAGCCAGTCATTGGGGCAACCTGAGAAGGCAGAGGGTCCTGTCGCCTGAGACACAAGTCAGAAGACCTACAGGGACGAATTGTTGGCACATCCGCCCCGGGTTCCGGGCGGGATGCCCTTTGTGATGCGCAGGAAAGCGGCTGCGGCGATGGTTTCGCCGCAGCTTTTTTGTGCGAAATCCGGGATTTTCCCCCTGTCTCGGATTTCCCGGCAAACCGGTGCGTGTGCGGCGTCCCGGTCCGGCGCTGTGGAGCCACGAAAAACCGAAGGAGTCAGCCACGCAGTGCGGCGCGGGGCTGGCTCTTTCGGCTTTCTTTTACAAAACTGTGGAAAAATTTCACCCGATGGGGTATGATGATAGAAAAAGGAGGCATCTATGGAAAAACTGACGCGGGAATTCTACACCCGGGACTCCCTAACCGTGGCCCGGGAGCTTCTTGGCAAGGTGCTGGTCCACCGCCTGGACGGCGAGACCCTGGCCGGGCGGATCGTGGAAGCGGAGGCCTACCAGGGCCCGGAGGACCGGGCGGCCCACTCCTACGGCGGGCGGCGCACCGCCCGAACCGAGGTGATGTTTGGCCCCGGCGGCTTTGCCTATGTCTATCTCATCTACGGCATGCACTGCTGTATGAACGTGGTCGCTTCCACCCAGGGACGGCCTCAGGCCGTGCTGCTCCGGGCCGTGGAGCCCGCTCCCCTGTGGGGCAGCCTCCGCCGGGAGGCCTCAGGACCGGGGAAGCTCTGCCAGGCTCTGGCCATCACCCGGGACTGCTACGGCCTGGACCTGTGTGGGGAAACCCTCTATCTTCTGGATGACGGGTGCCGCCCAGACCCTGTGGCCCAATCCCGGCGCATCGGCATCGACTATGCCGGGGAAGCCAGAGAGTATCCCTGGCGCTTCTATCTGAAAGGCAATCCCCATGTTTCCGGCGGAAAAGAATTCCGCTAATATGAAAAATCAGGTGAACTTATGGAATTGGAATTACAAAAAAACGGGATGCCGGACCCTCACTTCCGGCAGAGCTTTGACGCCCTGGCCGGGCAGGTATTTGGCCTGTCCTTCGAGCCTTGGTATCAAAGCGGATTCTGGACCCCCTCCAACCTGCCCTACACCCTTTTGTCCCAGGGAGCCGCCCTTTCCAACGTCTCCGTCAACCGGCTGGAGGTACTCCTGCACGGCCGCCCCCGCCGATACATCCAGCTAGGCACCGTCATGACCCGGGAGGATTGCCGGGGACAGGGCCTGGCAAAGCGCCTTATGGAGGAGGTGCTCCGGGACTGGACCGGCCAATGCGACGGCATGTTCCTCTTTGCCAACGAGACGGTCCTGGACTTTTATCCCAAATTCAGTTTCCGCCGGGAAACCCAGTACCAGTACACCCTGCCTGTCCCCACGGCCCAGGGCGGCGCCAGAAAGCTTTCTATGGACGACCCCCAGGATCTGGCCCTCCTCCGGGCCTGCTATGAGAAGGGAAACCCCTTCTCTGCCCTGCAGGTAGTACACAATTTCGGGCTTCTCATGTTCTACTGCGGTTCGTTCCTGAAAGACTGCGTTTATTACATCCCCCAACAGGAGGCCGTGGCAATCGTCCGGCAGAAGGGGCCGGTGCTGGAATGCATGGACATATTCGGCGGAACCTGTCTGCCGGAGCTGCTCTCCCAGGCCGCCGCCCCGGGTACCACATATGCCCGCCTGGGCTTCACCCCCATAGACGGCATTTTCTGCAGTGTGGAGCCCATCCGGGACGACGATGACGCCCTCTTTGTCCTGGAGGGGAAGGAAAATCCCTTCGCTACACAGAAGCTCCACTTCCCCGACCTGTTCCACACCTGACCGAACCGGGACTTTGGCAGGATTTGCAACGACCCGCCGCAGGAAATTGACTGTACAAGGGAACAAACATGTGTATAATAAGCTTATAGCTCCCGCAGCGCCTCCACCAGGGCAGTCTTCCCGGCGGCCTTCTCGTCCTTGCTCTTGATGACCCGGGCGGGAATGCCAGCCACCACCGTCTCCGGGGGCACATCGGCAATGACCACAGCCCCGGCAGCCACCACAGCTCCCCGGCCCACCCGGACCCCTTCCAGGATCACGGCGTTGGCGCCGATGAGCACATCGTCTTCGATGACCACCGGCGTGGCGCTGGCAGGCTCAATGACCCCGGCCAAAACTGCTCCGGCCCCCACGTGGCAGTTCTGCCCCACCGTGGCCCGGCCACCCAGGACCGCGCCCATGTCTATCATCGTTCCCTTGCCGACGATGGCCCCGATGTTCAAAATGGCCCCCATCATAATGACGGCCCCGTCGCCAATCTCCACCTGATCCCGGATGATGGCGCCGGGCTCAATGCGAGCGTGGATGTCCCGGGTGTCCAGGAGAGGTACGGCGGAGTTCCGGGCCTGGCTCTCCACCACCATGTCCAAAATGGCCTCTTTCTGCGCCTCCAGGGCCGGGGCCACCACCTTCCAGTCACCAAAGATCATTTTGGCATGGGGTCCGGCAGGAAACTCTTTTGCGCCGGGGAAGCTGGTGGGCCCTTTCTCCCAGAGATAGACCTTCACCGGGGTTTTCTTCTCCGCACTGCGGATAAATTCAATAATTTGCTCTGCGTTCATCGCCGCGTACTCCTTTCAGGGACAAGTTTTGCCCCTAGGATACCACGTTTCTTACAAAAACTCAACGGAGGAATGGATATGGATCTGATTTCCGACCGTCGGGCCCTGCACCGGATTCCGGAACTGGACCGGGACCTGCCGGAAACCCTGGGCTATCTCCGGTCCGTCCTGGAGCCTCTGCCCTGCCTGCTGTTCTCCCCGGCAAAAAGCGCCCTATGCGCCTTCTTTGATTTTGGACAGGATCACAGCCTGGCCTTTCGGGCGGATATGGACGCCCTGCCAGTGGCAGAGGAGACGGGGCTGCCTTTTGCCTCTTGCCACCCCGGTAGGATGCACGCCTGCGGCCACGATGGCCACATGGCCATTGTCCTCGAGCTGGCCCGGCGTCTGGCCCGGCAGCGCAGCCTCCCCCACAACGTGCTTTTGGTCTTCCAGCCTGCCGAGGAGACCACCGGCGGAGCCCGGGCCATTTGTGAAACCGGGGTTTTCGCCCAGTATCGCACCCGGGCCATCTTTGGCCTGCACCTGTGGCCGGACCTTCCGGCAGGAGTCCTCGCCTCCATGCCCGGCGGGATGATGTGCCGCTCCTCCGAGGTGACCCTCTCCGTCACCGGCCAGAGCGCCCATGTGGCCCGGGCCAGTCTGGGCCGGGACGCCCTGGAGGCCGCGGCCCGGTGGTATCTGGCAGCCCTGGACCAAGAGCGGCAACTCCCGCCGGGGGAGCCCCGGCTTTTGAAATTCGGCAGGTTTCAGGCCGGGACCGTTCGCAACGCCCTGGCCGGTTCTGCCCGGCTGGAGGGGACCCTGCGGGCCTTCCGGGACCCGGTGTTTGACCGGCTGCGGAATACGCTAGAGACCCTGGCCGAGGAAATTGCCGCAGACAGCGGCTGTTCCCTGAATCTCACCTTCTCAGAGGGCTACCCGGCGGTGTGGAATCCACCGGAGCTTTTGGCTCAGGTGGAGGCACTCTGGCCCCTGACCCGGATGGACCGGCCGGTGCTCATCACCGAGGACTTCTCCTGGTACCAGCGGTACCTGCCAGGCCTCTTCTTCTTCCTGGGCTGCGGTCCGGCCCCTGCGCTGCACAGCCCCGGTTTCCAATTTGACGAAGGGGTGCTGTCCAGAGGGGTGGATCTCTTTGCCCGCATTGCGGAGGAATTTGTATGACGGAACTCAACCACAACCTGCGCGGCCTGGCCCTGGGGGGCATTCGCCGCTTCACCACTCTGGCCCAGGAGCGGGGGGACTGTATCCTCCTCACCCTGGGAGAGCCGGAATTCGACACCCCCGGCCCCATCCGCCAGGCCTGCAAAGACGCCCTGGACCGAGGGCGGACCCATTACACCGAAAACCGGGGAGACCTGGCCCTGCGCCAGGCCATCTCCCGGTTCGAGCGCCAGAGCCGGGGCCTGGACTACGCTCCAGAGGAAATTCTCATTACCCTGGGGGCCACGGAGGCCATCTACACCGCCCTCACCGGCGTCCTCAATCCGGGGGATGAAGTGATCATCCCCACCCCGGCGTTCAGCCTGTATGACACCGTGACCCGCATGGCCGGAGCCGTGCCGGCGCCGGTGGATACCACAGAAAACGGCTTCCAGCTCACCGCCGCCGCCCTGGAAGCAGCGCTCACACCCAAAACCAAGGTTTTGATCCTCAACTCCCCCAACAACCCCACCGGCGTCATCTACACCCCGGAGCACCTTGCCGCCATCGACCGGCTGACCCAAGACCGGGATCTGTTCGTCCTCTGTGACGACGTGTACTGGGGACTCAGCCCCTGCCCTACCTTCTCTCAGCTGACCCACCGGAAGGACCGGATCCTGGCCGTCCAGAGCTTCTCCAAGCCCTATGCCATGACCGGCTGGCGGGCAGGTTACCTCATGGCCCCCCGGGAGATTCTGGACCGGCTGGCAGTGCTGCACAGCCACGCCGTCACCTGCGCCCCGACCATGATCCAGGAGGCCTGCCTGGCGGCCCTGGAGTGGGATCCAGGGGAAATGGCCCGGGCCTATGAAGCCCGCCGGGCCTACGTCTGCCACCGCCTGGAGACCATGGGCCTGCCCTGTGCCCGGCCAGAAGGCGCCTTCTACGTCTTCCCCTCCATTGGCAGCCGGTCTTCGGAGGCGTTTTGCCTCCGCCTCATTCAGGAGGCCGGTGTGGCCGCCGTCCCCGGGACCGTCTTCGGTACCGAGGGATACGTACGCCTGTCCTACTGCTGCTCCATGGAAGACCTTCGGGAGGCCATGGACCGGCTGGAGAATTTTCTGCAAATATCCGGTTAATATGCACCTATGATCTGTGCGCAGCGCCCCGAACAACAAGGACCCTGCGCACCACAGAGAGAAAGGAGAATCCTCATGAAACAAGAGATCTTCCGCGGCATCGCCACCGCCTTGGCCACCCCCATGGACCTGGACGGAACCATCGATTTTGAAGCCTACGGCCGTCTCATCGACTGGCAAATCGAATCCGGCATCGCCGGGCTCGTGGCCTGCGGCACCACCGGCGAGAGCGCCACCATGACAGAAGCGGAGCACAAAGAGGTCATCCGCTTTACCGTGGAGCGGGCGGCAGGCCGGGTACCGGTCATCGCCGGCACCGGCAGCAACTGCACCGCCAAGGCCGTGGCCATGACCCAATACGCCTGCTCTGTGGGAGCCAGCGCCTGCCTGCTGGTAACCCCCTATTACAACAAGGCCACCCAGGCGGGACTCATCGCCCACTACACCGCCATCGCCGACGCTTCGGACAAGCCCCTCATCCTCTACAATGTCCCCTCCCGCACCGGCTGCAACCTGCAACCCGCCACCTGCGCCGCCCTGGGGAAGCATCCCCGGATCGCCGCCGTGAAGGAAGCCTCCGGCAACATCGGTCAGATTGTGGAGGTGGCCGCCCTGGCAGGAGACTGCCTGGCCATCTATTCCGGCAATGACGATCACATCGTGCCCGTCCTGTCCATGGGCGGCTCCGGCTGTATTTCCGTGCTGTCCAACGTGGTTCCCCGGGAGGCCCAGGCCATTTGCGACCGGTTCTTCGCCGGGGACGTGGCGGGCGCGGCGGCCCTGCAATGCCAGCTCCTGCCTCTGGTGAACGCCCTCTTCTCGGAAGTCAACCCCATTCCCGTAAACGCCGCTTTGGCGGCCATGGGCTTTGGCAAGGGCGGCGTCCGCCTGCCCCTCACGCCCATGGAAGACTGCCGCCGGGCGGTGCTCCTGGAGGAAATGAAACGGCTGGGGGTCCTGGCATGAAGATCCTTATAAACGGCGCCGCAGGCGCAATGGGGCTGGAGCTTTGCCGCCTGCTGCAAGCGCATTACGCCGGCGGCGAAGTCGCCGCTCTGGTGGATCCCAAAGGCGGTCAGGGCATCTATCCCAGCTTTTCCCAAGTTCCGGATGTCCAGGGCACAGTGTTGGATTTCTCCTTTCACACCGCCACTGGCGCCGCCGTAGACTATGCCGTAGACCACGGCCTGCCTCTGGTGGTGGGGACCACCGGCCACGCCCAGGAAGAGCGGGACCACATTTTGGCTGCCGCCAGCCGGATTCCCCTCTTTTACTCCGGCAACATGAGTCTGGGGATTGCGGTCCTGTGCCGCCTGGTGAAAGACGCCGTCCGCTTCTTCCCCCAGGCCGACGTGGAGATTCTGGAGGTTCACCACAACCGAAAGGCCGACGCCCCCAGCGGTACGGCCCTGATGCTGGCCGAGGCCGTCCGGAGCCAGCGCCCGGAGGCCACCGTCCTCTGCGGCCGGTCCGGCGCCAGCAAGCGGAGCTCTGGGGAAATCGGCATTTCCTCGGTACGTCTGGGCAACACCGTGGGCATTCACGAGGTGATGATCTCCACCGGCACCCAGACCCTCACCCTAAAGCATGAGGCCCACGACCGGGGTCTTCTGGCCCAGGGCGCTTTGGACGCCGCCGCCTTCCTCCAGGGAAAGGCCCCAGGGCTGTACACCATGGAGGATTTGGTCAAATAACCCCAATCCGCCAGCGTAGGGAATGGGCACACCCTTTCCCATAGGTCCGGAGACGCGAAGCCGTCCGAGGCATGGGCCCTGTGGCTCCGCCGGACTTGTCAAGGAGACATGGAACCATGATAACAGCCAAATTTGGCGGCACCTCTTTGTGTGACGCCTCACACTTTCAAACGGTCCGGGAGATTCTCTCCCGGCGGGAAGACCGCCGGTTTGTGGTGGTCTCCGCCCCAGGCAAGCGGTTTGGAGACGACGTCAAAATCACCGACCAGCTCTACCGCTGCCATCAGGAGGCCCGACAGGGGGGCCAGGTGGAGGCAGCCTTTGCTCCCGTGGCCACCCGTTTCCGGGAAATCGTGGCAGGGCTTGGCCTCAGCCTGGACCTGGAGGAGGAATTCCGGGCCACCCTCTGGGCCATGGAGCGGGGCGCGGGCCAGGCATTTTGCGCCAGCCGGGGAGAGTACTTCAGCGCCAGAATCATGGCCGCCCTGTTGGACCTGCCCTTCCTGGACCCGGCCCAGTGCACCTTTTTCGACCAAAGCGGCCAATTTGACGGGGAAGCCGCCCAGGATACCCTGGCGGAGAAGCTCCGAGGGCTGCCCGGCGCGGTGATGCCGGGCTTCTACGGTGGAATGCCGGACGGGGCCGTAGCCACCTTCTCCCGGG
The DNA here is from genome assembly GCA_900544975.1 of uncultured Eubacteriales bacterium. GTDB lineage: Bacteria > Bacillota > Clostridia > Oscillospirales > Oscillospiraceae > Faecousia. The sequence continues at coordinate 99,188 of UQXI01000001.1, forward strand.
GTGGTTCGGACATCTCCGGGGCCATCCTGGCCCGGGCCTCCGGCTCGGCGGTCTATGAGAATTGGACCGACGTCTCCGGGGTTCTGGCCGCAGATCCCCGGGTGATTGCAGCGCCCCCACCCATCGGAACCATGACCTATGTGGAGGTCCGGGAGCTGGCCTATCTGGGCGCCACAGTCCTCCACGAGGACGCCATCTACCCGGTCAAAGCCGCCGGTATCCCCATTCATATTTGCAACACCATGGATCCCGAAGCCCCGGGCACCTGGATTGTGGCCCAGGCCCGGGAACCGGCGGGCGCCATCACCGGCCTGGCCGGCCGCCGGGGCTACTCCGCCATTCAGGTGGAGAAGGAGCGCTCCAACAGCGAGGTGGGCTATTGTCGAAAAATCCTGTCCTGCCTGGAGCGAAACGGGGTACCCTTTGAGCACCTGGCCACAGGCATCGGCAGCGTCTCCCTGGTGGCTCAGACCGAGCTCCTGGAGCCTCACCGGCAACAGCTCCTTTCGGACGTGGAGGCCGCCGTCCACCCAGACAGCCTGCAAATTTGTGACGGCCTGTCCATGATTGCCGTGGTGGGCCGGGGCATGGCAGGACAGCCGCACCTGGCCTCCCAGCTCTTTGCCGCCGTGGGGGAAGCCGGCGTCAACATCCGGCTCATCGACCAGGGCACCAAAGAGCTGAACATCGTCCTGGGCGTGGACGACCAGGACTATGAGACCGCCATGCAAGCCATTTTTAACAGCTTTTTCCCCAAAAAATAAGGAGGATCTAACATATGGAATACAAAAAATTCGGAAATACCCTGATTGTCCGGCTGGACCGGGGGGAGGAGATTGTGGAGCGGCTCCTGGAGCTGGCCCGCCGGGAGCACATCACCCTGGCCTGCGTCCATGGCCTGGGAGCCGCAGACCAGGTGACCGTGGGCGTCTACTTCCCCGCCACCAAGGAGTACAAATCCAATTCGTTTGAAGGAGAATACGAAATCATCTCCCTCCACGGCACCCTCACCACCCAGCAGGGCCAGCCTTACGGCCACTTCCACATGAGCATCGGCGACGAGGAGGGCCGGGTGTTTGGCGGTCACCTGAACCGGGCCGTCATCAGCGCCACCTGTGAGCTGGTCATCACCCTGTTGGACGGCCGGGTGGAGCGGGTCATGGATCCGGAAATTGGCCTCAACCTCATGACATTTGAGGCATAGGCCATCCCAACTGTGCATAGCCTTCTGCCTTCCTGGAAATACTACAGCCATCCACGAAAAAAGGGAGGCTTGCATATGGATACCCTTGCGCTCATTCTCTCCATCATCGGCGCCGTCAACTGGGGCCTGGTGGGAATCTGTCAGTTTGACCTGGTAGCCTGGCTGTTTGGCGGGCAGACCGGTGTGGTCAGCCGTATCATTTATACCCTGGTGGGTCTGGCTGGGCTCTGGTGTGTCAGTCTGCTGTTCCGTCGGCAAAACCACGTCGGCATCGCAGACTGAGTTTGCCACATCCTTTCCGGTATTTTACGCAAAAGCAGTGTAAAATACACAGGTGGGGCCTGCTGCAACGGGATTGGCCCAGACCGTCCCCCACGGGATCTTGCCCATGACGCTGTGTCTTGGCAAGATCCTGTAGGGGCGAGTCTGGACGCATCCGCCTTGCAGCAGGCCCCATTTTTTTGAATTTGTTAGTTTACCCGCACAATGCAGGTATAGGTAGTCCCCTCATAGGTCGTGGTAATCTCCGTGTAGCCGGAGCCCACGGCGGTGATGGTATTGCCATCCACGGTGCAGACATTGCTGTTGCCGGCAGACCAGGTCACATCCAGGGTCTGCCCGTCGCCATCGCGCAGGCGCAGGGTGAAGCTCTCGTCGACATCCAGGGTCACATCGGTGTGGCTGATGACCGCTTCGGCGTCCTCCACATCCTCAAAGTTGCAGCGCACCACACAGGTGAACTCCTGTCCCTCATAAACCGCCCGAATGTGGGTGGTGCCTGGGCCCTTGGCTGTTACCACACCGTTTTCCACGGTGGCAATCGCCTCATCCTCGCTGGACCACTGCAACTGGCTTCCTGCCAGAGATCCAACCGTCAGACGGGCCGTCTCCCCCTTCTGGAAGAGGGTGATATCGGTAGCGCTCAAGGTCAGCTTGCTGGTGGGCTCCGTGGTTTCCCCAGGCTCACTGGTAGGCTCACTGGTAGACTCACCGGGAACCTCTGTGGGGGCCTCCGGGGCGGTGCTCTCAGCCGGTGTAAAGGCGCAGGTGACGGTACACACGGCGCTGGCCTGACCGCAGGTCACCGTAATCGTCGCCTGACCCGGCCCCACTGCCTCCACCCGCCCCTCCGGGGACACGGTAGCAACCGAAGGATGGTCCGAGACAAACTGCAGCGCCTCTGTGGCGTCCACCGGGGTCTTAGCCACATGCAGGGTCTGGCTCTGCCCCTGGGCCGTCAGGGTCAGGGAGGTCTCCATGGCCAGGCTCACGCATGGCACCGTCTCGCTGGTGGGCGGCGTGGTGACAACCGGCTGATCGGCACTGCTCCAATGTGGACCCAGAATCCGGTATCCGGCGTACAGCAGCAGGCACACCACGAAAATCCCCAAAATCACACAAATCGTCTTATCCCGCCGGGATACCTTCCCAGCGTAGCGGCCTTTGGCATGCCCATCCTGAGGCGGAGCCTCCCGCTGCTCTGGCACAGGCTTGCCCTTGGGCTTTTTTTTCTGGGGTATGTCCGGAATCGGGATGGTGGGCGCTTTGGGCGTCTCTTCCGGGGCCAGGGCGTCGGCCTGTTCCCCGGATGGCTCTTGATACGGCTTGCTGTTTTCCGGTGAATAGGGGCTGCCGCAAATGGAGCATGCCCCTTTTTCTGCGTCGTAAACGGTGCCGCAATACTCACATATGACTTTCTTCAAAAAATATCCCTCCATTACGCTGTCCTCTGCCTCCAGATCGGCTCGACCATATCATACCATTTTCCCGTCCATAAAACAACTACAATCCTGTTGCTTTTTTCGGTTTTTTCGCTTATGATATAGGGTAGTCAAAGGAGGCGATGAATTTGGCGGATGCAAACAACGTATCTCCCCTGCTGGACGAATTTTCCCTAGGGAGTCCCTACAGCAGCCACAATGGCATCATTTGCTGCCCTGCGATTCATGCCGTCACAAAAGAGAAATTCATACTGAAACAAATCTCCATTCCGGAGTCTCAAACCCAGGTGAACGCCATGCTGCTCACCGGCGCCTGTGCGGACAAGGCCGCCGCTCAGCGCTACTATGCGGATATCACCCAAGGGCTGGTGGAAGAAATCCACCTGCTGGAGCGGCTGGCCCAGACCCGGGGATTTGCAGCCTTTTTCAGCCATCAGACCACCCCAAAAGAGGGGGACGAAACCGGCATGGATCTGTGGGTGCTCAGCCCTTACAGGACCACCCTGACCGCTTATGCCAAGCGGAACGCCATGACCCATCTGAACGCGGTGAATTTGGGCATCGACCTGTGCGCCGCTCTGACCCTGTGCCGGAAGGCCGGATATCTCTACCAGAATCTAAAGCCGGAAAACATTTTTGTGACGCCCCAGCGTCAATTCCAGGTGGGTGACTTCGGCTTCCTGCCCTTGGATCACCTTACATATGCCACCTTCCCCGCCAAGTACCGGAGCCCCTTTGCTGCGCCGGAGCTGTTTGACGACTTCGGGGAAATGAATGGCACCATTGATCTGTATGCCCTGGGTATGGTGCTCTACCTGGTATATAACGGAGGCCAGGGGCCCTTTGCAGAGTCCCAGGATGGCGCTGAGGCGCGGCGGCTGAAGGGAGACCCCCTGCCGCCCCCGGCCTACGCCGACTACGAAATGGCAGCCATCATTTTGAAGGCAACCGCCTTCCACCCCGCAGACCGGTGGCAGAGCCCAGAGGCCATGGGACAGGCCCTTGTGAGCTATATGCAGCGCAACAGCGTGAACGACTCTGTCATTGCTGCGCCCATTGTCACCACCCCCACCCTGGACGCAGAGGCCGACGCCCTGGACGCCCAGGCGGAGCCGGAGGCCCAGCCGGACGGATCCACAGAGCCGGAGCCCGCCCCCGATTCCCCTGCCCAGAGCGAAACACCGGAATCCCAGAGCGTATCCGATCCGGAAACGCCACCGGTCCAAAAGGAAGAGGAGGATGCTCCGAAAGACGAGGATACTCCGGAAGACGAGGATGCAGACGGGATTCTTCTCCAAGAGGAAGAGCCCGAGCCCCATGCAGCCATGGAGGATTCGGAACTTGCCGACATTCTCTCCCGGGCAGAGACCTTCCTGGCCCCGGCCTCGGAGGAAGATTCCACCCCTGCTCCGGCCTCCCCAGCCCAGGAAGACCCTGCGCCAGTCTCCCCCCAGACGCCGGAAGCAGCAGAAGAAGAAGCGCCAGAGGAGCCAGGCCGACGCCGGTCCTTCAAGGGGCTCATTGTGTTCCTGTCTGTCCTCCTGGTTTTGGCCGTGCTCACCGTGGGCGCCTATTACTACTACATTCACTACTACTGCCTGCCCATTGAGCAGCTGGAGGTGGTCAACGGCACCTTAAACAGCTTCCAGGTCCACCTCACCACAGACGCGGACCCCAGCCTCCTGCGTGTCTCCTGCCAGGATACCTATGGCAACACCTATGGGGCTCCCCTGACCGACGGCGCCGCCACCTTCACAGGCTTAAATCCCAATACGCAGTATACACTGACCGTCACTGTGGAGGGCTTCCACAAGCTAACCGGCGCCATCCGAACCACCTACACCACCGGCGCCGAGACCAAAATCCTCAACTTCACCGGCGTCACCGGGCCGGAAGATGGCTCTGTCATCCTGAGCTTCACCTCCGACGGGCCAAAGCCGGAATCCTGGACCCTCACATACCAGGCCGAGGGAGAGGCGCCCCAGACCCGCTCCTTCTCCGGCCAAAACGTCACCGTCCCGGGCCTGACCGTGGGCAAGACCTATACCTTCCAGCTCACTGCCGGAGAGGGGTATTACCTCACTGGCAACAGCCTCACCTACACCGTCTCCCCCGCAGTCGTTGCGCAAAACCTCCGGGTAACCGGCCACACCGGCAGCGCCATGACCCTGGCCTGGGATCAGCCGGAGACTCCCGTCACCGGCTGGACCGTCCGGTGCTACAATTCCAGCGGCTTTGACCAGAGCGTAACCGTCACCGGCTGCTCCGCCACCATCGAGGGCGTAAGCACAGACTCCGCTTATACCGTGGAGGTCACGGCCGCCGGTATGAGCCAAAACGCCTGGATTGCCATTACCGCAAACCCCATTTCCATTACAGACTGCGCCATCCAGGCAGACGACCTCAACCAGATCTCCCTGGCCTGGATCCCCGGCAGCCATGCTCCCGCAGGCGGTTGGATCCTCCTGTACACTTACGGCGCCGGGGAAGAAAACACGGAGGCCCTGCAAACTGTGGAATCCGCCGCCGTCATTTCCACCGTATTGCCCAATACCACATACACCTTCTCCATTCAGGCTGCCGATGGGACCACCGTACTCAACGGCGTCCACACCGTCACCACGCCGGAAGCTCCTGCCTTCTCCCAATATGGTCTGGACGCCAGCCAGGTGTTCATGGCCGCCTTCCCCACTCCGGAAGACCCGGACTGGGCCACCCGGGACGTGGAGCCGGACCAACAAACCACCCAGTTTGCCCCCAGCAGCTCCATCGCCTTCGTCCTGGAAGCCACCCAGGGCATAGGCCGTAGCGACGAGGAGGTGGAGACCCTGATCCTCGTCCGGGACGCCCAGGGAATCCCTGTGGATTACTACATCGGCTCGGCCCAGTGGCACACCATGTGGACCAACGACAAATATCTGGGGCAGCTGGAGCGGACGCCCCAAATCCCCGGCGACTATCAGCTGGAGGTCTACTTCAACCGGCAGCTGGTCCACTCTATGACCTTCACCATCACCCAGTAACCCCGGTGCGCCAATCTCAAAATTTTTCAAAATTCGCTTCGTTTCCCCGTTTTTGCGCATACTAATGGCGGAAGGAGGCGTATGGAAATGAAAGCTTATTCATTTGCTCTTACCATGGGACTGGGCGCGGCAGTGGGCGCTGTCGCCGTCCTGATGATGCCCCGGCAGAACCCCGCCCGCCGGCTGGCCGACCAGGCTGCCGCCAGTGTGGAAGATGCCGTCTGCCAGGCTGCATCTAAAATCGCTCAGTAAAGCTTGCGGGAGTGCACCGTCCAATGAGGCGCACTCCCGCAGTTTTATTGGGGTTTCTCCGGATTTCCCTGCCACTGTCACAGCAAAAATTGAAAACCTCTCTTTTCAAGACACCGGTATCCGTGGTAAAATAGCATGGGGAGGAATCCTCCTGATCTTACACGCAGATCCCGGCGGAGGGGCTGCTGTGACAAAGGAGTCATATTATGCCAGAAACCATTCAGCGACTGGGCAGCCGGATCGCGCTATATCGAAAGAAAATGGGCCTGACCCAGGGCGCCCTGGCGGAAAAGCTCTGTATCTCTACCCAAGCGGTCTCCCGATGGGAGCGAGGCGGCGCACCGGATGCGGCCATTTTGCCTGCCCTGGCCAATGCCCTGCATGTCACCATCGACCAACTATATGGCATTCCCAGCGGCCAACATATGGACATCCCCCAACTGCTGGCGGAAGCGTTCCAGGACATCCCCCGGGAGCAGCTTTTTGAGGCGGCCTACCATTACGCCTACGCCATTTTGAAAGCTGCGCTGGACTCCTATGAGCAGTCCGGCGAGGAATTTCATAAAATGCTGGACACCCACGAAAGCGTAGACCGACGCGCGGCGGCCACGCCACCGTCTTATCTTGTCCACGTCTCCTCAGACCTTGGGATGATGTCCGCTTCCTTTGCCAACGATTTGCACTATCTGTTTGTGATGCCAGAGCCAAAGGATGGATTTGCCTCCATCATGAAGAACCAGGAGGCATACATGCGCCTATTTCAGCTTCTGAGCCAGGAGCACAGATTGGACGCTCTGCTATTCCTTTACGGAGACAGCCGGGAGGGATTTACTGCCTCCAAAGCTGCCAGGGAGCTGGGAATTTCAGAGTGCCTGGCGGAAGAAATTCTGGAGGAATTGTACGACCTGAATTTTTTGAAAATTATGCGTTTTTCCTCCGCAGACGGAACCTTGAAGGTCTATCAGCCCAGCGCAAGCTATGCCCTCATTCCATTTTTGTACTTTGCTTCGGAGCTGATGGTCTCCTGTGGAACCTCCTGGCTGCGGTACGACACCCGGGAGAAGGCCTTCTTCTCCGCGCCTCTGGGCGCCAACGGAGTCGCCACCGAGTGGATCACCAAAAGCCAGCACAGCAGCAGCGACGCGAAGCCCGGTTTCTATGGAAAACTCTAACGTAATATCGCATCCCATACCCCCAAGTAGGAGGCTGCCTCAGCGAAACGCTGGAGCAGCCTCCTGTTTGTTGATTCCGGTCCAATGAAACGGCTTCTTCTGCCGCCCAAATTGACACGGTACCGCCCCAGTCCGGCGGTAGTTTGGGGCCTGTCAGTTCCAGTCTGGTGCATATTGGAAAAAACACTTGTGCACACACCAACGACTTTCTCTTTTCTTGTATCTGCTCCATGCAAATACCAGCAAAACGACGCTCCCTCAATTGACACGACACAGGATGTCGAATTGGGCTTTTGACTTTCTTTTTTCTTATGCTAAAATGTGATTGTAGGCACTTGAAGTGATGTATCGCTTCGGTGCAAAAAATGGAAAGGATCTGAGAGGCATGAATATGACACCATGAAAGCGTCCGGATAGACACGTACTGGAAGGTAATACAGCCGCGCAAAAGGGTGGAATTTCCACTCTAAATTTTTAAGGAGGGCCATATGAAACAAACAAATCGAATCAAACGCCTGTTTTCTCTGATTTTGACTGCTGCGATGCTTCTGGGCTTGATGCTTCCAGCCCATGCCGCAACGCCTGAAACCAGCGCCCTGCGTTTCCGGCAGGTGGACAACAGCGCCGTTTCCGCAGAACTGCGGCAGGACACTGCAGACGAAATTCAGGATGCGCCAGACTATGCCAGCACCGATCTGGTCCGTGTGTCCATCGTTCTGGACCAGAAATCCACTCTGGAAGCCGGGTTTTCCACCGCAGACATTGCTGGCAACGCCTCCGCCATGTCCTATCGCGCCGATCTGCGCGACAACCAGGCCGATGTGGCAGCCCGCATTGCGGGTGTGACCAAGGAACCGCTGGATGTGGTCTGGAATTTGACCCTGGCGGCCAACATCATCTCTGCCAACATTTCCTACGGTCAGATTCAAACCATTCAGAATCTTCCTGGCGTGAAGGACGTGGTGGTGGAGACCCGCTACGAGCCCTGTGTGGTAGACACCCAGGAAGCTGCGGATCCCAACATGGCCACATCCTTCCTGCAAATTGGCAGCAGCCATGCCTGGGCCGCCGGTTATACCGGTGCAGGCACCCGGATTGCAGTCATTGACACCGGCATTGACACCGACCATCAGAGCTTTGCGGCGGATGCCTTTGCATACAGCCTGTCCCGCCAGGCTGAGCTGCATGAGATCCCCGCAGACGAATATACCAACCGTCTGAATCTGCTGGGTCCAGAGGAAATTGCCGAAAAACTGGGGCTGCTGAACATCTCCGGGGCAAACGCCCAGCAGCTGTATGTCAATTCCAAAATTCCCTTTGGCTACAACTACATCGACAAAGATCTGGACATCACCCATGACCACGACACCGCCGGTGAGCATGGCTCTCATGTAGAGGGCATTGCCGCTGCAAACGCCTTCCTTTCCAACGGGGACGGCTCCTTCTCCCCTGCGCTGGAGGCCGTCAAGGTCCAGGGCGTGGCGCCGGACGCCCAGATCATTACCATGAAGGTCTTTGGCAAAGGCGGCGGAGCCTATGACTCCGACTACATGGCGGCCATTGAGGACGCCATCGTCCTGGGCTGTGACTCAGTCAACCTGTCCCTTGGCTCCGGCAACCCCGGCTTTGCACGCAACGCCACCTATCAGGAAATCCTGGACGGCCTGGCCGATAGCGATACCATGGTGGTGATGTCTGCCGGCAACTCCGGCCACTGGGCGGAGAACTCCAAAGTCGGGACCGGTTATCTCTATGGAGACGACGTCAACTTTGCCACTTCCGGCAGCCCCGGTACTTACACCAACGCGCTGAATGTGGCCTCTGTAGACAACATCGGCTTCACTGGCTACTATTTCTCTGTTGCTGGCAACTCCGTGTTCTACACCGATTCCTCTGCCAACGGATATTCCAACGCCCCCTTTACCACCCTGGCCGGGGAATATGACTACGTTCTCATAGACGGCGTCGGCACGGAGGAAGAGCTGGCAGCCTTGGGCGATGTGGTAAAGGGAAAGATCGTTCTGGTCTCCCGGGGCAGCACCTCCTTCTACCAGAAGCACGACGCAGCTGCAAACGCCGGCGCCCTTGCCTGCATCGTCTATAACAATCAGCCCGGCGCCATCAACATGGACCTGTCCAGCAGCTCCGCAACCATCCCCTGTGTCTCCATCACCCAGGCCGACGGCGCTGTGATTCGGACCAACTCCACACCGGTATTTGCCGAGGGTAGCGAAACCGTCTGGTATTACACCGGCAAGATGCAGGTTGCCACCGAGGTGGATTCTGTGGTCTATGACGCAGACTACTACACCATGAGCGATTTCTCTTCCTGGGGCGTGCCGGGTACCCTGGGCATCAAGCCGGAAATCACCGCCCCCGGCGGTTCCATCTACTCCGTGAACGGCGTCGTTCCCGGCGGCGAAGCATATGAAGTGATGTCCGGCACCTCCATGGCCTCCCCCCAGGTGGCAGGCATGGCGGCGCTGATGGCTCAGTACATCCAAGAACATCATCTTGACGAAAAAACCGGTCTGTCTCCCCGCCAGCTGGGGCAGAGCCTCCTGATGTCCACAGCCGTTCCCGTGATGGAGGACTTTGGCGATGGCGACGGCTACTATCCGGTTTTGCGGCAGGGCGCGGGACTTGCCAACATCGGAAATGCCCTGGCGGCAGACACCTATCTGCTGATGGGGCAAGACGCCACCCGGTCCTATGCCGACGGCAAGATCAAAGCGGAACTGGGCGACGACCCGGAGAAGAAGGGGGAATACGGTTTCACCTTCTCCGTCAACAACCTGTCTGACCGCGACCAGTCCTATACCATGGGCGGAGACTTCTTCACCCAAGATCTTTTTGAAGATCTCGGCTACACCTGGCTAGATACCCAGACCACCGCCCTGGCGGCTCATGTGACCTTTGCCGTGGACGGCAAGGAATACAAGCCGGTGTCCCAGGTGGACTGCGACCTGGATCAGGATGGCGATACCGACGCAGACGACGCGCAGATCATCCTGAACTATGCCGTGGGAGCCATAGATGACATCGATCCCAAGGCCGACGTCAACGGCGACGGGAGCATCAGCACCTACGACGCCTATCTCCTGCTGAGCAGCCTGGAGACCGAGGCATTCTCTGTGCCCGCCGGGCAGAGCGCTCAGGTGACGGTCCGGATTGTCCTGCCCGAGACGGTCAAGGAACAGCTGGACGCGCAATATGTCAACGGTGCCTATGTAGAAGGCTATGTCTATGTGACTCCCCTTACCAATGCGGAGGGCGCCATTGCCCCCGAGCACTCCATTCCGGTGCTGGCCTTCTATGGGAACTGGTCCGACGCCTCCATGTATGACAAGGGCACCTACGCCAGCCGCCTGTATGGGGACGAAACCCCCACCTACACCGGCGTCACCACCACCAATTTCTTCACCTACACCATGGAAGACGGCGGATCTGCCCATTACCAGGTGGGAAATCCCTATGGCCTGGAAGCGAAGTACCCGGCAGACCGTCTGGCCATCAGCGGCAACGCCGTGTTGAACCGGTTCCAGACCTCCCTCATCCGAAATGCCGCCGCGATTGCCGCCTTCATCGCCGACGACACCGGCAAGGTGATCGAGATGTCCACGGTGACCAACAGCCTGCCCAGTGCGTACTACTATGCCAACGGCGGTACCTGGCAGAACACCACCGCGGGTCTGTCCTGGAACAAGCGGCTCTCCTCCCTGGGCCTCACCGAAGGGGAGCAGATCACTGTGGGTCTGGTGGCTGTCCCTGAGTACTACGAGACGGGCGGCGACATCACCAAGGCGCAGCTGACCGAGCTGGTGGAATCCGGCAAGCTGGGCGCAGGCGCTTTCCAAGCCGTCACCATGACCGTAGACCACACGGCCCCTGAGATTTTGGGCGTTTACAAGGATCTCTCCAATGGCGACTTGATCGTCACGGCAAGGGACAACCAGTACATGGCCGTCAACGCCGTGATGAACGCCAGCGGCACCAAGCGCTACGGGGCAAAGCTGCCGGAGCAATCCGAAGCCGGCCAAACGGTCACCACCCGCATCCCCCTGGACGGGGCCAATCTGGGTAAGAAGTGCCTGATTCTCGTGGCCGACTATGCCGGCAACGAGGCCGTCTTTGAGGTGGAAAATGAAAGCGGCGGGGAAGAGCACGCCGGCATGATGTTCGGCTTCACCTTCCTCCACTATTCCGGCCTGACCACAGACACCCGGGGTTCTGATCAGAACCGCTGGATGTCCATTGACCCGGAGAAGGTCTATTACTACAACGAGAGCGACTACGGCGGAACCGAGGACTACAGCGCCATCAACATGCAGATCGTTGCAGCCGAATATGTGGACGGCTATGTCTACATGGCCACCATGGACGGAGACCTCTATGTCGCCCCCCACGGCGAGTGGGAGAACTATGAGCTGATCTGCAACTACTTCCAGTATACCGACGAAGACGAAATCGACGACATGGCATTCAACTACGCAGACAAAAAGCTGTATGCCCTGGATAAACACAACAATCTCTACACCATCGACCTGTATTCCGGCCAGATGGAGCAGATCGCCAACATCACCATCGTCAACCCCAGAAGCAACGCCGCCTCCTATCTCAAGCTCACCATGCTGGCCATTGACAACAGCGGCAATTTCTACGCGGTCAACTCCGGCGGCACCGGTTACACCTTCCTCTATCGCTTCACACGCAATGAGATTGTTGACGGCAAGATCCAGGATTTGACGCCTGTGGTCAACGACGCCAACAGCCGGATCGGCTTCTACGGCACATTCGGCTCCCTGGCCTGGGATCATGACAAGGACGTGCTGTACATGATCGGTAGCAGCTCCGTCCTGTCCAGCAGCGCATCCATCTGCATCACCATCGACCCCCAGACTGGCAAGGGCACCCGGACCAATACCACCGAGGCCAACGGCCAGGACGTCACCCGTTATGGCTCCAGAGTGCAAAATACCATCTATGGCCTCTATATCGTCCCCTCCAAAGCCAGCATCATCCGCCCGAGCTCAGACGCCACCGGCATCACCCTGGACCGGACGGAAGTGAACGGTCTGATCGGCACGGAGTTCAAGCTGAACGAAAAGGTAGCGCCCTGGAACCTCTCCGATCCAACCGTGGCATGGACCACCTCCAATGAGGCAGTGGCTACGGTGGATCAGAACGGTACCGTCACCCTGGTGGGAAGTGGCGAGGCCGTGATTACCGCCACCACCAACGCCAAGCCGCACCTCACGGCAGCGTGCACCGTGCGGGCTACAAAGCTGGACCCCGTTTCCCTCTCCGCTCTGGTTTACGACAAAGACGAACACGCCTACTGGGCCGATTTCCAGGCCAGTAACCCAGCTGCATGGAAGGCCGTCAGCGAGAAGACCACAGAGTTCATCGGCGGCGCCTTAAAGGGCGAGTACCTTTATGTCCACGACGGCAGCAATGTGTTCAAGGTAGACGCGGACCTGTTCCAGACCGTAGAAAACTGCGGCCCCGTCGCGGCCGCCTGGCAGTGGTCCGACGCCGCGCCTGCCCCCGCCATCGGCGACCTGTTTGACGCAATCATCGGCGTTTGCAACGAAGGATTTTACCTCGAAATGGTCTATCCGGAGGAAGGCAAGCTGAGCTATTGGGACATGTCCTGGGACATCAGCAGCCCCATGGCCGCCATTGCCTATGCCGGTAGCGGCACCTACGATTACGTGTATTACGCAAAGGAATACAACGACTGCCCCGCAAACTTCTACTACGTGATCAGCGAAGACGGCACATTGTGGACCGTGGTAATCCTCACCTTTAACAATGGAGAATCCTATGTGGTGGATTACGACCGCTTGGGCACGGTCCCCGGCATCCAGCTGCCCGGCGTCTCCGGCATCACGGGGGGCCAGTACGCCTCCATGATCTATGATCAGAACACCGGTTATCTGATGCTGTCGTCCTACATTGAGGGCGAGGAAAACCATCTTTACGCCATCCACCCGGAGACCCTGCTTGCCACCCAACTCGGCAGCTTTGGCGAGAAGGTCTGGCCGGTGGTCAGCCTGCACCAGTATGAACGGATCACAGATCTGACTGTCAAGCTGAGCAGAGCCACTGCAGACCTGTACGTGGGCGATACCATGCGCCTGACTGCCAAGGTCATCCCGGCGGCATACCAGAACCAGGTCACATGGTCCACCAGCGACCCAGGCGTGGCAACCGTGGATGAAACCGGCGTAGTCACGGCTGTGGCCCAGGGCAGTGCGGTCATCACCGCCACCTCTGTGGACAAAGATGCCTCTGGCGCCGCTGCCACTGCGGCCTGTGAAGTCACGGTGCAGAAGCTGGCCGAGGTAGACGCAGAAGTCCAGGCCCAGATTGTCACTGCGGAAGGTCCCAAGTGGGTCTCCATCGACACCGCAACCATGGGCGTAACCGTCCAGGGTGACGCCGCCACGGTTTTGACTGGCGCAGGCGCTTATGACGGCAAGCTCTACGGCACCAACAGCGACTTTAGCAGCGCCGGTTTCCTCTATCAGATTGATCCCGCCAATGGCTTCTCGGAAACGGCTGGCAGCAACTGCTCTGCGGATTATGCGATTCATGATCTGACGGCTGCTCCCGCCAAAACCCTGGAGGCCACCAGCGCCAGCGGCGAGCCCCTGACCCTGGACACCTTCGGTACCCCCATCTACCTGGCCCATTCTCAGGGGCTGTATATGCTGCTGGATTATGCAGCAGGCACCCTCACCGGCTGGGATCTGTCCGAATACTACACCGATCTGGCAGCCATTGCTTACGCCGGAGACACGGAGTACACAGACGAAGACGGCGTCACCCGGGATGCAGCGGCATACTATGCCCTAGGCGCTGACGGCACCCTGCACACCTTCGCCGTGTACGCCGAATACGACGGAAGCGAAGAAGATCCCCTTTTCTACCAGCTGGACACTGGCGTCGTGGGCAACATTGGCATCTCCTTTGCGGACATGACCGCCCTGTCCATGACCTGCGTGCAGGATCTGCTGCTCATCTCCTACAGCAATCCCAACGGCAGCGCAGAGCTGTATTGCGTAGATCCCCATGCAGAGTCCCTCTCCGCCGGGAAGATCGGCAACATCCCCGGTGCAACCGCTGTGACCGGCCTGTACACCGCCAGCGAAGGCAGCACCGCACTCCACGCGCCAGCATTCCGGACGGGCGACAGCGCCGTATCCTCCAATCTCGTCTCCCTCCGGACGCCGCATCTGGCCGGACAGAAGGCCGCCCTTGTCCAGGCCATGCCGGAAGCTGCCAATGTGGTCGGCGGCTCCACAGCTTCCACCGGCACGGTTCAGATCACCTCCCGTGGCGAAACCGCAGCAGATGAGAAGACCGTCACCGTCGAAGTCACAGCCAAGGATGCCGGAGGCAATGACATTGCATCCACCAACGGTCTCATCACCGTGGGCTACAACACAGACCATTTGACCCTCCAATCCGTCGCCGTCCACGCAGACTGCCAGGCCGTCTTGCAGAGCGACGGAACCGTGAAGTTTGCCTATGCAGGTACCCAAGAAATTCCAGCCGGTACCTCCGTTGCCACCCTGACCTTCCAGGTTCCGTCTGCGGTCCAGACCACCGTCTCCATCCAGACCGAGCAGGTCAATGCCCAAACCCCCGCTTACCGTGAGGCGCTGGAGGTCTCCTACGTCCACGCCCATACCGAGCTCCGCAATCAAAAAGACGCCACCTGCACCGAAGCGGGCTATACCGGCGACACCTATTGCACAGACTGCGGCCAGCTCATCTCCCAGGGCGAATCCATCCCCGCATTGGGTCACAAAATCGAACTGCGCAACGCCAAAGAGGCCACCTGCACCGAGGCTGGCTACACCGGCGATGAGGTCTGTACCGTTTGCCACGAAGTTCTGAAGCAGGGAGAAGTCATCCCCGCGCACTGTCCCTCTGAAGACTTCAGCGACCTGGACAGCAATCTGTGGTACCACCCATACACCGACTATGTGATTACCCACGGCCTGATGGAAGGCGTCGGCAACGGCAAGTTCGCCCCCAACGAGAACCTGACCCGGGGCCAGTTGGTAACCATCCTGCACCGCCTGTCTGGCAGTCCGGAACCCACCGGAACCAACCCCTTCACAGATGTGAAAGCAGGAAGATATTACACAACCGCCGTGACCTGGGCCGCAGAGCAGGGCCTGGCCAAAGGAATCACCCCGACCCAGTTCGCCCCAGACGCCCCCGTCACCCGGGAGCAGGTGGTGACCTTCCTGTACCGCTATGCCAGCCTCAGCGGCGCAGACGTCTCCGCAACCGGTTCCCTCAGCGGCTTCCCGGACGCTTCCAGCGTCAGCGAATATGCCCAAATCCCCATGGCCTGGGCCGTAGAGACGGGCCTCCTGCTGGGCATGGACGGCCGCCTGGCCCCCAAGGGCTCCACCACACGCGTTCAGGCAGCGGCTTTCCTCATGCGCCTGTGTGAGGAGATTCTGGAGGAGCCGCTCCCCTAACCCCCTCCCCTTTCCATAAAGATCCAAAGGGCTGTCTCACAAATCCTCTGTGAGACAGCCCACCAAAGAATGAGACCTGCTGCAAAAAGAAACTTTGCAGCAGGTCCTTATTTTGATCACACGAAGCTTAGAAATTCTGATCCAGGATGGTTAGAAGCTTGGCCATCTGAGCCCGGGTCAGGGTGGTGGCGGGACGGAGCGTGCCATCCCCATAGCCCTCGAAGAGCCCTTCTGCCACAGCCCAGCCAAACGCCGTCTGGGCGTAATCCATCACCTTGTGGCCATCCAAATAGTCCTTCAGGTCTGCACCTTCTGTGGCCTCCTGCTTCAGGTACTCGGTGACATACCGATACAGGAAGGTGGCTGCCTGCTCCCGGGTGACTTTCCCCTCGGGGGCAAAGGTGGTGGCGGTCATGCCGCGGACAATGCCCTGGGCTTCCGCCCAGGCCACAGCCTTGGCATAGTAGTGATGGTCGGCCACGTCGGTGAAGGAGGTCTTCCCCGTTACCTCCGGTTCTCCTGCCAGGCGGTACAGCGTGGTCACCAGCTGGCCGCGGGTGATGGAGGCGTTGGGGGCAAAATGGGTCTTGTCCATGCCCTGCATCAGACCGTGGGCAATGACGTAGTCGGTATAGGCATGGTACCAGCCGTTCGTATCCAGATCCACAAAGGCCTCGGAGGGACACTCCAAATCCACCGTCAGCTTCTCGGTATAAGCGGGCTTGCTGTCGTTCACTTCCCGATGCTCCACCGCAATGGCCGCATCGGCTCCGCTTTTCAGGCCAAAGGTGAGGGTGGCAATGGGGCTGCCTGCGGCAATGCCCGCCTCGCTCACATAGCCGAAGGTCACGGTCCCGGCGGCCGTCACCTGGGCGGTGTAATCGCCGGTCACCGCAATCTCCTGGAGCTCCAGAGCCGCCTGATCATAGAACACGGAAACCATGCCGTTGTTGGAGTCCAAGTCCACACCCTGGGCATTCTTGGCGGTGACGGTCATGATCACGGTCTTCCCGTCCTCCTGGGGAATCACCTGGGACATGGGGGCGCTGGCGCTCATCACCTCAGCCTCCAGCTTCAGGGGCTCTTCCAGAATCCCGGTGACATGGACCCCGTTGGCAGCGGCCCCGTTGGTCTCCACGGCATACAGCGCTGCGGGCCATACCTCGCTGCCAACATCGCCGATGCGCTCCGCTGCATACAGTTCCTCATCTGCATTCCAGGACAGCCGGTAGAATTCATTGGTCTCCTCGGTAAAGCGGGACAGATACAGATTTCCGTCGTCGCCGCGCACCATGGAGCAATACTGGTAATTCTGACTGGTGGGGAAGCTCAGCTTCAAATCTGTGGGAATGAAGTTGAATCCGATGGAGCCGGTGCCATCATATTCGAAGCCCCACAGCCAACCGGCATCGTCCAAGGCATACACCAGGTCGCACAGGACGCCATCCTCATTGGTTTCCGTTCCCATAGAAGCTACCGCCACAAACTTGGCGCCTCCGGTATACTCTGTGAGATACTGGGCCAGATTCCAGCCCTGGTTGAAGGTATTTCCCATGGGGTCACAGGCGCTCATCAAATACGTCTGCGAAACCGCCATCATGCCCGGCTCCTCTTTGGTATTGAACTTCTCCAGTGCCGTGAGGTCCGACATGGCAAAGCCAAAGCCGCAGACAGCGCTGGATTTGCCCGTATCCTGGCCGGTGGTCAGATCCACCTGATGCATAAACCAGGAGCCGTCCACAGCATCCTGAAGGTACAGACGATCCGTGACCTGGTCATAGGCCACTGCAGCCAGAGAGCTGCTCAATGCCAAACCGGGGACCCAGGTGTTGTCTGTCTCCATGTTCCAGCTGAAGAGCATGGGGTTTCCCTCTCTGTCCTGCAGAGCGCCCTTCAGGGTCACATTCAGGGTGTCCACCGTGACGTTGCAGGCAGCGGTCATGGTGGAATCCAGCTTGGAAGCAGCCGTAATCACCGTCTCGCCCGCACTCACACCGGTGACTACGCCGTTGCTGTCCACCGTGGCAATCTCCGGATCCGCAGAGGTCCAGGTCACAGTCCGGTCCGTGGCCGTCCAGGGCTGAACCGTAGCAGACAGGGTCTTTCTGGAGCCCTTCAGCAGCGTCATGGACTGAGCGGAAATCTGAACGCCGCTGATCTGATCCGTGGGGCTGGACCAGCTGCCGCCGGTGGCCTTCTGGGGAATGATCAGAGCGGTCACTTCTGTCCTGAAATCCTTGTGCATGGTCTCAGCACCCGTCTCCGGGTTCATGCTATAAAAATACGCGTGAGCGCTGTGCCGCAAGGAGGAGAAGGTCACAGCATACAACTGGCCATCATTGGGATTCCATGCCAGGGTCTTCACATTGTTCCGCGTTTTGGAAGTAATCTGCTTGGGCGCAACGCCAAATGCTCCGGCTTTGAACTGGCTCATAAACAGGTATGCGTCCCGGGAAGTGAGCTCGCCGTTGCCATCCAGGTCGGCATTGGCCGCGTTTTGAATGGTGTTCCGAACGCCGGTGGCGTAATCCAGAATGGCCTGTCCGTCATCGGCGTCTACATTGCCGTCGCCGTCAAAGTCATAGTCCAGATTTCCCCCGCCCTGCAGCGCCTCCAGGGTATAGGCATACACAAACCCGCGGTTGCTGACCTCGCTGCTATCGCCATGGACGGCGCTGTAGAAGGTACCATTGCCGTCACAGGCCAGGGTGTTGGTGGGGAAGGGAATTTCAGCCAGGTCTGTTACAGCGCCTGTGAGTTTATCCACACAGACCAGATGGTTCCCAGTCACGCCGTAGAGGGTGGAGGTGGACTTGTCATAAGCCAGATCCGTAAGCACCACGCCCATGTTGGCAACATGGGTCTCCAGAGCCAGGTCTTCCTCGCTCAGGACATACAGATCTCCGTGGCTGGTCGCGGCAAAGACCAGACCGTCTGCACTGGTCGCCGCTGTGTAGACTTGCTGGGTGGAAGCCAGCTCACTGGGACTGCCGCTTTCCCCCGCGCCAAAACCGATCCAGATATGATGGTCAGACTGATAGGCCATCATATCGGGCAGGGTCTCATCTCCACCGGTCTGCAGGTTCAGCTGATAGGTGGTGGTGTTCATGGCATAGTCGGAAACCTGCACCAGGAAGCTCTTGCCACTCATGCCGGCCAGATCCAGGGCGTACTCTGCCGCTTCCCCAGGCTGAATGTCCTGCTTGGCGCCAGTCTTGGCCAGCACTTTGGAACCGGCTGCATTGTACAGAACCACACCGGCCACATACTGGTTGTCTTTGGCCTTGACCGTCATGGTGCTGCCCATCAGGCTGAGGGACACATCCAAAAGCTCCGGAGCGGTGTTATCCACCACCATGGGAATTGTCATGGTAGCGCCTTCTCCCAGATCGTCCCACCCCACGTTGCCCTGGGCGTCTACGTAGTATTCCGGCGCAAGCGTCAGGGACAGCTCCAGCCGGTCGCCTTCTTTTGCACCCTTGGGTGCAAACTTGGTGCTGAAGCGATAGCCCGTGTTCTGCCATGCACCAGCGTTGGTGTGATAGTATGCGGAGCTTACTGCCCCGGGGAAGGTCTCCAGCAGGGGTTCGCCAGGGGTTGTCTGGTTCACTGCCAGGATGCGGCTGGCTGCCGCATTCCGAATGGCCGCAAAAGAGATCTGGCTGATCTGATCCCCATTTTCGCTGTTGATGGCATTGCGTTCCGGCATATAGCGGGCGTCCGCCACCAGGGGGTTGCCGCCGAAGTAGTACGTGGCCTCGGGGTCATTGGCATACGTAATTGCAGCCGTGTTGACTTTGGTGTTGCCCAGGTACGGAAGCCGGACTTCACTGCCCGTCTCGTACTCTGCGCGGGAGCCGACTTCAAACATGGAGGCATCGCTCCAGTTACCATAGAAGCCCAGGACCGGGATGGAATGCTCCGTTCCTTCCACGCCCTCTTCCGTAGCCTCGCTCTTGGCATATACAAAGCCCTGGAGATATGCACCGGCGGGGTATTGCTTCAGGGCTTCCTTCTGGCTGTCCGTCAGCCGGACCGTCACCTGCACATCGGCAGAACCGTTGGCAGGAACCATCACAGCCTGGCCCACATCGAAGATCACGTCCGCATCCAGCTCGGTGGTCCAGGTGTCCATGTAATCGCCCTGGTCTCCGTCGTTGTTCACCACATTGGTGAAGAGATCCTGGGTGAAGAAATCAGCCGACAGGGCATAGGTCTTTTCCACATTGGTCAGGTTATGGATGGAGAAGGAGAAGGTATAAACACCCTTTTTCTCCGGGTCGTCACCCAGCTCCACCTTTACCTTGCCATCGGCATAGGATTGGGTGGCGTCTGCGCCCATGAGGATGTAAGAATCGGCAGCAATGGCCTTGCCCACATTGGCCAGGCCCGCGCCCTGCCGCAGGACGGGGTAATAACCGTCGCCCGCCTCACCGTAATCCTCCAGCTGGGGAACTGCGGTGGACATGAGCAGGCTCTGGGCCAGCTGACGGGGTGTGAGACCAGTCTTTTGCGCCAGGCCCTTCTCCCGGATGTACTGCGCCACCAAGGCCGCCATACCGGCCACCTGAGGCGTGGCCATGGAGGTGCCGGACATGTTCTCATAAGCCGTACCGCCGGCAACCAAGCCGTTGACCGAGTAAATGTTGCCGCCAGGCGCCGTAATTTCCGGCTTCAGCTCCAGGGAACCGGGAATGCCCCAGCTGGAGAAGTCGCTCATGGTATTGTACTCTGGGGTGTAGACGGCAGAGCCAATTCCCTCTTTGACGGTCAACTGATCCAGGTAATACTGGACCTTCCCGTCCTCCCCTGTGACCGGGGTCGCTGCCGCCTTCATCATGGCCCCATCGGACTGGGTCACGGAGACGCAGGGGGCGGTCTTGGTGTAATCCGTCAGGTCCATGCTGATGGTACCGGGCTGATTGTTGTAAACAATTGTGGCAATGGCGCCATTTGCCACAGCCGCCTCGGCCTTCTGGAAGAAGGAGGTGGTACCGCGGGAGCAGACGGCGATTTTACCCTCCAACACACTGGCAATGGCCGCAAACTCCTCTTCCGTGCCGAAGCCGTCAATGAGGACGTATGCATGCTCGCCGGCAATGGAGGTCATCGGCTGGTTTTTAAACCCGGTGCTCTGGGTGTAGACCACCGTCGTGTCGCCAACCAGGAAATACTGGCCTGTGGCGCCGGCATTGTCCATGGACGCCACGCACAGGGAATTGGTATAGGAGCCGGGAGAGCCAACCATATCCATGCTCACATCATCGGAGTAGAGATACCCGGCGTTTCTGGCAGACTCCACCCAGGAGCCAGCGTTACCGGCTGCAATGGCCACCACAATGCCGGACTCGGTCAACCGGTCCAGAATCGCCTGGTATTCCGCCTTGGTGTGTCTGGTCGCGCCGGGGTTCGAGGAACCCAGGGACAGGTTGACCGTATCGCACTTCAGAACAATGGCGTCCTCAATGGCCACCAAATAATCGGAATCGTAAGCGCCGCCGGCCTTGCCAAACACCTTCATGGTGATGAGCTGGGCATCGGGGGCCACACCCTGAACCTTCACTGCATCCAGTGCGTTGGAAAATGTTCCATCAGCGTTGGGGATGTAGGCATTGGCCGTGGAAATACCGGCCACGTGGGAGCCATGCTCTCCCTGCTGGTCTCGATCATGGGTGATGTCCAGGTCCTTGTCCACATAGTTGTAGCCAAAGGGGAGCTTGGTGTTGAGATACAGCTGCTTTGCAGTGACGCTTTTGCCAACATGAAGCTGATCCAGCACCCCTGTAATCTCTTCTACGTCCAAAAGATCATAATCTGCTACGGTTTTGCCAGCCTGTTCCGCCTGCTTCTGCAAAGAGTAATCAAAGCCAGCCGCGCTAAAGGACTGATGGTCCGTATCCGTGCCGGTGTCAATGACGGCAATCCGGCTGCCTGCTCCGGTGTAACCGGCGGTCCAGGCTGCGCTGGAGCCGATCATGGAGGGGGAGGTGGACATGTTGGGGTCATCGGGCAGATTGGTATTGACCACCGCAGGCGCATATTGGGTCTCAATGAGCACCTGTTCCACACCGGGGACCTGCTCAATGGCTGCAATCTCACCGTATTTCACATTGGCCGAAATGATGTTGGCCGCCAGGGTCAGGTTCCAGACCACATCCAACTGCTCTCCGCCCAACGCCTGGGTGGAGATGACCTGGGCCAGAGCCTCCTGCCGGGTCTCCAGACCGGTCCGGTAAGCCAGAGCCGCCTGATTTTCGGCAATGTCCTGCACGTCAAATTTGGAAATGGTGGGCGCTTCCTCCAGGAAAATGGAGATGCGCACCGTATCCGTATCCCGGTATGCCGGGGCGGCTTCCTCTTCCGCTTCCTGCAGCGGAAGCCGGGCTGTCACAGCGCCGTTGTCTACCTGAGACCAGGTGACTGCGTCGTTTGCAGCGGCAGCCTGGGGCACTCCAAGGGAGCACAGCAGTGCCATCGCCAACAAAAGGGCGCACAGCCGAGATGGTAGGTTTCGCCTGTTTTTCATATAGGATCCTCCTTTTCTATTTCCCCAAACAGTCGTCTGGGGGTTCAAACGGGGCCAAGCCCCATGTTTGACCATTGTATGGATTTCGCGCTTTCCTGTCAAGTTCGTCTTCTGGTTCTATTCATGGGAATTTCAGCCAAATGTCCGGTCTGTGCACTGTAGTCATTGCGAATTCGCCGTAAATGGGTGGAAAACGCACCGCGTCCCCGCTGGGCGGACACATGGGTCCGCCCCTACGGTGATATCGAAGCAGAGTACGTGAACAGGCTTTTTAATTTTTACGCAAAATATTTCCATTTTTTATCCAATTCTTGGCATTTGGACAAGAGAAAACGTTAGTCAATCTCCGCCCATTCTCGCTGCCTGCCGTAGGGGCGGACCCATGTGTCCGCCCGTGGTGGGCATTACGAATTCGCCGAACACGGATACAATGCGCATTTTGATCCCGGCATTTTGCTCTTTTACATTCACAAATTACCTGAATGATCTCCCCCTTTACATGGAAAATCCCCTGGGTCACCCACAGGGGAATTTCCTGATACAGAAAGGAGCAACAAGAAGTTGAAAAGGTAGCTTAGAAGTTCTGATCCAAGATCGTCAACAGCTTGGCCATCTGCGCCCGGGTCAGGGAGGCGGTGGGACGGAGGGTGCCGTCTCCATAGCCCTCGAAGAACCCTTCCGCCACGGCCCAGCTCATCGCGGTTTTGGCATACTCCATCACCTTACTGTCTTTAAAAACGCCAAGATCCGCACCCTTGCCAGGCTCCTGCTCCAGGTACAGGGTCACAAACCGGTACAGGAAGGCAGCCGCCTGCTCCCGGCTTACGGTTTTCTCCGGGGCAAATTGGGTCTCGGTCATGCCCTTGGCAATGCCCAGATCCTGGGCCCAGGCCACTGCATCGGTGTAATAGGCGTCTGCCCGCAGGTCGGTAAAGGTGGCCTTCTCTGTCACCTCCGGCGAACCTGCCAGACGGTACAGGGTGGTCACCAGCATCCCCCGGGTCAGCGCCCGGTCGGGTTCAAAGCGCTGGTTCTCCATGCCATTCATGAAGCCCTTGGCAAGGACATAGTCGGTGTACTCGTGGTACCAGCAGCTGGTGTTCAAATCGGAGAAGGCCTTGCTGGGGCAGTTGGCAGGGATCACTTCGCCACGCTGCAGCGTCTCGCCGCAGACGGTGCAGACTTCGTCACCGGTGTAGCCATCTTCTGTGCAGGTGGCTTCTTTGGCGTTGCGCAGCTCGGTCTTGTGACCCAGCGCGGGAATCACCAGCTCCTCGCTGGGCGCTTCCTCGATGCAATGTTCATCATAGAAGTTCTTCCCGCAGTTTTCACAGTGCCAGTATGCAGGGTTGCCGGCCTTGGTGCAGGTGGGCTCTTTGGCCTCCACCGGAGACACATGGCTGTGGTCACAGATGGGGATGAACATACCGAGAATATCTGCGCCATAGGGGCCAATCCGGCCGCAGCCCTCCAGCTCTGCCGTCTCCGTATCGACGATATAAAGCTGAATCTCCTGGTCATAAATGGTGTTCCACTGAGCCCAGTAGAGCTTGCCGGAGTTGTGATCGAAGCACATGGACTGCTCCTGAAAGCACTCCGCAGTGGTCTGGCCAATCACTGTATATTCACCCGTCTCCAGGTCCAGGCTGGCCAGACGGGAGCAGCCGTTGCCACCATAATCGGCACCCATACCTGCAATCATCACATAGGCATTGCCCTCCAGATCAATGGCAAACCCAAACACGTAATCGCCGGCCCCCGCTGAAGCGCCAGGCAATGTCCCGTCAATGATCCGGGCAGAATCCAGGTCCAGATCGCCGGTCTCCAGATCAATCTTGTACAAAGCATCCGAGTTATTGACGACATACATGGTCTGGGTGCTGTAGTCATAGGCCATATCGATGGGGTAGAAGTTGCTGTCACTGCTGACATTCACGCTCTTGTATGTAGCATCCAACTCCCCACGCTGCATCGCTTCAAAATCCACGGTGAAAAAGTAACCACTGGAGGTGTAGCCATAGACCGTGTTCCCTACCAGCTCGGCACAAAGCACTAGGCTGTCAGCAGCTACGCCGTCTCCAGCAGGCATACTCCCAATCTTGGTTACATCTCCCGGATGTGTATCCTGGAAGGAACACCAGGTCTTGCAATCCCGATAATAGCGGTCATTGTCGACAAATTCCGAAAACATAAAGCCATAGAGATTGACAGGTGGCTCGTCTGCCGTCACCGTCACCAGACAAGTATCTGTAAAACCGCCGTCTTTGGCGGTGACGGTAATGGTAGCCTCGCCCTGGGAAATACCGGTGACAACACCATTTTCATCTACAGTGGCAATGCTCTCGTCCGAAGAAGCAAAGCTGACCTCCCGGTTGAAGGCCGTATCCGGCAGTACATTCCAGGTAAGCGCAACGGATCTGCATCCGGCAACAGACACCGTCTCCTGAATCTCAATGCCCGTGGCTGCCACCGGTGGGGCCACACACACATCATCCAGCCAGGCTGTATCCTCATAAAAAGAGCCGGAATAGTCCTTGTCGTAATCCCACTGGAGCACATGCTCTCCGGGTTCCAACGCCAGGATATACACCGCCCAGTCCCGTTCCCCGGACCACTGACCCAGGCGCTCGCCATCCATATAGAAGCGGAACAAATCCATCTTCTCTTCGCTGCTGACCCGATAGCGGAAGGTCAGAACCTCGCCCTCTTTGGCAGTCACTGTTGTACGAACCGTGGAAATGGAGGGAGGAGAATAGGAGGTAGTTGCGTCAACACCTTTGTTGGTGGACTTGGCAGATCCATTCTCCGCCACCCAGGGGAAATAGCCGTTGGCTGCTTCTTCTGGGGTATAGAACTCCAGTTTACCACCTTCTACATTCAGAGCATCGTCCAATTCCTGGGAATGCACAAGGTTGTAGTGCTGGAAGGAGATCACTTCTACATCATCCAAATATGCAGTGTCCTCCCCCTCGCTGATGGAGCCATCCTTATTGTAAACCCATGTAAGCTCATGTTCTCCAGCCGAGACCGGATAAGTATAAGTCGTCCAATCCATCTCTCCGTACCATGTGGTAACAAGATCGCTATCCACAAACAGCGCCAGGCAGTCTGTGTTTTCGGCATTCTGGCAGCTGACCTTAAACCGAAAGCGGATGGCTTGGTCCTCTTCCATATCCACATAGGTAGTGACCTGGCTCTGAGTCACACCATAGATCTGTTCGTCCCCGTTCTTACCGGCATTGGTGGATTTTGCATAGTCACCTTCCACAACCCATTCATAGAAGCCATAATCCGGCATGGCAAATGTATCAAATTCAAGCGTTCCACCCGGGACATTGAGCGCCTCATTGAGGGATGCTGCGTCCATCGGTTCAGCCCGTTCCATATCCGCCGGAATGGCCATCAGCTCCACCTCTGGCAAATGGGAAACCTCGTGACCCGCCAAAGCGGGAGGGTTGGCGGCTGCTGCCGAAGCAGGAATGCGGATGAATGACACCAGCAAAGCAATGACGGCAAGCAAAGCAATGGTCCTTTTCATAAAATGCCTCCTCTTCTACGTTCGTATTTTTACGAACGTTCGTGATGGCTAAATTTTACCCTCTTTTCGCTGTGTTGTCAATAGCTTTCTGCTAAAAAAATGGTATAATAGGCAAAAGCAATGGGACCACACAGCATTTGGCAAATTTTGGAGGTATGTTATGATCAACTACGCACCGATTCCACTCCTCGAAGCGAGCCTGTTCCTGGCAAATCAGGCAGCTGGCGTATCCTGGACTTCGTACATGGAGCGGACCTTTGGCAAAGGCGACAATCGCCCGCACAACAACACGCTTACGTCCTATTCTAACATTTTAACCGAGCTGGAGCGGCGGCTTCGTGGCAGTATTGCCGTTTCGAAAGACACCATTCAGACTCTGTTTGCACCTCTGTACCAGCGTGGAAAGGATAAGCATCACCCTTCTTCTGGCCATGTATGCAGCATCCTGATACCCAATATGGTGGAGGCATACGTCAGTTGGGAGGAACCCGAGTTCTTCTGCCGTCTGAAACAGAACATTCCACAAATACCAAAGCAAATCCTAGAATTTTTAAACATGGACGAATGTAACATGGCTACCAGCAGTACCATCCATCAGCTGTTTTCCAAAATCAACAGCAGCGACTTGCCCCAAAGCTCCAAACTGGTCCTGACCGATCTGGCGCTGAATCCCGGGCGCTATGTGGACATGCTGCAGGAGGCCCTATCGCCCGTTGCCACTGAATTCAAACGGTGCCAGGAGCTGATTGCCCCTCTGGCTGAGCATTTTCATGAGCGCTATTGCCATGAAACCGAGGAAACCATCATGGACCGGCTCTGGCCCAGCGACCGAAGCCGGATCCGTCAAATCCTCATCTATCCCAGCATGGTCTGCAGCAACTATTCGGTTTTCGGGTTCAATTCCGATGAAACCGTCCTGCTTGGCTGCCTTGGCTCTTTGTATGAGTTTCTGCGGGAAAACTTTGCTCTGGCCCGCAACTCCGGCATTCAGCTGACCAACACCCTGGCCGCCCTGAGCAACCGGAATCGGTTCAATATCATCACAAAGCTTCTGGACGGTCCTGCCTATGGCCGGGAGCTGGCCAATTTCGTGGGCATTTCCCCCGTTACAATCTCCCAACACATCAGCATCCTCATGGGTGCGAACCTGGTGACCCTACATAATGATGGAACACGGACCTACTATTCGCTGAATACAGAGGCGCTCCATACGTTTGTCGACTCCTTTCAAACGTACTTTCAATTAAACTAGCAAAGTCATTTTGAAGCCTGCCGCAAGGCGGAACGGGCAAGTCCATTCCCAACGGAAAATCGCAGAGAATTTCCAGCTTTCAACACCTTCCTGTACCGCCGTAGGGGCAGACCCATGTGTCTGCCCGTGGTAGGCATTGCGAATTCGCCGTAAATGGGTGGGAAACGCACTGCGTCTCCGCCGGGCGGACACACAGGTCCGCCCCTACGGACAAAGGGTAAGATGTCGCGTGTACCACCCCCGCTGTGGAAGGGGGGCCTTCCCTGCGGAGAACGCAAAGAATACTCAATTTTGCACGTTCTCCCGTACCGCCGTAGGGGCGGACCCATGTGTCCGCCCGTGGCAGACATTACGAATTCGCCGTAAATGGGTGGGAAACGCACTGTGTCTCCGCCGAGCGGACACATAGGTCCGCCCGTGGTAGGCATTACGAATTCGCAAGACGTAGATGTGATTCGCATGACGCCCCCCACGGACGGACATATGGGCATTCCTACGGAGAAAGGCCAAGATGTCATGCAGCATTCCTTGCCTAATGGATACGGAAACGTTCTTATGGCAAGCAGGAAACGCGTGGCGAATTTGCCAGGCCTCCTCATTTTTGTGCCTTTTGCAAGGCAGAATGGTCAGGATCATTCCCTATGGAATTGCAGAATGCTTCCGTTTTGAGGCTTCCTGAAAATTACAGGTGATTCTTCCCCTTCTGACAGTTTCCCGTACCGTCGCCGGCTGCCAATGCGTAGTGGCAGCACAGGCATTTCCAGGTGTGGCGGTCCACTTCACCGGTCACTGGCAGGCCGCAGAGGGTCTGGAAACGGCGCACGGCCGTCACGGTAGACGCATCCAGGGTCCCATTGATCGGCGTTTGGGGCAAGCCCCGGTATACGGCGCCCAGGACCCGCAGAACCGATTGGACCAGATAGACATGGTAGTTGCTCTCCCCCGCCTTTATGGTCTGGTAGGGGTTGAGAATGGGCTGCATGGCCTCCGCCGGGGCCTGCTGAACCAGCTGGGCCTGGTAGGTCTGCACCAACCGCTCCCAGGTGGTTTGATTCATCACACCGGTGGCCGGCAGACCGCAATATCGCTGGAACGCCGTCACCGCCGCCATGGTGTTGCGGCCGAAAATCCCGTCTGGCACCACGGGAAGCAGCCGGTTGTTCCCCTCGGCTGCAACCCGGAGCATGGTCTGCATGCTCTCTATGGGTCGACCCACAAAGTAACTTGGATCAGCAATCATCTCGTCACCCCCCTCTGCGCTCCGTCCTGCTTCCCCATACTGAGATCCGAACCGGGGAACTGGGTCATGCGGGTAGTTTGAGAATACCGTTCCTCTGGTCTGGGCTGGGTCTCCCTTTGGTTGGAGCTGGTTCTGCTTCCCCGGCTTTGCCCCCGGGGATTGGCCGATGCAAAGGCGGTCTGAGCGGCTGCGCCACCCTCCACCCCATAGGGGAACAACTCCTGGTTGCGGAAGAGACTGTCATCTATACTGCGGAACTGGCTCTCCAGCCTGAGCCAGGTCTGCTCATCCACCGTGCCGCTTTGCGGCAGTCCAAAATAGCGCTGTGCCGCCAGTACCGAGGCCCGTGTAGCGGGACCGTAAATGCCATCTACCTCCACCGGCGGAATGGCGGGAATGACGCTGGAGATAACCTGCAGCATGTATTGCAGCTGCCGCACCTCCTGCCCCTGGCTTCCCTGCTGCAGCGCTCCTCCATAGTTCCAGGAGATACTGTAGAACTGCTGCCCCAGAGAGCGGAGCTCCGCCAAAGAGTTCACGCCCACATAGAGCCGCACCAGAGCGTACCAGGTTGCCCGGCCTACAATCCCATCCGGAACCAGACCGAAAATCTCCTGGAAGCGCCGGACGGCATTTTCTGTCTGGCTACCGAAGATCCCGTCTACGGGGAAGATCTTGGGAATGGCCGGGTAGTTCTGTCCCACCCGGTTCAAGGACGCCTGAACCACCACCACGTTGGGGCCGCTGCTTCCCCGCTGCAGCGGCGTCCCGGGATAGGACTGCACCAGGCCCTGCACCGGTGCATTGGCTACGATTTCAATGTCGTCGCCATAATAAGAGCGGAGGATATCCACGGAATTGTACCCCTGCTCCGCCAGGCTCTGGGACCCCCACTGGCTGAGGCCCTCGCAGGTCACCGTGGTACCATTGCAAAACTTGGCGGCCAAAGGTTCCACAAAGCCCTGGCGGCGGATGTAGCTGTTGAATATATCGTCTACAATGGCGTCAATATTTTCAAATGTATTTCGCCCGTTTACAAAGGCCTGGTCATAGGCGGTGGAATTGGTGATATCAAAGTTGTAGCCCCGGCTGCGGTAAAATTCTGTGTAAACCCGGTTGAGTGCAAACGAAATGATGGCCAGGATGTTGGCCCGCAGGGCGCTCTCGTCCCAAGTGGGGTAAATTTCTGAAGAAGCTACATTCTTGACATAGTCTGTGAAGGAAACTGTCACATTGGCAGCATCCGAATCGGGCGGTCCAAGGTGAACCGTAATCTGCTCTGGTACATATGGAATCACAACTGGCATCGCCGCACCTCCTAGAGGTTCTGGGGCGGGACATTGAAGTATTCCACCCGGTCATACAGCTCTGGGAACGTGGGCAGCGGAATCAGCTCCAGAGGCTGCAGGGTCATCACCCCGGCGAACACCTGAGCATTGTCTACCTGGATCTGCTCATAATTCGGATGTTGCACTCGGATGGTCACGGTCGTAAAGGGTTTGCCTTGAAAATTGGGGTCACGGCTCTCCGACGCAGCCGGTACCTTCACCGCCACCGGCTGGATCTGTCCGCTCTCGTTGGTCAGTCGGGCAGCCAGGAGCGTTCCATCGTCAGACACGATGGCCACCGCCGCCCCGGGCACAGGAATCTGTGCATCGGAAGTATATACGTGAACCTGAATAAAACCTTCTGCAGGCATAGCGCCCTCCTCCTTCCAGAAACCGGCGCCCAGCCTTTGGCAGAACTCCGGTATCCGTCCATACTATGCAGGAGGCGTTGTCTGTGACAATGATGCAACAACCGCACATGAGTTGTAGGCGAATCCGGACCTTCCCCACAGGAACGTCCGGATCCGCCTACAACCCACAAATTGTCGCACATTCCTTTGCCATGCGCCCTCGGTTGCAAATCCCAGCCTACAAAAATGACTGCATCTGTCCCAACGATTCCTTTTCCAGGTCCAGCAGACGCTGCGCCAGAGTGCTCACGGCTGTGTCCTGATAGGGGAACTGGTGGAGGTTCTGCAAGCCCTTGATGAGCCCCCGGGTGCTGCCCTGCATCACCATGGCAGCGGCTTTGGAATCCGAGTTGCCCTTGCCCAGCCGCATGCGGGAAACCATCTGGGAGCAGGTCCGGCTCACTGGTCCCAGTTGCTCCACCTGCCATTTCCGCCCGGCCGCCAGGTTCAGAGCTTCCTCTTCAATCTGCTGGTAGACTGACGCCTGCTTCTCCAGATTCTCCCGGAGCGCAGGACGCAGTGGCGCCTGCAAGACACATTCCAATCCGGTTTTCCCCATTTGCGCAGTCTTGACCACCGAACCCAATAGATCCTTGCTGTTTTTCATATTTGATCACCCATGACTAAGGTGCCCCGGATTGGAAACGATATTCCTGGCAAAATTCACCGTTCACAGAACCGGGACAGCGGAATAGACTATAGTGTGCTTGAAAGGGGTTGTGATGTTTATGTGCGCAATTGCAGGAATTCTGGGTTCCACCGGAGAAAACCGGGAGATCCTGGAGGGGATGCTGAAAACCATGACACGGCGGGGACCGGATCAGTGGGGCATCTTCCAGAAGAAGGGGCTCAGCCTCCTCCATGCCCGGTTGGCTGTCGTAGACCTGGCGGGAGGCCGACAGCCCATGGATCTCCTCTTCCGGGGAATCCACTACCATATGGTGTACAACGGCGAGCTGTACAATACGGAGGAGCTGCGCCGTCTGCTGGTTTTGGACGGACATACCTTCCTGGGCCACTCCGACACCGAGGTGGTGCTCCACGCCTATGCCCAATGGGGGGACAGCTGTGTGGAGCGGTTCAACGGTATTTTTGCATTCGCCGTCTGGGAGGAGGAGCCGGAGCGCCTGTTCCTGGCCCGGGACCGGATTGGGGTGAAGCCTCTGTTTTACACCATCCGGGACGGACAATTTCTATTCGCCTCGGAGCTGAAAACGCTCCTGGCCCATCCGTCGGTCCCCGCCCAGGTGGACGCCCAGGGCGTGGCAGAGGTCATGCTTTTGGGACCGGGCCGGACTCCCGGCTGCGGCGTCTTCCGGGGCATCCGGGAGGTGGAGCCAGGATGCTGCGGCTACTTTGACGGGCAGGACATGCGCCTGCACCGGTACTGGCGGCTGGAGGACCGGGAACATCAGGATACCCTGCCCCAGACTCTGGAGCGGGTCCGCGCGCTGGTGAGCGACGCCATCCGGCGGCAGCTGGTCTCCGACGTGCCCATCTGTACCTTCCTCTCCGGCGGGCTGGATTCCAGCCTCATCTCCTCGGTCGCCGCCCGGGAGGAGGCCCGGCAGGGCCGGAAGCTCCATACCTTCTCTGTGGACTACAAGGACAACGCCAAGTACTTCCACGCCGGAAAATTCCAGCCCAACAGCGATCCGGAATTCATCCAGATCATGACCCAATACCTGGATTCTCAACACCACTGGGTGATCCTGGACACCCAGGAGCTGGCCGACGCCTTGGACGAAGCCGTGGAAGCCCGGGATCTGCCGGGTATGGCAGATGTAGACGCCTCCCTGCTGCTGCTGTGCCGGAAGATGAAAGAGACCGCCACCGTGGCCCTGTCGGGGGAATGCGCCGATGAGATTTTCGGCGGCTACCCCTGGTACCGGGACCCGGAGGTGCGGGAGCGGGCAGGCTTCCCCTGGGCCCAATCCACCGCCTGGCGGAGTTCCTTCCTGACAGACGGCTACCGGGCTGCATTGGACCCGGAGGCCTACGTATTCCGCCGGTATGAGACCACCTGCCAGGCCAGCGACGTGCTGCCAGGCCAGAGCAAGCAGGAGCGGCGGATGAAGGAAATGGTCAACCTCAATTTCCGGTGGTTCATGCAGACCCTCCTGGACCGGAAAGACCGGATGAGCATGTGGTCCGGGCTGGAGGTGCGGGTTCCTTTCTGCGACTACCGGATTGCCGAATATCTCTATGGGGTCCCCTGGTCCTTCAAAGACTACGAAGGGGTGGAAAAAGGGCTTCTGCGGAAGGCCATGGAGGACTTTCTACCCCCGGAAGTGCTGTGGCGGAAAAAGAGTCCCTATCCCAAGACCCACAATCCCGCTTATCTGGAGGAGGTCTCCCGGCGGCTGCGGCTGCTCCTGGAGGAGGGCACCGCGCCCATTTTCCAAATTGCCAACCGCCATGCCTTGGAAGATCTGCTCACCGCCCAGTATCCCTGGCCCTGGTACGGCCAGCTGATGAATACGGCGCAAACCATCGCTTATATGCTCCAGGTCAATCACTGGATGGAGGTCTACCACGTGGAATTGGTGTAATCCTGAATCCTTCTTTGAGAAAAACGGGACTGCTGCAAAATTTACTTTTTGCAGCAGTCCCTGTTTGATTCCTCTGGGATTCGAAGGGCCTGGGCCAGCAGGTCCAATTCCTCCGAAAAAATGCAGTGGGGTATGGCGTTTGCAGTCACCGCCTGACGGCAGGCAGCAAAATCCATCCAGACCACCTCAGAGACCTCGCTTTCCTGGAGGTGCAAGTCCTGGGGCTCCCCCTCCCAGACGCCATAATACACCCGGCTGACCTGCCGGTCCCGGAAGGGCCTGCCGTAAAAGGAGCCCCTCCAGTCAAAGCGGCGCACTCCGGCCAGGTGGAGCTGCTCTGCCTGCATGTGCAGGCCCAGCTCCTCCTCCAGCTCCCGGAGGGCCGAGGACACCCAGTCCACACCGGCCGGAATGTGCCCGGCGCTGGAGATGTCATAGCAGCCGGGATGGGAATCCTTCTGTTCACTGCGCTTTTGCAGCAGCACCTGCCACCGGCCGTTCCGCTGTCGGAAGAGCCACACATGGCTGGTCCGGTGCCGATCTCCGTCCCGGTGCACCAGCTCCCGCTCTTTGACCTCCCCGGTGGGCACGCCGTTTTCATCTACCAAATCTAACAGTTCCAATCCAATCACCCGGATTCATCATACACCTGACGCCGGAAAATTGCAACAGAAACCCTATGCCTTTCCGTCCGGGTGGATTTCGCTCTGGGCCGGACTATCCAGCACAGCGCCATCGGCCGTAAACCGGGATCCATGGCAGGGGCAATCCCAGCTGTGCTCCGCCGGATTCCATTTGAGGGCGCAGCCCATGTGGGAGCACCGCCTGGGGGTCAAGCGGAGGAAGTTGCTCAGGGTGTGGCCCAGATTGGACAGCAGCTGGAGCCGCAGCATGGAGCGGGAGGGGGAATATACGGCGGTATACGGACTTTCCTTGCCTGTCACCAGGTCTGCCAGCAGCGTTGCCGCCGCCATGGAATTGGTCATGCCCCAGGCTCCAAACCCGGTGGCCACATATAAATCGGGCGTATGGGGGCTAAAGGCGCCCACATAGGGCAAACCGTCCAGGGTCATGCAAGCCTGGTTGGCCCAGGCGTACCGCTCCGGCAGCCCCGGAAAGTGGCGTTCTGCAAAGTTTCGCACTGCCTCCCAACCGCCCTTTCCACCGGTACGGTGCCTGCCGCCGCTGAGGAACAAATTGTCTCCAAAGTTGCGCAGAGAGATGCCGTTTGCACCCATCCCGGCATAGGTTCCCTCCACATTCGGGCCGCCCCCTAAAGCAACCACGTAGGACCTGCGCTGATAGAGCTTCATAAAATAGAGGCCACGAAAACGGCCCAAGGGGAAATGGGTTGCCACGATGATCTTCCGGGCCAGAATTTTGCCCCGCTCCGTAAAGGCAACTCCATTGGAAATTCCCAGAACCGGCGTATTTTCCCGAATTTTCAGGTTGGAAGCCAAACCATATAAAAACCGCAGAGGATGAAACTGCGCCATCCCCGGCAAATACACCGCCCCGGCCACAGGAAACGGCAGCGGGGTCTCTTTCCGATACTCCGCCGAAAAGCCCAGGCGTTGCAGCAGCTCCGCCTCGGTCTTCAGCCGCTCCGCCTGCGCCTGGGTCATGGCGTAGCGGTAGTGGGGCCGTTCCTGGAAGTCACAGGGATACCGCTGCGCCAGAGTCCGGTACTTTTCCAGGGCCTCCCAATTGGCCAGGAAGTACAGCCGGGCCGGCTCCTGCCCAAATCTGGCCGACAAATCCTGATACAAAGGATCATGGAGGGTGCTGAGCACCGCCGTTGTTCCGCTGGTGATGCCGCTTCCGATGGTGTTGCCCTCCACCAGAAGACATTCGATTCCACGGGACTGCAGCTCCCGGGCGCACAAAATGCCTGCCATCCCGCCTCCAATCACCAAAATTTCCGTGGACGTATCACCGTCCAGCTGTGGAAACCGGGGAATTTCCAATCCCTGGGTCCAGATCTCCTTCATCGTGGCGCCTCCTTGCTTGTTTTCCTTAGTATGCCACAGATGCAGGCAGGTATTTGTACCGTCTGTGGAAAACTTTGGCTTCCACCCCCAGAATTCGACACAAGCACCCAGATTTCCCGTATATTCCCCCGGTTTCGGTTTACAATAATGTGGATATCCCCATGGGTATGCATGAGTTTTGCACATTCTCCACAGGGTTGTCCACAGATGTTCACAGGGAAAAGCCTGGCGCAAGGTGGCGATTTCTCCCCGTTTTGTTACAAGTTGTTAACATTTCGTTTCCATTTTCTATGCACGCCGAATTTGACATAATCTCTATGCAGCCGTAACACAAAATCCGCCGGATACGGACATTCTCTGTTTCAAAAACGCTGAACAGGGCCGAAATACCAAAAAAACATGGACAAAACTGGGTTTTGTCCATGTCCTTCTGTCAAATCATACCGAATGGGGCCAAATTATGCCAGATGTTCCACCTGTTGCACCACACCGGCGTGCAGGCGGATCACCGTATCGGCCTGACGCGCCAGCTCCATATCATGGGTCACCAGGATCACCGTTTGGCCAAACCGGGCTGCCAGGGACTTGAGGAGCCCCAGCACCTCCTCCCCGGTGGCGGGGTCCAGGTTGCCTGTGGGCTCGTCCCCCAGGAGAATCGCCGGTTGGATCATCAGCGCCCGGCCAATGGCCACCCGCTGCTGCTCACCACCGGACAGCTCATCCGGATACTTGTCCAGGAGCTTTTCAATCCCCAGCGCCCCCGTCACCTCTTGGAAAAAGGCGGGGTCCGGATCTCTTCCATCCAGATTCAGGGGAATGCAGAGATTTTCCCGGGCGGTGTGCTCCCCCAGTAGGTTGTATGCCTGAAAGACAAAGCCAATCCGGCGGCGGCGCAAAATCGCCAGCTGCTTGTCCTTCAGATCAAAGACGCTCTGATTCTCCAGATACACCTTGCCGCCTGTGGGCCGGTCCAGTCCCCCCAGAATGTGCAGCATGGTGGACTTTCCGCTGCCGGACTTTCCCACAATGGCGTAAAACCTGCCTTTGCAAAACTCCAGATTCACCGGCTGCAACGCGCGGCATTCCAGGTTGGTACCGGGGTGATAGACCTTTTCTACGCCGTCTAACTTCAAAATTGTCTCCATAACCAAGCTCCTTTCGTCTTAGCTTCGAATGTTTTCCGTGGGAGAAGATTGCAAGGGCCCACGCAGCGCCAGCAGGTGGAACAGAAGCAGCACCGGCAGCTCCAGGAGACATAGCCCCACATGGAGCATCCAGGGATACGCCGCCAGATCCTCCCGAACAATTGCCTGTAGCAACGCCATGAGAGAAAATCCCTGCCCCATGCGCTGCATCCACCCGGAGATCAACACCGCCAACGCCAACACGCCGTGGGCGCCTACCATGGCAATCAGCCAATCCCGCAGGGCTTGGAATGCCTGGCCCCGGTACATCTGGGCTTTGGTTACACCCAGAGCCTGCAAAATGCCGGTTCGCTTTCTCCCCTGCTCCTGGGCCGACGCCAGGGTGTTGCGAAGAATCATCCACACAATGACGGTGGCGGCAAAGGCCAGCATCCCCATCAGCAGACAGGAGGACAGGGCCTTATGATAAACCGCCTGGTTGGAATCGTGGAGATTTCCCAAAGTCAGATGGTTTTCCCGGGAAATCTGGAAGAGGGGCGTCAGGGTGTTTTCCGTGGAAGCGTGCTCCCCGGCATACAGATTGAAGCCGGCCTCTCCATAATTGTAAGTGTAGAGCCAGTTCTTCCGGGTCTCCAGCATGGCCAGATCCCGCTCCGTCATCGTCTTAAACCCGTCGCTGTAGAGGCCGTAGAGCAGCTTGGAGCTGCCAATGACCACATGGCTCTGGGGATTGCCTGCAAAGGGCCAGACGCCTTGCTCCGGGAAATACCGGATGATGGCGCCCACCGTCACATTCTGAACCGTCTGGGTGTAGTAGACCGACGTGTCCGCCAAACGGGGACAATCCACTGCCAAAGTCAGGCTGTCGCCTACCTGTACAGACGAATCCCGTTCCCAGCCCTGGGCCGCACTGGCCGCTAAGCTCAGGTCCATGGTTCCTGTGGAGCGCAGAAGATCTGCCATGGAATTTTCGTTCCCCTCGCCGGAACCCTGTAGCGCACGGTGCATGGGCAGCAGGAGAATGACTTCCCTGCCCTCTTCAAAGGCCACCGGATCCACAGAGCCCTCTGTAAACGCCCTTTCCAGGCGGGCATAGAGGTCTGAGGTCCCATCCACTCCGTAGGCCTGCGTCAGGAAGCCCTCTCCTGTCTGCTTGGGAGCATCCGCTTTGGACGTTGCAAAGAAGCTGTCGCCTCCCGCCCGTTTCAGCGTAGAGAGTACGGGACTGCGCTCCATTCCATCGTACCAGAGGAAGATATGGTCCTCCCGCTGCCAGAAGTCCACCCGGGACAAGCCCTCCGCCCGGCCCAGCTTCTCGAGCAGGGCTTCTGTCTCCCGCCTGCTTCCCGTGTGGTTGGACAGCAGAGTATAATCCGGCTTGTCCGTCTGCTGGACCGTCTGCCGGTATGTGTCAAAGGACGCATTGCCCAGGAACACACAGATCAGTTCCATTGCCACCAGGAACAGGCACAGAAGCGCCATCCCTGCGGTTCTGCCTGGGTTCCCCGCCCGGTCCCTGGCACACAGCCGGCGCCAGGTCTGGCGCTTCCAGGCCCGGACTCGTACGTGGCGGCGTTTGTGTCCCTCCATCCGCCCCACCAGGGGAGTGTGCATACTTTTGAGGCTGGGGGGCATCAGCATCCCCAGAAGCACCGCCAGGATGCCGCAAACCTGCCCGGCCAGCACCAGAGGCCCGTCCAGGAAGAAGGAAACACCCTCCAAAGCCTTGGTCACGCCAAAGGCGATTGCAACGCCCAATACATCCCCCAAAATGAGACTCCCAATGGTGATATAGACACACTCCCAGGCCAGGAGCGCAAAGATCTGCCCCTGGGTCGCGCCCACGCTTTTCAGCAGCGTCAACTTTTTGGTCCTCCGGCGGAGCTGCGTGAAAAAGATCTGGAACACGGCGCACACGGTAATGACCACAATCACGCCGATCATGGCCGCTCCCATGGTCTCGGTCAGGCCCCCTTCCAGGGGATACCCATAGCGATTCAGCAAGATCTGCCCCTGGTTGTAGGTATAACACTCTGTGATGTCCGGCAACCCGCCGGGCGCGGATTGGTAGGAGCCGCTTTCATCCAGGGAGAACGATACCATGCCATATTCCAGCTCCTGAAATGGAACCGACCAGGCCCTGTAATAAACCGACATCTGGGACTTCCAATCACTGATTTGGGTGGGCAGCATCAGATACGCAAGCCACCCATCCTCCAACCGGGTGGAGCCGTCGCTGAGCTCCCATTGGAACACAGGCCGGTGCAGGTAGACCTCTTCTTTGTAAAGATTGCCTTCCCGTCCAATCCGTTCCAGCCAAACCGCATAATACCGATTGGAAACCAGCTCCAGGCCAGTCAGGGAGATTCCATCCAGAGACGGGTCCGTTTTCTGCATCTCCTCCAACTGCCACTGTGCAATCTCCCAGTCTCTCTCCTCCACCTCGTAGCCATCGTCGGATTTCCACGCATCACTGTCCATAGAGCGGTAATACGCATCCACAGACACCTCCCGCACCAGGGGAATCCCCATCTCCCGGACCTGCCCATACAGGCTGGAAAGGGCGCCATTGCCCCGGAGGAATAACAGGGTTTGTTCTTCCAGAGGCCGTTGCAGCCGGGGTTCCTCTCTGGTCTGGAGCTGAGCCGCCGTCTCCCGGAACTCCTCTGCCGTCGGAGCGGACATGTAACAATTGGGCAGCACCACATCTCCCACATCCCAACGGTCTGACACCGTCTCTACGATGCCCACCACAGTACAGGATCTGGTCAAGGTCAGATCCTGTGTGGGAACGGCGCCCCGGGTCATGACGATTTGCTGCAACTCCTCGCTGGCAAACTGTGCACTTTTGGCATACAGATAATCATACTGGGTATTGAGACCCCAATTCACCTCACCATGGGTATCTCCCTCAAAAAAGGATCGGTTCACTTCTGTGGTCGCCACTCCGCCGTCATCCCGGACGGTATATTCTAAGTAGCCATTCAAGTTGCTAAAGTACTGGGCAGCACTCAAAACCGCAGTCCGATAGGATTCGTCATCCATCTCCGAAATGGGACAGCGGAGCGGAGCGTCATAGGACCATTCCGTGTGTAACTCGCCGTTTTCATCTTTATAGGTGAATTGGCCGTTCCAGACCTCTTCCGTCCAGATACGCTCCATAATGGACTGGATCCCCTCTTCCGTCACGCCGTCGCCAAAGGTCTTCATCACCTGCCTCGCCGGCAACTCGCCACCCCGAATGGTGATGGACGGGGTTGGATATTGCCGTTCCCGCAGGCCCTCCATGTGATAGTTCATTGTCAGGGAAATCTGACTGCCCACGCCGATTTCCTCTGAGAACAGCCCCAGCTGTCCCCGCTCCAGGAGGATTTCCCCTTTTGCCTCCGGTGCGCGGCCCTCCAAAATCCGGAGATTTCCCAGCCGGGCAAAGTCTTCATCCCAGACTGCCACATGGCCGCACTTCTCGTCGCTTCCCAGCATCGTCACCGTAACGGCCTCGTCCGTCTGAGTAAGCCCCTCCAGGTTCCGGCAAACTTCTGCGTCTCCCCCTCCGTATAAGAGGTGCCAATTGCCATACAGATTCTGGCGCTGTTGGGCCTGGCTCCCATGGAAGGAAGACAGCAGCAAGGTCCCCGCCGTCAGGAATAGAAAGCCCATTCCAATCACCAGAGCCAGAACCCGGGTGTCCTTTCGCCGCCCCCGCATGCCGCGGACAGCCAATTTCCGTAGCTTGTTCACAAAATACCTCCTGCCTTCCTGTTACTCATGATCCGTTACAGAAATGTTCATGTTCTGGTTGACGGTCAGATCCCCGCTGACGGTATCCACCCGGTACTCCAGGTCACTTCTTCCGTAGTAGAACTTCTCTCCGCCTGAAGTCCCAAACAGCGGATAGTCGCCCCCTATCGTGCCCGAGGTGGTGTGATAAATGACGCCAAATCGCGTCTCCAAGGGCATATAGATGGTGACATCCCCAGAGACCGCAGACAGGCTCATCCGGTCAGGCGCCTGGTCTGCCACCACGGTGATGCTCCCAGAGGTTGTCTTCATTGTGGCCCCCTGGATCACACCGTCCCAGGTCATATCCCCGGACACCGAGGAAAAATTGGCCTCCTCCGCCTGCGCACCCTGCA
This sequence comes from uncultured Eubacteriales bacterium, assembly GCA_900544975.1. GTDB lineage: Bacteria > Bacillota > Clostridia > Oscillospirales > Oscillospiraceae > Faecousia. Next base: position 139,182 of record UQXI01000001.1, read on the forward strand.
AATTCACATCTCCAGACACCGACTGCAGCTCCAGCCGGTTGATGGAAAGCTCCTGGACCGTCAAATCCGCCGACAGCATCTGGGTTTGCAGCTGCTTCATAGCCCCTGCCAGTTCCATGGGGATCCAGATGGTTAGGTTCTTCACCGGCAAGTCGTCGTAATCTCCAATGGCGCAATATTGAATGTACAGCGTATGATTCTCCACCCCATATCGCAGTGCGTCTTCCACAGATGGAGCGGCACGACTGACCTGCCCAATCACCGTCTCCTGAAACCGGAAAACGTCACCCTTCCAGGCCTTTACCGTCACCTCCCCCGCCAGCCAGCGCAGATCCAAAGAGGTCACATCCGACACAAGGACATCATAGGTGCCGCTTGCCGCGTAGGAAGCATGATCCCAATGCCGATAGCTGTCAAAGCCAAATGCTGAGATCTCTTCCCGCACAATGTGGGGCTGCACCGGCGGTTCCGTGCTCTCGTCGGCAGTGGCCTCTACCTTGCCCGGGTGAGACGCCTCGACAGGGTCCCGCTCTTGACCCACCATCCAGACCAATGCAACCACCACACTGAGCAGGACCACAGCGCCGCAGACCATACTCAGCAGGAAACCCAGACGGCTGCGCTTTCTGCTCGGCTGAGGCGTGTCCTGGAAAATGGTATGTACAATTTCCGACACCGGGCCCAGACGTTCCACTGCCATCTCCGGCTCCATTCCGTCCTCTATCATGTCATCCAGCAGCTCAGCATAGTAATCCAGCTGCCGCTTTCGTTCCGCTCCGGGCAGCCGCTCCAGCTCCGCTCTCAGCTGCTTTAAAAATTCATGCTTTGTCATTGCGCTGCCTCCTGACAAAATCGTAAATTCCAATCACTTCTTCCTCGCTGGACAGAAAGCTGTCCAGACGCCGGAGCCCCCGCTCTGTGATGGTATAGAGCTTGCGCAGGCGGCCGTTGTGCTCCACACTGCGCACCGTCAGGCATCCGTCTGTTTCAAGCCGCCTGAGGATGGGATATAAGGTAGACTCTGAAATATCGATGCAGGACAGCAGATCTTTCACAATTTGGTACCCATGGGACTCCCCCCGGCACAGGACGCCCAGTACGCAGGAATCCAACAAACCGCGTTTTTGCTGCGGATCAATCATCGAAATGCCCCCCTTCACGTAATACTATACAACACGTAGTATTGGTTGTCAAGAAAAATCCGTTATTATGTCAGAGTGACAGCAAGCGGACGCTCTGGCAGAGAGAAAGGGGGTTGTCTCAAAACAAGTTTTGAAACAACCCCTGACGTTTTTCCAAACCGCATTGGTTTGGAAAAACGGTTGATTGAACGCGAAAGGGGCTCTTTGCCCCTTTCACACTTTCCCCGCTACTCTATATCGTTAAATTTTTCTCCTACTTTTCTTGGTACAAGGGCATGTGAGGCAGCCCCCTATATATCACAGTGTCTCTCCCAAAATGGATTTGGTGGCATAGGCGTTCAGGGTCATGTCCCCGAGATTGCCAGCCAGGAACTCATAATAACCCTGGGCGCCAATCATGGCGGCATTGTCGCCGCAGAGGGCCAAGGGCGGCAGGTAAACCTGGGCGCCCACCTGTTCCGCCGCTGCCAGAATGTCCCGGCGGATGCGGGAGTTGGCGGCAACGCCTCCAGCCACAGCCAGCTTCCCACAGCCGGTGCGGCGGAGCGCCTCCATGGCCCGGGGCACCAGCGTATCGGACACGGCGGCGGAGAAGTCCGCGCAGAGGTCCTCCACCACCAGGGGCTCTCCCTTCTGCCCGGCGTTGTGAATCAGGTTGATGGCGGCGGTTTTGAGGCCGGAGAAGGACATATCCAGGGGATTCTCCCCGGCTCTCGCGCGGGGCAGGGGATACCGCCCCTCGGTTCCCTCTCTTGCCTTCCGATCCAGCGCCGCTCCACCGGGGTACGGCATGTCCAAAATCCTGGCCACCTTGTCAAAACACTCCCCGGCGGCATCGTCCAGAGTGGTGCCCAGAATTTCCATTCTGGTGTAGTCCTGCACATGCACCAGCATGGTGTGTCCACCGGAAACCACCAGGCAGAGGAAGGGGGGCTCCAGCTCCGGATAGGCCAAGTAATTGGCGGCAATGTGACCCCGGATGTGGTGGACGGGGATCAGGGGCACATCCAGTGCCAGCGCTGCCCCCTTGGCAAAATTCACCCCCACCAGCACCGCGCCAATGAGCCCGGGCGCATAGGTGACGGCAATGCCGTCCACATCCTTCCGCCCCAGACCTGCCGTGGCCAGCGCCTGGTCCGCCAGGCCATAAATGGCCTCAATGTGTTTCCGGGACGCAATTTCCGGCACTACGCCGCCGTAAATCCGGTGCAAATCCACCTGCGAGGCGATGCAATCCGTCAAAATCCTCCGCCCGTCCTCCACCAGGGCCACAGCGGTTTCGTCACAAGAGGATTCCACGGCCATTAGTATCATAGATCCCACTCCTTTCGGAGAATGTCCCCGTCTTCTTTGGGCGACAGATAATAGCCTGGGCGGCGGCCCACCTGGACAAAGCCCATGCTTTCATACAGCATCTTGGCAGGCCCATTGGAGGCCCGGACCTCCAGGGTCAGGCTGTGCACCCCCCGGGCTGTCAGGCCCCGGATCAGGGCCGTCACCAGCGCCCGGGCAAGCCCCTGGCGGCGGGCGGCAGGCGCAACTGCCAGATTCATCATATCCGCCTCTCCCATCACCGACTGGCTGCCCACATAGCCCAGGACCACGTCCCCTGCCTGGGCCACCAACCACAGGCTGAGGGGATTGTCCAGCTCCGAAGCCACGCTCCGTTCACTCCAGGGGTCCGGGAAGACGGCTTTCTCCAGAGCGGCAACCTGGGGGACATGGACCGCCTCCATGGTTACGATTTCATATTCCATCATTTCGCCTCATACCAAGTGCGTCCCACCTTGGCCTCCGCCACCAGTGGCACCGACAGCTGGGCCACAGACTCCATCTGGCCGGTGACAATGGCCCGGACCTGCTCCGTCTCCTCCGGCGGACACTCGACAATCAGCTCATCGTGGACCTGGAGAATCAGCTTTGCCTGGAGACCCGCCTCCCGCAGCGCCCGGTCCACCCGGACCATGGCCAGCTTGATGAGGTCCGCCGCCGTGCCCTGAATGGGGGTGTTGAGGGCAATTCGCTCCGCTCCCTGGCGGATGTTAAAATTGCTGCTCTTCAGCTCCGGGATATACCGCCGCCGGCCAAACATGGTGGTGACAAACCCCCGATTCTTGGCCTCCGCCACAATCTCCCGCATATAGGCGCGGACGCCGGCATACCGGTCCAGGTAAGAATCCATGTATGCCTTGGCCTCGTGCCTGCTCACACCGATGTCCTCGGACAGAGAGAACTCCGAAATGCCGTAAACAATGCCAAAGTTTACTGCCTTGGCATGGCGGCGCTGGAGGGGAGTGACCTCCTCCGGCGGGACGCCAAAGACCTGGGAGGCCGTCGCGGTATGAATGTCCTGGCCAGTCCGGAAGGCCTCCCGCATCAGGGGATCCTCCGCAATGTGGGCCAAAACCCGAAGCTCAATCTGGCTGTAATCCGCATCCACAAACACCCAGCCGGGGCGGGGCACAAACATCTTCCGGATCTCACTGCCCAGCTCTGTGCGCACAGGGATATTCTGCAGGTTGGGATCCGTAGAGGACAGGCGTCCTGTGGCAGTGACCAGATTTTGGAAGGTGGTCCGAATGCGGCCGTCTGGTCCAATGACCTTCAGCAGGCCATCGGCATAGGTGGACTTCAGCTTGGTGAGGACCCGGTACTCCATCACCTGACCCACAATGGGGTGCTTGTCCACCAGCTTCTCCAGCACCTCGGCATTGGTGGAGTAGCCGGTCTTGGTTTTTTTCACTGGGGGCAGATGCAGCCGTTCAAAGAGCACCTCTCCCAGCTGTCTGGTGGAATTGATGTTGAATTCCCCCCCGGCATCTTCGAAGATGGACTGTTCGCAAGCCGCAATCCGACCTGTCAGCATCTGGCCGAAGCCCTCCAGGGTGTTCCGGTCCACCGCAACGCCCTCCCGTTCCATGCCATACAGGGTTGTACACAGGGGCAGTTCAATCTCCCGGTAGAGGGACTCCATGCCCTGCTCCGCCAGCTTCGGTTCCAGGCAGGCCCGGAGCTGCCACACGGCAGCCGCCCGATCCTCCAGTCCCTCCGGCGTCCGGCCCAGGTAGGCCATGGCGACCTGGCTCAGCCGATAGTCCCCCTGGGAGGGGTTCAGGTCATAGGCAGCCAGCGCCGTGTCAAACTGGAAGCCCTCCCGGGGCAGCCCCAAGGCTTCCAAATGGTGCAGGCAGGTTTTGAGGTCGTGGCAGGTTTTGGGGGTTTCCGGGCCCAGCAGCGCCTCCAGTCGGCCACCCCGCTCCAGGGGCGGAACCGCACACACGCCATCGGCCCAGGCCACCGCCACCGTACCGTCTTCCCCCAGGACCAGGGCGCAGGGCGTCCCCACCTCCGGCAGCTCCTGCCGGTGTGGCAGCTGCTCCAACGCCGTCTCCCGTTCCGGCTCCAGGGCAGCCTCCCGGAGCTTGTAGCGGTCAATGAGCTTCTCGAATTCCAGTTGGACAAATAGGCCATACAGCTCTTTTTTGTTGGGCTCCCGTCGTACGGCCTCCTGGGGATCAAAGGCGATGGGCGCGTCGCAGCGGATGGTGGCCAGGTCATAGGACAGGGCCGCGCTCTCCCGCCCGGCCTCCAGCTTCTCCCGAAGCTTGGGCCGGATGGAAGCGTCATCCAGGTGCCCGTACACCCCCTCCATGGTGCCAAATTTCAGTAGCAGCTCCTTGGCGGTCTTAGGTCCCACACCGGGGACGCCGGGAATGTTGTCGGAGCTGTCTCCCATCAGGCTCTTCAGGTCCACCAAAATCGGTGGGGCAAAGCCATACTCCGCCTGGAACATGGCCTCATCATAGCAGGTGGCCGTAGTCTGCCCCCCCTTGGTGATGATGAGCTTCACCCGGACATGGGGATCAATCAGCTGTAGACTGTCCCGGTCCCCGGTGACCACCACGCAGTCCCAGTCCTCCTCCCCGCACCGCTTGCCCACGGTGCCGATGATGTCGTCTGCCTCCCAGCCCTGGCACTCCAGAATGGGAATGTTCATAGCCCGGAGCACCTCTTTTAACAGGGGCATCTGCTGGGCCAGCTCCTCTGGCATGCCGTGGCGGGTGGCTTTGTAGCCGTCATACTGCAAGTGCCGGAAGGTGGGACCTTGCAGGTCAAAGGCCACACAGATCCCATCCGGGTTCTCCTCATGCTCCATCCGCTGCAGGATATTCAGGAATCCAAAAATGGCGTTGGTGTACAACCCCTCCCGGGTGGTCAGGGGCCGGATGCCGTAAAATGCCCGGTTGACCACGCTGTTGCCATCTAAAATCATCAGTTTCATGTTACTGCCTACTCCATTTCGTCCCCTGGGGGGTGTCGGTGATGGTGATGCCCCGGGCCTTCAGTTCGTCCCGGATCCGGTCTGCCTCTGCCCAGTTTTTGGCCTTCTTGGCCTCGGTGCGCTGCTGGACCAGGGCGTCAATCTCCGGATCCCGCTCCTCCTGGGCCTGGGCCTCCCGGTCGGCCTGGCGCTGCTTCTCCCCATGGGCCAGAAGATCCAGGCTGAGCACCCGGTCAAAGTCTTCCAGGGCGGCCAGCTTGGTGGCGTCGTTGGTCTTGGCCTTCAGCACATCATACAGGGCCGTAATGGCCAGGGAGGTATTGAGATCTGCGTCCATGGCCTTCTCAAACCGGGCCTTCAGCTCCCCAAGGGCCTCCCCGTCCACTTCGCCCGGCTGCTCCGGATCCAGCGCCGCAATCTTGGCAATCAGCTTGCCATAGGCCACAGCGGCATTGTCCAGGTTCTCATAACTGAACACCAGATTCCGCCGGTAGTGGGACTGGAGGCAGAAAAAGCGGTACACAATGGGGTCATAGCCCTTTTGCTCCAGAAGGGAGACCGTCAAGAATTCCCCGCTGGATTTGGACATTTTTCCGGTCTCCGTGTTCAAATGGTGCACATGGAACCAGTAATTGCACCACTTATGCCCCAGAAATGCCTCGCTCTGGGCAATTTCGTTGGTGTGATGGGGGAAGGCATTGTCAATGCCGCCGCAGTGAATGTCCAGGTCCTCTCCCAGGTGCTTCATGCTGATGCAGGAGCACTCAATGTGCCAGCCGGGATAACCCACCCCCCAGGGGGAGTCCCATTTTAAAGCTTGGTCCTCAAATTTGGACTTGGTAAACCAGAGGACAAAGTCATTCTTGTTCCGTTTGTTGGTGTCCTCTTCCACACCCTCCCGGACGCCTACGGCCAGATTCTCTTCGTTGTGGTCGTTGAACACATAATACTGTTCCAGCTTGGCCGTGTCAAAGTACACATTTCCCCCAGCCAGATAGGCATATCCCGTCTCCAGAAGCCGGGAGACCATGGCGATATATTCTTCGATGCAGTTGGTAGCCGGCTCCACCACGTCGGGCCGCTTGATGTTCAGCTTCCGGCAATCCTCAAAGAACGCATCGGTATAAAACTGGGCGATCTCCATCACGGACTTGTGCTCCCGTTTGGCGCCCTTGAGCATTTTATCCTCCCCGGTGTCCGCATCGGAAGCCAGATGGCCCACATCTGTGATGTTCATCACCCGTTTTACCGAGTAGCCGGCATAGCGCAAATATTTCTCCAGCACATCCTCCATAAGATAGGACCGAAGATTGCCAATGTGGGCAAAGTGATACACCGTCGGGCCGCAGGTATACATCTTGACCTGCCCCGGACGGTTGGGAACAAATTTTTCCTTCTTATGGCTGAGGGAATTGTACAAATACATGGTTTAAAGCTCCTTCCTTTGTAGCTGTAATTCCAGTTGCTCCATACGCCGCTGGAGCTCCTGGAGCTCCAACGCAATGGGATCCGGGGTGTGGACGTGGTCCAGCTTCTCCCCATTGACCCGGACCACCCGGCCCGGGACGCCCACCACCGTAGAATTGGCCGGCACATCCTGCAGCACCACAGCGTTGGCCGCCACACGGACATGATCCCCAATTTGGATGGGTCCTAATATCTTTGCGCCGCTTCCCACCATCACGTTATTTCCCAGGGTGGGATGGCGCTTCCCACCAGAAATGCCGGTGCCGCCCAAGGTCACACATTGGTAAAGCAGGCAGTCGTCCCCAATTTCCACCGTCGCTCCGATCACAATGCCAGTGCCGTGATCAATGACCAGCCGCCGGCCGATGGTCGCCGCCGGGTGAATCTCCACCCCGGTGGTCCATTTGGCATGCTGGGACACCCAGCGGGCCAGGAAATGACAGTGGTGCCGGTAGAGCCAGTGGGAAATGCGATAGTATATGGTAGCATGCAGCCCATTGTACAGGAGAAAAACTTCCAGTGCAGACCGGGCCGCAGGATCATTTTTTTGATAAGCGCGAATGGTTTCGCGTAAAAAGCCCATAGGCATCCCTCCTCATCCGCGTTCATTCTATGAAAAAAGCCCGCCTCTTGTTTCTCTCAAGAGGCGGGCCAAGCTCGCGGTTCCACTCTGATTTCTCACTTTCAGCCTTGACGCGGCCAACGGGGTCTCCCCTTCACTCCCGGACGCACTTCCCACCTGCGCACAAACACCACCCCGGCTCACAGCCGCCGACCAGGGCTCTCTGAGGGGTACAACAGGGGTACTCTTTCCGTTCCACGTGATATGAAATTTGCTCCATTTTACCATCTCCCGCCACCCTTTGTCAAGAGCGGTGATAACAGGACAGGCAGTTTCAAATTCGCACAGATGCGTAGGGAACGGCCTTGGCCGTTCCGCCTGGCAGGGGCGGGCCTATGTGTCCTTTTGCAGATGCAACGCACTAGATTGCAACAGCATCGTATAGAGCCTGATTCAGTTCCAAAGACATCTCCAGTTCTGCACGAAATACTCCACGCCAGAATACAAGGTGGTGGTCACCACCACGCCGATCACACTCCACCGCAGAAGCTCCACCTCTGGAAATGCCATCAGCAGACACAGCCCCACCATGGTGCTGGCCGTTTTGACTTTCCCGGACCAACCGGCTGCAATGACCGTTCCCTTCCCTGCCGCCACCAGGCGCAGGCCTGTCACGGCAAACTCCCGGGCAAGGACCACCATCAGGGCCCAGGCCGGCCAGAGCCCCCATTCACAAAACATGGCCATAGCAGCCAGAACCAGGAGCTTATCCGCCAGAGGATCCAAAAACTTGCCAAAATCACTGACCTGATTGCAGTGGCGGGCAATGTAGCCATCCACAAAATCCGTCACACTGGCCAGGATGAAGACGCCCAAAGCACCCCACATCCAAGCGCCTGACCCACCGTCGCTGATGTACATCAAAATCAAATACACCGGAATCATAAAAATCCGGGTCAGTGTCACTTTGCTTGCAGCGGTCATGCCCTGTCCTCCTGCCCTACCAATTCCCCATCCTGGACGCCGGTCACCTGAACCTGGCAGAAAGAACCGGTCTTGATCCTGCCCTCGGCTGTAAACCAGACCTTCCCGTCAATTTCCGGGGAATCTGCATAGGTTCTTCCATAATACCGATCCCCTTCCGGATCATAGCCGTCGCAGAGGACCTCTAGGGTCTTTCCCAGCAGGGATTCATTGTACTGGTCCATAATCCGGGACTGGAGTTCCTCCACGATTTCCGCCCGGGCCTGGGCCGTCTCGGCGTCCGGATGTTCCATTTCCGCCGCAGGAGTCCCCTCTTCCGGAGAAAAGGGGAAGGCCCCCACCCGTTCCAGTTTCGCCCGTTTCAGGAACTGGCACAGCTGCTGGAATTCCTCTTCCCCCTCGCCGGGAAGACCCGTGATGAGGCTGGTACGCAGCACCAGGCCCGGAATCCGCTCCCGCAGCTTCCGGAACAGGGCTTCCACATACGCCCCATCTCCCCGCCGGTTCATCCGGCGCAGAATGCCGTCATGGATGTGCTGAATGGGAATGTCCAAATATTTCACAATTTTCGGCTCTTCCGCCAGAACCTCCATCAGTTCCTCGTCAATTTCATCCGGGTACAGATAATGGACTCGCACCCAGTGAATGCCGTCAATCCGGCACAGCTGCCGCAGGAGCTCCGCCAGGAGCCGCCTGTGCCCCGGCAGATCGGTCCCATACCGGCTGGTATCCTGGGCCACCACAATGAGCTCCTTGACCCCGTCCGCTGCCAGATTTCTGGCTTCATAGAGGACATCCTCCATCTGGCGGCTCCGATACCGGCCCCGGAGGGAGGGAATGACACAGTAGGCGCAGTGATTGTCACACCCTTCTGCAATTTTCAGATATGCGTAGTGCTGAGGCGTGGTGAGAATCCGCCCTGTCTCCTCCTCGGGCCTGTGGATGTCTCCAAAAGAAACCACCGGCTCTCCAGCCAAAAGGGCCTGCACCGCGGGGACCACATCCCCGTAGCTGCCTGTGCCCAACAGACCGTCCACCTCGGGCATCTCCTCCAGGATCTCCCGCTGATAGCGCTGAGACAGGCATCCGGTCACCAGAATTTTCCCCACTGCCCCGGCCTCTTTCAGCTGGCCCATGGCAATGATATTGTCAATGGCCTCTGACTTGGCCGAGTCAATGAAGCCGCAGGTGTTGATGATCACCACATCGGCCCCTGTGACATCGGATAAAATTTCATGCCCCGCCGCCTGGAGCCGGTACATCATCTGCTCACAGTTCACCTGATTCTTGGCACAGCCAAGGGAGATGAAGCCAATCTTTGCCATATTTATTCCTCCGGTTCTCCGTCCACAGACTCCCCCCGGCGGCTCAGGCACCGGCGAATATCCTGCCAGGCAAAGCCCCGGCGTAAGAGAGCGTCTATGGTCTTTTGCAATTCCCTGCGGTCCGGTTCCGGGCCGAGCCGCCGGTCCAGAAAGGCGGCAATCGCCTCATCCGGTTCCGGCAGGTCCTCCAAAACCTGGTCCCACAGTTCTCTGGGAATCTGTTTTTCATAGAGCATTTGCCGCAGGCGGCCCGGTCCATAGCCCCGGGCAAGTCCCCGGCGGACCAGCTGCCGGGCGGTATCCAAATCGTCCACCAGCTGTAAATCCTGCATCCAGGCCACAGCGGCCTGGGCGTCCGCTTCGGTCTCCCCCTTGCGCCGCAGGCGACGCTCCAGGTCCCGGGTAGACACGGCAGAGGCGGATACAATTCGCACTGCCCGCATTTTGGCAGAGGCCGCTCCCGCCGCCTGCCGCAGGGCTTCCATCTCCTCCGCCTCCAGTTCCCGCCCGGCATACAGGTGGAATTCCGCCACCGTTTGCGGGTACAGCCGCAGGGTTGTGCCATCGGAGAGCTTCAGATGATATTGCCCCGCCCGGTCTGCCTTCTGGGAGATGGACTCAATCTTCATCGTTGAAATCATCGGCGGAGACGCTCACCGGCTTCTCCGCTGCCTTGGCGGGCGTCTTCGCCTTGCCGTTCTGGAGCTGATCCAGGTTCTCCCGAATTTTCTCTTCCAGCTGATGCATCAGCTCGGGCCGATCCAAAATGTACTGCTTGGCGTTGTCCCGGCCCTGTCCAATCCGCTCGTCGCCGATGGAGAACCAGCTGCCGCTCTTCTGCACCAGCTCCAGCTGCACCGCCATATCCAGAATCTCGCCGCCTTTGGAGATGCCCTCGCCGTACATAATATCAAACACCGCTTCCCGGAAAGGCGGAGCAACCTTATTCTTCACCACCCGGACCCGGGTCCGGTTGCCAATGACGTCAGAGCCGTTTTTAATGGATTCCACCCGGCGCACATCCAGCCGCACCGAGGCGTAAAACTTCAAGGCATTGCCGCCGGTGGTGGTCTCGGGGTTGCCATACATCACGCCAATCTTCATCCGCAGCTGGTTGATGAAAATCACCACACAGTTGGTCTTGGCAATGGATCCCGCCAGCTTCCGCAGCGCCTGGGACATGAGTCGGGCCTGGAGGCCCACAAAGCTGTCGCCCATTTCCCCCTCAATTTCCGCCCGGGGCGTCAGGGCCGCCACAGAGTCCACCACCACCGCATCCACGGCGCCGGAACGCACCAAAGCGTCGGCAATCTCCAGGGCCTGCTCGCCGGTGTCTGGCTGGGAGACCAGCATAGAATCAATGTCCACCCCCAGGGCGGCAGCATATTCCGGATCCAGCGCATGCTCTGCATCCACAAAGGCCACTTCCCCACCCCGCTTCTGGGCCTCCGCCAGAATGTGCAGGGCCAGCGTGGTCTTACCGGAGGACTCCGGGCCGTAGACCTCAATGATCCGGCCTCTGGGGACCCCTCCGATGCCCAATGCCGCGTCCAGGGCCAGAGAGCCTGTGGGGATGGCGTCCACCACCATCTCCGGCCGGTCACCCAGACGCATCACCGCCCCCTTGCCATAGGTTTTTTCAATCTGGGCCAGGGCGGTTTCCAATGCTTTTTTCTTGTCGCTGGCAGGCGCCGGCGCTTCATATGCAGCTTTCTTCGTTGCCATGATTTTCTTCCTCTCTCCGTTTCTGGGCCAGAACAGCCCGCTCTATTTCATTAAAATCTGTTTTTCGTTCCACAATTTCGTAGCCGTTTTCCTCCAAAATGGCGCAAACCTCGTCGCCCTGGCCCATGCCAAACTCAAAGCAGAGCCAGCCGCCAGGCTTCAGCGCCCGCCCATAGCGGGAGGCAATGGACCGGTAAAAGTCCAGACCGTCCGCCCCCCCATCCAGGGCCAGGCTGGGCTCAAAATCCCGAACGCTGGGCTGCAAGTTCGCCATATCCCCCGAGCGGACATAGGGTGGATTGGACACAATGAGATCAAACGTCCCTAAAAAGGCAGATGGGGCCTGGAGCGCATTGGCCTGAATGCAGCTGACCCGGCCAGTCAGCTTCATCGCCGCAGCGTTTCTCTTCGCCACTGCCAGCGCCTCCCGGGATATGTCCGCCAGCGTCACCCTGGCGTCTTTCACCTTCCTGGCAATGGCCAGCCCAATGCAGCCGGAGCCGGTACACAGGTCCAGGATCCTGGGATCCTGATCCAGATACAGGGCCTTTTTCATGGCCAGCTCCGTCACGGCGCAGGTGTCATCCCGGGGAATGAGCACATCCCGGTTCACATATAAGGTCATCCCGTAAAAGTCCCACTCCTCCAGGATGTAGGCCAGCGGCTCTCCTGCCAGAGCCCGGGCGGTAAAGTCCGCCATTTTTTCACACACGTCACTGGGCGCATACTGATCCCGGCGGACCAGAATCTCCTCCTGGGTTTTCCCGGAAGCCGCACACAGCAACTCCCGGGCCAAAAGCCCTGCCCGCTGCTGGCCCTCCCCAGGCAGCAGCGCTTTTCGGGCATCCAGGTATAAATCGCTGTACTTTCTTACCATTGGTCCGCTCCTTCCTCCTCCGGAAGGACCGCCTGGAGCGCCGCGATGCCCACCTCAATCATAGAGTCGTCCGGTTCGTTGGTGGTAAAGTTCTGGAACCACATGCCGGGAGCGGTGACAATCCGGGTGAGGACATTGTCATACCGGCCCACCCAACGGTTGATTTCGTACGCCACTGCAACCACCAGGGGAAGGAGCAGCAGCTTGTACACAATCATGATCAAGCGGAAGAGGAATTCCCCCCGCAGCGCCTCCAGCCCCGGGAATATGGCCAACAACAGGGAAGACGCAATGGAAAAAATCAAAATGGACAGCACCATCACCACCAGCAGGAAGCTGGTGCCACATCTGGGGTGGAGCCGGGTCTGACGGCGCACGTTCTCCACCGTCAGGGGCAGCTTCGCCTCATAGCAGCGAATGGTCTTATGTTCTGCGCCGTGATAGGCGAACAGGCGGCGCATATCCCCCATTCGGGAGATCAGGAACATGTACAGGAAGAAGATTCCCATGCGGATCACACCCTCCAGGAGATTGATCCCCAGGTTGCTGGTGATCCACCGGTCAAAGAGGCTGCCAATCACCATGGGGAGAAGGAAGAACAGTCCCACCGACATTCCCAGCCCCAACACAACGGCAAAGCCCACCAGCGCCTTCTGGAAGCCCTCGTTGCCCAGCTTTTTTTCCAGCCATTGATCAAATTTAGACGGATTCTCCACCTCTCCCTCCTCGGGAGAGAGGTCTGCCGACCGCATCAGCGCTTTCACTCCCACAATGTTAGAGCCAAAGAAATTGTACACGCCCCGAATGAGAGGCCAACGCAGGGGGGACTTTTCCGGCGCAAGCTTCCGGGGGGTCACCTCCACGGTGAGCCCCTCCTTGCCCCGGACCACCACGGCGTCCTTATCCGGCCCCCGCATCATGATTCCCTCTATGAGCGCCTGGCCGCCGATCATGGTCTTAAACTTTTCCTGTGTCTTTGGTTGTTTTGTATTTGCCATCATTCTGCCTTTCTAAATCTATTGCACTGCCACAGGGAGGCTCACCACCACCAGGGTGCCGCCGCCTTCCGCATTGGACAGGTCCAAGCTGCCGCCGTGCATTTCGACAATCTCATCGCAGACCGCCAAGCCGATGCCGGAGCCTCTGGCCTTGGAGCTGCCTTTGAAAAACTTCTTCTTCACCAGGGGAAGCTCGTCTTCCGGGATTCCGGGGCCGTAGTCCCGGATGCGAATGACTACAGAGCGTCCCTCCAGGCGAAGGGAGGCGTCTATGCGCTTGCCCTCCCCGCCGTGTTTGGCTGCATTGTCCAGGATGTTCAGGAGCACCTGGCGCATCCGTTTGGGGTCGCAGGGGATCTCCGGAATGTCGCCGTCGTCCTCCATCACCCGGAGTGCTATGCCCTCCTGACGCAGGCGGCTGCCGTACATATACACCGTATCCTCAAACTCCGCCCGGATATCTGTCATCTCCACATTCAGGGTCATGCGTCCGTCTTCCATTCGGGTGAAGTCCAGGAGCTCTGTCACCATCTCCGTCAGCCGGCGGCTCTCCCGCTGGATGATGGCGATGCCCCGGCGGGTCTCCTCCGGATCCAGGCTCTCCCCAGACAGCAGCGTCTCACTCCAGCCGCTGATGGCCGTGAGGGGCGTGCGTAGCTCGTGGGACAAAGAGGAGATAAACTCTGCCTGCATTTTTTCATTTTGATTGATTTGATTGGACATCTCGTTGATGGTGGCCGCCAAATCTCCAATTTCGTCGTCGTATTTGGAGCGGATCTGCACACCGTAGCTGCCGCCTGCAATCCGCTTGGCCGTAGCCGTGATCTCCGCCACCGGCTCCAAAATGGAACGGATGTAGAAGTTGCTGCTGAAAATCACCACCAGCACCAGCAGCGCCCCCGCCGCAAGGGCAACGAGAATCACAAACAGCAGCTGTCTGTTGACCACTTTCATGCTGGTCACATACCGCAGCACACCGATGACCTCGCCGCTGGAATAGATCATGGGACTGGAGACCGCCATAATCCGCTCTCCTGTGGCCGGATCCCTGCCCACATAGGTGGCCAATTGGCGGGTCTCCATGGCGCAGGCAATGTCTTGGGTCGTAGGCGAGGGCCCCACCCAGCGGCCGTAGGAGGAAGCCACAATCCGGCCGCTGGTGCTGATAAACTGCAGCTCAATGGTGTTCTTCTCTTCGAAGGTCCTGGCATAGGTGACGCAGGACTGGTAATACGCATTGTAGCTCTGTCCGATGTAATTTGCAAAAAACTCCGTGGTTGTCTTGGCCCGGTGTTTCATATCGGACTGCATGTTGGAGTAATAATAGGCGGCAAAGGAGGCGGTGATGATGACCACAAAGACCGCCCCGAGAGCCAAAACCGGCCCCACCGTATGGGTCATCCAGCGGCCCCGCAGGCCCTTGACCCGGTTTCTCCCCTTCTTCGCCCCGGACTTTCCACGGGTTATGCGCCCCACTTATAACCAAACCCCCAGACTGTGGTAATGTATTTGGGCGTGGTGGCGTTGTCTTCGATTTTGATGCGAAGACGCCGGATGTTCACGTCCACAATTTTCAATTCGCCTTCATAATCCGGCCCCCACACAGCCGTCAGAATATCCTCCCGGGACAGGGCCCGGCCGGGATTTTGCATAAACAGCTTCAAAATGGAGTACTCCACCTGGGTCAGCCGGATCCGGCTCCCCTCCTTTTCCAGGGTGCGGTTGCGGACGTTCATGACAAAGGGACCCTGGGTCAGCAACTCGGAGTCTGCCGCCCCATCTCCGCCAATGCGGCGGTACAGGGCGTCAATCCGGGCCGTCAGCTCCGCCGGAGAGAAGGGCTTAGTCACATAGTCATCCGCCCCGGTCATGAGGCCTGTCACCTTATCCATCTCCTGGGTCCGGGCAGTGAGCATGATGATGCCAATTTGCTTGTTGGTCGCCCGGATGTTCCGGCAAACCTCAAATCCGTCCATATCCGGCAGCATAATGTCCAGAATGGCAACGCCGATATCCGGATGGTCCCGCAGGCGGTCCAAAGCCTCCTGCCCGGTACCGGCCTCAATGGCATCATACCCGGCCCGCTTCAGGTTAATGACCACAAAGCTGCGGATATTGACCTCGTCTTCCAAAATTAAAACCTTTTTCATGTTCTTCGCTCCTTACATCTCACCGGTTTTCCAGTCCTCCCGGATGAAGTGAAAGTCGGCGATCAAGGCCTTTTGGTCCAGTTGCCGTCCTATACTTCCACTCCCCAAGGCGGCAGCATAGACCACCTCGTCTGTCTTCGCCAGAAGGAATCGCCCATCTGCGACTGCAAGCTCCTCCCGGTCATCTCCTGTAAATGCGTATATGGTAAATAACACCTGATTCTCCCGGCCTTCCCCGGCAGAGAACACATACCCCTGGACGCCCTCCACATCGCCGCCCCGGGTGACGGAGACCGTCTTGACCCAATCCTCCTGAATGCGCACATACCAGCGGTCGGCATAGTTGTGAAAGGTGAACATTTTTTCCATCTCTTCCCCCACCGGGGTCAGGTTATACCACCGGATGAGCTCCCGCCCGCCGGGGGAAGACTCTTCCATGGGAACCAGGGAGGGCAGTTCAATCAGCCCGTCATTGTCAATGTCATCGCCAAAGACATAATAATTGCGGATGGTTTGAATGCTGGTGCCAGACTCGCTGGAGAGAGACACATTGGTAAAACGACCCTTCACCATGGCATACACATCTGTGATGATGGTGTCCTCATCATAATTGCTGGCGGCAAAGACCGCCTGGATGTTCTGATACATCCCCCCTGCGGTCACCCGTTTCAGATTCTCCACAGGAACCGACATGGCAACCTCTGTCGAGCGCTCCATGGCGCCATGGCGGTAATCATAAAGCTCGGCCACCCCGTTCCCGCCATCTGTGCCCGGACGCAGCAGGAAGAGCTCCCGCAGGCTGTCCTGGTCCAGATCCACTGTGAGGAATCGGGTGTAATTCGCCGTCAGAATCGACTCCGGCGTGCCCTCGGAAAAGGTATAGGCAGACAACGCATGGACCACTTCATTGCTGACCTGGCGACCTACCACCAGCTCCATACCGCCGGTCCCATCCAGATCTGCATACTCCACTTGCTCAAAGGCCGTCCCTGCCGTCTCAATGGTAGCTGTATTGACATACACTCCGTTTTCCTTGGTGAAAATAAAAATTTTTAGGGGACGCTCTCCCGTGCCCTTGGCAAACACCAGCGCCTCCGACTGCCCATCTCCGGTCAGATCCACCATCTGTACGGTCTGCTGATTTTCCCCCTGGAGCGGCGCGCAGTAGTCCAGACCACTCATGACCTGGTCCATAGCCGACTGCAAATTGTAGTACTCCTCCGAACGCCGGGGCAAACAATACATCTGATCCACCGTCTTGAGCATGCAGCCCGACAGCAGCACCGCCAGGGCAGCCAGAACCGTCAGCAGATTCATTCTCTTTCGTCTCATAGGCCCACTTCCCTCCTGCCCACGAAATTCAAAAGTCAAATTGTGTACTTTCCCTTATCCTTTTTATTATAGACCAGTTCCATGAAAAAGGCAAGGCTGCCGGAGGAAAAATTCCGTTTTCCCGTAAGATTTGCAGGGATACGCCACTCAGCGGGGAGCCATAGCAGGGGAAAATCCCATAGCGCACGTTCCATTGTACTGCCACAACGCCTATGGCACTTGAAACAGAGAATTTTGTTTGTTCCTGGCGATCCCCGAAACCACTCCCCGTTTCTATCAGCAGCATCTTTGTGCCGCACAAAATATTGAGTTTTTCCACAGCGTATGGTATGATATCTATGGTAACTGCAATGACACGTATCAGGACCACGCAGAAAGAACTTACAAACAACCTGGAGGGATCGGCATGATCATCTACCACGGCAGCACAGACCTGGTAAATCACCCAGAAATCCGTCAATCGGAGGTATATCTGGATTTTGGTATTGGTTTTTACACCACAACCTCCTATGAACAAGCGTCACGGTGGGCCAAAATCAAAATGCGGCGCAGTCATGCTGCCATTGGCTATGTGTCGGTTTATGCATTCGATTTGGAGCAAGCCGAGAAGGATATCATAATCCGCAGATTTCAGCAGGCAGATATGGCGTGGCTCACGTTTGTAGTGGGAAGTCGCACAGGTCAGGCCCCAGAGATCCAGGCAGATATGACCATTGGGCCAGTGGCAGATGACAATGTGTACCAGTCTATCCGCCTGTTTGAAACTGGCGTTCTGGACGCAGCAGATACGGTCAAACGGCTAAAGACAGAGGTACTTCACGATCAGTGGACCTTTCATACAGCCCGGGCGTTGCACCATTGCCGCTTTCTCAGAGCAGAAACAATTGGAAAGGAGCAGCCATGATGAAACACGATCAATTCACTGCAATTATGCCGTATATCAGTGCAGATCTAATTGCTATGATTGCAGAGAAGGAGAAAATCAGCGGTGTAGAGGCGCTCCATAGACTTTACAGTTCCCAGCTCTACGCACTTCTGGAGCAGGAGGATACAAAACTCTGGCACTACAGCACGCCCATGCTCTATTCGTTATTTTTACAAGAGCAGGAGACTGGAACAATTCAATTCCCAGAAGTCTGATTTGGAGGGGTATACATGAACAAAGAATTGGCATTTTCAGTTTTTTGTGTCGAAAACTACAAAGTGCACAGGTCACTAACAGGGAAACAGGTCTGTGAATTGTTTGATCAGTACGGTGTGTTTGACTATATCCGCGAGTTTTATGATGTGCTTCACACCACCAGTTTCCAGTTCATGAATCATGACATCGACCTTTACCTCCAGGCACGTTGTGCAGAGTTACCAACATCCTGATCCAGAAGCCAAATGTCGTCCGCTTTTTCACTATGGAGCAGACTCATAAGTGAACATTGTGTATTCCGCAACCACCGAACAGCCTTTCAAAACAGCACTTGACAAATGGGGGATTGTTGCCGTATATTAGTCTTAGCTAACCATGGTTCTGCCCCGCAGTTAGCCGCAATTAACTGCACAGGGATAAAACACCCCATCCTGCAAAAACTAGTCGAAATCACCACGTCATTACCGATCAGGAGGACCTCCGATGTTGGAACAACACCTCATCACCCACTGCTCCCCCACGCTGGCCGGTCTGAAGACCGGTAGTCTGTTTTGCTTTCCCTATCCCTCAGAACTTCAACTCCAGGCGGAGCTAGCCCGCTGCCGTCCGGCACTGTGCGCCAAAGGGGTACTGATTCGTGTCCTACGCCGGCGCCGGGGCCGGGCTTTGCTGTATGTTTACCGGCCGGCAGATCTGGAACAGGATTTCCGGAAATCCGGCGTACGCTCATTTTTGCAGCAAATGGGCTACGCTCCCCAGCCTGAAAAAGCGCTCCGGCAATTGGAGCAGCGACTGGCCCACCGGGTAGACTGCCCCCACGAAATCGGCCTGTTTCTGGGCTATCCCCTGAGCGACGTGGTGGGGTTCATTCTCAACCGGGGCCAGAATTGTAAATGCACCGGCTGCTGGAAGGTATATTCCAACGAAGCCGAGACCCGCCGGCGGTTTGCGCAGTTCAAGCGGTGCCAACAGATCTACGCATACCAGTTCCAAAAGGGGCGAACCCTTTCCCAGCTGACCGTCTCCGGTGTGCCACTTTCCTGATGGCTCAGGCCTCTCGCTGGCACACATACGCCTTGATGGCCGCAAAAGACTCCGCGCTGATCACATGCTCCATCCGGCAGGCATCCTCCACGGCCACATCCGGGTCTACCCCCAACTCTACCAACCAGTTGGAGAGAAACACGTGGCGCTCGTACATCCGCTCCGCAATCTCCTGGCCCTTGGGGCACAGGGTGATGAAGCCATCGGGATCCATGTTCACGTAGCCATTTTCCCGCAGATTTTTCATAGCCACACTGACACTGGGCTTGGAAAAGGAGAGCTCGTTTACAATGTCAATGGAGCGCACTACACCTTTCCGCTGACGCAACATGTAAATGGTCTCTAAATAATTTTCCGCCGACTCCTGAATCTTCATGGCAAGACACGCTCCTTCTCTGGCAGGTTTTCTTGCTATTCTACCACACTCCTCCAGAAATTTGCAATCCCCATTCCACAAAAACCAAAAGATAGAATCCAGGGGCCGTCTCAACACAACGTTTTGAGACGGCCCCTTCCATCGAAGTCGTGGCGGATCCCCAATCTCTTATAAATCAGGGAACCCTGAAACGAAACTGTCAGCGCCCGGCTCTGGTGGCGTTTAAGATGGCCAGAACCGCCACCCCCACATCCGCAAAGACTGCCAGCCACATGCTGGCCATCCCCAGGATGCTGAGGAGCAGTACGGCAAACTTCACTGCCAGGGCAAAGATGATGTTCTGCCGGGCCACAGCCATGGTCTTCCGGGAGATGCGGATGGCCTTGGGCAGACTCCGCAGATCGTCCTTCAGCAGGACCAGATCTGCCGCCTCCACCGCCGCATCCGAACCGATGCCGCCCATGGCAACCCCAACACCGGCCATAGCCAAAACCGGCGCATCGTTCACGCCGTCACCCACAAAGATCAAGGTATCCTTGGACTCCTGAAGTTCCCGGACCTTTTCCACCTTATCCTGAGGCAAGAGCCCGGCAAACCAACGGGTGAGACCCAACCGCTGGGCCACAGAGGCAGCCGCATGCTCCCGGTCTCCTGTGAGCATCACAGTTTCCCGGACTCCCAGAGCCCGCAGCTCTGCCAGCGCTTCTCTTGCCCCGGGCTTCACCGTGTCTTCCAATAGGATACAGCCGGCATAGCTTCCGTCCACTGCGGCGTAGACCACCGTGCCGCCTGCCTGCACCTCTTCCGGAGAAAAACCCAATTCCTCCATCATCATCCGGTTTCCGGCGCATACCTGGCGACCTTCCACCACGGCTGAAATGCCACGCCCGGGAATCTCTTTCAGATTTTCCACCGGGATTTCCTGCCCGCCTGCGGCTGCCACAATGGCCCGGGCAATGGGGTGGCTGGAAGCGCTTTCCGCTCCCGCCACCAGACGCAGAAGCTGTCCCTGCTCCATGCCGGTTGCCTGCACCTGGGTCACAGAAAAGGTTCCGGTGGTCAATGTCCCGGTTTTGTCGAACACCGCCACCCCGGCCTTGGCCAGATTCTCCAGGGCCATGCCGCCCTTGGCGATCATACCGGCCCGGGAGACTGCGCCCATCCCTCCAAAGAAGCTGAGGGGGACCGAAATGACCAGGGCACAGGGGCAGGATACCACCAGGAAGTTCAGCGCCCGGGTGATCCACTTGGCAAACTGCCAGCCGTCAAAGAAAGGCGGCAGCAGCGCCAGCGCCACAGCTCCCGCCACCACGCAAGGGGTGTAATACCGGGCAAACCGGGTGATGAGGCTTTCTGTGGCAGATTTGCCCTCGGTAGCCGACTCCATCAGCTCCAGGATACGGGCCACCGTGGAGGAGGCGTACTCGCTTTCCGCCCGGATGGTGAGGACCCCGGAGATGTTGATGCAGCCAGACAGCACCCGGTCTCCCGGAGCCACGTCGGCGGGAACCGACTCACCGGTGATCTTGGCCGTGTCCACGGAAGAGCTTCCCTCCGTCACCACGCCGTCCACAGGAATCCGTTGCCCAGGCAGAACCCGCAGCAGGTCCCCCACTTCCACTTCCTCCGGATCGCACTCCACCGCTTCTCCGTCACGCAGAACCACGGCAACATCGGGCCGGAGGTCCATGAGCGCAGCCACAGAGCGGCGGGAGCGCTCCACCGCAATGCTTTGAAACAGCTCCCCCACCTGGAAAAACAGCATAACCGCTGCGCCCTCATCAAAATCCATCAGCGCAAAGGCGCCTACTGTCGCCAGGGTCATCAGAAAATGCTCATCAAACACATGGCCATGGCCAATGTTTTTGACCGCTTTGATTGCAATCTCCAGGCCGCACAGCAGCCAGGACAGCAGCAACAGCGCCACCGCCGTCCAGTAGGCCCAGGGCGCCTCCACGACCCGTTCCAGAATCATCCCGGCCAGAAACAGAACCACTCCCAGGATAATCCGAATCAATAAGTTCTTCTGTTTTTTGGTCATTTCGTCACAATGCGGCAGTCTGGCTCTACCTTGTGGATCTCCTTCTGAACCTCCTCCAGAAGGGCCGCCATGTCTGTGCCGTCCGGCACCACCAGAGACAAGCGAGAGGTCATAAAGCTCACCGTTGCTTTTTCCACTTGAGGCATTTTGTTGATGGCCGCTTCCATCTTGGCGGCACAGTTGGCGCAATCCAGATCTTCCAAAGCGTAAGACTTTCTCATGATGATAGTTCCTCCTCCAAATGTTCTTTTGCCATTCCCAGAATGGTCTTCACATGATCGTCTGCCAGACGGTAGCCCACCAGCTTCCCCTGCCGTCGGTTTTTCACCAGCTTGGCCTGCTTCAGCAGCCGGAGCTGATGAGAAATCGCCGACTGGCTGGCCCCCACACGATCTGCCAGCTCCTGCACATACATCTCGCCGTCAAACAGACAGCATAGAATTTTGATCCGGGTGGAATCCCCGAACACCTTGAACAGCTCTGCCATATCAATCAGCAGGTCTTCGCTACCCAGAAAAGGTTCCATACCATCACCTCGTCTTGTTTTCTCATATTTACATATGAGTATGTTTTCATGTGTATTCTACAACGCCTGTGCCTCCTTGTCAAGTGGGAAAACCAAAAAAACATTGCAGCCGTTGCAGGAGTCCCATCCGCCGATGGCGCCCCGCAAAAATACCTTGCCTACATTGACAAATATGCTGAATCGTGGTATGGTTTATTTGGAAAAGTATGCACAGACGTCTGTATTGTGCAAAATTGCCCCTTGAGAAAACGCAATCAAAGTCACAGTTTTTTTGGAATTGCCGCAGAACTGTCCTCTTTTCACCCGACAAGTGGCATCAAAATGACAAAATGCGTTGGTTAATTTCCACCCATTCTTACCACACGCCGTAGGGGCGGACCCATGTGTCCGCCCAGCGGAAACACCTTCTGTTCCCCTCCCGCATTCGGCGAATTCGTAATGTCTACCACGGGCGGACACACAGGTCCGCCCCTACGGTGAGATACCAACGCAGTGCATCGCCAGATTCTTTGGCATTGCCGTAAACCACGCCCTCTTTTCACCAGCCAGGGGGCATCAAAACGACAAAAAACATTGGGCAACTTCCGCCCATCCTCCCCATCCCCCGTAGGGGCGGACCCATGTGTCCGCCCAGCGGAGACACCTTCTATTTCCCTCCCACGTTCGGCGAATTCGTAATGCCTACCACGGGCGGACACGCAGGTCCGCCCCCACGGTGAGATACCAACCCGGTGCATAAATTGTGTTTGAAATAAAAGGAGGATCCCACGGATGGGCCTGCCGCAAAAATTCACTTTTTTGCAACAGGCCCGCTTTTATGGCAAATCCTCCCCCTTTCCAGCATCGATTTCCCTCACAACCACACCAAGGAGAATTGCGTATGATCGTCACCTTCAAAGCCGGAACTCCTCAAAGCCAAATTGACAGCCTGATCCGCTGGCTTCAGAGTCAGGGGGTACAGGCCCATTGGTCCGCCGGGGAATATCACACCGTTCTGGCCCTGGTGGGTGAGACCGGCAGCATAGACCCGGGCCTGCTGTCCAGTCTGGAGATTGTACAAAGCGTAAAGCAGATTTCTCAGCCCTTCCAATGCTGCAGCCGGGAGTTTCAGCCGCAAAATACTGTGGTCTCTCTGGGCGCCTCCGGGGTTCGGATTGGGGACGGCAGCTTCTGCCTCATTGCCGGTCCCTGTTCTGTGGAAAGTCAAGAGCAAATCTTACAGGTAGCCAACGCGGTCCAAGCCGCCGGGGCCCAGGTTCTGCGGGGCGGGGCCTTCAAGCCGCGAACCTCCCCCTATGCGTTCCAGGGACTGGGGGCCCAGGGCCTTGCCATGCTGGTGGAAGCCAAGCGGGAAACAGGCCTTCCCATCATCAGCGAAGTGATGAACGTCAATCAGCTTCCCCTGTTTGAGGAAGTGGACATCCTCCAGATTGGCGCCCGAAACATGCAAAATTATGACCTGCTCCGGGAAGTGGGGCGATTGCAGAAGCCTGTCCTCCTGAAACGGGGCCTCTGCGCCACCCTGACGGAGTGGCTGATGAGCGCAGAATACATCCTGTCCGCCGGAAACGAGCAGGTCATTCTCTGTGAGCGGGGAATCCGAACCTACGAAACCAGCACCCGAAACACCCTGGATTTGTCCGCCGTCCCCATGCTCAAAAGTCTGAGCCACCTGCCGGTATTGGTGGACCCCAGCCACGGGACCGGTCTGGCCCGTCTGGTGGAACCCATGGCCCTGGCCGCTGCGGCCGCAGGGGCGGATGGAGTCATGGTCGAGGTGCACAACGACCCGCCTTGCGCCCTGTGCGACGGGGCCCAGGCCGTGACGCCGCAGCAGCTCGCACACACCGCCCGGCGCATCCGGCGGGTACGGGAGGCGCTTGCAGAATGAAGATCACAAGTATCCCGATTCCCACGTCCCGGCCCTACGACGTGGAAATTGCCTCCGGGCTTCTGGCCTGCCTGGGGGAAAAGGCCGCCAACCTTACACCGGGCCGCCGGGCCGCCCTGGTCTCCGACAGCGCCGTTGCCCCCCTGTATGGCCAGCGGGCGCAAGCCGCCCTGGAGGAGGCCGGTTTTTTTGTCTGCACCTATGTCTTCCCCCAGGGGGAAGCTTCTAAAAATGGGGAAACCTACCTGAATCTCCTGCATTTCCTGACCCAGAATCAGATCACCCGGGAGGATCTGCTGGTGGCCTTGGGGGGCGGCGTCACCGGCGACCTGACAGGCTTTGCCGCCGCCACATACCTCCGGGGCGTGCCGTACCTCCAGGTTCCCACCACGCTCTTGGCCATGGTAGACAGCTCCGTGGGCGGAAAAACCGCCATCAACCTGCCCGCCGGAAAGAATTTGGCCGGGGCCTTCCATTCCCCCCGGCTGGTGCTGTGCGACACCGACACCCTCGCGTCCCTGCCGCCTGCCGTATTTCAGGCCGGGTGCGGCGAGGTGATCAAGTACGCCGTCCTGACGGGCCAGCCCCTCACCCATCTGGTGCGCAGCGGCGTCCGCCGCCATATCCAAGCGGTCATCGCCCACTGCGTGGCCGCCAAGGGAGCGCTGGTGCAGGCTGACGAGTGGGACACCGGACCCCGGCAGCTCCTGAACCTGGGCCACACCCTGGGGCATGCCGTGGAAGCCGGAAGCCGCTTTGCCCTGGCCCATGGGGCTTGCGTCGGCATCGGATTGGCCATGATGGCCCGCGCCGCTGCCTCCTTCGGCATTTGTCCGGCAGAAACCCGGGATGAAATTCTGGCCCTGCTCCGTCAATACCAGCTTCCCACTGAAACCGATTTGGACCCGGAAACCCTGTGCCGCCTCACCCTGGGGGACAAAAAGCGCCGGGGAGCCCACATCACCCTGGTGATCCCCCGTGCCATAGGGGACTGCATCCTCCACGAAATCTCCATAGAGGCCCTTCCCCGGTGGATTGCCGCCGGATATCCGGAGGCACGTCTATGAATCTGATCCTACACCCCCGTCCCCTCTCCGGCCGGATTGCCGCCATTCCCTCCAAATCCTGGGCCCACCGGCTTCTCCTGGGCGCCGCGCTGTCCGGCAGCCCCACTGTCCTGTCCTGCGATTTCCTTTCGGGAGATGTGGCGGCAACCCTCGCCTGCCTGTCAGCCATGGGCGTTTCTGTGACATACCAAGATGGAACCCTGCAGGTCCAGCCCGGCCCGCGGCCCGGGCTCTGCCGCTTGCCCTGCGGGCAGAGCGGTTCCACCCTGCGCTTTCTTCTGCCAGTGGTGGCAGCCTTGGGAATTTCGGCGGACTTCAATCTGGAAGGGCGGCTGCCGCTGCGGCCTCTGGCCCCCCTGGATCGAGAGTTGGAGGCCCATGGCATCCGTCTTTCCCGCCCGGAACCAGGCCTTCTCCAGTGCCGGGGCCGCTTGCAGCCAGGGGCATTTACGCTGCCGGGAAATGTATCCAGCCAATTCATCTCAGGGCTCCTGTTTGCCCTCCCCCTTCTGGAAGGGGAGAGTACCCTTACAGTCACCGGCCCGGTGGAGTCCGGGCCATATTTGGAGATGACCCAGGCGGCTCTGGCGCTGTTCGGGATCCACATCCCTTTCGATGGGACATCCTATTTCATCTCCCCTACCCCCTATCAGAGCCCTGGGCTGCTCCAGCTAGAGGGGGATTGGTCCAACGCCGCCTTCTGGCTCTGCGGAGGCGCTTTGGGCGGGGGCATCACCGTGAGCGGGCTGCGCCGGGACAGCCTCCAGGGCGATCGGGCCATCTGTCCCCTGCTGGCGGAATTGGGCGCAACCCTGTCCTGGGAGCAAGACCGCTGTACCATTGCGCCAGGCCGTCTGCGGCCCATCCGGGTGGATGCGCGGCCCATCCCAGATCTGGTCCCCATCCTGGCCGTCGCGGCTGCTGCAGCCCCTGGGGAGAGCCGAATGGAGCACGCGGGCCGGCTCCGGCTGAAAGAATCCGACCGGCTGGAAGCCACCTGCCGCCTGCTGCAGGATCTGGGCGGTTCCATCCGGCTGGAAGGAGACTGCCTGGTCATCCAGGGCGGTACGCCCCTCCCCGGCGGCGCGGTGGAGAGCTTCGGTGACCATCGCATTGCCATGGCCGCCGCTGTGGCGGCCAGTCTCTGCCAGGGACCGGTACGGCTCTCCGGTGCGGAGGCTGTCACAAAATCTTACCCCCGGTTCTGGCAGGATTACCGGAGCCTGGGGGGCATTTGGGAGGAGACCCCATGAGTAGCACCTACGGCGAGAATTTCCGCCTCACCATATTCGGCCAATCCCACGGACCCGCCATTGGCGTCACCATGGAGGGGCTTCCCGCTGGTTTTCCCATTGATCTGGAGGCCCTCCAGGCCTTTTTAGACCGGCGGGCTCCTGGGAGAAGGGCCACTGCTACGGCCCGGCGGGAAGGGGACCGGCCGGTGTTCCTCTCCGGCCTGGTGCGCAACATCACCTGCAGCGCACCGCTCACCGCCGTCATTGCCAACACCGACCCTCAATCCGAGGACTATGCCCCCTTCCGGGACTGTCCAAGGCCCGGACACGGGGATTACACTGCCCAGGTCAAATTCCACGGCGCACAAGACGCCGCCGGT
Source organism: uncultured Eubacteriales bacterium (assembly GCA_900544975.1). Lineage (GTDB taxonomy): Bacteria > Bacillota > Clostridia > Oscillospirales > Oscillospiraceae > Faecousia. The sequence continues at coordinate 165,727 of UQXI01000001.1, forward strand.
GGGGGGCACCTCTCCGGCCGGCTCACCGCGCCCCTGTGCATCGCCGGCGGCATCTGCCTGCAGCTGTTGGCCCGGGAGGGCGTCGCCATTGCCGCCCACATCCAATCCATTGGGGAGCAGGAAGATCTGCCCTTTGACCCCCAAAATGTAGACAAAGCGCAGCTTCGGGCGCTCCTGGCCCGGCCCTTTCCCGTCCTCCGGGAGGCCTCCGAAGGGGCGATGACCCAGACCATTCTGGCGGCCAAGGCCGCGGGCGACTCCGTGGGCGGCGTCATTGAATGCGCCGCAGTGGGCCTGCCGCCCGGTTGGGGAGACCCCATATTCGGCGGCATGGAAAACCGGATTGCCCAGGCGGTATTCGGCATTCCCGCCGTCCGGGGCATTGAGTTCGGGGCGGGCTTTTCTGCCGCCCGGCTTCGTGGGAGCGAACACAACGACGCCTTTTATCTGGAGCAGAATCAGGTCCGGACCCGAACCAATCGTCACGGCGGCATTCTGGGCGGCATCACCAGCGGCATGCCCCTTGTGTTCCGGGTGGTCATCAAGCCCACCCCCTCCATCCCAACACCTCAGGACAGCGTCTCCCTGTCCCGCATGGAGCCGGTCAGCCTGCAAATCTCCGGCCGGCACGACCCCTGCATCGTGCCTCGGGCAGTTCCCTGCGTCGAAGCCGCTGCGGCAGTTGCCATCTATGACGCTTACCTGCAAGCAAAAAAGGGAGGCTAACACCATGGATTTGCAGGACTTTCGGAAGCAAATCGACGAAATTGACCACGAATTGATGGCGCTGTTCCAGCGGCGAATGGAAACGGTGGAGAAAATCGCCGCCTATAAGGCCCAGCGAGGTCTCCCCGTCCGGGACCCCCGGCGGGAGGAAGAGAAGCGGGAAGCGCTCTTGGGGCAGCTCCCCCCAGAGCTACAGGACAGTGCCGGAACTCTGCTCAGCTGCCTGCTCACCCTGAGCCGGGAGTATCAGCACCGTCGCATTCCTCCCTCCCCTGGCCCCACACTGCGCTGTGGACTTCTGGGCCGGAAGCTGGCCCATAGTTACTCCCCAGCCATTCACGCCCGGCTGGGCGCATATGAATACCGGCTCTATGAACGGGAACCGGAGGAGCTGGAGACCTTTCTGCGAAAAGGCGATTGGGACGGGCTGAATGTGACCATCCCTTATAAAAAAGCCGCTGCAGCCTGCTGTGACCAGCTCTCCCCTCTGGCCCGCTCCCTCGGCAGCGTCAACACTCTGGTGCGCCGCCCCGACGGGAGCCTGTACGGCGACAACACCGACGCCTGGGGCTTTTCGGAGACCATCCGTCGGATGGGAATCAACTGCGCCGGAAAAAAGGCCCTGATTCTCGGCTCCGGCGGGGCCTCTGTGACGGTGCAATCCGTGCTTCACCAGCTTGGGGCCCAGACGGTGGTGATCTCCCGAAGCGGAGCGCACAACTACCAAAATTTGGACCAGCATGGAGACGCCGCCATTCTGGTCAACGCCACTCCCGTGGGGATGTACCCGGATAATGAACAGAGCCCCCTCTCCCTCTCCTGCCTTCCCAGGTTGGAGGCTGTATGCGACCTCATTTACAATCCTGCCCGCACCCGGCTGCTGCTGGACGCCGAAGCCCGGGGCATTGCCTGCACCAACGGACTGTACATGCTGGTGGCCCAGGCCGCCCGGTCTTCGGAGCTTTTTACCGGGAAATCCATTTCCCGGGAAATTCAGGAGGCAATTGCGGCCCAGGTGGGAGCTGATATGGAGAATTGGATCCTCATCGGTATGCCCGGCTGCGGGAAAAGCCGGACCGGCGCGCTCCTGGCCCGTCGCACTGGCCGTCCCTTTGTAGACGCAGACCGAGAGCTGGAGCGGCGCGCGGGGATGTCCATACCCGCTTTCCTGCGTCGCCACGGCGAGGCCGCTTTCCGGACCCTGGAAATCCAGGTGCTCCGGGATCTGGGGAAAGGCTCCGGGCAGATCATCGCCACTGGCGGCGGCTGTGTCACCCGAGAGGAAAACCTCCCGGCCCTGCGCCAGAATGGCCGGATCATCTGGCTGCAACGGCCCCTGGACTCCCTGACCACCCGGGGGCGGCCCCTGTCCCAGGCTGTGGGCCTGGAAGAACTTTACCAGTCCCGCCAGCCCATGTATGCCCGTTTTGCCGACCATGTGGTCTCAAACGCCGGGTCCCTGGAGGATACCGTCCGGCAGATTCTGGAGGTAACCGCCCCATGAAGCTTTTGATTCTCAACGGTCCCAATCTCAATTTGCTGGGCCTGCGGGAGCCGGAGATTTACGGCTCCGCCACCTACCACGACCTTCTGGCCCTCATCCAAAGCACGGCCCAAACCCTGGGCCTGGAGGCTACTGTTTACCAATCCAACCACGAGGGAGACCTGATAGACCAGATCCAGGCCGCCCGGGGAGTCTACGACGGCATCGTCTTCAATCCCGCCGCCTACACCCACACCAGCGTAGCCCTCCTGGACGCCCTCCTGGCCGTCCGCATTCCCACCGTGGAGGTCCACCTCTCCGACCTCAGCCAGCGGGAAGCCTTCCGCCAAATTTCCTACATCCGCCCGGCTTGCATTGCAACGTTTACAGGCCTGGGGATACGCGGATATCAGCGAGGGATGGAATTCCTGTGGCGCTATCTTTTACGCTCTGGGGATTCATCATAACGGCCGACTCAGAATTTCCCCCGCCGTCTGCCATCGACTTCTCTCAAATCGCATACCATGATCATCTTCCACGGGCTTGTCTCAAAGTAAATTTTGAGACAAGCCCTGACGTTTTTTCAAACCATATTGGTTTGAAAAAACGGTTGATTGAACGCGAAAGGGGCCCTTTGCCCCTTTCACACTTTCCCCGCTGCTCTATATCGTGAAATTTTTCTCCTGCTTTTTCTTGGTGCAACGGCATGTGAGACCGCCCCGTCTTTCGTTCCGAACCTCGGTAAACTGCCCTGATGCGGTAGGAACGCACCGTCGGCATTGTATTGACCCGCCGTATTTTTCTATAGTAAAGAGGGGTTGAGAAGTTGAATTTGTACAGCTGTTTCTTGTAAAAAACGAGGCCCTTCCCCTGCATACTTGCAGGTTTTGGGCCTCGGTGGCAAATGATTCTGTTGTACCCCGCATCAGATCGTGACCGAGCCGGAAGTCACACCTTATGCCTGGGGGGTTGCAACCAGGAAGCACATATCGTTGGGCTCTCCGGAAGCGTCGTCGAAGAAGTTGTAGAAGGTGAAATTATACAGGAACCGCTCTGCGCCATACACACCGTAGCCGTCCTGGTTGTGGTCGGTGGTGTCATAGGGATCGGCAACGATGATCACGTCGTCCTGGGTGGTTTCTGTCCCCATGGTGTCGTAGCCAATGATGACCTGCCAGTGGCCGCCCCAGTCGTTCCAGCCGATCATAATGGGCGTGCCGGCAGCCAGGGTCTTCTGGATGTAATCAAACGTAAACACATCGTGCACATTCTCGCCGCAGTCGAAGGTGGAATACAGGTCGAACCCACCCACGCCTTCAAAAATCTGGATGAGCTGGCTCAGGCTGGTGCCTGCGGGGGTCAAGCCGTTGCTGCGATACGCAGCCAGAGATTCCTCATTGTACTCCCCCAGTTTGCCATACCAGTTGAGAACCATCAGGGCACTGGACACGCCGCAGCTCCACTCGCTGGTCTGCTGCTGGGTCTTGAAGTGGGTGAGCATGGTCAGGGTATCGCTGGACTCCAGGTTGTAGAAATCCAGGGTGCTAAAATAGGGGCTATCCTGGTGATCGCCCTGCCGCTCCACGCTGTCTGCACCGTCTTCTTCGCTGAGGTTGCAGGAGTAGGGAATCTTCATCTCATCGGTGTAATTGCCGCTGCTTCTCTCCTGCCCGTTGCCGCAGGCAGTGAGGAGACATGCGCACATAGAAATCACAAGGGACCATACAATTAGTTTTTTCATCGTTATTCACTCCAGCAAAAAATTAATTGTACTTGCCAAACAATCCCGCCTTGTATTGTGTTATTTATGATTGGGCAGCCAATGCCGCCCGCCCTTTATTTATCCAATTTTCCGGTCGTCTTTTATATCGAGTCTATATAGTAATGGTTCAAGCTGGAAAACCAAGCTGATCAGAACGGCCTACTTTTACTACTCTCATGTTGTTTTATACAAGTACCGATGGAGCATATGCTCCGAGGGACCTACGGGGCCGTTGCCCCGCGCTATAAAATTTTGAGCCCGCATAGGCTCCAACAAGAGATTGCGTTCCGGCTCTATCCTCCTTCTGACGCAAGGGTTCGCCGTCGGAGGGGGCCATTTCTCGCCCCCCTGGCAGCACGCCCCATTATACAAGAAATTCCAGCAGAGTGCAAGAACAGAATGGGACAAACTTGAAAAACCCCATTTCTCCAGGGCGTGATTCCAGGCTTCCCGGGCGGTGGGCATCCCATAGCCAGCTGTACATCAGCAGATTCTCCGGTGTTGCCGTAGGACACTCCTCTTTCCACCGGATGCGGGGGATCCAAATGGCAAAATGCGTGGAAAACACGTATCTGCCTGACGAGAAAATGGCGACATGTTTCCACCTTTTTCCTCATTTGTGGTTGACATTCCCACATTTTTTGACTATACTCTAACTTAGACAGTTATGTATTACAAAATCAAACCAACCTACGGAGGCCCCGTTATGATTCCGGACCTTTCTGGAAAAATCCTTCTGATCACCGGCGGGACCGGTTCCTTTGGCAATGGGATCGTCACCCGCCTTTTGGAAACCGATATTCGGGAAATTCGCATTTTCTCCCGGGACGAGAAAAAGCAGGATGACATGCGCCACCTCTGCCGGGCCCGCTTCCCCGCCTCCTGGGGCAAGCTCCGGTTTTATCTGGGGGATGTGCGGGATCCGGATTCCCTCCGCGCCCCCATGGCAGGAGCGGACTATGTCATCCATGCCGCCGCCCTCAAGCAAGTCCCCTCCTGTGAATTCTTCCCCCTGGAGGCCGTCCGGACCAACGTGCTGGGCACTGACCATGTGCTGGACGCTGCCGTCTGCGCGGGTGTGGAGGGGGTGGTCTGCCTCTCCACAGACAAGGCCGCCTACCCCATCAACGCCATGGGCGCCTCCAAAGCCCTGATGGAAAAGACGGCCATTGCCAGGGCCGCTTCCCTGGGACCGGGAAACACCCGGATCTGCTGCACCCGATGCGGCAACGTCATGGGGACCCGGGGCAGTGTCATTCCTCTGTTTCTTCAACAGCTTTCCTCCGGCGATCCCCTCACCCTGACGGACCCAGCCATGACCCGATTCCTCATGACCATGGAGGAGGCCATCGACCTGGTCCTTCTGGCCCTGACCCAGGGCCACTCCGGGGACATCTGGATCCGGAAGGCCCCGGCCTGCACCATGGGGGATCTGGCCCAGGCCCTGCTCCTGCTTCTGGGCCGGTCCGCTCCCATCACCATCCTGGGCCCCCGTCACGGCGAAAAGCTGGCGGAGACCCTCCTGACCGCGGAGGAGTCCGCCCGGGCGCTGGATCTGGGAACCTGCTTCCGCATTCCCATGGACGCCCGGGACCTGCACTACGGCCTTTCCCCAGCCCTTCTACTCTCTGGGGGCCAGGCTTTTACCTCCGACGGCGCGGCCCGGCTGAGCATCGCCCAAATTCAGGAACGGCTCCTGCAGCTGCCGGAGGTCCAAGCGCTCCTGCCAAAGGAGGACAACCCATGAAGGTCCTGATCACCGGCGCCGGCGGCTTCCTGGGCAAACATTTGACGGAGGGCCTGGCGGCCTTGCCCCCCGCCTGCCGTCCCCAGGTCCTGGCCTGTCACCGGGACACGCCGCCGGATCTCTTAGCCAGCTGGTGCCGGGAGGCATCCTTCATGTTCCATCTGGCCGGCGTCAACCGGGCCTCCCACCCAGAGGCCTTTTGGGAGGGAAATCTGGCCTTCACCAGGGCGCTTCTCGCCCAGCTGGCAGATCATCCTTGCCCCATTCTCTTTACCTCCTCCATCCTGGCCGGCGATCCTACCCCCTACGGGCAAAGTAAGCTGGCCGCTGAGGAGGCCCTCCTGCAATACGGCGCCGCCACTGGGGCGGAGGTGTTTCTGTACCGTCTCCCCCATGTATTCGGCAGAGGGAGCCGCCCGGACTACAACAGCGCCGTGGCCACCTTCTGCCACCGGATGGCCCGGGGGCTTCCCATCACCATCCAGAACCCGGGGCAGCGACTGCACCTGGCCTATGTGGATGACGTGGTGGAGGAGTTTCTAGCTTGCTTCTCCGGCTCTCCCTGCCAGAAGGACGGATTTTGCCACATTCCCAAGGTTTCCTCCGTCACCCTGGAAGACATTCTGGCCCTTCTATCCACCTTCAACCGGCGCCGGGCAGAGGGAGCCTTGCCTCCGCTTCACGCCCCCTTTGCAAAGCAACTCTACGCCACTTACCTGAGCTTTCTCCCCCAAGAGGCCCTGCGCCGGTCTCAGACCATGCACCAGGATCCCCGCGGCAGCTTCACCGAGCTGTTCCGCACCGCCAGCCACGGGCAGCTCTCCGTCAGCCTCACCCGGCCCGGCATTGTCCGGGGCAACCACTGGCACAGAACCAAAGCGGAAACCTTCTGGGTGGTCCAGGGCGAGGGGGTCATTCGCCTAAAAAGTCCCACGGGGGAGGTGTGCTCCTTCCCGGTCTCCGGGCGGGAGATGACCGCCATCGATATCCCGCCGGGCTATGCCCATACCATAGAAAACCGGGGCAGCACCGATCTGGTCACACTGCTGTGGGCCAGCGAATGCTTTGATCCCAGCCACCCGGATACCTATCCCCAGGAGGTGTAACCCATGGCGCCCCTTCATCTCATGACCATGGTGGGGACCCGTCCGGAAATCATCCGGCTGTCCGCCACCATCCGGTGCTGTGACCGATACTTCCGGCAGACCCTGGTCCACACCGGTCAGAACTGGGACCATACCCTCAACGAAATCTTCTTCCAGGATCTGGACCTGCGTCCGCCAGACCACCAGCTGCACGTGGCCGGCCCCAACCTGGGTGACACCTTGGGAAACATTCTCTCCCAATCCTTTGGGCTTCTGCAAGCCCTTCGGCCTGACGCCCTGCTTCTCCTGGGGGATACCAATTCCTGCCTGGCCGCCATCTCCGCCAAACGGCTGCAGATTCCCATTTTTCACATGGAGGCAGGCAATCGCTGCTTTGACGACCGGGTGCCAGAGGAAATCAACCGCCGGATTGTGGACACCGTCTCCGACGTTCACCTGTGCTACACCGAACACGCCCGCAGAAATCTCCTGGCAGCCGGGCTCCCGCCAGACCGGATCTTCGTCACCGGCTCTCCCATGCCAGAGGTCTTGGCGGAACATTTGGGTCCCATCCAGGCCAGCCAGGTGCTGAAGCGGCTGGGGCTGGAGGAGCGGGGGTATTTCCTTCTCTCCGCCCATCGGGAGGAGAACATCGACCGGGAAGAACCCTTCCTGTCCCTTCTGGAGGCGCTGTGGGCCCTGGCCGAACGCTATGGCAAGCCCATTCTATACGCCTGCCACCCCCGCGCCAGAAAACGACTGAAGCAAATGCCCAACGCTTTACATCCCCTGGTGCAGCTGCACCCGCCCCTAGGCTTCCACGACTACAACCGGCTACAGCTCAGCGCCTTCTGCGTTCTGTCCGACAGCGGCACTTTGCCGGAAGAGAGCAGCTTTTTCCGCACCCATGGCCTGCCCTTCCCCGCCGTCTGCCTCCGGTCCGTGACAGAGCGGCCCGAAGCGATGGAGCAGGGCGACTTCCTCCTGGCCGGTACCCGGCGGGATCCGATTCTCTCTGCCGTGGAGACCGCACTGGCAATGGCAAACCAGGGCGATTGGGGCTCGCCGGTACCGGCATACGCAGATGAGAAAGTCTCCTGCAAAGTTGCCTCCATCATACAAAGCTATGCCATCCGGAGTCCCTGGAAATGAGGTAGTAGACATATGGATTCCATCTCCATCAGCGTCATCATCCCAGCCTACAATGCCGGGGATTTTCTCTCCACAGCCGTCCAATCTGTGCTGAACCAGAGCCACCGGAACCTGGAGCTTCTCATCATCGACGACGCCTCCACCGATGCAACCGGCCAACTGGCCCAGGTCTTTGCCGCCCAGGACGCCAGGGTGCGGTATCATCGCAACCCCTCCAACACCGGCGTCGCCCGCTCCCGGAATCTGGGCGTTTCCCTGGCCCGGTTCGACTGGATTGCCTTTCTGGACAGCGACGACCGTTGGCAGCCGGACAAGCTGGCCCTCCAAGCCGCTTACCTGCAGCGCCATGCTGTGGACCTGGTCTATACCGGCTATGACTTGATGGACGCTGCCGGTCGCCCCATCGGATTCCGCTTTCACGTGCCGGAAACCCTTACCTATCCCCAGCTCCTCCGGCAAAATCTCATCTCCTGCTCCGGCATCCTGCTGAAAAAGCGGTGGTGTCAGAAATTTCCCATGGATGCAGACGTCTTTCACGAGGATTTTTTGAACTGGCTCTCCATGCTCCGCTATGGAGCTGCCGCCGGGGGCATCGATCTCCCCCTGCACACCGTTCGGATTGGAAGGCCCCGCTCCAAATCCGGCAACAAGCTGCGCTCTGCCGCAGCCAACCTGCAGACTTACCGGCGCTTGGGCTTCTCCCCCACCCAAATCGCCTTTTACATGAGCTGCTACCTCCGCCGCAGCCTGATGAAATACGGAAAGATCTGCCTGGCCCCCCGCCACGGCAACGGGAGGCCGGTGCTATGAATCCGCCTCGGGTCCTCGTGGTCAGTCACAATGTTTTTTCCACCGGTAACAACATGGGCCGGTCCCTGGCTGCGCTTCTCTCCAGCTGGGACCCAGCGTCCCTGAGTCAGCTCTACTTTTATCCGGAGGAGCCTCAGCTTCCTCTGTGCCGCCGGTATTTCCGGATGACCGATGGGGAGGTGCTCCACGCCCTCTGGACCCGGCGTCCGGGAGGCAAGCCCATGAGCTTGGGGTGCGCGTCCCCTTCCTCCTGTCTCCGCCCCCTATACCGCCTGGGGCACAACTGCCGGAGCGCCCTTCCCGGACTTCTGAGAGACGCCATGTGGGCGCTGGCCCCCTGGCACTCCCAGGCCCTGGCCGCCTGGATAGAGGAAATTCAGCCAGATGTCCTATTGTTCGCCCCGGGGGAATCGGTTTTTTCCCACCGGGTCGCCTTCCAGCTTGCCAAAGACTACGGACTTCCGGTGGTGGCCATTTGTTACGACGGCATCTACACCCCTCCGGGCGGCTCCCCTCTCCGGCAGCTCCACTACCGCCTGCGCCTTCGCTGGGCCCGGCGGCTTCTGGCCGGCAGCACCTGCCTGCTCACTGCCAGCCGGCCCATGTCAGAGGCTTACGCCCCCCTATTTTCCATCCCCTGCCGGGAGCTTTACACACCCCATCAGCTCCCACCCCAGGTCCATACCGCGCCTGCGGGCATCCGGTACTTTGGCAATCTGGGGTTGGGACGCTGGCGGCAGCTGGTTGCCATCGGGCGGGCTCTGCGCACTCTGGCGCTTCCCGGGTTCCCCGTGGTGGAGGTCTACTCCCAAGAGGAAAACCCCCATATTTTGTCCCATTTCACCAGGGAAAACGGCCTCCGGTTTTGCGGCAGCATCCCCGGCAGCCACGTGACAGAGCGAATTGCCGCCAGCTTTCTTGTCATCCACACCGAGTCCTTTGTTCCCAGAGACGCCCGGCAGGTATCCCTGTCCCTCTCCACCAAGCTGGCGGATTCTCTGGCCTTCGCGCCCTGTATCTTGGCTTACGGCCCTGCCAGCGTGGCCTCCATCCGCTATCTCCTGGAGGAAGACGCCGCATGTGTGGCCACCTCAGAAGCTTCTCTACCCCAAACGCTGCTGGAGGCCCTGACCCAGAAGTCCCGCCGGGCCAACTGCCGGAACAACGCCCGACGTCTGGCGGCCCAGAATCACAGCCCCCAATCATCCGGCGCGCTTCTCACCGACGTTCTGACCGAAGCCGCCGGAGCCGGTGGAAGGAGACCGTTATGAACGCTCTACAAAAGCGGGTTCTGGAGCTGTTCCAGGCCTTTTTGCAAGTCTGCCAGCAGCTGAACCTTTCCTACTTCCTGGTATGCGGCAGTGCATTGGGCGCTGTGAAATATCAAGGCTTCATCCCCTGGGACGACGACATGGACCTGGCCATGCTGCGACCCGATTACGAAGCGTTTCTGGCACAGGCCCAAGCCCTCCTGCCCCGGCACATCTTTCTCCAGAACTACAAAACCGACCCCGCCTTCCCCGCCATTTACAGCAAGCTTCGCCTCTCCGGAACCGTATTTCTGGAGGAATCCGCCCAACATCTTCCCATACACCACGGGATCTTCCTGGATCTCTTCCCCCTGGACGGTTACCCGGCAGAGCCGACCCTCCAGCGAAGGCTGGAGCGGCAAAAGCGGCGCTACCGCCGCCGCCTGGCCGCTGCATTCTCCGGTCCCTGCTCTCCATCTAGGCGCCTGATTCGCCTTTTGGGCCTTCACCGGCAGACCGCCGCCGTCGCCGCGGCCTATGAGCAGGCCATCACCCGGTATCCCGCTTCAGGCAGCGCCCTGCTGGCCAATCACGGCAACTGGCAGGGAAGTTTGGACTACACACCCCAGGCAGAATTTGGAGACGGCGTTCTCGCCCGGTTTCAGGGCTTGGAGGTCCGGATTCCCGCCGGATATGACGCTTATCTGCGCCGCAAATACGGCGATTATTGGAGCGACCCGCCACCAGAGGCCCAGCAGGGGCACCCCTACCTGTATTGGGACCCGGGCCCGGAGGAAATCCCATGAACATCCTGCAAGTCAACTGCGTCTATGGGACCGGCAGTACCGGCAACATCACCCGGGACCTGCATCGGACCTTTCTGGCCCTGGGGCACCGGTCCACTGTGCTCTACGGCCGGGGCCCCCGCGCCGAAGAGCCCTTCACATGCCAGGTCTGCTCTGACCGGTACGGCCGGGCACAGGGCCTGGCTGCCCGGATTGGGGGACTGCCCTACGGCCACTGCGCCTGGGCCACCCGCCGTCTCATTGGGCAGATCCACCGGATCCGGCCGGATGTGGTGCACCTGCAATGCCTCAACGGGCACTTTTGCAACCTGTACCACCTGCTCGCATTCTTAAAAGAAGCCCAAATTCCCACGGTCCTCACCCTCCACGCAGAATTTCCTTACACCGGCGGCTGTAGCCACGCCGGAACCTGCAGCGGCTTTTTACAGCGCTGCACCGGCTGCACCCGTGCCGGTCCGGAAACCGCCTGCCTCTTGGGAAACCGGGCAGAAGCAAGCTGGCGGCAGCTTCGCGCCATTTACAAGGGGTGGGACCGGTTGGCTGTTGTGGGCTGCTCCCGCTGGATCGCCCGGCGGGCGGCGGCATCCTCTGCTCTGGCGGGAATCCCCGTTTCTGTCATTCCCAACGGCATTGACACCGGCGTATTCTTCCCCCGTCCTCAGGACGCCTCCCAACTGCGGCAGTCCCTGTCCATCGCACCCGGCGAGCGGGTCATTCTCTTTGCCGCCCCGGCCTTTACCCATGGCAAGGGGTTTGACCTGTTTTTGGACCTGGCTCGCTCCTGCGCACATCTGCCCCTCCGGTTTCTTGCCGCCGGAGACCACACACGCCATTCCCTACCCAACCTCACAACACTGGGCCACATCTCCGGCCGGGAGCAAATGGCCGTTCTTTACTCCGCCGCCGACGTTCTGGTTCTGTGCAGCCGGCAGGATAACTTCCCCACCGTCTGCCTGGAAGCTTCCGCCTGCGGCACCCCTGTGGTGGGCTTCTCCGTGGGCGGCGTACCGGAGGCCATCCTCCCCGGTCTGGGGGTTGCAGTCCCCCCAGGGAATGTGACCGCCATGAGGCGGGTCCTGCAAACGCTGCTTCCGCCCGCTCCTGCCGCCGTGGCTCAGGCCAGGGCCCGCTGGGACTGCCGCCGGATGGCATTGGACTACCTGGCGCTCTACCGGAGAATGACACCGTAAGGAGGTCCTATGAACCACGCCCACAAGTCCTGGGAGCCTCCCATGCTGCTGCTTTTCTTCCTCTTCGGTCTTGGGGTCTGGAACCGGGCCGGAGTCTGTTTCCTCTTGCTTGTGGCCGCCTCCTTTGTCCTTTGGAAGGTGCGTTTTTCCCCCTCGGAGGTGCTCCTGCTGGCCTTCTCCCTGTCGTACTTTGTGGCAGACATGTGTGACTGCGGTCTCTCCCTCCGGAGCTGCATGTTGTATCTGATAGGTCCCTGGGCAGCCTACCGGCTGGGGCGGTGCTACGCCCTGGAAGCGGGAAGCCCCCGGAGCTTTGAGGCGCTGCTGGCCGCGCCGTCTCTGGGTATGGCCCTCCACGGGCTTCTGAACTGGCTGGCCTGCCTTCTCTGGCAGGGGGAAACGCTGCCCGGCCGGACCGCTGTGGATATCTGGCGGGGAGCGCCGGTCTCGGTCACCTGCACCGGAATGCTCCTCACAGCCGCTGCGGCCCTGTCTCTGGGCGTCTTGGCCGCCCCCGGCCCTCGCGGCACAAAATGGGCCGCTCGCATCTGTCTCGCTGCATGTCTG
>UQXI01000002.1 GCA_900544975.1 uncultured Eubacteriales bacterium
TGAGAGATGACTTTTTGAAAAAAAGTCGTCGCGAACGATATGCAGTCCGCGACGATGTGGTGCGGGCAGTGGGATTTGAACCCACACGCCTTGCGGCACAGGAACCTAAATCCTGCACGTCTGCCAATTCCATCATGCCCGCAACGTAGGGACTGTTCACAGTCCCGGATTATTTTATCACAAGGAATGCCACTGTGTCAACTTTGGTCTGGGTTTGGAATTGGTTCACCCAGGTTTTGGGCCATGACGGCGTAGATGTGGTCGCCAATCTGCCTCGTTGTGCTCTGGAGCTGGCTGGCGGGGATCACTTCCAGCAGGTCCAGGGATACATGGGTCCGGCGAAGGCGGGCGGCATTGTGGAAAATGGGTGCGGCGCCCCGAAGGGTACAGATGACAATGGGGACCTTGGCCTTTTGCGCGATCTTAAAGACGCCGTTGCGGAATGGTTGCAGGTGACCGGTCCGGCTGGTGTAGCCTTCCGGGAAGACGGCGATGCTGGCCCGATCCGTTTTCAGGATATCCACACATTTTAAAATGGTCTTCAGGGCCTCCCGGTCGTTTTCCCGGTTGATGGGCTGACAGAGGGTTTTATGCATCAGCTTGTTCACCAGAATCAGCCGGTCGTTCTCCCGCTTGGAGATGAATGCCAATTGACTTTTCTTGGTGTGGATGTGAAGAATGAGGGGATCCAACAGACTGAGATGGTTGCACACCAGGAGAAAGCGGCCTTCCCGGGGCAGTTTCTCCAGGCCCGTGGTGTGAATCTTCACCTGGAGCAGGGCCAGGACCAGCTCTTCATAGAGATACAGAACCCGCCGGGCTGTTTTGCTGTCCTCCTCCACAGGCTGCTCCATGGAAATCGGAAGGCACCACAGCACCAGGAAGAGAAAGGCAAGCAACAGCAATCCCAGCCAAAAGCCGCCAAACAGCAGGGGCAGCTGCCACAAAAAAGCCAGGGAAGCAAAGCCGCCCAGCCAAAAACAGACGCCCAATGCGCCCAGCGCGGCCAGAATCAAAATACAACTCATCAACACAGTGCATACCTCCCAGGGGCAGGCTCCCCGGTTTGGCGCTCCAGGAACGCATCTTTTATTATAGCAGTGCCGCTTTTAAAATGCAACTACCTGCCTTCTAAAATACAGCGCAACCGCGAAACGGGCTTCAACGGGCAATTCAGCCATGGCGTTCCTCGGCAGGATTGCGGAAATTTCAAGTTCTTTCCAAAACACACCTCTTGCAATTGGAACAGAACGTGGTATACTTTATTGTAGAAAAATAGCAAAATTGAGGTTTTTACCATGAGCAACTGCTTCCCTGCGGGAATTGACATTGGCTCCACCACGGTGAAGCTGGTGATTTTAGATGCAAACGGACAGATTTGTTTTGGACAATACCGCCGCCACCGGGCCCACACCCAGGAGACGCTGGCAGAGCTTCTCCGGGAGGCCCGCGCGCAGCTGGGACCCTGCGAGCTCCGGGTGGGGATCACAGGCTCTGGCTCCATGAACTTGGGCAAAGCTCTGGGCATCGGCTTTGTCCAGGAGGTGGTGGCTGTCGCTGCCAGTTTGGAGCGGGTTGCGCCCCAGACCGACGTGGCCATTGAGCTGGGCGGAGAGGACGCCAAGATCATCTACTTCCGGGGTGGCCTGGAGCAGCGGATGAACGGCGTCTGTGCCGGCGGCACCGGTTCGTTCATTGACCAGATGGCTTCCTTGCTCCAGACCGACGCCCCTGGCCTGAATCGGGAGGCGGCAAACTATCGGGAGATTTATCCCATTGCCGCCCGGTGCGGTGTGTTTGCCAAGTCCGACATTCAGCCCCTCATCAACGACGGCGCGACATTGCCGGATTTGGCTGCCTCCATCTTCCAGGCGGTGGTCAACCAGACCATCTCCGGCCTGGCCTGTGGCAAGCCCATCCGAGGCTGTGTGGCCTTTTTGGGCGGGCCGCTGCACTTCCTCCCGGAGCTGAAACGGGCCTTTATCCGCACGCTGGGTCTCACGCCGGAGAACGTGGTGGACCCGGAAAACTCCCACCTCTTTGCCGCCATGGGTGCTGCTTTGGAGGCAGAGGCCGGAGTGGAACGGTCTCTGGACGGGCTGATCTCCCAGCTGGAGCAGGGGGTTTCCATGGCCTTTGAGCTGAAGCGCCTGCCGCCCCTCTTCCAAAATCAGGAGGAATACCAGGCGTTCCAAACCCGCCACAGCCGCGCCAGAGTGAAGACGGCTTCCCTGGAAACGTATCGGGGAAACTGTTATCTGGGTATTGATTCCGGCTCCACCACCACCAAGCTGGCCCTGGTGGGCCAGGAGGGGGAGCTGCTCTGGTCCTTCTACCGTGGCAATCAGGGCTCTCCCATCCGGACTGCTATGGAGGCCATTGGTCAGCTGCGAGAGAAACTGCCACCAGAGGCGAAGATTCTCCGCTCCTGCTCCACGGGCTATGGCGAGAGTCTGCTCAAATCCGCCTTCCGCCTGGACGAGGGGGAGGTGGAAACCATTGCCCATTACCAGGCAGCCGCCTTCTTTGACCCTGAGGTGGACTGCATTCTGGACATCGGTGGTCAGGATATGAAGTGCATTAAAATCCGAAACCACTCTGTGGATACCATCCTCCTGAACGAAGCCTGTTCCTCCGGCTGTGGCTCTTTCATTGAGAATTTTGCCAATTCCCTGGGCTATACGGCGGCCCAGTTCGCCCAAGAGGCGCTGTTTGCCCCCAACCCCATCGATCTGGGCACCCGATGCACCGTGTTTATGAACTCCAATGTGAAGCAAGCCCAGAAGGAAGGGGCCTCGGTCCAGGATATTTCATCCGGTCTTGCTTATTCTGTCATTAAAAATGCTCTGTATAAGGTCATCAAGTTGGCCGACGCCAGGGAGCTTGGCCGCCATGTGGTGGTCCAGGGCGGCACCTTCTACAACCAGGCGGTGCTGCGGGCGTTTGAGCGCATTGCTGGGGTGGAGGCCATTTGCCCCGACATTTCCGGCATCATGGGCGCCTTCGGTGCGGCGCTCATCGCCCGGGACCGGTACCAGGGGCAGCGGAGCGCCATGCTCTCCATTCCGGAGATTCTGGATCTCACCTACACCACCGCCACCACCCGCTGCGGCGGCTGCTCCAACCGCTGTATGCTCACCACCAACAAGTTTCCCGGTGGCCGCCGCCACGTCACAGGGAACCGGTGTGAAAAGGGTCTGGGCGGAACCGCGTCCCAGGACAAGGGCCCCAATGTGGCGGCCTATAAGCTGGAGCGCATGTTTGCCTATCCGCCTTTGCCGGTTTCCCAGGCCCCCCGGGGGCAGATTGGCATTCCCCGGGTTCTGAATCTGTATGAAAATTATCCGTTTTGGGCTACGTTTTTCCGGGAACTGGGCTTCTCTGTGGTGCTCTCTCCCCAATCCACCCGGAAGATTTATGAGCTGGGCATGGAATCCATCCCCTCAGAGTCCGAGTGCTACCCCGCCAAGCTGGCCCATGGCCATGTGCAGTGGTTGGTCAACCAGGGGATCCGCGCCATCTTCCATCCCTGCGTTTTTTATGAACATCAGGAGACCCCAGGCGCCCAAAACCACTACAACTGTCCCATTGTGGTTTCTTATCCCGAGAATTTGAAAAACAACGTCGACGCAGTGACAGAAGGCAATATCGCCTACATACGTCCCTTCATCGCCATGACCGATGAACAGACGGCTGCCGCCCGGCTGGAGCAACTGTGCCGGGAGGTCTGGGATATCCCCAAAGGAGAAACCCGCCGGGCAGTCCACGCTGCCTGGGCCGAACAGCGCCGGGCCAAAGAGGATGTGCGGGCCAAGGGCCGGGAGGCCCTCCAGTGGATGGAGGAGCACCGCCGCCGTGGCATCGTCCTGGCCGGTCGCCCTTATCACATGGACCCGGAAATTCACCACGGCATTCCAGAGCTCATCGCCTCCTATGGTTTGGCGGTTCTCACGGAGGACTCCATCCCCGTGGATTTCACCCCCGAGCGGCCTCTGCGGGCCAATGACCAGTGGGTCTATCACTCTCGGCTATACACGGCGGCGGAGTTTGTCCGGACCCGGAAGGACCTGGAGCTCATTCAGCTCAACTCCTTTGGCTGCGGTCTGGACGCCGTAACCACCGATCAGGTGGCGGAGATTTTGGAAGCCAGCGGCAAGCTGTACACCGTCCTCAAAATTGATGAGGTGTCCAACCTGGGTGCAGCCCGGATTCGGATCCGGAGCTTGCTGGCGGCCATGAATATGCGGGCCCGGCAGGGAATGGTGCCCCACCCCCAGCCGGCTGCCTACCGCCGTACGGTGTACACCCGGCAGATGCAGCGGGAGGGCTGGACCATTTTGGCGCCGCAGATGTCGCCCATCCACTTCTCCCTGCTGCAGCCGGTGTTCCAGCGTCACGGGTACCATGTGGAGATTCTGGACAACGACAACCGGGCGGCCATTGATATGGGCCTGAAGTTTGTCAACAACGACGCTTGCTTCCCCTCCATCACTGTGGTGGGGCAGATTATGAGCGCTGTGACCTCTGGGAAATACGATATGGACCGTTTGGCCGTCCTCATGACCCAGACGGGCGGCTGCTGCCGGGCCAGCAACTATGTGGGATTCATCCGTCGGGCTCTGGAGAAGGCGGGGCTTCCCCACATTCCCGTCATCTCTCTCAATGCCAACGGTATGGAGAAAAATCCCGGCTTCCAGTTTACAGTCCCCCTGATTTTGGATGCTGCCCGGGCGCTGGTATACGGCGACTTGTTTATGCGCTGCCTGTATCGGGTCCGGCCCTATGAGTGCGTTCCCGGCAGTGCCAATGCCCTGCACCGGGTGTGGGAGGAACGGTGCATCCAGTCTCTCACCGGGCCTCGCTCTCACAAGGATTTCAAACCCTTCTGCCAGCAGATTGTGGAGGATTTCGACGCCTTCCCCATCCAGGAAACCTTGCGCAAGCCCCGGGTGGGCGTGGTGGGAGAAATTCTTGTCAAGTACATGCCCCTGGCCAACAACCACCTGGTGGACCTGCTGGAGCGGGAGGGCGCGGAGGCCATTGTGCCGGATCTGATGGATTTTCTGAACTACTGCGTTTACAACAGCGGGTATAAGCACGAGTTTTTAGGCGGCACCTGGCGCAGCGCCAAGATAGGGGAACTGGCGGTGAAAGCCATTGCCAAGATCCGGCAACCTGCCATCCAGGCCCTGCAGGCCAGTCGTCGCTTTGATCCGCCGCTGCCCATCAGCCAGGTGGCAGACTATGCGAAACCCTTCCTGTCTGTGGGGAACCAATACGGCGAGGGGTGGTTCCTCACCGGCGAAATGGTGGAGCTGATCCACACAGGCGCACCGAATGTTGTCTGCATCCAGCCTTTCGCCTGCCTGCCCAATCATGTGGTGGGAAAGGGAGTCATCAAGCTGTTGCGGAAGACCTTCCCCCAGGCCAATATTGTAGCGGTAGACTACGATCCGGGGGCTTCGGAAGTCAACCAGTTGAACCGCATCAAGCTGATGCTGGCCACCGCCAGAAAAAATCTGTCGGCTTCCGCGCCACCGACTCAGGCTACTACGCTTGGCGAATCAAGAGTTCCGCTTTGATTCATGCGGGATCAATTGGAGCTGTCCATCACGGGCGGACACATGGGTCCGCCCCTACGATGAGATACCAACGCGGCGCGTAAACAGATTCTGCGAAATTGCCGCAAAACATGCCCTCAATGACAAAATGTGTTTAAAAATTTCGGCCTATCTTTGCCGCTTGCCGTAGGGGCGGACCCATGTGTCCGCCCGGCGGAAACATTATGCGTGATCCCATCTGTGTTCGGCGAATTCGCAACCCTTACCACTGCCCGAGATTTCTCGCCCCGAAATTCCGGAAAAAGTTAAAAGAATGCTTGCATTTTGGACTAGGATGTGCTATTATAGCTGAGCGATTGAATTGACGGGTGCAATGCGCCCTTGGACCCCAGAGCAGAAAGAGGTGAAACGACATGAAGGAAGGTATCCATCCCAAGTACGAACAGACTACGATCCGCTGTGCCTGTGGCAACGTTTTCACAACCGGTTCCACAAAGAAGGACATCAAGGTTGAAATCTGCTCTAAGTGCCATCCCTTCTACACCGGCAAGCAGAAGCTGGTTGATACCGGTGGACGCGTTGATCGGTTCAACAAGAGATTTGGCCTGAAGTAAGACCCCTGAAGTCCGCACTGCGAAAGTGGTGCGGACTTTTTTCTATGTTCCTGAATGGAATCTGCCACCACATGGGATCATCTATGATGTAGAATCACACTATTTTTGGAAATCAGGTGACCATATGCCACGAGAACACACCATAGAGCGGGCAGTCCTGGTTGGTCTGAACGCAGACTGCTTCTCCAAGGAGGAGACGGCCACCAAGGCCTCCCTGGAGGAGCTGGAGGCCCTGTTGGAGACGGCCGGCGGCGTCTGTACCGCCAAGATCCTCCAAAATCGCCATACGCCGGATTCCCGCACCTTCATTGGCGCCGGCAAGGCCGAAGAGGTCCGGCAATGGATCGTGACCACCGAGGCCAGCATGGCCATTTTTGACAACGCCTTATCTCCCTCCCAAATTCGGGTGCTGGAGGAGCTCCTGGGCGTAACGGTTCTGGACCGCAGCGCCTTGATTTTGGACATCTTTGCCCAGCGGGCCAAGACCGCAGAGGGACGGCTCCAAGTGGAGCTGGCTCAATACAAATATCTGCTTCCCCGCCTGTCCGGTATGGGAATCAGCCTGTCCCGGCAGGGCGGCGGCATTGGCACCCGGGGCCCTGGTGAGACCCAGCTGGAGACGGATCGTCGCCACATCCGGGCCCGAATTGCCAAGCTGGAGGAGGAGCTGTCCCAGGTCCGCCAGGTTCGGGCGGTGCAGCGCCGCCAACGGATGAAACACTCCGTTCCGGTGGTGGCGCTGGTGGGCTACACCAATGCAGGCAAGTCCACGTTGCTGAACTGGCTCACCGGCGCGGGCATTCCTGCCAACAACCGCCTCTTTGACACCCTGGACACCACCTCCCGGCAGCTGGAGGTGAATGACACGCTGCGGGTCATCCTGTCTGACACGGTGGGATTCATCTCCAAGCTGCCCCACCATCTGGTAGACGCCTTCCGGGCAACGCTGGAGGAGCTGTCCTATGCGGACCTTTTGATTCATGTCATTGACGCATCAGACCCGGAGCGGGAGGCCCACATTGCCGTGGTGGATCAGCTGGTTGCGCAGCTGGCCAAACCGGATGTGCCGGTCATTCAGTGCTTCAACAAGGCGGACCTGGTGATGCCGGAGGATCTGCCTGTGGGCCCAAATCGGGTGGCGGTCTCGGCCAAAGAGGGGACTGGGATGGAAGCCCTGCTTCGCCTGGTAGAGCAAAATCTGAACCGGGGGCAGCACCGGTGCCTGCTGCAGCTGCCCTATGAAGAGGGAGGCGTCCTGGACCGGCTCCATCGGGATGCACAGGTTTTGAATGTGGAGTATGTTCCGGAGGGGATCCAGGTGGAGGCGGTTTGCGGCCCCATTGTATTTGGCCAGTTGAAAAAATATGTGATCCGGGAGAACTGACAAATGGAGGAATATCTGGTTCCTACCGCCTTTGGGCAGGCGGAATTTGTGGAGAAGAAATCCCGCTTTATCGGCCACATCTGGCCCACAGAGTCAGAGGCCGAAGCCCTGGCCCGCATTGAGGAAATGCGAAAGCTCCATCATGACGCCACCCACAATGTCTGGGCCTATCTCATCAAGGACGGCCCGGTACGCTTTTCCGACGATGGCGAACCCGGCGGCACCGCCGGGATGCCCACCTTGCAGGTGCTGCAAAGGGAGCGTCTGTTCAATGTGACTTGCGTCGTCACCCGGTACTTTGGGGGAATTTTGCTGGGGGCCGGCGGTCTGGTTCGGGCCTATGCCAGGGGTGCCAAGATTGCGGTGGATGCTGCCGGCAAGTCCATGAAGCGGGTCTGGACGGCCCTCTACCTGCCGGTGCCCTACAGCTGGTACGAGCGGATGAAGCTGGAGGTGGCTGCCTTTGACGGTTTGATCCGGGACACCCAGTTTGGGGCGGACGTGGAGCTGGAGGTGCTTTTGCCAGAGGCCCAGACCACCCCGTTTCTGGACCGCCTGCGGGATCTGTCTGGAGCCACCCTGGAAGCCCTCGTCACCGGCCAGGAATACCGGGCGTTTCCCTTGGCAGAAACGTCTGCAATACCTTGAAATTTTTCCTGAGGGAGGTTACAATACGAATGGAAATTCGACCGTATACCCAGGCCGACTGGCCGTGGATTGCGGCTGCACACGATGCAGCCCGGAAGCTGGAGCTTCACCTAGCAGGGTTGGATGATGCATTTCTCCCGCTAGCGGAAGCAGCGGAGCGGGAGGGACTATTTGACTACACCATTTTGGTGGCCGCGGATACCGAGGTCATGGGCTTTGTGGCCTTTACCGAAGAAGAGCTGGCATGGCTTTATGTAAACCCAGTACATCACCGCAAGGGCATTGGCAGAGCGCTGGCTCAGGCGGCGCTGTCCCAAATGGGGCCTGGGCCGCTGTCGGTGGAGGTTTTGGCCGGAAATGTGCCTGCGTTGACCCTGTACCGCAGCTTGGGCTTCACCCAGGAGGAAATTGTGCATGGCCACATGCCAGGGAATGAAGCCTTCCCCGTCACAGTTCACTGCCTGACCACCCCGGAGGAGACGTAACGGGGCAGTGCACGCCCGGCATCTTGGGTACATACGACACTTGGAGGGATGGCTATGACAATCCGGCAAGTTTTGGAGCAGGCGGAACACCAGCGGTTGGATCCCCGGGCCGCCTATGCAGACTGCTCCCGAGGACGGCCGGTACCGGAGCCGGAGCGGGAGGATGACGTCCGCACCTGCTACCAGCGGGATACGGACCGCATTGTCCACAGCAAAGCCTTCCGCCGTCTGATGCATAAAACCCAGGTCTTCCTCTGCCCGGAGGGAGACCACTACCGGACCCGCATGACCCACACCCTGGAGGTGGCCCGGATTGCCCGGACCATCACCCGGGCCCTGAATATGAATGAGGATCTGTCAGAGGCCATTGCTCTGGGCCATGATCTGGGCCACACCCCCTTCGGTCATGCCGGGGAGGACGCTCTCAGCCAGGTTTTGGGCAAGCCCTT
Source organism: uncultured Eubacteriales bacterium (assembly GCA_900544975.1). GTDB lineage: Bacteria > Bacillota > Clostridia > Oscillospirales > Oscillospiraceae > Faecousia. The sequence continues at coordinate 9,142 of UQXI01000002.1, forward strand.
CCGGCACAATGAGCAGTCTCTGCGGGTGGTGGACATTCTGGAGAAGGACGGCCAGGGCTTGAACCTGAGCCACGAGGTTCGTCTGGGCATTCTGGGACACACCGGAGAATATGTGCCGGAGACTCTGGAGGGACAGATCGTCCGAAAATCAGACCAGATTGCTTACATCAACCACGACATTGACGATGCCATGCGGGCAGGCATTCTCACCAACGATGACATTCCCCGGTCCATTGCCCGTATCTTGGGGGAGACCCATAAGGACCGGATCAACACCCTGGTGACCAACCTCATTGCCCACACCATGGATACCGGGGAGCTGGCAATGGACCCGGAGGTGACCGGCGCTATGCAGGAACTTCGGGCGTTTATGTTCCAGCGGGTCTACCGGAATCCGGTGGCCAAGGGGGAGGAGTCCAAAGCCAAGGCCATTGTGCAGCAGTTGTATGCATATTACATTCGCCATCCTCAGGCCATGCCGGATACCTTCCAGCCGCAGCTCACCTTTGACGGCATGGAGCGCACGGTCTGCGACTACATCGCCGGTATGACGGACAAGTATGCAGTGGATAAGTATACGGAACTCTTTATCCCGTCGAACTGGCATGTTCGGGGATGAATTCGCCATATTTCGAATTATGGCTGCCAGCTTCCCGATGGCGCCTATACGGCCACCCTCTCCCAGGAGCTGCAGGCGCTGGAGGAGCTGCGATGGAAGTGGCAGTATTACCGGATGAAGGAGCAGCCTGTTCCGTAAATGGTAATCAGAGACTCTTACGTACCAACACCGCGATAGCTGGATGCTCCCGGGTGGACGTAGGAGTCTCTTTTTTTGCGGAACCCGGAGAATTTGAGAAATTTTCAGCTTTTGGGGGCAGACTTTTCAGGCAGGCTGTGGTATAATGAATTGAAATAGGCCAGTCTGCGCTGGCCTGTGCCTTAGACTAACACCAAAAGGAGATCGCTTTCTATGAGAAACCTGCGCGGCATCATTGTGGCTGCTGTGTTTGGCGTTCTGACCTGGCTGATGCAACAGCTGGCTCAGCACTACAGCTTGCTGCTGGATATGGCGTATCCGTTCGCCTCGAAGACGGTTCAGGAGCTTTTGGGAGGCTGGAGTGCCCGGGTGGATTTCTGCGTTTGGCAGGTCATTCTGGGGGTGTTCCTGGTGGCCGTGGCAGTGTCCATTGGCCTCATGATCCTGTTTCGCTGGAATTTCTTCCGGTGGCTGGGCTGGGTTCTGGCGCCGGTGTCCATTGCCTACTTCCTGGTCACCTGCGTGTGGGGCCTCAATTACTACAATCGGCCCATTCAGGAGAGCATGAAGCTGAAAACCGGGGACTACACTGTGGCGGACCTGCGGGATGCCACGCAGTTTTACCGGGAGCGGGCCGATCAGCTGGCCGGCCAAATGAAGCGGGACGGAAATGGCGACATGATCCTGGACGATCTGGAGACCTTGAACCAGTCGGTGAAAGCGGGTTACGACAACCTGGTATGGGACTATTCCATCTTTGCCGGTTCCCGGGGCCCGGTGAAGGCATTGGGCTGGGGCAGTCTCTTCAGCCGCTTCGGGACAGCTGGCGTCACCATTGGTCTCACTGGCGAGGCGGCGGTGAATATGGAAGAGTACGCCGCAACCATTCCCTTTAACATGTGCCACGAGGTGGCCCATCTCCTGGCCATTGCGGTGGAGAATGAGGCGAATTTTGCCGGCTATCTGGCTTGTGAGTACAGCGGCGATCCGGTATTCCAGTACTCCGGGTATATGATGGCTTACCTCTACTGCTCCAACGAGCTGTACAAGGTAGACCGGGAGGCCTGGCAGCAGATTCGGAGCCATGCTTCGCCAGAGCTGCTCCATGATCTGGATGCCAACAATCAGGTATACCAGAATCACGAGGGGGCTGTGCGGGATACGGCCCAGACGGTTTATGACAATTACCTCCAGTCCAATGGGCAAGATGCTGGCGTTCAGACCTATCACATGGTGACGGACCTTTTGGTGGCGTGGCACCAGGAGAAATATGTGGAGCACGATGAGACGGAGCCCACGGTGTTTGACCCCTATGATTACAACGAGGTGTTCCCCTCCACTACCACAGGGCCAGAGGAGACCACCGAAGCCACAGAGGAGGGCTAAACATGGGCGGGATGCTGCTGGAAGCCCTGCAGGCTGGCTTGCCTGGCCTGGGGCTGTCCCTGCCCCGGGGGGCGGTGGAAACGATGTGCGCCTTTGGCCAGGCGCTCCTGGAGAAAAACCAGGTGATGAATCTCACCGCCATCACCCAGCCGGAGCAGGTGGCGCGGCTCCACTTCCTGGACAGCCTGACCCTTCTCACCCTGACAGACTTTCGGCAAAAACGGGTCATTGATGTGGGTTGCGGCGGCGGGTTTCCCGGCGTCCCACTGAAAATTGCCTGCCCGGAGATGCAACTGACATTGCTGGATTCCCTGGGCAAGCGTATGGCATGGCTGTCAGAGACTTTGCCAGGCCTTGGCATTGAGGCGGATTGTGTGACCGCGCGGGCAGAAGAAGAGGCCCCAGCCCGGCGGGAGCAGTATGATGTGGCCGTGTCCCGGGCGGTTGCCCGGCTGCCGGTCCTGTGCGAGCTGTGCCTGCCCTATGTTCAGGTGGGCGGCGTGTTCCTGGCCATGAAGGGGACGGCGGCGCAGGAAGAGGCCCAGGAGGCTAAGCGGGCCATGGCGCTTCTGGGCGGGCAGCTGGAGCAGTTGCCGGTCTTCGGTATCGAGGGGACGGAGCATGCCGTGGCGGTGATTCGTAAGATCCGCCCCACGCCGCTGGCCTACCCCCGCCGGTTTGGTAAAATCAAGCAGCAGCCCCTGTGAGTTCCGGATGGGGGAAATAAAGTGTGGTTCTAGGCGCAGCAACCGGCGACAGGTGATTGACAAATTGCACAAGATGTAATAAAATAGACTCCACGGTTGTAAACGAAAGGAAAGCGAGAGGGCGTATAGGCCCCTTCTGGAGGGAATATACTATGTCTATGTTTAATAAGATTGTGGAGTATGCTTCCCGGCAGCTAGAAATTCCAGCGGAAGAGATCACCCGGGACACAACTTTTGAGAGCTTGGGTGTAGACTCCCTGGACATCGTGGAGATGACCATGGATTTCGAAGCTGAGCTGGGTGTGGAGCTGGATATGGAAGGCATGAACATCTCCACCTTCGGCGAATTGGCCGATTATATGGACGACAGACTGAGCTAACTGCCACTGTAAACTGAATATCCCTTGTTATCAGCGGCCGGCTTATAACAAGGTCGCACTAGTCGGGGAGATAGCGGTGCCCTGTAACCTGCAATCCGCTACAGCAGGGATGAATTCCCATACCCGGATCAGTCACAATACCGTCTGGCCTGCGTAAGCGGCGTTGAAGAACCGGTCTCACGCAACGGGCTCCCGTGAACCATGTCAGGTGGGGAACCAAGCAGCATTAAGCGGATCCGTCCGTGTGCCGTGAGGTTGCCGTTTCCGAGCTGGCTGCGTAGGTATCGGGTGTTGTACTTGTTCAAATGTGGGTGTGCGATCTTGTTATGAGTCGGCCGTTTTTTATCCTTTTACGAAAAACCAGGAGGAACTTGTAGTGTATCAGGCTCTGTACCGGAAATACCGGCCCCAGACCTTTGACGAGGTGGTGGGGCAGGCGGGCGTTACCCAGACGCTCAAGGCCCAGCTTCAGACGGGACGGCTGAGCCATGCCTACCTGTTCACCGGCTCCCGGGGTACAGGAAAGACCAGCTGTGCCAAAATTCTGGCCAAGGCGGTGAATTGCCTGAATCCCCAGGATGGCAATCCCTGCAATGTCTGCACGGCCTGCCGGAGCATTGATGCGGGAAGCTGTATGGATGTGCTGGAGATTGACGCAGCCTCCAACAACGGTGTGGACAATGTGCGGGACCTGCGGGATGATGCCATCTACACTCCGTCTGAGGTGAAGCGCCGGGTGTACATCATTGACGAGGTGCATATGCTGTCCATCTCCGCGTTCAATGCACTGCTGAAGATCATTGAGGAGCCGCCGGAGCATTTGATTTTTATCCTGGCGACCACAGAGCTGCACAAGGTCCCTGCGACGATTTTGTCCCGCTGCCAGCGGTTTTCTTTCCGGCGGATTGCGCCGGAGGATATGGCCACCCGCCTGCAATATGTGGCTTCCCAGGAGCAGATTGTGCTGGAGCCCCAGGCGGCTATGATCCTGGCCCGGATGGCCGACGGCGCGCTTCGGGATGGGGTGAGTCTCTTAGATCAATGTGCTTCCGCCACCCTTGGCCCGGTGACCGCTGAAGCGGTGTACCAGTGTTTGGGCCTGGCCGGGGAAAAGAAGGCGGCTGAGCTGATGGCTGCCATTGCCGGGAAGGACACCCGGCGTGCGCTGGAGCTGTTTGACCGGCTTTATGCCGGGGGGAAGGATGTAAGCGCCCTCCTGGATGAGCTGTGCGCTCTGGCGAGGGACCTGCTGGTGCTGAAAACGGCGCCTAAGGCCGGGCTCGCGATGCTTTCCGGCGTTTCCACAGAGGAAGAGGCGGTATCTCTGCGGGATCGGCTCAGCGCCGGGGAGTTGATCCAGATTTTAAAAACGTTGCAGCAGACAGCTGCCGGCTTTACCCGGGGTGGTAAGAACCGGCTGGATGGAGAGCTGTGTCTAATTCGGCTGTGTGAGCCTGCCCTAAGCCTGGAGCCAGAGGCCATCAACGCCCGCCTGACCCGGCTGGAGGAGGCGGCTGCTTCCGGGGTCCGGCTGCAGCAGGCGGCCCGGCAGGAGCCGACGGAGGAGCGTCCCCCTGTGCCCGATGACGCAGAGGCGCCTCCAGAATCCGCAGAGCCGGAATCGCTGCCGCAGGAAGCGCCAGTGGGCTTTTGGGCAGATTTGTCCAGCCGGGTTCGGGGAGAGCTGGGCCCGCCGGTGGGGGGCTTTTTCACCCCTGCGCCGGATGCCCCGGTGCAGGGGGTCCTGAAAGGAGATTGGCTGGAGCTGCAATGTGTCAATGGATTTGTCCGTGACATGGTCAACAAGCCGGAGATTTTACAGAGAATTGGCCAATGCGCCTCTGGAATGCTGGGCCGCCCTGTGCAGGTCCGGGTGACGGATCTCCAGGCCAAGCCCAAAACAGGAGAGAATCTCCAGGCGCTTCTGGAGTTTGGAAAAAACCACAGCGATATCATTAAGGTGAAAAACTGACTGTTTGAGAAGGAGAATGAGCAATGGCAAAAGGTGGATTTCGCGGCGGCCCCATGGGCGGCATGAACCAGGCGGCGATGATGAAGCAGGTTCAAAAGATGCAGCAGGAGATGCTGAAGGCCCAGGAGGAAATGCAGAATCAAACGTACACCGCCACAGCGGGCGGCGGCATGGTCACTGCGGTGGTGAATGGATCTCACGAGGTGGTCTCCCTGGAGATCAAGCCCGAGGCGGTAGATCCGGAGGATGTGGAGATGCTGCAGGATATGGTCATTGCCGCCGTGAACGAGGCGCTGCGCACGGCAGATACAGAGGCCTCCAACAGCATGTCCAAATTTACCGGCGGCCTGAATTTGGGAGGTCTGTTTTAAGCCATGCAGTATTTCCCAGCCGCCTTGGAGCGGCTCAGTGAGCAGTTTGGCCGCCTGCCGGGAATTGGAGCGAAGACGGCCCAACGCCTGGCGTTTTACATGCTATCCCTGCCGGAGGAGGAGGCGCAGTGTTTTGCCGATGCCATTGTAGAGGCCAAACACAAGGTCAAGACCTGCCCCGTGTGCCAGAATCTGACGGACCAGGAGCTTTGCCCCATTTGTGCTGACTCTCGTCGGGACCACAGTGTGATTTGTGTGGTGGCGGAGCCCCGGGACCTCATTGCTTTGGAGCGGGCCCGGGAATATCAGGGGGTGTACCATGTACTGCATGGCGTCATCTCTCCCCTGAATCACATCGGCCCCGACAGCATCCGGATTCGGGAGCTCCTCACCCGGGTGGCAGCCGGAGAGGTGGAGGAGGTCATTATGGCCACCAATCCCGACACGGAAGGGGAGGCCACAGCCATGTACATCTCCCGGCTATTGCGGCCCATGGAGATCAAGGTGACCCGCTTGGCCTATGGAGTCCCTGTGGGGAGTCAGCTGGAGTATGCCGACGAAGTGACCCTCTTGCGGGCACTGGAGGGTCGACAGGAGATTTAAACGGACGGGTGCGCGTCATCCGTGGATCGATCAAAACGGATGGATATTCCGGGAGGACTGAAAACATGCAGAAGATTTTGATTTTGGATTTCGGCGGTCAGTATAACCAGCTTATCGCCCGCCGGGTCCGGGAGTGCAGCGTATATTGCGAGGTCAAGCCCTACACCATGACCATGGACGAGATTCGGGCTTTTGATCCCATTGGCATCATTTTCACCGGCGGTCCCAACAGCGTGTATCTGGAGACGTCTCCCCAGGTGGATCCGGCGATTTTCTCCCTGGGAGTGCCGGTTTTGGGCATTTGCTACGGCTGCCAGCTGATGGCCCACCATCTGGGCGGCCAGGTCACTGCGGCCCAGGCAGATACCGCCCGGGAATACGGCAAGACCGAAACCTTCTATGACACCACCTGCCCCCTCTTCCAGGGGCTGCCCCAGGAGGGGGTCAGCTGGATGAGCCATGGGGATTACATGGCGAAGGTGCCCACAGGCTTCCGCCTGGTGGGGCACACTGCCGCCTGCCCCAATGTGGCCATTGCCGACGAGACCCGGGGCTTCTACGGCGTGCAATTCCACCCGGAGGTCAACCACACCCAGCACGGCACCGATATGCTCCGGAACTTCCTGTACCGGGTCTGTGGGGCCACGGGAGACTGGACCATGGGGGATTATAAAAACCGCGCCATTGCCCAGATCCGGGAGAAGGTGGGCGATGGCAAGGTTCTTCTGGCGCTGTCCGGCGGTGTAGACAGCTCTGTGGCTGCGGCGCTCCTGGCCGAGGCAGTGGGCAGTCAGTTGACCTGCGTCTTTGTGGACCATGGCCTGATGCGTAAGGACGAGGGAGACGAGGTGGAAGCCGCCTTTTCCCGGTGGGACATTCATTTTGCCCGGGTGGATGCAGAGGCCCGATTCCTGGGAAAGCTGGCCGGAGTTTCCGACCCGGAGACCAAGCGGAAGATCATTGGCGAGGAGTTCATCCGGGTCTTCGAGGACGAGGCCAAAAAGCTGGGCAAGGTGGACTACCTGGTGCAGGGCACCATCTACCCCGACGTCATTGAATCCGGCGCCGGCAATGCTGCGGTCATCAAGAGTCACCACAACGTGGGCGGCCTTCCGGACTATGTGGACTTCCGGGAGATCATTGAGCCCCTCAGACTCCTCTTTAAAGACGAGGTCCGGCAGCTGGGCCGGGAGCTGGGCTTGCCGGAGTATTTGGTGATGCGTCAGCCCTTCCCAGGCCCGGGTCTGGCCATTCGGGTCATTGGAGAGATCACCAAGGAAAAGCTGGACATCCTGCGGGAGGCGGATTTCATCTTCCGGGACGAAATCGCCAGGGCCCACCTGGAGGGGACAATGAACCAGTATTTTGCCGTTTTGACCAATATGCGCTCGGTAGGCGTGATGGGCGACGGCCGCACCTACGATTACACCCTGGCCCTCCGCTCCGTCACCACCACCGATTTCATGACCGCCGACTGGACCAGAATCCCCTACGAAGTCCTGGACCGGGTCTCCGTCCGAATCGTCAACGAGGTGGCCCATATCAACCGGATCGTTTACGACATTACCAGCAAACCACCGGCAACCATTGAGTGGGAATAAGAAATATCTGAAAATTTGCTACAAAAAGTGCATACAATTCCGAGAATCGCCCAAGAGCTAGAAGCTTTTGGGCGATTTTTGTTCAAAAATTTTGCTACGTCATTTTTTGCGTAGCAAAATCGTAGCACTTTTGCATTTTTTCCAGCTCCGTAGCAAGTTGGGTCTGTTTATTAGGGTACAAGTGGGAATAGGTCTGTAGCGTAGTCTCTATATTTTCGTGGCCCAGGCGCTCCGCAATCAACAAGGGTGAATAGCCCAGCTCAATCAAGAGGGAAGCGTGGGAATGCCTGAGGTCGTGGATCCGGATTCGCTTGACGCCGGAGGCGGCGCAACCGCGCTTCATTTCGTGCTGCAGGATATGCTTTGTGCTGGCTGGAAATATGCGATCGTCCGGGGACGAATCGTATAAGGTGCTGAGATAGGTTTGGACCATATGGGACAATGTGGGCGGCATTACAATAGTCCTGCGGCTTTTTGGCGTTTTGGACTCCAGGATCAGATCTTGCTTGTTCTGGCGGGCATAGTTTTTGGTAATGCTTACTGTGTTCGCTTCAAAGTCAAAATCTGCTGGGGTTAGGGCCAACATTTCTCCGGAGCGCATCCCGGTCCAAAACAGCAGTGAAAACATAACTACACAAGCCGGTTTGTTCGAAATCGCCTCCAGAAATCGTTCAAACTCCTCAATCGTCCAGAACTGCATAGTGTCCGCTGACTTCTTACCCATCGCCCCTGCCGGCAGGCAGGGATTATTTTTTATGCTGTAGTACTTTACCCCGTAGTTAAACATAGCGGAAACTTGGTTGTGAACGGTCTTCAGATAGGTCTGTGAATACGGGTCATCCGTCCCATCCTTCTTTGCTGACAGTAGCGTATTTTGCCACTTTCGGATGTCGGCAGGCCCTACGTTGGAAGCCTGTAGATTCCCAAGGTATGGCAACACATGCTTTTGGAATAAGAAGTCCTTATTTGCGTAGGTAGTAGGCTTCTGGCGGGTTTTGCAGTCCTCCATATACAGGGTGTAAAGAGAGTGCACGGACATGTCTGGTGATCCAGTTTTCTGTTCCAGGAATTTCCGCTCATATTCCCTTGCATCGAAACGGCGTTCGAAGCCTTTCTTTTAAGACCTCCGTCTTAAAATTGTTATATTTTTGCCGCCCCTGGATACCAACAGGGGCGGCTTTTCTCATAGTATTATGCTACCGTCTGCACTGATGGTCTGGCCCAGGTATGCCATAGCAGCTCCAGATTTTGGGATTTTAACAAGCTTGTTTTTTATTTTTACAACCGAAAGCTTGTTCTGACTACCCCAGGAAGGCGGTTCTGCATCAAACACAACTGCGAGAGGGTCTCCGCCAGAAGATGGTAGATAACTGATTGCGAGGGTAGCTTTGATTTTTTGTTTATTACTTCCGCTCAATCCACCTAACACTGCGCCCACTGGTCCGAAAAGGAGCCCGCCAGCAACTCCACGCCCAACAACAGATCGATTCTTAAGCTCTGCTTCCGTCACGATATCAAATGCCAAAATGTCCGATGCCGCAATCTTATATTGCTGTATTATTTTGTCCTTCCGAAATGCGCGCGGGGATGCGTGCGACAGAATCAGGGTGTCCCCGTCAAGCTCTACGCGGAACATTGCCCTATTTGGTAAATTCCCTAGTCCGTTCAGGTAGTAGAATAGATTTTTACCAGCCAGTTTATATCCCCTTTTTCTTTGCATTGCCGCTTTCTGTGCGCTGCCCATTAAGGCTGCTCAAACAGGTCCCCGTAGGATATCTTTACCATTGTAATTTTTCCATCTTCATATCCTATCCAAATATCATGCACTCCACAGTAATACGCCCGGTAGTAGGACCCTGTGTCGTTAATCTCTGTATTCTTATATTTTGAAAGATTAAACATTTTCAAAAATTCGTTCTTGTTAGAGTAGTTAATCTCTTTCCACAGTGTCACTCTTTGCAGGCCATCGTTGTTAAAACTATACTCCTCGTCATTGTAGTACAGCGTCCTGATCGGATAGCGTCTGCCACTGCCCGTCACGTAATCCCACTCTTCAACATTATCCGGTTCACCGAGCTGTTCGACCAGTTCATCTTCAGTAATATTTTGCCCCTCCTTGACCTCATACTGAAGAGCGTCAAAAACTACTGATACAGGCTCCTTAGGTTCTCGCGCCTCCTTGGAAATGGATGCGATACCGGCAACTGCCACCAAGAGGAAGAATAGGATAGACCATAAACACCCATGGCCTTTCAACGTCCTTTTGCAAACAGGGCACACCTTTGCTTTCTTGTCAATCTCAGATTGACAGTGCTTGCATTTCTTTAACTGCTGATTTCCTTCCATTTTATATCCCCTTTTCCTTTTTTATTGCCACCAGCGTTAAACTGAATGGTTGCTACGTAAAAGCCGCCCTCGCTCGCACTTACTTCAAAAGCGCTTTCCAGTTATTCGCCCACAACCCAATCAGGATTCAAGACCCCAATTACTTTCCCGATACACCTGGAATCTTCGTCCAACCCTATGTCCTGGTATGCGGGGTTTGCGCTCTCCAAGTGGTCTCCGCGATAGATTTTTATGAATCGGTCTCCGCCACGGATAAAGACACCGGTCTCCCCTAATCTCACAGATGGTTGCTCCCGCACCAAAACGCGGTCCCCATCATGGATCTGTGGCTCCATGCTATCTCCGTGGACACGCATTATGTAATCTGCCTTGGCCGTCCACTTATTGTACAACACTGCAACTTGCTCGTTGGTATCGTCATCCGCAAACTCGCCGGTACCGGCAGAGGCAGCTTGGATTGGCTCTGGCAGGTGGATAACCTTGCTGTCATCGTTAATCATGACTTGTTGCGTTTTATGTGCTTGAGTTGCAATAGCTTTGAACAAAATCCCAACTATGTGCTGCCATTGTGCGTCTAATGCGTCATAATCTCTGGCTATCTTCAGTGCGCTTTCTGAGTATGGGTGCGGATCGAAGTTTCGGATAGTAGCACTATGTGTCCCATACGGGTCATTTGATATGCCCAATAAGTAATCGACAGTCGTGCCACACGCCTGCGCTATTTTGGCGATTAGATCCGATTTCGGGTCATGCTTGCCGCTTTCGTATCCGTGAAATGTATTTGGTGCAACACCTATAATCTCCGCGAGCTCTCGCTGTGAAAATCCAGCGCGTTCGCGTGCTTCTTTAATCTGAAATTTCATGCAAGTTTCCTCCGCCAGGGCGCTTTAACGGTTTGGCACTATCATATATCATTTTTGTCTCGTCGTCAATCAAAAAGTTCTATTTTCTAGATGGATTTTTCCAGCTCCCCCTTGACAAATTCTAGAAAATAGACTATTATAGCGGCATAGTTCTAGAATCTAGATTTTTACGGGAGGGAGATCATGAAAGCTAACGTTGAAGCTGAACGTGTCAGAATGCAGCTTACCAAGGCAGAGGCTGCAGCAAGGCTCTGTGTCTCTGCCAAGACGTATGGGGAGTATATCCGTGAAAAAAGGCCGATTCCGTCTGACGTGCTAGTCCGAATGTCTCGTCTATTTGGCTGCAGTACTGACTATCTGCTTGGTATGGATAATCTGCCGAAAGAAGGAAGGTGAGAATATGAAAATGACGTTAAAAGCAGCGAGGATTAACGCAGGGCTAACTCAGGAGCAAGTCCGCGAAAAGACAGGAATTGCCCGTAGTACGCTGACACGTTGGGAGCATGGCAAGTCATCCCTCCAGGTCCGCGATCTAGCAACCTTATGCGAACTGTACAGGGTGCCTATGGAGTGCATCAAAGAAAAGTGAAAGAGCAGGGTGCTGCAACACCCCGCCCAGTCTATTGCTCCGCCGGTAGAGATAGTTATTTCTTATTTCCCGGCTTGGTCTGCGACAGTGCACTTCCGGCAACGCTTTTAGACTTAGGGCTATAGCGTCCATCTCTTAGAATTTGAGATGCCTTAGTTGCAACGGTCTTACTGGTTTGCTTTGTATTTGTGGCCATATAAGCCCTCCTTTCTGTCCGTTATGAAGCGATTGTACTACATTTTGCGTTTTTCGTCAAGCACCAGGTACCAGATATTGAAATGTATTTACCTTAAGCCCACGAAAGAAGGTGAACGACATGGGTAATAAATCAGCAAAATCTAGAGACACCTGCGAGGTCCGCGCCGAGAATGCGGCGAATGACCCCAGGATCGCAGAAAAAGACCACACGCAATGCCGTACGTGCGGTCGGGATGTTAGTGCGAAGTGGAATTTTTGCCCCGAGTGTGGGAAGCTGGTTATTCTTCCTTGAATTTCTTGGGCTGAATGTACCCTTGCTGCATGAAGAATGTTTCCTCTCCACATTGCGGGCAATAGCACATTTCGTCCAACAATTCAGTCTGCTCGCCATTGTTCATAACGCAGAGATCGTTCGTACAGTGGTTTTTAAGGTATGATCTACAATTAAAGCAAAATACGTCACTTTCGAGGCACTCGGGATTTCCACAGCGCGGGCAAACGATATTATCATTTTCTTCCATGCTCGCACCTCCTTTCTCGTCCCGATTTTATCATATTTTTGGGCGGGCTATAAGGGGGGACAGCTGCGGAAGAAACATCAACGCAATAAAGGAGGCACCCACCATGAAGCTACTTGACGTCGAGGGTGTCAAAGCCCTCATCCCAGTTCAAAACACAAAGGCCTACGCCATCATCCGGCAGCTGAATGAAGAGCTGCAAAGCAAGGGGTACATGACCATCCGGGGGCACGTGCCAGAGAGATACCAGATGGAGCGCTTCTGCCTGGAGGAAGATACCCCATGATCCGCTGCTACAACTTCGAAGTCTACACCGAATCCCTCGACGGCATCATCCGCTACCGCAAAGTCCGAGCCACCAGCGCAGAGCATGCAGAGCGGATGGTAAAGGCAGGGCTGCAAAAGGGATGGAAGATAACCGGTACCGTACATCAATTTAAATTGGAGGAAATAGGAAATGGAAAATAAGGAAACCTGCAAGAGGCCGAATGGCTGTAAAAAGCGCCACATACAGGATGTGGCGCAGGAGTTGATTGAAGCAAATAGAAGAAGAGTTGCGGCAGAGACGGAAGTCCACTTTTTGCTTGTGGAGCTGCTCGGCTTTTTAACGATCGTTGTGAATTAGAATATGAGTGAGTTTTACGAGTCCGTTTCTCTGGTTGACCGTACGAATGGTGTCCATCAAGTGGTACAGACGTTCGCAGTCGGCCTCTGACACAGAATTCAGGCAAGTATGGCACTTGGCAGCATAGCGGATTTCCCTCTTGTGATCTGCGTCAAGAATGAAATAGATAAGGCTCCCGCAATGTTGGCAAGATCCCTCGAATTCAAAAGTCATAGAACTTTACTCCTTTCTGCGTTGATAGCTAGGTATGCGCGATCTGAAGCCGTGAATATACTCAGCGATTATATCACATCTTGGAACAATGTGGCAACGTGGCAACAGAAACGCAATATAAATCAAAATAGGAGACGTGAGAGACTATGCCCTTTAACCCTAAAACCCTGGAGGCGGAGATGTTTTCTGCTGTAGACGCCAATCATCGCCGCGCTATTCATAATGCTGCGCTGGTGGATAAGCCCACACCAGTGACCCCCGGTCAACCAGCTGCAGACGCTGTGCCACTGTGGGTGCAGATCACCGGGACAGCAACATTTGCGCTGATTTGCGCAATTTGCATAATTTACTGCCTGCAATGAGGAGGTGATATCAATGCAAATCAAGGAGATGCAAAATGGCCGCCACCTGCGTGCCAAATGGCTTAGCATCCAACGAGGATCGTGTACCAAGAGCTGGCGCGACTTTGATACATTTTGTCAATGGGCCATAGCCCATGGCTGTGGCGATGATCGCCGGCTTAAGCGGGTTGATCCATCCAAACCTTGGGGCCCGCACAACTGCAAGATCATCCAGGTATCCACCACTACCGAGGATGATGGATTTTCGGCGCGGTGGAATGCCACTGTGGCGGATTTCCGCCGGCGGCTGGCGTGGGCGGATGCCAACGATCCCACTGCCATTACCCGGCTGCTGCGCAATGGTGTGGCGGTAGCAAAAAAGGCCGCCCCCGGAACTGGTACTTCCGAGAGCGGCAAAGCAAATAACTGCACCTCCATTATAGCAGTCGGGAGGGTGTGAGTCAATGCCGGAGATTAAAACTCATGCAGAATGGCTTCAGGCCCGGCTGAAGGGTATCGGCGCCAGCGAGGCCAGCACTGTTGTTGGCCAGAATCCCTATATGTCCAACGTAGATCTATGGCGGATCAAAGTTGGGCAACGGCAGGCAGCCGATATCAGCAATAAGGCCTGTGTGGCCTATGGCCATGCTGCTGAGGGGCCCATTCGAAATCTGTTTGCCTTGGACTACTCCGATACATACAGCGTGAGCTATGGCGGAGAGTTCGACATGATCCACAATCCAGAGTGCCCCTGGCTGTTTGCCACCCTGGACGGGCGGCTGGTGGAGCTATCCACCGGCTGCCCCGGCATCCTGGAGATCAAAACCACCGAAATCCTCCGCTCCATGTAGCGGGAGAAATGGCGGGACAAGATCCCAGGTAACTACTACATCCAAATTCTGCACTAACTCCTGGCCACCGGCTGGGATTTTGCCGTACTCCATGCCCAACTCAAGCGGGTGTGGGACGGCGAAATCCGGACGGAGCGGAGACCCTACCGGATCAACCGGGAGGATGTGCAAGATGATCTGGATTATCTGCTGGAGCAGGAGATTGCATTCTGGCGGACAGTCCAAAAGGGCCGGGAGTCGCCTCTGCTGCTCCCGGAAATATAGGAGGGAATAATCATGGAAAAACGGAATCTTGTGCAAGTCCGGTACCGGGGCCGCCGTTCCGGCAAATTCGAGGGCGATGCGTATACCTATGTTGCGGACGTGCCACTGGAGGTGGGCGATATCGTCAATGTGCCCACCAAGTACGGTGAGTCGGAGGCCCAGGTCTGCCGGGTGAATGTGCTGGAAGAGGAGATCCCCGCATGGTGCGGGATGCTCCGGCATATCACCGAGGCTGCTGTGCCTCAGGATATGTTTTCCGAATTTTTTGCTTAGGAGGTGCAACCGGTGGAAATCCAGATTTTTAATCCCACGCAAGCCCAGCCGCTGCCGGAAATCAGCTGGAACTATGCAGAGCTGAAGCAGCAGTTGGAAGCCGGCCTGGCCAACTACAAAGGCCTGGCCTACGGCGATGACCAGATTGGCGGGGCCAAAAAGGATCGCGCCCGGCTGAATAAGCTGGCCGACGCCATCGATAGCAAGAGGAAAGAAATGAAGGCCCTATACCTGCGGCCCTACGAATCCTTCGAGGCCCAGGCGAAAGAGCTGGTGGGCATGGTCAAGGCTGCAGTTAAGGAGATTGATGATCAAGTCAAGGACTATGAAGCCACCAGGAAAGAGGAAAAACGTCAGTCCATCTTAGAGCAGTACCGTGCCATGATTGGCAGCCTGGCGGAGCTGGTACCCTACGAAAGGCTGCACAATCCCAAGTGGCTGAATGTCAGCGTCGGTATGGGTGCCATCTGCCAGGAGCTGGGCAATAAGATCGATCGGATCACCGCCGGTCTGGCAGCTATTGATGGGCTGCAGCTGCCCCCGGAGCTGGCAGGGCCAGTCAAATCCACTTTCCTGCGAGATTTTGATCTGGCGGCGGCACTGGCCGAAAAGGATCGACTGCAGCGGCAGCAAGAGGAACTGGCCAGGTATGAGGCGGCGAAAGCTGCTCAAGTAAGCCAAACGCCTCCTGTGGTGATGCAGAGCGCCCCGGAGCCGGAGGGGCCGCCTGCGGCAGAAGAGATTTTTACCGTGAACTTCCGGATCCGTGTCACCCGCTCACAGCTCCAGAGCCTGAAGCAAGCAATGATCAATCTGGGCATCAAACCCGAGAGAATTTAAGGAGGGCCGTAAGATGGCAGTCAGCAATTCGCTCGCTCCCCAGAGGGGCAGCAAGCAGACCTTCAGCGCGTTCCTGACTTCGGACGCAATCAAACACCGGATCAATGGCATGGTGGGCAGCAAGGATGGGCAGCGATTCATCACTTCCATCATCTCCGCCGTCAGCATCAACCCCGCCCTGGCGGAGTGCGATCACGGCACAATCCTATCTGCTGCCCTGCAGGGAGAGGCCCTGAAGCTCTCTCCGTCCCCGCAACTGGGGCAGTACTACATGGTGCCATACGGCGACAAAAAGCGGGGCTGTAAGGTGGCCCAATTCCAGGTTGGCTATAAAGGATACGTCCAGTTGGCCATTCGGTCCGGCTACTTCAAAAAACTGAACGTCTTGCCAATAAAGGAGGGCGAGCTGGAACGGTTTGACCCCTTGAATGAAGAAATCGAAGTCTCCTGGGTGGCAGACGAGGCCAAGAGGGAAACTCTGCCCACAGCCGGTTATTACGCCATGTTCGAGTACAACAACGGGTTCCGGAAAGCCATGTACTGGAGCCGGGAGAAGATGATGGCCCACGCCGACCGGTATAGCGCCGCATTCAGCGCCAAGAAGTACCGCGACATGCTGGATGGGAAAATTCCACAGAGTGAAATGTGGAAGCTCTCCTCCTTCTGGTATAAGGATTTTGACGCTATGGCTACCAAAACCATGCTGCGGCAGCTGATCAGCAAGTGGGGAATCATGTCTATCGAGATGCAGAAGGCCATCGAGAGCGATATGGGTGTGATCGGCGATGACGGAAGCATTGATTATGTAGATAACGCCGCCTCGGAGGCAGAAGCGCCAATCATCGAAGCAGATCCTGCCACTGGTGAAGTGGTACCCCTCAGTACTCCCACAGACGACCCCACCGCCAACTTTTTCGAGCAGTAAAGGAGGATTCCTATGAATGAACTTCGCAAACACGCAAGCTACCAGGACAAGCTTAAAGAACTATGTGCAGAAAGCAACCTGACCTATAGCCTGCGGCGCGACCGCTACCCTTTTGCGCTGACCATTAAGCCTATTGGCGGCATGGGCGCCCAACTATCCATGCTGGAGAATGACACCGCCAACTACATCAGTCCGGATGCGTCCATTGTTTTCGCGTTCGTGGACGGAGATCTGACCATGAGAACTTCCGAGACTTTCACGATTGGTGATGCATTGCTGTCCAAAATAAAACGGCTTTTCGCCAATCTGTACGCCACATGGACGCAGTTCTGCTTTCGGGATACGATGGAGCGCGGCCTTCAGCCCTCCGCCGCTGCAGATCCTCAGAGGGATAGCGAGGCCACCCCTGAGGCCGCAGACGAGGCCGATTTTGACGAGTTTTTCAAGGAAGATCCGGATGGGCAGGATGGCACTGAGGAGTAACCGCACAGCAGGAGGCGGGCGTAGGCCCGCCTCCACAGGAAGGATGTGAGGGTATGGCATGGGTAGAGGTGCACCAAAGTCTCAGGGAGCACCGGAAATTGTACTCCTGTGCGGATGATTTGGACATAGAGCCGGTACTACTGTTGGGGATGCTGGTATCCCTGTGGCTGTGGGCGCTGGATAATACCCCGGACGGTGGATTAGATAACATCTCCAATCGCACCATTGCCAGAGCAACCAGATGGCCGGAAAAAAAGGCTGACCAACTGATGACGGCACTGATCAATAACGGCTGGATCGACCGCACCGAAGGGGGCGGACTTGCGCTACATGACTGGAGTGAGTACGGCGGAAAACTTACGGAACGCCGCGCCACAGACCGCGCAAGAAAGCAGCGCAAGAATGCGGAAGGGCGAAAGAATTCCGGCGGAATTCCAGCGGAAGAAGATCGGAGTGGAAACGGAAATCCGCCGCTACACTACACAACACTACAGAACACCACAGAACAGAACACTACAGAACACCAGACTCCAGTATCTCCTGACGGAGCTACTGGAGGGGACGCATGTGGGCCTGACGGCCCGGCGGCACCGGCTGTTGACTATAAGGCCATCCAGGCTATGTACAATGCCACCTGCACATCGCTACCGAAGTGTAAAGTCTTGTCAAATGCCCGGAAAGGTGCCATCCGGGCCAGAATGCGGGTGGGGTACACGCCGGATGACTTCCAGACCCTGTTCACGAAGGCCGAAGCCAGTGCCTTTTTGCGGGGGGCGAATAAGCGCAACTGGACAGCAGATTTTGACTGGCTAATTGCCGATGCCAACATGGCCAAAGTCCTGGATGGCAAGTACGATAGCCAGAGCCGCCAGGAGCAGCCCCAGACCAACAACCCGTTTTTGCGGATGTTGCAGGAGGAGGGCGAGCTATGACCACGACTGAGACAGCAAAAATCATGGCCACCCTATGGGCTGCTTACCCGGGATTTTACTCCAAGGCCGGCAATGGGGATCAAGCGGCGGCTGTGGAGCTGTGGCAGAAGTGCTTTGAGGCAGAGCCCTATGAGCTTGTCAGCGCTGCCGTATATGCGCTGATCAAGGTCCGCCCCAACTCCTACCCGCCAGCCATTGGCGAAGTCAACGCGCAAATCCAGCGGCTTATCCGCCCCAACGAGCTGACAGCCATGGAGGCCTGGAATCTGGTAGCCAAAGCCTTGCGCAACAGCGCCTACGGCTCCGAAGAGGAGTTTGCTAAGCTCCCACCCGCCGTGCAGCGAGTAGCCCATAGCCCGTTTCAACTGCGGGAGTGGGCACTGATGGATGCAGACACGGTGCAATCTGTGGTAGCGTCCAACTTCCAGCGGGCTTATACCGCCCGCCAGAAGAGCGACCGGGAATTTGATGCTTTGCCCCCGGCGGTGCGGCAGTACGTGGCGGTGCTGACAGAAGGCAATGGTGTGCTTAAGAGGCTGGAGAGATGAGCATGGCAGAAATCAAGTACGTAATCCCTGGGGATCCCCGGACCAAAAAGAATCACTAGATAATCGCTGGAAGAGGCAAACAGTGTCCGAAATGCAAAAAATTTGAAGAGCAATTTATCCGGCAGGGAAAGGCGCAGGAAAATATGCAGAGACTGCACGATGGTATCTCCGTCCGGCCCCGCCTAAGCCGATAGACTGCCAGGTAAATGTCAAGATCTTGCCTATATGGCCACGAACCGGATTGTGGACGGCCTGAACCTGCAGGCAATGATAGATGATCTGCTAGTGGCTAACGGCATCCTGAAGGAAGATAACAGCCGGATTGTCGTTGGGCATGACGGTAGCCGGGTGCTTGTGGACTGGGACAATCCCCGGACGGAAATTTTCATCACGAAAATGCCAGCGGATGAACAGCTGGCGATGGAAGGATTTGCGAATGAAAAACTTACGCAAAAATGAACTTATGTACAGCCTTTTCGGCAAACGGGCCGGCCGCACCTGCCGGGAGTGCTGCAATCTGGTTAAAATCCAGGCGGGGCAGCGCGTGGTGCGGAAATGCAAAGGTCACGGGCTGTCCGCTTCTAGTCATGGATTGAAAAAATCACGAGGGGTGATATGAGGTGAAGATTGTAAAGCGCGGCGATATCTATTTTTGCCGCTGGAACCTAGCTGCAACCGGCAGCGAGGAGCAAAAGGACCGGCCTGTCGTCATCGCCCAAAATGACACAGGCAACGCCCACGCCCCTACCGCTATTGTGGTGCCAATGACGCACGCTCCGCGTAAGCGCCAGTATCCCACACAATTTGACGTGGCCATGCCGACAGGCAAAATATCCCGCGTGCTTTGCGAGCAGACCACCACTGTGGACAAGTCGCGATTGCTCCGCAAGATGGGCCAACTCACTAAGCTGGAGATGCAGCAGCTGGACCGCTGCCTAAAAGTATCCCTGGGGCTGCAGTAGCAGCCCCTCCCCCAAACCAAGCAAAGGAGGATGACAATGGACAAGACTACCAAACAACGCCTGGCGTCCTACCGGGCCCTCCGCCTCGAGGTGGACAATCAGCTGGACAGGCTGGCCAGATTGCGCAACGAGGAGCAGCTTCCGGCGATGCGGGAATCCTCCGGTGCAAAATCTACCGGAGGAAATGGGGATCGAATGGAAAGGGCCATTCTCCGACGCATGGAGTACGAAGAGAGAGTTGCGCCTCAGATCGAGGCGGCAAAACGGGAAATGGCGGCCATTGAGGCCGCAATAGACCATGTGGAGGATCCGCTGGAACGCGAATGCTTGCGCCTGAGATACATAGACGGGGATGGGTATAGGATGATGCCATGGGGAGATGTGGCCATTATGATCTATGGGGATGACGATGAAAAAAGCCTGCATGCTGTCTTCCGCCTCCATGGGAAGGCATCGCAGCATATATCATTTGCTGGTTGTCCTAGAAAATGTGGCAGTGATTGGCAGTAAATGGCATTGATTGTCAGTATCCTTGTGTGGTATCATGCAACCATCGGAGCAATGGCGGTGGCCACCGCATCGGTCAACACCTGCGAAAAGTTGACCTGCTGCCGTTCGGCGAAGGTGTTGAGCCATGCGGGAATGGTAAGATTTTTCCGAACGGCCTTGCTGCCGTACTTTTCGGCATATGCGTCAATGTCCAGGACTAGCAAATTCACAAATTCACCAGTACCCGCTTGGATAGTGTTCAGGTTGCTGGCGTCTGGAGCCGTATTTCCGCCTTCCAATTCGTCCAGCACCCAGCCGGAAGCAGCATCTTCTGCCATTAAAATGGCGTCTGCCAGGGTTTTGCCTCGGTTACACAGCCAGGCAAATCCGGGACGGTGACGGCGTAACCCTCGTGCTCTTCGTAGGGGCGGAAAGATGGCGGGGTAAACGAGTTTTGTCATAAACCTCCTATCTATGGCGGTTGGAGCGCGGGGATTATTTCAGCCCCGCTTGTTCCAATATGGATTTTGCAGTCCCTTTGTGCTGTGGGATCGTTACCTTTCCCGGCTTGATGGGGTGTTTGAACTGCTTGTGGGAACCCTTGGTATTCTTGTGATACCAGCCGTTGGCGAGGAGCAGCTTTTCAATCTCTTTCGCTGTCATTATGATACCGTCTGCCTCCGGGATGGGCGGGAAGGCACCATCGTAGAGGTACTTGGCGGTGGAGAGCGATTCCTTGTGGACGTGGGCACATCGCCGCAGGACTGGGAAACCATTGACGTGCCCAGATCCGAAATCATAAGTTGATCAAAGCGTTCTTGCTTCGGCAGGGGCGCTTTTTTCATGCAAATTCGCCGCACCCGCCCGGCGAACAGGCGGGACCGCAAAGCGTGTGGAAGCCACGATAAACGCAGCGGAGAAAGGATAAACCATGATTGCAGAAGGCATCAAAACAGCCCTGGGGGCCGATCTGGCTGGTCAGGTAGAAGCAGCCCTGAAGGGCAAAGGCAAGGATGGAAAGGACATGGATCTGGTTGTCGGAAACGATGGATCCTACGTCCCCGCCGACAAATACAACGGCGAGAACAGTGGAAGACCAGCGCCGAAAATGCCCTGAAGAAGGCCGCTGAAGCCCTGAAGGCCATTGGCGGGTCCGGCGATCCCGCAAAGATTGCAGACGACATCGCGGCGGCCAAGGCCACGCTGGATAACCTCCAGGCAAGTCACCAGGCGGAGATTGCCAAAATCCAGAAGAACACCGCCCTCCGCATGGCCCTGGCGGATCAGGCCCACGACCCAACTGACATCATTTCTCTCTTGGATATGGGCAAGGTGGAAGTGGATGCCGCCGGCACGCTGAAATCTGACCTGGAAGGCCTCCTGAGCCCCTCTGGGAAGCTAAGCCTTACCTTTTCAAGCCCGAGGAAACTGCCAGACCGGATATCAAGGGCGCAACGCCCGCCGATGCAACCAAGCGGCAGGACCCGACGCCGAAGGTTGACGCTCCTGTCGTATTTTAATCAGCAATGCAGAAAGGATGATTTTCAATGGCAAGAACAAAAGCAATTAGCCTGATCCAGTCCAGGTCTACCAAGGTGGAACTGTCCGACGAAGGCGCTGACCCCCGACCTGATCTTCCACTTGTCCGAAACCGTGACTGCGTAAAGGCGGGATGGACATGATTGATCAGGCACTATCTACGTTATCCGGCCTGACGGATTTGGACCGTACCGCCATTCTGCAAATCCTGATGGGCCAGGATGATCGCACGTTAAAAATCAAAGCACTCCTGGGCATCACAGGAGACAGCAAGGACCATATCATCCAGTTTGTTGTGGAGACAGTGGAAGATATGGTCCTGTCGTATATCAATCAGGATGCCCTGCCGACCAAGCTGGAACGGGTTTTGATTGTCATGTGTGTCAGCTATTACAAATCGGCCGGCCTAGGCAACGCGCAGGCCGCCACTGGGCCAGTATTTTCTGTAAGGCGGGGGGATGTGCAGACAAGCTTTGCCACCCCTTCCTGCGCCTCCGGGTCAGCGCAGACATTTAACCTGGGCAGCCAGGCGGAAGACTTTTTTGGGTGGCGGACCACGTTGAACAGTTACCGAAAGCTGAGGTGGTAGCGGTATGTTTGAGAATCCTAGCGCAGAGCGCATGGCAATTGAAATGACCTACGAGGACACCGCTACAATCTACCGGACAGTCCCCCAGACCGGCGTAGACGGCCTCACGCAGGCAGTCCTTGCTGAGGTATACCAAGGCATAGTCTGCGGGCTATCCCGCACCGGCGGGGAAAGCAGCGGCCAGACCAAGGCGCAGAACAACGTGGATTATGATGCCGTGATCTTTGCTGCCCCGGAGCTGCAGGTGCTGCCTGGGGACAGAGTATCCCTGCAACGATTTGGCCGGGATAATCCGGATAGTCGTCACATCCTGCATTTCGCGGTGGTTGGCTGCCCGGCGGTATATGCCACACACCAGGAAGTCCGGGTAAAGGATGGTGATCTGGCGTGACACTGGCCAATTTCCTTTCGGCCATCGCCCGGAAGCTTACGGGGATTTGGCCGGACCGACTGGTATACACCGGCGAAATTCCACAGAATGCTGATGAGCAATTCTTCGTTGGCATCATAGAATCCGGCCAAGGCAAGCACCTGGACCGGAGGAGGACACGGACGATACAGTTCGAGGTCCTTTATTTTTTACAATCCAAGGACACCATGGCCTTCCAATCTTGGGCCGAAGCGATGTACGACAATTTTGATACCTTGACGGTGCGGGAAGATGACGAAAAGACACGGGTAGTCCACCTGACGGGGCAAAAAGCCCAGCCAGATGACAACGCCTGCGTCTATCAATTCCTATTTGACGTCGGCTTCCACGCTGTTCTGGCGCCCGAAGAGGGGCCGACCATGGAAAATTTGGAGCAAAGTGAGGTTTACACATGAGTTACGAAAAGCAAGCGAGTGAGAGCGCTGCGCCGACCTTCACAAAAGAGCAGCTGATGGGCAGTAAAACACTGGGGCTCCCCCAGGACGTTGTGGCGGCTGTATTGGAGAACGGTGCATCATACACAAAGGATCAGGCTGGCGGCCTGGTCCGGGAATTTTTGAACAGGAGGGTATAAGCTATGCCTACTGGTGGTGGAACCTTTACCACACAAAACAAAATCCTCCCCGGCGCATACATCAACTTCGTTGCGCTGGGAAGCGTGCCCAAGGTGGGGGCGCGGGGCGTCGCGGCGTTGCCCCTGGAGCTGGACTGGGGCCCCGAGAACCGGGTGTTTGCCCTGGAAGCCGCAGAATTTAACCAAGTGGCCATGAAAGTCCTGGGGCATGATCCCATGGCCACAGAGCTGCTTTTGATCAGAGAGGCCATGAAGCGAGCAAAGACGCTGCTGGTCTACCGGGTCAACTCTGGCGGGCAGAAAGCAACCGCATCTGTGGGCGGTATGACTGTCACGGCGACCTGGGGTGGGACCCGGGGCAATGCCCTAAGCGTTGCCATCCTGGCCAATGCAGACGATACCGCCAATGTGGACGTTGTGACGTACCTGGATGGCGCAGCCGTGGACACGCAGACGGTTGCCAAATCTGCCGGAACTGCAGGGCTGAAGGCAAACGACTATGTTTCCTTCGGGACGGCTGCTGCCCTGTCCGTGGCGGTTGAAGCAGCGCTGACCGGTGGCACAAATGGAACGGTCAATGGCGCTGCCCACGTGGCGGCGCTGGAAGCCTTCGAAGTGGAGATCTTCCAGGCGATTGGCTATCCCGGAACAGATGATACTGTCAAGGCCCTGTATGCGGCCTACGTGAAGCGGCTGCGGGATGATGAAGGAAAAAAGGTTTCCGGAGTCCTGTACCAGCAAAATGGGGACTACATGGGCCTGATCAACGTGAAGAACGGCGTGGTGCTGGCTGACGGGACTACCGTCACCGGAGACAAGGCTGTGGCCTGGGTAACCGGCGCAACGGCCGGCGCAGAAATCAACGAGAGCTTGACCAATACCGCCTATGACGGTGCTGTGGATGTGGATATCAAATACACCCGGTCCCAGCTTGAGGCTGCAGTGCAAGCCGGAGAGTTTGTCTTTTATGGCGATTACGGCACGGCGCGGGTCTTGATGGACGCCAACAGTCTGACCACCTTCGGGCCTGGTGTATCCGAAGACTGGGCGTCTAACCGGGTGGTCAGGGTGATGGACGGCTGGGCCAACGATGTAGCCAGGATCTTCGGCGCGTCCTACATTGGCCTGATGACCAACAGCGATACCGGCCGACAGTTGTTCAAGGCTGACTTGGTGTCTCTGGGTATGCAGTACCAGATACTGGACGCAATCAGCAATTTCAAATCCGAAGACATCACCGTGCAGCAGGGAGCCGGAAAGCGAGATGTGTCCGTGGCCTGCGCCTTGCAGCCCAACGACAGCATGGAAAAGCTGTATATGACCGTGACGGTCAACTAAGGGAAGGAGTGAACCGAGATGAAGACTTTGAACGCGCCGGATACCATTTCTGGCCGGGAGGGGCGAGCTTACGCCAAAATCAATGGCAACAACGAAGAACTGTTCTTCGCCAAATCCGTCGAGGCCTCGGTGGAGAAATCCAAGTCGGAAGTCAAGGCCATCGGAAAGCGCATGACCGGCCACAAGACCACCGGGGCAAACGGGACTGGATCTATGACCCTGTACTACCTGACACCGCTATTCCGGCAGATGCTGAAGGAGTGGAAGGACACCGGTGCGGACGTCTACTTTGACCTGGTGGTCGAAAACGATGATCCCGCTTCTGCCGCCGGGAAGCAGTCGGTCCTCCTGATGGGCTGCAACCTGGATTCCGTTGTCCTGGCCAAGCTGGACGGCGACAGCGACGACCCCTTGGACGAGGACGCCGATTTCACCTTTGAGGATTTTGACATCCTGGAAGCATTCAACAAAATCTAACAATGGAGGAACTTTGACATGGGTAAACTGCAAGATTTTCTGATGGAATCCGACATTCGCACCGAGAAGACCGAGGTCCAGATTGCGCCTTTCCCGTTCCCGTTTGTGATCCAGTCGATCACCGAGGGAGAGAACAAGGCTATCCGGCGGAGCTGCCAGAAAGCCAATTTTGACAAGCGGACCCGCCAGAAGCAGACGGAGACCGACACCGACCTGTATAACAGCCGCCTGGTGGCCGCCTGCTGCGTGGAACCTAACTTCAAGGATGCCGCCCTGCAGGAGAAATACGGAGTTCGTGGCGCGGAAGACCTGATCAACCGCGTCCTGAACCCCGGCCAGTACACGGACCTGCTCCTGGCCATCCAGGAGATCAACGGCTTTTCTGACGACATCAACGATCTGAGGGAAGAGGCAAAAAACTAATCACGGGGGGCGGAGATGATGCGCAGGCCGACGGGGAGTCGGTCTACGCACATTACGCCCTCCAGCGGTTGAAGATTTTACCGGGCGTGCTTTTGGCCCTCCCCAAGCGGGAGAGGGCCTTTGTATATGCCTCCATCGACCTTCAAATAGAGAAGGAGAAAGAGGAAGCGAAAAAGGCAAAGCGGCCAAGGGGCAAGAAGGGCAGGTGACAGTATGGCGGACGTATCTACACAATTTGCAATCCAGGACCGGATGACATCCAAGATCAACGCCATGATCAACGCTTCGGAACGACTGAATCGAACCTTGGACGAAACCGATGCTTTGACCGAATCGGTGGGAGATGGCCGAAATTATGACGAAATTGTTGACGCCGCCAATCGTGTAGCCGACGCCCTTGACTGCATGAATCAGCGACAGGAAGATGCTGCCAATAAGGTGAGGAAGACAAAGTCTGAGTTTCAGACACTAGCCGATACAATTCAAGACCTTGCGGTTGTGCGTTATGCCAAAAAGTACGGAGACCAGATTTTAGACCTGTCCGATAGTCTAGTGGCTACCCGTGCGCGCCTAGATTTGATAAACGACGGCTTGCAGACAACGGAAGAGCTACAGGATATGATCATGAAGTCTGCCAACCGCTCCCGAGCCTCCTACTTGTCCACTGCTGACGCTGTTGCAAAAATGGGCATTATGGCCAAGGATGCCTTTTCCAGCAATGAGGAGCTGATAGACTTCGCCGAGCTTATCAACAAGCAATTTACCATATCTGGAGCAGAGGCAAGCCAGATTGATGCGGCTATGCTGCAGTTGACGCAGGCCATGGGTTCGGGAGTCCTCCGGGGCGAGGAGCTGAACAGCATCTTCGAGCAGGCGCCAACGATCGTCCAAACAATTGCAGACTATTTAAACGTGTCCATTGGCAAAATTCGTGAGATGGCATCTGAAGGAAAGATTACATCGACTGTTGTTAAAAATGCTATGCTGGCATCGGCAGACGAAATCAATGCAAAGTTCGAGAGTATGCCGATGGCGTTTGCACAAGTTTGGGAACTGGCAAAAAATATAGCGTTGGAGACGTTTGCGCCAATCATAACTACAATTGGGGAGGCGGCCCAATGGATTTACGACAACTGGTCCAACATAGAACCGGTGTTCTGGGGATTGGCGGCCGCAGTGCTGTTTTACGCAGTTGCTACATGGATTGCAGACGGAGCGGCTAAGGCGCTTTTCACAACATTGATGCATGATCCAATATTTTGGATTGCCCTGGCCATTGGGGCTTTAATAGCCATTATCTATAAGTGGATCCAGTCTGTCGGTGGACTGAAAGTCGCGTGGCTGATCGCCTGCAACGCGATCCTGACGGCCTGGTCCTGGGTGAAGATCGGCTTTATGACCGGCGTCTACTGGGTGATGAACCTATTCAACCGGTTGCAGCTTACCTTCGCAACGGTCAGCACGAACATTCAGAACTTCCTGGGTGACATGAAGGCCGGCGTACTGATGATCCTGCAAAACATGGTCAACGGTGCGATTGACATTATAAACGACTTTATCAACACCCTGAACCAAATCCCCGGCGTCAACATCGGCCTGATCGACCAGGTGACTTTCGGGACTACGGCCCAGCTTGAAAACGAAGCTGCCAAACAGGCAAGAGCGGCCGACCTGGCCGCCTACCAGGACCAGATCAACCAGCAGATCGCAGACCGCGACGCCGCCCTGGATTCTATGAAGGCCCAGGCGCGCGCAGAAACGGCCCAGAGAGAAGCGGAAATTGCTACCGCGAAAGCGGAGGCAGCTGCGGCAGGAGCCGAGAGCGAAAAGGATTGGCAATCTTACTTGGGAGGCGAAGGCTTTGGCGGGGATGTTGATAACGTGGGCCATGTGGGGTCCGTTGGAGAAATCGAAGAGGACGTCAACATCGCCGAAGAGGACCTGAAGTTCTTGCGAGACGTGGCCGAAATGCGCTATGTCCAGAACTTTGTGACCCTGACGCCTACGGTGGCCATTGACGCCCAGGTGAGTGAGCGGGTGGACTACGAAGAACTTGCCCGGCGGATGGAGCGGGAGCTGGAGGACGAGTTCGTAGCAGCTGCGGAAGGGGTGTATGCATGATGAGCTATGCGATGACTTTGATTGCGGCAGGAAAGGAAATTATCATCCCGGTCCTGCCGTCAAAGTTGAAAGTGGCGTCCTCAGGGGACAACGAAACCGATACCGTCCTGGGTCTGGGGGAGATCCTGATCCTGCGGCAGAAGAGGCTGCGGACCGTATCCTGGGACAGCTTTTTCCCGGCTCACAGCGCCCCATATGCCCCTAGGACCATAACGCCCCCGCTGGAGCTTGTCCGGGCTATCCAGGCGGCACGGGATGCGCTGCAGCCGGTGCGACTACTGATTACCGGCACAGACCTGGACATCAACGTCCGGATGGGCATCGAATCTTTTGACTACGAAGAGCGGTCCGGGGAGCTGGGAGATCTGTACTACTCCGTCAAACTGTCTGAGTGGAAGGACTATTCCCCCCGCCGGATTGTGCTGCAGGAGAAGAAGCCGGTTGCGAAAGAGCAAAGCCGCACAGGGCAGCCGGGGGGAGCACCCAAAACGTATACCGTAGTCAGTGGAGACTGCCTGTGGAACATCGCAAAACGATTTTATGGGAAGGGCGGAGACTGGCCCAAAATCTACGACGCAAACAAGGCAATCATCGGGGGCAATCCCAATCTGATCTACCCAGGGCAGGTGTTTACGATTCCATGAGTATATCAATTTTATACCAAAATAACCGCACCGGCGATGCATTTGATATCACGTCCCTGTGCACCGGCGCCAAATGGGCCACGAAGAGGATAGGAACACCGGCCTCTCTGGAGCTTACCACCTTTGCCAACAGCGATGTTGCGTGGACCCATGGCGGAATCCTGGCCCTGAAGGATGACAAAAACGGCCTGTTTTACGGCTATGTGGTCAAGGTCAGTCAAAACGAAAAGGACCAGGTCACCGTGACCGCCTACGATCAAACCTGGTACCTGAAGAAGAACAAGGAGACCTATGTATTTGCCAACAAGCGGGCGGATGAGATCTTAACGCAGATTGCAGCAGATTTTGACCTGGTCTGCGGCGCTATGGAAAATACCGGTTACGTCATCCCGTCTATGGTGGAAGACGGACAGACCTTGTTTGACATTGCTCTGACGGCCCTGGACCATACCCTGGTCCATACCGGCAAGATGTATGTCCTGTGGGATGACTTTGGGTCCCTGCGGATTACCGACGTGGCAAAATCCAAGCTGGACCTGTTCGTCGGTGACCGGAGCATAGCCACCGGCTACACCTACGAATCCGAGATTGATTCCGAGACCTATAACAAGATCAAGCTGGTTCGGGACAATAAAACGACCGGGAAGCGGGATGTTTACATCTTCCAGGATTCCAACAACATGACCTTCTGGGGCGTGCTGCAGGACTATGAGACTGTGCAGGAGGGCATGAATGAGGCACAGATCAAGGAGCGTGGCGGCCAAATGCTGGAGCTGTACAACCGCCCCAAGAGGTCTTTCGAGGTTAAGGCTCTGCTGGATTTATCCGTCCGGGCTGGCCGTGCGTTATATATTGGCATTGAGAGAGCCGGCGTGAACGCCTGCTACATTGTGGAGGAGCACAGCGCCGATCTGCTCAAAGAAACCATGACACTGAAGCTGAAGGTGGTGTGATATGTCCATTTTAGACACGATGAAGAAGATTGCGGAGCAGTCGCAAAACGCGACAGTTCCGGCAGCCTTTTTGTTTGGCCAGGTAACGGCCGCTTCCCCTCTTGTCGTCCGGGTGGACAACAGATTTGATCTGTCCGCCAGCGCCCTTGTGACGCTTAAGGAAAAGGACGGAGATCCGCTGGCCGTCGGCGACAAGCTGGCGTTGCTGCGGAATCATGGCGGCCAGTCGTTTTTGATTTTGGGAAGGGTGTGATATTTATGGCGTTGATTCCTGGGCAGAGCGCCGGGACGCTTAGCCTTACCGTGGATATCACACCTGCCGCCAGCCAGACAACCAGGACCTATAAAATGGACCTGGAGACGGGCCGTGTCACTGGCTACGTGGATGGGACAGAGGCAATGCGCCAAGCGATCCTGAAAATCCTGTTGACAGAACGGTTTGCCTATCTGATCTACTCCTGGGATTATGGGATAGAGCTGAACGGAACCTTCGGTCGGAGCGCACAGACGCTGGCCAGCGAAGCAAGGCGCATTGTGCAGGAGGCATTGCTGGCAGACAGCCGGATTACTGGAATCACGGATTTCAGTGTCAGTCGGCCAGACAAGCGTACCATATCCATCCAATTCACAGCAGAAACAATTTTCGGGGAAATCCCGGTAGAAAGGACGGTGACGAGAAATGTATGAGGAAATGAGCTTCGAGGCCATCATGGAACGCTGCTTGGGTCGTGTGGCAACCTCTGTGGACAAGCGGGAAGGATCCATCATCTACGACGCTATTGCGCCGGCGGCTGCCGAGCTGGCCATCATGTACATCGAGCTGGCCTACTTGATGGACCGGGCATTCCCGGACACGGCCACCGGTGAAGACCTGACAAAGAAGTGTCGGGAACGGGGTGTACTGCGAGCAGCCGCAACCTACGCTGTCCGGAAGGGATATTTCGAAACGGCAAATGGGACGGGCTGCAATGTGGCGCTGGGGACCAGGTTTTCCGGCGGGGATATCAACTTTGCCGTCACCGCCGAAATTGCGCCTGGGCAATATCAGCTGACCGCAGAGACTGCCGGGGCGGTTGGAAACGAGTACATCGGAACCTTGTATCCGATTGACTACGTGCCTGATTTGGCGGCTGCCCGGCTGGAAGATATCCTGATCCCCGGAGAAAATGAAGAAAGCGATGATGCCCTCCGGGCCCGCTATTTTGAATCCCTGGAATTCCAGGCTTTTGGCGGGAATATCGCCGACTACAAAAATAAGGTGGAGCTGCTTCCGGGCGTAGGAGCTGCAAAGGTAATTCCTGCCTGGAACGGCGGCGGGACCGTGAAAGTACTTATCATCAGCAGCGAATGGGGCGCACCTTCGGCGGATCTGGTCCAACGTGTCCAGGAGGCGATTGATCCCGCTGGAACGCAAGGGTCCGGTTTGGGGCTTGCCCCCATTGGCCACACCGTCACGGTAGAGGGTGTGGCCAGCAGCACGATCAACGTTTCCTTCAGCCTGGCCTTTGGCTCTGGCGGCACATGGTCTGGGGTTCAGGCAGCGGTGAAAACGGCAGTTCAAAGTTATTTTGCCGAATTGTCCCGCGCCTGGGCCGATACCGACACGCTGGTTATCCGCGTCAGTCAGATTGAAACTAGGATCCTGGGCGTCCCCGGGGTGATTGACATCACAAACACCAAAATCAACGGAAGCGCTACGAATTTATCCCTGGAATCCAACAAAATCCCTGTCCTGGGGGTGATCACGAATGGAACTTAGGGAATACTGGCCGCGATATCTGCAAGGACTTTTGGAGTTCGGCCAGATAGCGGATGCAGAGCAGCCCGAATTTGACCGGGCGCTACAGGCTGTGCAAGCTGCACCAGACGACTTTTTCTTCGAAACCTTATCCGAATATGGGTGCAGACGGTGGGAGACTATTTTAGGGATTTCTGCGGCCGAGAGCAACCCCATAGAGGAACGCCGGGTGCGAATCTGTGCCGCGTGGGACACGGAACTGCCGTATACCTACCGCTGGTTGGCAAAGTGGCTTGCATCCATCTGTGGAAATGACAATCCCTTGCCGACTATCAGCGGGTATACACTCAGGCTGAGCTTGCCTGTGTCGGTTGATTACCCGTGGATTTTGGACGATCTGCGGCGGCGCATCCCGGCCAACCTGGTGATTGCGCCCACAATCCTGCTTACCCAAGCAGCATCTAAGCTGTTTGTCGGGTCCGCCGTCCGGCTATCCGTCAAGCAGTCCATGACTGTATTTGCAGATGGAGGCGACGGGATGACAGCCTTTACGGACGAATCCGGCGCAATACTTACGGATGAGCGCGGCAAAATCTTGTATGTGGAGGAAACACTATGACGCCAAATTTGACAAGCAAAGGGCATGTACTACTGCTGCGGGCGCTGGATGGGGAGGCCTTAAAATTTACCCGGATCCAGCTGGGCAACGGCGCGGCCCAAAACGCCAAAAGCGCCACGGCCCTATCCAATCCGCTGGTCACATTGCCGCTGACGAAGATGGTGACCGGGAGCCAGTACATCACGCTGACCAGCTCTTTTTCCAATAATGAGATTACGGCTGGCTTCCGGATCACGGAGGCCGGCATCTGGGCAGAGGATCCGGACAACGCCGGGAGCGAAATCCTATATGCCCTTGGCAACGAGCCGGAGGGTACGGCGGACTATGTGCCGAGCAAGGATAATCGCATATTGGAGTTGGAGTACAGCGTCATGATCTTCGTGGGCGAGGCCCAGAATGTGACCGCCGAAATCAGCGAATCCCTAGCCTATGCCAGTGCCGCCGAGCTGAAAGCTCACATCGACAACAAACAAAATCCCCATGGGGTAACCGCCGAACAAGTTGGGCTGGGCAATGTGCCCAACGTAGGGACCGATGATCAAACTCCCACCTACGCCATCCCCGGCAGCCTGGCGGCGTTGGTTTCCGGGGAGAAACTGGGAACGGCCATGGGTAAGATAGCACGGGCAGTGCTGAATCTGATTGACCACCTAAAGGACAGTACGGCCCATATTACCGCATCGGAGCGCAGCAAATGGAACAACAAGGCAGCCGGATCCCATACCCACGGCGCTGCAGACATCAACAGCGGCATCCTGGGTGTGACGCGCGGTGGCACGGGAAAAAGCGGCTGGACGGTTAACCGGCTGATGTACCCAACATCGGAGACCAACATTGGCCAAATGGCAGCTCCATCCCAGGACGAGATGTACCTGTGCCAGAACCAAACTGGGGCACCCTTTTGGAAGAAAATTGTGCACCCAACCATCCCGCCAACATCCGAGGCAGGAACTTACGTTGGCGGCGGAAAAACCGGCAGTAACGCCAAAAACACCATCACATTCCAGGGCGGGGCACCCAAAATGATCTATATCAAGCAGCGGGGCACGGGCGCCTGGGGGCTGTTACTCTTTACTGGCTCCGGTGGGGATGGTTTTTCGGTGGTTAACGGCGTCACTTGCAATTTGACAGCGACTGCGTCCGGTAATACCGCGTCTTGGTATTACAACTCGACCGAATCCCACCCGGCCAATCAGCTGGACATCAATATGCAGACTTACTACTATGTGGGGGTGTTTTAGCCATGGACTATCAGAGGATTACGGATGTCCCTGCCGTTTCAAACTTGTCTGGCAATGACAGCATCTACATCCGGCAAGGGGATACATTCCGGCGTGTGTCGATCCCTGATTTTTTGCAGGCGTTGGGCATCCAGGACGGCAATGATGGCGTATCCCCAACTGTGACAATTACGACAATCCCTGGCGGCCACCGGCTGACCATCACGGACGCCGATGGGCCCAAAAGCTTTGACGTGATGGATGGCGGCACCAGCGACTTTATCACTTTTGGGGGTAGCTGCAGCACAGCCGCCAACGTGCAGGCAAAGGTAGTGCAAAGCGGCACAACAGGCATTGGGCCTGGCGCTACCCTATACGCCAATTTTGCATATGCCAACACTGCTGCAAATCCTACCCTATCAGCCGGGGGTATCACTGCATCCGTTGTGGGACCGAATTTGCAGCCCATTGAGGCGGCGGTGCTGACTGCCGGGCTGCACCAGTTGCACCTGTTGGCTTACCTCGATGCAACTGGCAGCGCCACGACAGTGTGGGTGTTGCTGGATAAGGCTGGACGGGATGGCCAGGACGGAGCACCGGGGGCAGATGGGCTAGGACTGCCGGCCCCAGGCGAGGATGATAATGGCAAAGTGCCTGTGGTTAGGGGTGGGGAATACACCCTGGAAACACCAGCATCGCCAGTTAGCGGGGTAATCGCAGATGGCTACTGTGGCACGGCTGCAAATGCGGAAATCAAGGTCGAACAAGGCTATATCAATCAGGAAATCGTCAATGGGACCGTTGTGATCATCTGCTTTGCGAACGCCAATACGCATGTGGCACCGAAACTAAAGGTTAACGGCGTCCAGGGGCCGATCATTGGATCCGATGCAACTACAGGCAGTGCCGGCCCGCTGACCAAAGGCCTGCATATATTTGTGTGGCTTGCACGATACAGCGGTTGGTGGATGCTGGACGGAGCATCTACTGCTTTAATGGCCGCAGTGGAGGAGGGGCTGGCATAATGGGTGTGCGAAAAGATGGCCTAACGCAATACATCCAGCAGCTGGAGGCGCTGAAAGCCGGTATACCGGCAATTATGAGCAAAATTGCTGCTGGCGAAGGCGACTACGCAGTAAAGCAGGCCAGATTGATCTGCAAGAATGATCACGTTGTCAGCACCGGCGCATACCGCCGGAACTGGCAGAGCGACAAGGCTGCAAAGCGCAGCGGGCACCGCTACATCGTCCGATTTTACAATCCGCTGGACTATGCCAGCCACCTGGAGTATGGATTCCGGAGCCACTTTGTGCCGGGCCACTGGGAGGGCAAAACTTTTGTCTACAGCCGCAACGATCCCAAAGGTGGCATGTACGTTGGCCCGAAGGGCGGATATGTGCGGGGCAAATTTGTAATGCGACGGGCTATAAAACGCACAAAAGATACCCAGAAAGTACGGATTGAGCGGAAAATCATGCAGGAAATCAAGAAAAGGCTGGAAGGGAGGTAAGCAGATGCCGAATATTGCAATCAATATCCAAGGTCAAGCCCTGACCGCCATGCCGGACAAGCCATTGGTATCCCGATCTGTGGGTGAGGTAACTTGTACTGTGACGCTTGATGATAGCTGGGCAGGCTACACCGTCACACTGGTATTTGCTGCCGACAAGGTACAAAAGTCTGCCTTGGTGCCCAGTAACGGCGTGCTTACAGTGCCCTGGGAAGTGCTGGACCGCCCAGGATGCCTGCGGATATCTGCAGTAGGCCATGCGCCAGGCAAGCGCCGGCCTACCGCCATCATGCAACAGCCGCTGGTGATTGCGGCAAACGGGCGAATCGAGGGTACCCCACCCCAGGAGTATACCCCTGCCCTGTGGGAGCAGATGATGGCCCGGCTGGAGGAGACCTCGGGCACCGCTGGAAAGAGCCTCCGGCTAATCTATCGCGGCAAGCTCCTGAGGCCGGTGTCTGCAATTAGCATATCGCATGGTGCCGACGGTAATCCAATTGCGCTCAGGGAGCTGTATACCCAGGCCTATATCCCCGGCAATCCAGATCTTTCACCAACCAGGCTTACATCGATCGGCGTAGTCGTTGCGCTGATAATGCCAGATGGGTCAACGTTAGTACGTAATGGCTGTAGCTTTGGACGGGCGCATCCGGATGGGTTTGTATTTTCAAGAGAGAAAATGAATTTTCTCACTGGTGAGTGCACATCATCCTCTGTGCATGTCAGCGATGCACTTATGTCATTGCCATATAGCATGAATACCTCCCATTATTATGGGCAGGTGGAGCTGGATGCCCTGAAAGATATTGATGCATTTGCGTATACGTGTGTCGATAGCGGCGGGCAGATAAGCAGAATAACCATATCTGCAGGCTTCAGGAATGAATCTGTAGAAGGAACGGAGATTTTGATAAGGGGTAAATAATTATGAAGATTTTTGACAACGGTGAATACCGGAAAGCTACTCCAGATAAAATCGCCGAATTGGAGGCGATAGCAGCCGCCGTACCCCCGCCGGAGCCCACCGACGCCGAAAAAATAGCCGCCCTGCTGGCGGCCCTTGAAGGAGGACTGCAAAATGCCTGATATCTACAAAGCCCTTGAGGCTATCGCCCGGCGCGCGGCCAAAGATGCCCGCATAGCAGCCCCCACCGCCTCGGCAGATGATGTGATTGCCGATATGGCGTTACTGCTGCCCTGGGAGCCTGACAATTACACGGTGGGCGATGTACGTGTGCACGGCGGCCAGCCTTGGCGCTGCTGCCAGGCGCACGATGGGACCGACCAGGGGGATACCTGGGCACCGGGTGTGGCCCACAGTTTGTGGGCCCCGTATCACGCCACGTCGGCCAAGTGGGCACTGCCTTATGTTGCGCCCACCGGTGCGCACGATGCCTATCAGGCGGACGAGTATATGCGTTGGACGAACGGCGGCTTGTACCTCTGCAAACAGGACAATACTGTCTGGTCTCCGGCGGAGCTGCCGGAGGCGTGGGAGCTGGCGGAGGCTGCCATATGAGCCCCGTCATGTATCCGGCTCTGCTGGCTGCCGGGGGCGGCAAATAACACACATTTTGGCAAGAAACATACCATAAGAGGACTACAACATGGATGTAAAAACCTTGACCTGTACCGTGATTGGTACCGTTGGCGGCGCTATCGCATCTATCTTCGGCGGCTGGGACGCCGCCATGACTACCCTGATTATCTTCATGTGCATCGACTACCTTTCTGGCCTGATTGTGGCAGGCGTATTCCACACCAGCCGAAAGACGGATTCTGGGACGCTGGAAAGCCGCGCCGGATGGAAGGGCCTATGCCGCAAGGGCATGATCTTGCTGATTGTGCTGATTGCCTACCGGCTGGATCTTGCGATCGGTACCAGCTACATCCGGGATGCGGTGATCATCGGCTTTATTGCCAACGAGTTGATCAGCATCGTAGAAAATGCCGGCCTTATGGGCGTGCCTATGCCTGGCGTGATTACCAAAGCCATTGACGTACTGACTAAGAAGGCGGAAAAGGAGGAATAAGCTATGGCTACAAAATTTTTGCTGGCCCTGGATGCAGGCCATGGGCTGCCCACGGAGGGCCGCCGTATGCCTGCAAATCTGGATCCCAGCCAGCACCAGGAGTGGTGGCTCAATGACCGGGTGTGCCGGTACATCGCTGAGGCGGCGAAACAGTATCAGGATTTTGAGACTCTGCGGGTGGATGATATCACTGGCGCGGATGATGTGGGCATGTCGGTGCGCTGCCAACGAGCAAATGCTACCGGTGCTGATCTCTACTACAGCGCCCATCACAATGCCGGTATCAATGGTGGCCGCGGCGGCGGTGTGGTGGCCTTTTCGTTGGGCGAGGGTACCGCTGCCGCCGGTTGGCGGGATGCCTTATATGCTGCCATTGTGGCCGCCGGAGGCCTGGCTGGCAACCGTGCCAGCCCCAAAACTACGGCGGATTTTTACGTGCTCCGCAATACGGCCATGCCTGCCGTGCTGATCGAGCACGGATTTATGGATGCACCTGACGACGTGCCGACCATCCTGCGGGAGGATTACGCAAAGGCTGTGGGCTACGCTGTGGCGGCCTGCATCGCCGCCCGGGCGGGCCTGGCCAAAAAGGCGCAGCCTGCAGCGCCCACCGCATCCGCCGTGACGGCAGAGCAGGTACAGCAAATCGCAAAGGATGAGGCTGACGCAGCGGTAAGCGGCCTGATGAGCGGCACTGGGAGCGGCGACAAGCATAATGCCTATGCGGATGCCGCGACAACCTGGGCAAAGGAGACGGGCCTGATCCAGGGCATCGGCAATGGTGACTATGCGTGGACTAAGCCGATGACCCGGCAGGAGATGGTGACGCTCCTATACCGGTACCACCAATGGGCAAATAAGTAATTTGGGCATAAAATTATCCCCCTCCCACAGTTTCGGCTGCCGGGAGGGGGCTTTTTTCTATTTGCCGTGAGATCCGACTGTCAATGTTTTCTGTATGTGATAGGCCATAATCTCAATAAATTCCGATGCAGTAGGCGGTCCACTCATTGGATACCCTGCCATTTTGATCAGCCCATCCCGATTCACCTTCCAAGCCTTCTCAACTACCGTACGGATATTCCGTTCTACGGCGTTCCATGTACAGTTGCACAGCTTTGCCGCTGGTATGTAGACGCCCTTTTTCACACGAAGTAACCGGTCTTCGTCTTCCAGTGCCAACTGGATAGCAACAACAGTTCGTTTCTGTGAGATGTAATTTTTGCCGATGCCGAATTCCCGCAGCGTGTCTTGGATGACTTTCGTATGTTCCATGATTTAATCTCCCTTCTGTTGTTATAGGGAGATTTTACGACAGAAATCACCAATAATCAGGGTTGTCGACAAAAAACAGCAAAATAAAAATGATAGCAAGCCCCCAAGAGGGGGCTGCTACCAATAACCTTTCTTCGTGGCCATTTGACAGGGGTGGCCGCTTTTATTTTAGCACAGTTGCAAGATGGCGGCAGGTGGTAAAGGCTGGAAACTTGCGACTTCCTTGCGTAGCAAAATCGTAGCTATCTATCTCGCACTTGACAAAACAAACCGAAATTGGCACAACATATGGTGCTTATCGCGGTGTGAAAAGCACAGCATGTAAATACGCGAAAACTGCGGCCAGCGAGTGGGAATAAGTAATTTTCATTTATTTGCATCTGCACGGAAAGCGGCTCCGTTGACTTTTGAGAAGTCGGCGGAGCCACTTTTGCGTTTTTTTCAATTCTTCGGCGGCTATTTACGCATGAATCAAATACTGGCGGCGGGGATCTCAATCTCCGCCGCCAATTTTTTCTATGTCAGTCAGTGCTTTTCATAACATCCTGCCAATTGGGGTTGAGGGATGTCAGTGCTTGGTCTCTCCACCCAGGGCCTGCACCAGGTTCAGGGCCAGGGGGATGGTGCCCACGGCGTAGCCTGCGTGGCCGTAGTAGGCGGTCTGGCCATCGGTGAGGACAGTCAGGGGCCAGAGGCCTGGTTCTACGTACAGGGCCCGGGCCATGGCGTCCAGGGGGGCGCTGGCAAAGTCTGTTTCCAGCACCGTGGCCTCGGGAAGGGCAGCCAGCACTTTTCCCAGGGTGGGATCCTGCCGGGCGGCGGCCTGAGGCAGGAGCAGGAGGAGCTTCAGGCCCCGGCCCATGGCCTCCTGGACCTGGGAGACGGACTCCAGCAGTTCGTTGAGCACATGCTCCGTGGGCTCCGTGCCCACTTCCAGGTACACCTGGAGCTGCAGTCCCGGCAGCTTCACCGGTGGGACGATGGGGAACCGGGCCAGCATCTGTTCCAGGCTTCCCTGCCGCCGGATGGCTTCCACCGACGCACCCTCAGGGAGAAGGCAAATGGGGGTAAATCGGGCCAGCTGGTTCCCGTTGGGCAGCCGGTTCACCGTCATCAAACGGTATTGGCCCAGGGGCAGGCGATAAACCGGTCCCGGCTCGCCGCTCAAATCCAGGGTCTGCCATCCACCGGCCCACCGGGACAGGGTCCAGCCCAGATTATAGGTCAGGGGCTCCGGGAACTGAATGGTGAGGGTTGCCATAGGCTCTGCCGGGCCAGCTGCTTCCACGGTGACAAAGGCAGCTCCGTTCCAATACTGGGCCTGCCCGTCCACCGGATTCAGCCGGGCGGGTACACCCAGAGTCCGTAGGATTGCCACAAACAGCAGTCGCCGCCCCTTGGCATCGGATGCCCCCAGGCGGAGGGCCGCGCCGGGTTGTAGCCACAGGACCGGATGCCACCGGCACTGCTTCTCCTGGAACTGGGCCTCCACCCATGCCCAGAGGGCTTGGGGATCCTGCCGGAACCGGTCTTGCTCAGCAGGGGAGAGCCGGGCCAGAATGGGCGTACGCCAATCGGTGAGCAGTTCAAAACCAATTCGGGGACAGAGCACGTGGGGAATGAACTCTGCCTTTTCCTTGCCTGGAAGCGCCAGGGCGGCAGTGAGATGCGCGCGGAGGATCTCTGGCTTGGCGTCCCGCCAGTCCTTGGAGGCCAGGCTGAGGAGCAGGGCTTTGGCCCAGGGCTGCTCTGCTTCCGGCGTATTCTGATAGAATTGCCACAGAGCTTCTGCATTTCCACCCGCCATCCGGAACACCCGGTCCAGGCTGTCGTCTCCGGTTTGGTACCTGGGGCTCCAGTAGCTGTCGATCCGGGCCAGGCGGGTTTGGCGGGCGGCAGCCAGGATTTCTGCCTTCTCCTGGGCCTGCTCCGGGGTCAGGGGACGGCGGGTTTTCTCGCCGGCCGCCGGGGCGGAGAAGTCCCAGGTCCAGCTTTCCTCCTCCGGTCCCTTTGCTTGGGGAATCATGACGCAGTGGGCGTCTTTCGAGATGTCCAGGGTGGTCCATGCAAATTGACCTGCCTGCTCTGCCTCCACCAGGAGGCTGCCCAGGCCGGTTTCCAGGGTGACG
Organism: uncultured Eubacteriales bacterium; assembly: GCA_900544975.1. GTDB lineage: Bacteria > Bacillota > Clostridia > Oscillospirales > Oscillospiraceae > Faecousia. Next base: position 48,791 of record UQXI01000002.1, read on the forward strand.
GCGCCATCGGGGCCGGTCTCCAGGGCGGCAATTCGGGCGGGCGCGGCCATGTTCAGCACATAGAACCGGACCCAGGCTCCGGACAGAGGCGCACCCTGGGCATCTGTTACCGATACGGTCAACCGGGCAGTTTCCGCATACCGGCTGACTTGGTTGTACATCAGGCACATGCCCTGACGCTGAACCAGAGCTTCCTTTTGTAATCCCTCGCCGATGAAGTCAAAGAAGATCCGACTACACACCACCATGGCCCGGCTGGCGGCGCTGTTGAACCAGCCCCGGTCCAAAATGGGCTCCGGCTCGCAGGCGCCCAGGAAGTGCCAATCTCCCTCAACGTAGACCTCCACCCAGGCGTGGTTGTCGTCGCAATGGCTCCACCAGGGGACATAAATCTGCCGGGCGGGAATGCCGACAGACCGGAGGGCCGTCACGCCAAAAGTGGACTCCTCTCCGCAGCGGCCCAGCCCGCAGTAGTAGCAGGTGATGGGATTCATGGAACGGGTGTCTGTGGTTTCATAGGTCATTTGCCGGGCGCACCACCGATTGACAGCCAGGGCCGCTTCCAGTCCCGGCAATCCCTCCACCTCCGGGGCCACCATTTGGGCAAAGAAGCCCCGGCAGTCCACCAAATCCTCCGAATTGACGCGGGGGTAAAACACATGGTGGAGAAAAATATCTTCGGGCACATCCCGGCAATAGGGGGAGTGCTCCCGCAAGCTGAGGGCGTGACGGACATAAGCCAAGAGCACCTCAAAGGGAACGCTGGCCACATCAGAGGCCGGGAGGGTCCCCAATGTCAGTTCCATGAGAATCCGGGGATCCCCGGTGAGCCGGTCCAGTTCCCTCTGGGCGACCTGGCCAGCTTCCCCCAGATCCGGTCGTACCACTTCCCAGCACGCTCGGGCGTAGCGGCGCAGATGGTCACTTAACATGAAATCTCCTCCTGTAATGCATGGGCAGCCGCCCGGACATGGTCCTCACTGGTCTGCCAGATGCTGAATTCATCCAGGCCGGGCAGGCCCATGGGGACCCCCTCCCGCCGAAAACCCATGGCGCTGGGCAATGTGACCTTCCCGCTCATGTGGAAGGTCCGCAGGGGATACAGGGCCCGCAGCTTCCGGATGACCTCGGCCCCAACGCCGCCTCCAGCCATAATTTCCAGAGGGGCTCCGGTCTCCAGCAGCTGGCCCAGGCACGCCCGGCCGCTCCAGCAGTCCGCAGCCTGGCCGCTGGTGAGGATGGTATCAATCCCCAGGCTGGCAGCGTCTGCCATGGCTTCTTCGGCATCCCGGCTGACGTCAAAGGCACGGTGCAGGGTCAGGTTCCGGCCGCCGGCGGCCCGGACCAGCCGCTCCATACTCTGCCGGTCCAACCGGCCCTCCGAGGTCAGGCAGCCAATGACGAAGCCAGTGGCTCCGGCGGAGGCGAGCCGGGGGATTTGCAGTTCCATCAACTGGATTTCCTCCGGGGCGTAGAGAAAGTCCCCAAACCGGGGACGCATGAGACAACGGATGGGGATGTCCGACTCCCGCCGGATTTGCTCCAACAGGGCCACGTCTGGGGTCAGGCCGCCCACCAGGAGGCAGGAGCAAAGCTCCAGCCGGTCTGCCCCGCCACGCACAGCGGCCATGGCGGAGGCGAAGCTGTCTACACAGACCTCCAGGCAGGTGGGTTTTGTTTGTTCCATCTCGCACGACTCCTTTTTGTATTCTCGCCTTGGTCTTATGACTCCTCAGGGAGGACCAGGCGGATGAGCGCTTCCAGAATGGTTTGGGCCGGACTTTCCACTTCTGGACTGAAATGCATGGAAGTGGTCTGGCCGTTGGCTGTGAGGGAAATGGCCTGCGTGCCATGGTCTGAACCGGTCAACTCCAGGCCGGACAGCAGATTCCAGGCTCGTTGGCGTTGCTCCTGCGTGAGGGGCAAGGTTTGCGTCTCTCCATCTGCCGGGGTGAACTGGCCGGTGGCGCTGTCGTAGGTGTTGCCTTCCCAGGTCAGAGAGAAGGAGAAGTCCTCCGGGTATGCGCCGTAGCTCTGGGTGGGTATGGAATTCACCTGGGCTTGGGGTACTTCTGCTGAGGTTTCAGGGGAAAATTGCTGGATGGGATCGCCGGGGTTGGGCGTGCTGTCGGATGCTGCCTCTGTACTTTGTGGGAGGCTCTTGTCGATTCGCTTTGCATTGGGGTCTGCGGATGAGGTGCCCTTGGTGAACAGGGCAAAATAGGGCACTGCCAGGGTGAGGGTTGCAAGGCAGAGGCAGGCTGCGATCCAAAGTCCGGTGCGGTGGGGCTTTTTTCGCCTGGGGAGCTGCTCTGCGGCTTCAAGCAGGCTGTCGTCGATGTCTCCCAGGGCCCGGAAGAGCTGCCGTTCATTCAATTCCAACACCTTCCTTTTCCAAGTAGGCTTTGAGTTTGTTCCGGGTGCGGAACAGGCTGGATTTCACTGCGCTCTGGGTCATGCGGTACCGCTTTCCCAGCTCCTCAATGGATTCGCAGTACCAGTACCGGCGCAGAAACAGATTCCGCCGACCTTCTGGCAGGGAGCGGAGGAATTGGTTGAGAATCTGCGTCAGCTCCAGCTGGGCAAAGTCGTCCCTGGGGCAGGGGATACACTCGCTGAGTTCAGAGAGCAGTTGGTCGAAGGGACCGGAGCGTTTGGCGGCGTGGTTGTAATCGTATCGGTCCAGGGCCAGATTCCGGGCAATGCGGCCCAGAAAGGCGGATAGCCGTGCCGGCCGCTGGGGTGGGATGGAGTCCCAGGCCCGGAGCCAGGTGTCGTTGACGCATTCCTCCGTGTCCTGATTGTTCTGGAGGATGCCATAGGCAATGGAGCGGCAATAGGGGCCATATTTGATCTCAGTTTCCGAGACGGCCAGCTGGTTCCGCTGCCAGTACAGCTCAATGATGAGGTTGTCATCCACAAAAGGGGCCTCCTATCCTTCAAAAGTAGGGACGGAAATGCTCCGTCAAGGGTTGCGGTCCAGATGGACATTCAGGTGGGGGTAGGTCATTTCGATGCCGTCCCGGGCGAATTCTTGATGGATGGCTTCGTTCACGGCGAAATAGGTGGCCCAGTAGTCGGAAGCGCCGGACCAGACTTGCAGGACGTATGTAATGGCGCTGTCGCCGTATTCCTTCACTCCCACAAAGGGTTCCGGTGTGAAGAGACTGGTGGGGGTGTTGGCTGCCCGCAGAAGCGCGGCCTTCACCAATTCCACCGGGCTGTCATAGGAGGCGGAGACCGTGAGATCCACCCGGCGGGTACCAGCGGCGGAGAAGTTGGTGATCTGGGCGGAGGCGGCGGTGCTGTTGGGAATGCTGACGATTTTGTTGTCTGGGGTCTGGAGCTTGGTATAGGTGACGCCCACCTCCAGAACGGTCCCGGACTGGTCCCCCAACTCGACAAAGTCACCGGCTTTGAATGGACGGGTGGTGAGGAGGGTAACGCCGCCCACCACATTGGTGAGGGCCCCCTGAACGGCCAGAGACAGGGCCAGAGAGATAACGCTCAAAATGGCAATGAGACTGGATACATCCACACCCAGCTGCCCCACCACCAAAAGCAGCAGGATGAAATACAGCAGCGCCTTCATCACAGACCGGAGCATGGCATAGGCCGCCCGTTCCAGCCGGGAGCGCTCCAGGACGCGATCAAACAGCCGAAGGAGCAGACGAATTGCCACCAGCCCCACCAGCAGTAAGATGAGCGGCGGGATGACCTTCTGCAAGGTCAACGAGTCAAAAAAGCCTTTGACCGCAGTGGCGTCTGGCAAGGCTTCCGGGATCACCTCGGTAAGCATCATACCGGGGCCTCCTTTCCGAACAATTTCTTTTATTATACGAGATCCCCCGGCGTTTTGCAAGCGGCATCCACCCCACTGCCACGGCAAACGCCTGAAGGAAAGCGCGGTCCACCCGATTCTCCATAGAGTCGGACCCGTGTGTCCGCCCAGCGGAAACATGATGCGTTTTTCGCCTGGTTTCGGCGAATTCGTAATGCCTTCCACGGGCGGACACATGGGTCCGCCCCTACGATGAGATTCCAAGGCAGTGTGTGAACGGACGCTTCGGCGTTGCCGTAAAACACATCTTTTTTATCAGATTTGGGGCATTGAAATGACGAAATGTGTCGAATATTTCATCTATCTTCTCGATCCCCCGTAGGGGCGGACCTGCGTGTCCGCCCGGCGGAAATATGATGCGTTTTTTGCCTGGTTTCGGCGAATTCGTAATGCCTACCACGGGCGGACACATGGATCGGCCCCTACGATGAGATCCCAAGATGGTGCGTGAACGGACTCTTCCGCATTGCCGCAACGCAACATTTCACTTGATTTTACCACAACAACAGCAGAATTCCCCGAGGCGGAAGCTTGTTTGGCGTGCAAAACGCCGGAGCAAAGCCCACTTTGCTCCGGCGTATGACACATTTTGTGGTTTCATGCAAAGAATTTATCCAATATCTTGTGTTTCGACAAACTTTGCAGACAAAATATGCTATGTTGTATGGGACGACAGGGGGCGTAGGCAGACTGCAACCGCCGTCCGGTCGTCTGCCTCGCCGGCTGGGGCCGCCGCTACCAGAGCGGCGGCCAGAGCCTTGGGGGCCTGACCTGCGAAATCCGCAATTTGGCTTTGAGTCTCCTCACTCTCCAAGCCATCGCTGATCAGGACCACCGTCTCCTCTTTCTGTAAGGACAGCCGTATCACTTCCGCCTGGTGTGCCTCTCCGATTCCCACTCCAGGCGGGGGAGCGGCTGTCCCCATCTTTTTGGCGCTCCGCCGGTGCTTTAAATAGCTGGGAGCAGCGCCCCATTTATATAGTCCGGCCCGGCCTGTGTCCAGGTGCAGCTCCAGTAGATCTGCCGTGGAAAAGCCGCCGGTCTCTCGCAATACGTAAAGGTCGTTCAAGGTTCCCAGCGCCTCGGATGCGGGCATTCCCGCTTGGAGAAGGCCCGTGAGAATGCGCAGGGCGCTTTCGCTCTCCTGAGCCGCTCCTGGCCCCGTGCCCATACCGTCGCACAGCAGGACGTAATATCGCAGACCTGGTCCGGGGAAGTGAGCCCCCCGGTCTCCGGAAGCCAGAAGTCCAAACCTGCCTGCAGAAGCAATCCCCAGCTCCACCCGGTAGCGGGCCCGGGGCTCCGGTTCGGTGAGGCTTTGGGCCGTATCCTGGAGGTACCGGGCCAGAAACCGGTACTGATTTCCCAGAGCCATCCGCCCCTCCTGGAGCCGGGCCCGGCACTGACGGCGCAAGCGCAGGCCGGACAAAGCCCCGTTGATGGACTCCAGAAAGGCCTCCGGACGGCGGCACCGGTCCAGAAAGGCCGGGGGCAGATCTTCCGGGGCAATGTAGCGCTGATCCAAAAGCCGGGGCGCAGCGGCGCTCAGCAGCTGACAGGTTTCCTCTGCCTCCCGATTCCAGCAGGTTTCCCACCGGGTACAGCTCCGGCAGACGGTGTTAGCGGCCTGATCATATAAGGTGGCAGTGTCTTGCCCTACCGCACTGGGGAGCTCCCGGCTCAGGATTTCCTGAAGGTATTCCAGCACTCCAGCGGCAGTCTCCAAACGGCTGGCAGTCTCCAGTGAGGAGGGGGCCGGCGCCGAGGCATCCGGCCGGGCCTGGCCCGGGAACAATCCGGCAGCCAACCCGCCTGTCCCCAGTCCCAGGAGTACGCACGGGTCAAAGGTGCCAGCTACATACATGACGGGCAGAGACCACAGTGCGGGGCACAGGACGGAGAGAAACCGGCTTCGCCTGGCAAGCAGGGAGCGACACAAAAAGCCGACGCAGAGCACCGGGGTCACAGGAACCGGAGTAATCCGGGATAAATCCACAGCCAGACCACACAGGACAGCCCCAGGCAGCCCCGCCGTCCCGGTTCCCATACAGGTGAGAAAGGCCGCCACGGCCAAGCCTACATCCAAAACCCGAAACCATACCACCTGGCACAGACCAAGCACCAGCATGGCCCCGGCGCAGGCGTCAGCCAGGGTACCCCGTTGGGTCTGTACCTGCCGGAATACTGCGGCAGAACCGGCCGCACAGGCCACCCGCAGCAAAAAGCCCACAAAGCCCAGACGGTCTACGGCGCCCCGGGCCAGGAGAAAGACCAGCCCCAGGACCGCGGTTATGGCGCCACATAGAGCCGGAAGGAACCAGCTCCGCTTCCTGAGCTCGGTTCCGGCAAAGAATGCGGTGGACAACAGCCCTACCACCACCCCGGCCAGAGGCTCCAGGCAGGCCGCTGGCCCCCAGAATAGAAGATATCCGGCACAACTGCCCCCTGCCGCGGCCAGGACGGTCCAGTCGGCCTCCAGGCCTACCAAAAAGCCCAGGGCCAGGGGCAGGGGCGTACTGCCGGAGGCAGCCGCAGAGAGAATCAAAGCCAGCAGCGCTGCCCGCCCGCACCGGACGGCTCCCCGCACCCAGGGCATGTCCGCCAGAGCCCGGATTTCTCGCCGCAGATTCCGTCGCCGGGGCGTCGGCGCCCGGGTTGGATTTTTCATGGAGCAACGCCTCCAGTCAGGTTTTCTTAGATTTTATCACGACTCTACCGGCGCTTTCTGTCGGGAAAAGGCGGCCGGTCCAGAAAAGAAAACCTGTCCGATGCCGTCTGGACAGATCCGGACGGGTCTGCTATAATCAAAGATCATGGACTGGACGCTATGTCGGCGGCATCGCGTTGCTGAACTTCCAGGAGTATACGGAGCGGTATCATCTATGTTACATCGAATTTACTGCCTTCCAATTGAAGATACGGTGCTCATTGCGCTGTTTGTCTGTCTGGCCTGGACGCTGACAGGCGGCGTGCTCTGGAGCCGCGCGCCCTGGGGGAGAAGGCTCTGGCGGGCGGGCTGCGGAGTACTGGCTGCTGTTTGGCTCTGCGTGGTACTAGATACCACCTTGCTTTCCCGCGCCCCGGGGGTGTATGAGGCGCATCTGGTTCCCCTGTTTCAATTGCGCCAGGCCCTTTTTTGCGGCAAGCGGGAGCTGTTGCGCTCGGCTTGGATGAATGTACTGCTGTTCATCCCTGGCGGTCTCACTGTCCCAGAGCTCCTGCCCCTTGGGTGGACGCCCCGGCGGCGGGTTTGGCTGGGGTTGCTCACCCTGGGGCTTCTCAGCGTCGGCATTGAGCTGCTGCAGTTCCACTGGAGCCTGGGCCAAGCGGAGACCGATGATTGCTTGGCAAATACCTTGGGCGCTACGCTGGGTCTCATGGTATTTCGCCTGCGGATGTGGACGGCAGCTTGCGAATCACACAAAAATGCCGGCCTTTTGGACCGGCAGTGATCTTGTTTCTCACTACGAAGGAGGTTCCTTATGGCAGAAAAGCACTATGATTTCTTTCAGAATCGGCTTTGCGAGTATTACCCTTGCCACCCCGGTGCAGACCCCGAGACCTTCAGCTGCCTGTTTTGCTACTGTCCGCTCTACGCCCTGGGTGACCGCTGCGGCGGCAACTTTCACTACACCCCCAACGGCATCAAAGACTGCACCCATTGCCTTCGTCCACACATCCGGGAAAACTACAGCAAAATCCTGGAAAAAATGCCGGAGATTTTGGAGTTGGCGAAGAAAGATAGGGGAGAGGCCTGATTGGGAATGTTTGCACGTTCCCGGCGATCTGTGTTGGGATCGATTGCAAAAACGCCCCAACTGGCCGCTGCCAGCTGGGGCGAATTCATACACGTTTGCAGACGGAGAAGGGGGCGGGATATGCCCAAGGTTTTTGGCTCGAAAGCAAGGGTTTGCGACAGACCCATTTTCTTTTTATGGTCTAACATGGTGCGTGGATCTTCTTTATACTGCCTCCTTTTCTGCATATGATTACAGCTGAGTATGTGCGGAAAATCAAGCAATCACTCTGCGTTTCTGCATATACCAGGGCGAATGATATGCAGAAAACAGTCTCGTTATGCACATGGCGTCTGATCTATGATGCAGATACGTCAGATCTTCCCCCCACCTCTTGGGACATATGTCTGGCATGTGTAACAAAAGAATGTCGACTGTAGACTGGGACAGTTGTCTGGATATGGTCAAAGACCAGTTGATTTTTCCATGTCCTATGTGGTAGAATGAGGCTTAACCGCTTCCAGGCGCGGATCTGGTTCGGTTCTCCTTTTCCATACTGCTACAGAGAGGAGCATGTCCATCCATGCGCATTTTCATTCTGTCTGGCAATACCGGCGAGGGGCATAATTCCGCTGCCAAAGCCATTGCAGAAGTCTTGACTGCCCGTGGCGTTTACAGTGAGCTGACCGACGGTCTGGCCTTTTTGTCTCCGGAGTTTTCCAAATTCATCAGCAACTGGCATGTCCGGATTTATAAGCGGGCGCCCCTGCTGTTTCACGCAGGCTACCGCATGGCAGAAAATCACGATCCCGCGCCAGAGGATGCCTCTATGGTATATAAGGCCCTCTCCTTTGGGGCGAAGAAGCTGTACGCTGCCCTGGAGACGGGGCATTATGACGCGGTGGTTTGTACCCATGTTTTTGCCGGTCTGGTGATGCGCCGGGTCTGCCAGGATTATCCCATTTCCATTCCCCACTACCTGGTGGCCACAGACTATACCTGCAGCCCGTATGTGGCTGAGGCCCAGGCCGACGGGTATTTCATCCCGGATGAGAAGCTGATTCCCGAATTTGTCCGGTGTGGCATTCCCCAAGAGAAACTCATTCCCACGGGCATTCCGGTGCGCCAGATTTTCTTCACGCCCGGCAGCCGCTCAGCCAGCCGGGCCGCCCTTGCCATCCCAGAGGACAAGCGGGTGGCGCTTTTGATGAGCGGCAGTATGGGCTGTGGCCCCATCAAGCGCCTGGCTCGCCGGCTGACGGAGATGCTGCCGGAGGATGGTTTGCTTGTCGTCATCTGCGGCCACAATGAGAAGCTGTACGAGGGCCTTTTGGAGCTGGGCAACCGGTCCAATCTCCGGGTTCTGGGCTTTACGCAGGAGGTGCCTGCCTATATGGATGCGGCGGACCTGATGCTCACCAAACCAGGCGGCCTCAGCTCCACAGAAGCTGCGGCCAAGGGCTTGCCCATGATCTTCATTGACGCGGTGGGCGGCTGTGAAGGCCGAAATTTGGAGTTTTATACCCGCTATGAGCTGGCGGAGACGGCGGATTCTGTGAACCGGCTGGCCAAGCTGGTTTGCAGCAACCTGGCCGACCCGGACAAGCTCCGGTCCATGTCTCAGACCCTGCGGACCAACCTCTGCCACAACGGCGGTGTGGAAATCTGTAATTATCTCACCGGACAAAGGAGGGTGTCCACATGACCGATTACCGGCGCTTTCGCCCATCCAAGCTGAACGATCCGGAGTTTTCTCACCTGAAACTGCTGCTGTATTGGCCCATTTACGGCCTGGTTTTTCTGACGCTGGAGCGGTTTTTGCACCTGGATTACCACACCATCTACACGCCGTTGGACGACCTGGTGCCCTTCTGCGAGTACTTCCTCTTTGCTTACCTGTACTGGTTTCTCTTCCTCATTGGCATGCACCTGTATCTGCTGCTGTTTGACACAGAGGGATTCCGGAAGTTCATGTGGTTTATCATCCTGACCTACAGTGTCACCTGTATCATCTACGTCATTTACCCCAGTCAGCAGGAATTACGCCCCACAGTCTTTGCCCGTGACAATTTCATGACTCGCTTCATGGCCGGGTTCTACGAGTTTGACACCAATACCAATGTTTGTCCGTCGCTCCATGTCATTGGCTCTCTGGCGGTCCTGGCCGCTGCGTGGAACACTCCCCGCTTTGCCACCGTTTGGTGGCGCGTGGCGTTTACCATTCAGGCGGTCCTCATTTCTATCTCTACGGTCTTCCTGAAGCAGCACTCCCTTTTGGATATTCCACCTGCTGTGGCCATCTGCGCGGTGGCCTATTACCTGGTGTACATACGCAAGCCCCGGCGGAAAAACGCCGCCTCTTAATTGGGCACTCCAATATGGCATCCCCCCGGCAAGCCGGAACTCCATTCCGTCTCGCCGGGGGGATTGTGTATTTGGTGCAGTTTGGATTTCTTATGGGCAGATTTGGCGGATGATCGCTGGGTCTTTGATCTTCCGATCGATAAGGTATAATAAGTTGCGCAAATTGAAAAAGGCAAAAAAGTAGACACGGCCTACCGGTCTCTGGTAGAATGAAGTTGCTACACGAGCATTCGAAAGGAGACGACAAACCATGTCCAACAACATTGTACAGTTTAACGAGGAAATGATCAAGGGGCAAATCAAGGAATTGGTACGAGGCAGCGTGGAGGAGACTCTCAACAAACTGCTGGAGGCCGAGGCGGAGAAACTAACCCAGGCGGCCCGCTACGAGCGCAGCGAGGCCCGTCAGGTCTACCGCAGCGGTCACTATGACCGAAACCTTACCACCACCTCCGGAGACGTGACGCTCCATGTGCCCCGGCTCAAGGGCATCTCCTTCGAGACTGCCATTATTGAACGCTACCGCCACCGGGAGAGCAGCGTGGAGGAAGCCCTTATTGAGATGTACCTGGCAGGTGTGTCTGTGCGTCGAGTAGGGGATATTACCCAAGTGCTGTGGAGAAGTAAGGTATCAGCCTCTACCATCAGCGATCTGAATAAAAAAGCCTATGTCAATATCGAAGCCTGGCGCAACCGTTCTCTGCAAGGCGGCAAGTACCCGTATGTGTATGTGGATGGCATCCACCTCAAACAGAATTGGGGCGGAGAATACGAAAATGTAGCTGTTTTGGTTGCGATTGCTATCAATGAGGATGGCTACTGTGAGGTTTTGGGCGCTGCTGAGGGTATGAAAGAAGACAAAGCCAGTTGGGTCAGCTTCTCGTAGTGGCTTCACGGACGAGGTCTTGAAGGTGTAAAGCTCATTGTCGGAGACAAGTGCCTGGGAATGCTGGAGGCTGTGGGAGAGGTATTTCCCGAGGCCAAATACCAGCGCTGTGTGGTACATTTCTACCGGAATGTGTTTTTTGTTGTTCCCAAATCCAAGGTCAAAAATGTGTCGAAAATGCTCAAGGCGATCCATGCTCAGGAAAGCAAGAAAGCATCCCGTGAGAAGGCTGCCAAAGTGGTTAATGAGCTGAGCCATGAAACTGCCGGAGGCTGAAAAGAAAGTAGAGGCTGGCATTGAGGAAACGCTGACATACTGCGACTTACCATCTGAGCATTGGGTCAAGATCCGTACAAACAATGTAATCGAGCGGCTGAACCGTGAGACCCGGCGCAGGACGAGAGTAGTGGGAGCGTTTCCGGACGGGAACTCTGCTCTGATGCTGGTCTGTGCCCGGCTGCGCCATGTAGCTGGAACCCGGTGGGGCATCAAGAAGTACATGAACATGAAGCATTTGGAGGCCATGGAGCAAGATATGGCAGTCGGCTGATAGCAGTCAGATCACAAATGGTCAAGGGCAAGACGAGCGGCGTACCGCCGCCCTCAATGCCAACAGGTTAAGGGCTCTCGGCAAAATAGCCGAAAATTGGTGGTAATTTTTGTTAAAAAAGTCAATTGAAAAGTTGGGAAATTCCCTAAAATCAAGGCAGAACTTTGGCTTTTGAGGTGATTTTCTTGAAGACGTCGGATTCTCTGAAGAAAATTCTGGAGTACCTTCGCCAGTTGATTTTAAACAATTCCTTTCTGGAGCGTAGCCGGGTCCATTCTCGCGATTTTACCCGGGTGAGAAAGCTGCCATTTTCTCGCCTGATGTTTCTCTGTCTCAATTACGTAACACGTCCCATGTTTACGGAAGCTGTACAATTTTTTAGAAATGTGATCGGGGTGGATGAATTCGTGACACAACAATCTCTGAGCGAGGCTCGGCAAAAGGTCAAATATGAAGCATTCCAGGAAATCTTTGAGTCAATCCTGGGTCAGGCCCTCACTGTGGAAGATTTTGAGCTTTTCCACGGTTATCGCCTGCTGGCAATCGATGGAACCACCATCCAACTGACAAATGTTCCGGAGATTCAAGAAGCATTTGGAGACAAAACACCTGCACAGGGAGAAGTATTTGCTCGAATGTCTATGATTCTGGATGTAAAAAACGGATGTATTATGGATGGTGAGCTGGCGCCCTTTCATATCGGGGAACGGCAAATGGCAATCCAGGGAGTCCGTCGGCTTTCCAAATGGGCGGGCAAGTGTTTGTATCTGATGGATCGAGGTTACTGGTCCCCAGAATTATACGAAACGATCCTGGAAAGTGGCAGTTCCTTCCTTGCCAGGGTTCCAAATGGGGTGACTACAGAAGTACGCTCGGGGGCGGAGCAAATCAGCATCCAACATCAGGGAAAGAACTATTGCCTGCAATGCAAACGCATTCTGCTCAGCAGCGGTGAGGTAGAGACCCTTGTTACCAACCTCCCGGAAGAAGAACTATCCGACAAAGAACTGGAAGAGGTATACCATCTTCGCTGGGGAATTGAGACAAAATACAGGGAGTTAAAAAGTTACTTAAAGATCGACACCCTACCAGGGAAGACATACCAGACAGTGATGCAGGATTTTTACGCTACGCTGACAGTTTCCAATATGGCCGCATTTGCCGGATGTATTGCGGGAGCAGAAATCACAGAAAAGCAGGCAGGAAAGGGCAACCAATATGCCTATGGTCCGAATAAGAGCGTCATATTGGCAGTTTTGAAAGACCATTTAATTGCGGCGATTGCCTTGGACGATCCAGTGGAGCGTCTGTGGCACTTCGACACAATTCAGAAGGCCTTGTCCGCTCGTCCGGTTAAACGACCGGGGCGTTCTGTACCAAGGCCGGGCAAAACAGCTGGAAAGAAAAAGCGAGGGAAACGTTCCCCATTGTAATATGTTACAATTTTGGTGGGCACTAATTGTGCATATTGACGATTTTTTGCCCCCCGATTTACCTTGCACCTTTGGGCCCCTTAACCTGTTGGCATTGCCGCCGCCCTTGACCCCTTGCTCCCTGGCTGCTTGTGAAGTAGCCAAGGGGCGGTAGCCGCCCCCTGTAATAGATTTCTACCAGGTTCCCAAAAAATTTGCGCATAACTCTTGACACTACCTCCTGCGTGTGCGGGCCCTAGTGATCCTGGGTCGGCTGGGTAAGCTGGACTAAGCCCAAAGCATAAAATTATCCCCCTCCTGCAGTTTCGGCTGCTGGGAGGGGGATTCCTATCTAATTTCATACTTCTTTTTCAAATTATTATGCGTGTTGTACCTAATGTAGCCCTTATTTTGCAGTCTTCCGACAACAATTCCTGCATCTATTTCTTGTGCACGCGCAAATTTGATAATTGCTGCTTGAGAAAAGTCGCCAGCACGGGCAAATTCATTAAATGAATTGCTCGGTATCAATATCTCTTCTGCAAATTTATCTGCCTGCAACTCATCTTCGTTATAGGTACCCTGCCGCTGGCTAATATGCCCATAAACAATATGGGCTACTTCGTGAAACAAGCTAAACCAAAAACGGTCAGCATCTTTTCCACGAACAGTCATGCCAATTATGATTTTGTCTTTATCGTAAAATGTGGCTCCGTGTAAAAACGATCCTCCAATATGGGGGAGAAAAACCAGTGCAACTCCGCAACTCGCAAAAATATTCCGTAGTTCTTTACAAAATAGCTCCGGATCAACAGATGTCATTCCTCTTATCCTTGGAATTTGCCGTTTTAACTCACCAATATTAACAGGCTGAGTGGTGATAGACCTCGCTTCTAGCTTGGCACGCTGCGCCCATGCGTACAGAGCATAATCTGCACTGTTGCTTTCAGACAATTTTCTATATGCAATTCCGGGCATAAGGTGGCTACCAGGATTTTGCAATAGCTCCAATCGCGCAACCTCGAAAAACTTACGCAAATTCAAGACTCTTTCTGCTGGCTTATTAGTGGTTGGCACCCAACAATTTTTCGCCATTTCATTGTACGGAAATTCTTTGGAAATTCTAATGTCTACATCCAGCTCATTTTCAGCCTTTATCTTGGCGAGCTTTTCACAGTAAATGGCCTCTAAATTGTTCCAAAAGCTTGCTTGGATACCCAGAACCATCTCTAGTCGGAGTGCTACATCAGAAGTAAGACGAACTTGGCCATTAATTAATTGGCTTATGTGCTTTTCGGACATTCCCATTCTTGATGCAAATTCTTTTTGGCTTATTCCCCTATCCTCGAGCTGCTCTTTAATTGTTGCGCCAGGTGGTACAGCGATAAATGAACGGCTCTGCACCATATCAAATTCCTCCCTTCTGCGTGCAATTCAATGATAATCCACAATTTCTAGTATTTTCACAATCTGGACGTCGTCTCCTTTCTTCTTAAAAACAAGTCTGTATGGGTGGACAAGGTCCATCGCATATTGCCCCTTGCGATTGGCATCTAAAGCATGGCAACGACCAATCCTAAACTGTAACAACGTTTCAACTGATGGCGCTGCAGAAATTTCACTTATCCGCTGTTGAATTTTTCCTGCCATCTTCGGCCCGTATTTCTTTGTTGCTTCGTAGGCATTGGTGCACACTTTTTCAAGTCTGTCGTTATTATATTCAATTTGCAGCAAGCCTACACCTCACCCTCTGTTTACCTGAAAGGTAAATTTATTGTACCGCGGCTGCATGGCAATGTCAAGTTTTTTGTAAGGTGAAAATGCTGTTAGCAAGCGTAGCTGGGAGATGATGGCTTGGAGTGTCAGCATAACCTTCGTTCGCCCAATCTATACTTACTGGCCTGGCACGCCACACTAATTAAGGGCAACTGTGAGTTCCTAATCAGTATGGCGAAGTATAATCGGGTGCAGCGGCCACCGGGTACAAGGCCGGGTTGATGTCGCGGCAAATTCACACAAAGTAATCCGCCCTTGCCTTTTTAGGAGGGGTCTTTTTCTATTTACTATGAGAGGTGACTACTAATTCTTTTTGGATGTGATAGACCATAATCTCAATAAATTCCGATGCAGTAGGTGGCCCGCTCATCGGATACCCCGCCATTTTGATCAGCCCATCCCGATTTACCTCCCAAGCCTTCTCCACTACCGTACGTATATTCCGCTCTACGGCGCTCCACGTGCAGTTGCACTGTTCTGCTGCCGGTATGTAGATGCCCTTTTTCACACGGAGTAACCGGTCTTCGTCTTCCAGTGCCAACTGTATGACAACGACAGTCCGTTTTTGTGAGATGTAATTTTTGCCGATGCCGAGCTCCCGTAGCGTGTCTTGAATGATTTTCATATGTTCCATGATTTAATCTCCCCTCTGTTGTTACATGGAGATTTTACGACAGAAATCACGAATATTCAGGGTTGTCGACAAAAAATAGCAAAATAAAAATGATAGTAGGCCCCTGAAATGGGGCCTACTATCATAACCTTTCTTCGTGGCCACTGACGAGGTGGCCACTTTTATTTTAGCATAGTTGCCTAGCAGTGACAAGTAGAAAATACCGGAAAAGTTGGGATATCGCCGCGCAAGTAACCCGAAACGTAACCTCAAACCGCACAGATAACCTCAATTTAACCCCAATTCTCCTTGTCAAAGCTTATCAGGCTTTATCAAATTTTGCTATAGAAAATCCCCGGAATCTTCGCGATTCCGGGGATTTTTGGATATACCAGTATTTTAACGCTTGCTGAACTGAGGAGCCCGACGGGCGGCCTTCAGACCGTACTTCTTTCTCTCCTTCATTCTGGGGTCGCGGGTCAGGAAGCCGGCGGCCTTCAGAGCGGTGCGGTACTCGGGGTTCACGGACAGCAGAGCCCGGGAGACGCCGTGACGGATGGCGCCGGCCTGGCCGGTGACGCCGCCGCCGGCGACGGTGCAGATGATGTCCACCTTGCCCACCATGTCGGTGGTAACCAGGGGCTGCCGGACCAGGAGCTTCAGGGTGTCCAGGCCGAAGTAATCGTCGATGTCCCGGCCATTGATGATGATGGAGCCGGTACCGTTCTCATAAACGCGAACCCGGGCGATGGAGGACTTCCGCCGGCCGGTGCCGTAGGCATACTTTTTCTTGCTTTCGTACATGTTGTATTACACCTCCAAATCAATCCTGGGTCCAGGGCTCGGGCTTCTGGGCGGCGTGCTTGTGCTCTGCACCCTTGTAGAGCTTCAACCGGGTGAGGGCGGCGCGGCCCAGGGTATTCTTGGGCAGCATTCCCTTGACAGCCAGCTCCATGGCATAATCAGACCGCTTCTCCATCATCAGACGAGCCTTGGTCTCTTTCAGGCCGCCGATCCAGCCGGAGTGCCGGCGGTACAGCTTCTGCTCGGCCTTCTTACCGGTGAGAATGGCCTGATCGGTGTTGATGATGATGACAAAGTCACCGCAGTCCACGTTGGGGGTGAAGTCGGTCTTGTGCTTGCCCCGCAGCAGATTGGCGGCAATCACAGCGGTCCGGCCCAGGGGCTTGCCCGCTGCATCGAGAACGTACCACTTACGCTGTACGGTCTCCTTCTTGAGTAAGGTAGTGGACATGGTTGTTTTCCTCCATTTCAAAAGGGCGTGGGCCCCCGAGAGAAATATTTTTTGACAAATCCGGCCAATGGGCGTACAATATCCCACACGCGCCTGTTTTTTATACCACAGGGCGAAAACAAAGTCAAGAGCGAAATGGAGGAAATTTGATTTTCCTTGGAAAGAACTCGAGAATGCTCCTGTTTTCTCTTGCATGCTCCTGAAATCTCGAACTCTATTTTTCTGAAGAAAGGTTGATTTTTATGCAGAAACTGGTTGGCCTGGTCCGCCGGTGTGTGGACGACTATGGAATGCTCCAGTCTGGGGACCGGGTGGCGGTGGGGGTTTCCGGGGGGAAGGATTCCCTGACGCTGCTGGTTCTGCTGGCTGCCCTGCGGCAGTACCACCCGTCGCACTTTGACCTCCATGCAGTGACGGTGGATATGGGATTGGCGGGGATGGATTTTTCCCAGGTAGCATCGCTGTGTGACCGGCTGGAGGTGCCGTATACCCGGGTGGAGACCCAGATTGCCCCCATTATTTTTGACTACCGGCAGGAGAAAAATCCCTGCTCCATGTGCGCCAAGATGCGCCGGGGGGCCCTGAATCAGGCGCTGCTGGACCTGGGGTGCAACAAGGTGGCCCTGGGACATCACTATGACGACGCGGTGGAGACATTTTTTCTCTCTCTGTTTTATGAAGGTCGCCTCAGCTGTTTCCAACCGGTGACGAACCTGGACCGGACCGGCGTCATTCAGATCCGGCCCATGCTGTACCTTTCCGAGAAGACCATCACCCACTTTGCCGAGAAAGAACAGCTGCCTGTGGTGCACAACCCCTGCCCGGCGGATAAAAATACCAAGCGGCAGGAGGTCAAGGAGCTGGTTTATCAGCTCTCGGCCCAATATCCGGACTTGAAGGAGCGGGTATTCGGCGCCATGCAGCGGCTGCCCCTGCCGGAGTGGGGGCCCAAGGGACGTTATAAACGTCCACGGGACTCTGGAGCGCTGTAATGCAGGTCTAGCAACGGCAATGCAGGTTGGAAGCGAGGGCTTCCATTTGGGCGATGCCCGCTTTCTGGGATGTGATGATGGCCTGCAGGATGGGGACCAGTTCCGGGCAGATGTCAAACTGCAAGGTGGTGGAGGCCATTTCCACGGCGCCCATGTGGTGAGGAACCATCTCCCGCAGGAAGTCGCAGTTCACCCGCCGGGTGGCCTTGGCCCGGCGCATCCGGATAAACATGGTGTTCATAATGGCGTTCATGCGCTGCTGGTAGCGGCGCACTGCTTCCGGCGGGTTTTCCAACCGGGTGCAGGAACAGAGAATGGATTCCATATTTTCGATGCTTTTGGTCTGCTTTGCAATGATCTGAGATGCGATTTCCCACAGGGTTTCATTTTGCGTATAGTGAAGAATGTTTTGGGACATTTCAATGGCGGCCCGATGGTGGGGGATCATCTGGACCATGAAGTTGTGAGAGATGCTGCAGTTCAATGTGGCGCTGGTCATTCCTGTGATCATCCGATCCAGAATGCAGCAGTAGGCCTTCAGGTATTCTTGGGCATCTGGGTTTGGCGAACAAAATTTATGCATATGTGGTCACCTCCGCCTCATACTATGTGATTTCCAGTACGTTGCAACTGCCAAAAGCATCTCAATTCGCAATGTATCCTTGAATCTGCGCTTTGAAACGCTGCTGGTTCAAGGCCAGCATTCAATGGCAGAGAGGGGCTTGACAATAATCCGAATTCGGATTATACTAAATCCGAATTCGTACTGTGGAGGTGTGAGATGTACGAGAATTTTGCGGAAATCCGGCGGCTCATGTTGGCCACCAACCGGATTGACGGGGCCTATTATCTGCTCTCCCGGAAGCTGGGGGTGAAAGAGAACATTCTGGCGTTGCTCTATGCCCTGGATGACGAAAAGCCCCATTCTCAGAAGAGGATTTGTGAAGATTGGTTGTTTCCGAAAACGACCATCAATACCATCGTCCAGGAGCTAGTCCAGGCGGGTTATGTAACCCTGCGCCGGGAGGGGAGCAGCCGGGAAAAGGTCATTGCCCTGACAGCAGCGGGGAAGTCCTATGCAGGCAGCATTCTGGAGGATGTGTATGAGGCGGAGCAGGCGGCGATGGAAAAGACCCTGCGCCGGTTCTCCCCCCAATTTGTAGATGCAATGGATTACTTTGCCGATTGCATCTGCCGGGAGCTGGATCACCGGCTGCCGGAACCAAACCAACAGAAAGGAGCCCCCAGCCCCGTCGCGGGTGGGAGAGAAATATGAAAATTCAGCTTTCCGATCATTTCAATTATAAAAAATTGCTGCGGTTTACCCTGCCCTCCATTGTGATGATGATTTTTACATCAATTTACGGCGTTGTGGACGGGTTTTTTGTTTCCAACTTTGTGGGGAAGGGGCCCTTCACTGCGGTGAACTTCATTATGCCCTTCCTGATGATTCTGGGAGCGGTGGGCTTTATGTTTGGCGCAGGTGGCAGCGCCCTCATTGCCAAAACTCTGGGCGAGGGAGATCCAGAGCGGGCGAACCGCTTGTTTTCCCTCTTTGTCTATGTGTCGGCGGCCTGCGGCGTGGTGCTTACGGTGCTGGGGATTGTCTTTCTTCGGCCCATTGCAGCGCGCATGGGAGCGAAGGGTGAACTGCTGGAGCATTGCGTGACCTATGGCCGGATTGTACTGCTGGCGCTTCCAGCGTATTTGCTTCAGTTTGAGTTTCAGAGCTTCTTTGTCACCGCAGAAAAGCCGCAGCTGGGTCTCGCGATGACTGTGGCGTCAGGACTGACCAATATGGTGCTGGATACCCTGCTGGTTGCGGTGTTCCCCCTGGGCCTGAAGGGAGCGGCAGCGGCCACGGCCATTGGTCAGTGTGTCGGCGGGATCATCCCAGTCCTGTACTTTTGCCGTCCCAACTCCAGCCTCCTGCGCCTGACGAAAACCAACCTGGACGGCCGGGCGCTGCTGAAAGCTTGCACCAATGGCTCCTCTGAGCTGATGAGCAACATTTCCATGTCCATCGTGAACATGCTTTACAATGCCCAGCTGCTCCGGTATGCCGGGGAGGATGGGGTTGCAGCCTATGGAGTGCTGATGTACGTAAATCTGGTTTTCCTGGCGGCGTTCATCGGGTATTCCGTGGGCACAGCGCCGGTGATTGGATATCACTATGGCGCGGGCAATCACAGGGAGCTGAAGGGGCTGCTGAAACGGAGCCTGGTGATCATTGGAATTTGTTCGGCTGCTATGGTGGTGGCTGGGGAGGCTCTGGCATGGCCCCTCTCTCAGGTATTTGTGGGGTATGACCAGGGACTGCTACACATGACCTTGCGAGGGTTTGTGATTTATTCCTTCTCCTTCCTTTTTGCAGGGATCAGTATTTTTGGTTCTTCGTTTTTCACTGCGTTGAACAACGGATTGGTTTCTGCGGTGATTTCATTCCTGCGGACCCTGGTGTTTCAGGTGGCGGCGGTGCTGATTCTGCCCCTCTTTTGGAAGCTGGATGGAATCTGGGCTTCCATGGTGGTGGCGGAGCTATTGGCATCGGTGATTACGGTGCTGTTCCTGGTGGGAAAGAGAAAGCAGTATCACTATGCGGGCCGCTGAAACCAAGAGAGCCCTGCTGCAAAATCTTGCATGTTGCAGCAGGACCCCATGTTTATTTCGTAGAATGCACCCAAAACTCTAGTACGTTGTGACCGCGTTCAGCGAATTTATAATGACTACCATAGACGGACACAGGGACTCGCCCCTACGGTGATATCGTCACATGAAATATGAACAGATTCTTTGGAATTACCGTAAAACGCACCCTATTTTCGCCCCAAAAGGGGCATTTAAATGACAAAATGCGTCGGACAGTTTCTTCCCTCCTTCGCCGTTCGCCGTAGGGGCGGACCCATGTGTCCGCCCAGCAGAAACATCTTGCGTTTCCCTCCTACGTTCGGCGAATTCGTAATGCCTACTGCAGGAGGACACATAAGTATTCTCTTGCAGCGGCATGAGAATGTATCAGCAAAGTAGAGATATACCATAACCGGCATCAGGGCCTATTGCAAAAGCGAAATTTTGCAATAGGCCCTGTGGCATTTATGGAATCTTTGCTGGAAGCGGTTTTGAGAGGAAGAGCTCCGCCGGCTGCTGGTACCCCGGGGCGTCCAGGAGCAGGTAGCCGCAGTCCCGGTAGCCCAGTTTCCGGTAAAAGTGTTGGGCCGATTCATCCGATTGGGTGGAGACCAGGACCATCCCGTGTCCCGCCTGGATCAGTTGCGCTTCCCACAGGGACATGGCGGCCCGTCCATAGCCCTGCCCCCGGTATGGCGCTTCCAGGAGCAGCAGCGTGAGGAAGGGGATCGTCTCCCAAAAGAACTGATGCCGCAGAATTCCAATGGGACGGTCGCCGGTTGTGATCCAGTATGCCAGTTGCTCCCGGGTGGCTCTGTGAAAGGCTGCTTCGGGCAAATGAGTGTCCAGGGTAGACCAGAGAGGCCAATCCCCGGGTAAGGCCGGCTGAAGGTGTAGCAAAGCAGGCTCCTCCCCCTTATTTCGGCCGGTCTGGCGAGATGACTTTGGCGGCGTCAAAGAGGTCTGCCACCTGGCCGGCTTCTTCGGTGATGCGGGTGCCGTTGATGGTGCGGCGGGACTGGCGGATGTAGGTATTTTCAATCTGCACCCAGCTGTTGACGCTGGAATCCAGGGCGCAGAAATACCGGAATCCCCCCTCATAGAGGGTCTGGAATTTGGCGCCTTCATAATTGGCCAGATCGCTGCCGTTGGCGTAGAAGAGGATGCTCACAGGTCCCAGAACCGGCTCCAGAGCCTCTTTCCACTGCTTGACGTCCTGAGCCACTTCCTCTTCGGATGCCTCGCCATAGCCGATGCCGTCGTAGGTGAAGCTGGCAAATTCGTAGCCGGTGTTCAGTAGGCTCTGGGCTACCTTTCTGGCAGAAGCCCGCTCGGTCTCGTCGGTGATGTCGTACCCCAGGGGGCCGGGGTCGCCGGAAATGCCCAGGACAGCCCGAGCGCCCCGGTAGGAGAAGTCCGGATGCTGGGCCAGGAAGGCCTCCAGGACGGAGACCAGGTCATAGCTGCCTGTGGTGGTTTTGCCCTCGGCGTCGGTGTATTCGCAGGCAATTTGTCCGCCGGAGGCCACCACCAGCCGCCGGGCGAAGCCGTCGTTGGCCAAGCTGGTGGTATAGTGGACGGGGACTTGGGAGAGAATCAGGGGCTTCTTACCCGCCGGCAGCAGAATCTGGCCGGGCTGATAGGTTCCGGTCTCATCGGGGACCGCCATATGCTCTGTGGAGACCAATACATAGCCATTGTCGTAAAGCTGCTCCAGAATGGCGGTGAATTCCGAAACCGTCAGGGAGTTCCGGGCGTAGTAAGCGGCGTTGTCGTCATCGTCAAAAGCCCGCGCGGTATCGGCAATGAGGGGCTGGAAGGAGATAAAAGGGACCTTCCCCACATCCGGCCAGGCGGTGAGGGTGTCTTTGGCTGCGGTATAGTCTGCGACGGCGTTTTGGACTGCAGGGTCCTCTCCGGTGCAGGTACCCAAGAGGGTGATGGCTCCGTCATAGTCGTACTGCGCGGCCAGGTTCGCCGCCTGGAGGAGCAGGGCCTGATTCTCATTCTCCGTGGGATCCATGGTGTTTTCCGAAGTGTCGGGTTTACTCGGTACGGGGCTTTTGCTGGCCAGATTGACAAGGCACACGATGAGGGCAATCACTGCCGCCAGTCCGGCCAGGACCAGAAGCAGAGGGAGATATGCCTCTTTAAATGTTTGCCAAGGCGTCTTTTTCCGCCGTTTCCGGCGCACAGGGGGCTGGTCGTAAGATACCTGCGGATTGCTTTCGTGTTGATTCATGAATTCCTCCCGCCTTTCCGTCAGTTATGTTTACATTCATAATATCGAATTACAGCGGATTTTGCAATGGAAAACCAGAAAAATTTGTAGAAAATTCACGGTTATTTTTTGGAAAGGGAGGAAGAGGAGGAAATTTAAGCGGAGATCTGGCGCCGGGCCCGTTCCAGGAGGTCCAGCAGGGTGGGAATCTGCCCCTCGAATTCCACGCCGTACCAGCTGGCCGTGGGGCTGGCGGCAGTGGCCGCAATGGACGCGGAGACAAAGCCGGCGGCGACCTGGGCTGCTTGCTCCAGGCTGAGTCCGTTCATGAGGCCGCCGACGCAGGCAGAGGCGAACAGATCCCCGGTTCCGTGGTACGATTGAGGCAGGCGGGGAAGGCCATAAGAGAAGCGGCGCCCCGCCTGATCCAGTCCCAGGACGCCCACCAGGCCAGGCTGCGGCTCCACGCCGGTGAGAAGTGCCTGACAACAGCCCAGGTCCAGCAATTTTTTCAGCAAATCCTCCATATACTGGGGACAGGGGGCGGGATCATAGGGGGTACCGGTGAGGAGGCACGCCTCTGTCAGGTTGGGGACAATGATGTCCGCCTGGGCGCATACCCGGGCCATGGCCTGGGGGAACTCCGGCCCGAAGCCGGCATAGAGCCTGCCGCCGTCCGCCATAGCCGGATCTACGAAAATCAGGGAATCGGAATGCCGGAATTCCTGGAAGAACTCCATCACCTGGCCGCACTGGGCAGGAGAGGCCAGGTAACCGGTGTAGATGGCGTCAAAACCAATCTTCTGGGTCTTCCAATGGTGGGCAATGGGCGCCATCTGAGCCGACAAATCCAGGCAGGTAAAATCCTGGAACAGGGTGTGGGTGGACAACACCGCCGTGGGAACCACGGCACATTCCACCCCCATGGCGGAGATGACTGGCAGAGCCACGGTGAGGGAACAGCGGCCCAGGCAGGAGATGTCCTGCAGGGTGACAATTCGTTTCATATGCGGTACCTCCTTTTTCCAACAGGATACTCCAAGCTGTGGAATCTGACAATTGCCAGACTCGAAATGAAAATCAGGGCCAGGACCGTGCAGGATGGGAAGCCAAAAAATTCATAAGTGTGTGCTATGGAAAGACATTTGAAGCTGTTCGCGTTGAGCCACAGAGCGCTTTTAAAAAGAAAGCTGGAAAGTATGGGGAAAGTGGAGAAAATTTCCAAGGGAAGTACCAAATCCGACAAAAGAAGCCGAGGAAATCCGGGGGAATGTTGTGATTTTGACGGGGAAATTATTCACTTTACTTGTCCGCTCCGGGCGGATTGTTGAGAATGCTCAAAAAGGGCCGGAATTGCAGGGGGGTATTTCATAAAAACCTACAATTTTTCCGGATTTGCCTGAAAAAAGCAAAAATAAAGTTGATTTCTACCTGACAATGTGGTATAGTACAGTGCAACCGCTGAAAAGCGAAATTTTGCAGCATATTTTCGCACTGCGGACAGAAGGTCTGCCAGCGGCAGAATTGCCTGGTTTTTTATTCGAAATAACGTATAAATATGTAAAATTTCTGCGTCAAAACTTGCCGCCATATGGAGAAACCGCCGAAATGAATACGAACATTGGAAAAATGCAAGATTGTGCTTGCTTTTTCTCGGACTGGGCAGTATACTTGTTATATGTTAATATTTTGTTGCCGTTTCCCGGCGCAAATATTAAATGCGGCTGGCAGTTCCCAGCCAAAATTATGAAGGAGGAAAAGAAATGAAAAAGCTGTTAGCTCTGCTGCTGGCTGTGGTCATGGTTCTCTCCCTGGCTGCATGTCAAACCGGTAGCAACGACCCCACGGGGACTGAGGCTCCTACCGAAGGCCCCACCGACGAGACCCCCACTGAGGCACCCACCGAGGCTCCCACTGAAGCCACTGTTCGCGAGAACAAGTTGATCTTCGGTACCACCACCGATATCACTGGCGACTGGACCAATGGTCTGGTAACCAATGGCGCTACCGACATGATGATCTGCAGAATGATCAATGACTACGACACCCTGGTAACCGACCAGGAAGGCAACTACGTGGAGAACCCCACCGTCCTGAAGAACTGGGAGCGTGTGGACAACGAAGATGGCTCCGCCACCTACACCATCTCCATCAACGAAGGCCTGACCTACAACAACGGTGAGCCCATCACCATTAAGGACTATGTGTTCAGGCTGCTGCTGGTCTGCGCGCCTGCTGCCAGCGAGCTGAAGTTCACTGCTGCCACCGCTGACACGATTGCTGGCGGCGTGGACTACCGGGACGGCACCACCGATGTGCTGTCTGGCCTGAAGATCGTTGACGACTACACCTTGGCCATGACCATCGTTTCCGAGTACGCGCAGTACTACTATGCGGATACTTACGCGAGCATCAGCCCCTGGAACATCGCGTTCTGGATTGGCGAAGGCTATGACGTGGCTGACGATGGCGAAGGCTGCTACTTCACCAAGGACGGCGAGAAGATCGTGATGAACAGCGAAGGCATTAAGGATCACTTCAATGCTGCCAAGTCCGCTGCTTCCAACGTGGTTTCCGCTGGCCCCTACAACCTGGTGAGCTACAATGCTTCCACCGGCCAGGCCACTCTGGAGATCAACCCCTCCTATGCTGGCAACTTCGAAGGCCAGAAGCCTTCCATCCAGACCGTGGTCATCAGCAAGACCGAGAAGAGCACCTGGGCTGACGCCCTGAAGACCGGCGAGATCAACGTGTACGAAGGCATTGCCGATGGCACCGAAGTGAACACCGTCATGGATATGATCGACGCTGGCGCCGAGCTGAAGCCTGTGCAGTATGACCGCGCTGGTTACGGCAAGATCCAGTTCTTCTGCGACGTGACTCCCACCCAGTTCAAGGAAGTCCGTCATGCCATTGCCATGCTGCTGGACCGCGCCAGCTTCGCCGACACCTTCTGCGCTGGCTGGGGCTCCGTGGTCAATGGTCCCTATTCCGCCGCTATGTGGCAGTATCAAGAGTCCAAGGACGTCCTGGCTGATGGTCTGAATGCTTATCCCTTCGACGTAGACGGCGCCAACAAGGTCCTGGACGAGGGCGGCTGGACTCTGAACGCCAATGGCGAGGCTTGGACCGGCGAAGGCCTGCGGCACAAGGAAGTCACCGCTGAGCAGGCTGAGAACATGGATGAGTGCGTCACTCTGTCCGACGGCCGTATCCTGATGCCTCTGATCATCAAGTGGTGCTCCACTGCGGAGAACCAGGTTTCTGACCTGCTGGCTACCATGCTGGCCAACTCCGACAACGTGAAGAACGCTGGTATGTCCATCGTTCAGGATTCCGTGGACTGGGATTCTCTGTTGAATGCCGTGTATCGGACCGATGCCGATGGCAACGCTGCTGCTCCCTACTACTCCATGATTAACATGGCTACCAACCTGACCTCCACCATCTACGACTATTCCTTCAACTGGACCGATGATCCCGCCAAGGTGGCCCTGGGCTACAACACCAACTACCTGTACGACATGGGTGAGGGTGGTCTGGACCAGCTGTCCATGGACATGGTCTACGCTGTGGAACCCGGCGATGAGGCTGCTTACCTGAAATACTGGCAGGATTACATCCTCCGTTGGAACGACATGCTCCCCGAGCTGCCTCTGTACTCCAACATCCTCGTGACCGCTGTTCCCACTTGGGTTGAGAACTACGAGGAGAATGCCTACTGGGATTTCGCCCATGCTGTGTTGTACGCTACCATTCCCAGCGCACAGTAATCCCGGCTTGACCGGCATTTGATCCCTGCGACTCTAATGGGGACGGGCGTCTGTCCGTCCCCATTTTTCTACCACAACTTTTTTGCCAGGCAGGTTTTCAGATCTAATAGGTTGCGGTAGGAACTACATCGCAGAGAAATACAAGGGGAAAGAACTCACCTCGACTTAGCTTGAGTTGAAAGGGACCCCGGAAATGGATGGTGTTTGTTTTGACAAAATATGTTTTGAAACGACTGGTGTACATCGTGGTGGTCTTTTTCATCGTTTCTTTCCTGATGTACTGCCTGTTTAGTCTGATTCCGTCAGACCGCGCAAGAACCCAGCTAGAGCCACTCAAGCAGAAATTGAAGCCTGATGTATATGAGCAAATGTATCGCGATCTCCGAGACCAAATGGGTTTGGATGATCCGATTGTTGTGCGTTACCTGCGGTGGATGGGCCTCGCCAAAGATAAAATGAGCGGGGAATACCACGGCCTTTTGGAGGGATACTTCGGTTTTTCCCAAATGCGCCAGAAAGATGCAATCGACGTCATCAAGGCGCCGATGGGCAATACCATTTTCTTTAACTTAATGACGACATTCCTTACTTTAGCGGTGACCATACCGCTGGGTATTTGGTGTGCTGTTCGCAAAAACAGCAAATTTGATCAGGGTGTGCAAGCTTTCACCATCTTGGGATATAGTATTCCACAGTACATTATTGCACTTATTTTCGTGTTCGTGTTCGCCGTGCTTCTGCGTTGGTTCCCCGTCAATGGTGCGGCAACGCCTGGCGCAAATTATACCGGACTGCGTGAATGGACCGACCGGCTGTATTACATGGCACTTCCCGTCATTGTCAGTGTGTTCAGCGCCCTGGGTAGCATGAGCCGTTATGTGCGTGCTTCCATGGTGGATGCACTGAGCATGGATTGCATTCGTACCGCCCGGGCAAAGGGCGTGCGTGAGCGGGTTGTGATTTACTCCCACGCCTGGCGCAATGCACTGCTGCCTGTCATCACCTCGATCATCGGCTGGTTCCTGTCTATTTTCTCCGGTTCTCTGATTTTGGAGAATGTGTTCTCTCTGAATGGTATGGGCAAGCTGTACATCGATGCCCTGAACGCCAAGGATGCGGAGCTGTGCTTGGCCATTCAGATGTTCTATACCATTGTTGCCCTGGTGGGTAACTTGATTACAGACCTGGCCTATGGCGTTGTTGATCCTCGGGTCCGGGTGAATAAGTAAAGGAGGCGCTGAAGATGGCTAAGAATAAGAAGAGCAGTACAATTGGAAGCGCACTCCGCCGTATGTTCGGTTTGCAGAAAAAGCAGCTGAGCTTCCAGGAGGAGGAGGCACTCCAGAGTCCCGGTAAAGTGGTTGCGAAGAACTTTTTCCGCCGTCCTACGGCGGTGTTCGGCCTAGTGGTCTTCATCGTGATTTTCCTGTTTGTGATGATTGGCCCCATCTACATGCCCATTAATCTGGGATATTCCGACTCGACTCTGGCCAATATCTCTCCTGGCTATTTCATGATGGATGTTCCCTCTCAGCTGATCTCCGAAGGCGTTCATGATATCATCGCTGGTCCCACCTATGGCCTGGGCCTGAGTGAATCCGGTAAGGTTTATTCCTGGGGTTATACCCGCATCAGTGATGTCATTGATATGAAGAACATTCCCGCAGAGCTCACCGATGGCAGTGTGGACATTGCGTTTTTGGCTGCCGGCAGTGACCATGCGGTTGCAATTGATGAAGAGAACAATTTCTATTTCTGGGGCAACACCCGTCTGCGCCAGGATGCCTATGAAAGCAATTCCGATCTGAACGGCGCTTTGCGCAGAGGCGAGCTCGAAGTGAAGCAGCTGGAAGCCGGCAACCAGTTCAGCATCATCCTGGATACCCAGGGCAATGTGTACCTCTGGGGCAACTCCTCTGGCAATGAGCTGCAGTGCCGCGATAAGGAGCGTGTGCTAGAGGGCGAGGACAAGACGCCCCGTCAGTACCAGGGCAACATTGAGAAGGTCGCTGTAACTGAACACGCCTACGTTGCCCTTCTGAAGGATGGCACCGTGGCCTATACCGGTCTGGAGAAAGACAATGCCCTTCTGACCAATCTGCCTGCTGAGCTGACCGACGGCTCTGTCCGCGTGGTGGATATTGCAGCCAGCAGCCAGAATGCAGCGGCAATTGATGAGAATGGTAAGATCTGGGTCTGGGGCGTTTCCACCCACGGCGAGAAGGCGGTTCCGGAGATGGAGTCCAAGCCTGTGAAGATCTATGGCGGCCGGTACCATTACACCGTTCTGTTGGAAAACGGCGATGTGGTGGCCTGGGGCGACGATCAGTATGGCCAGGCTTCCGTGCCCGGCTCTGTGGAGAAGGCTGACATTGCTGCCATCTACGCTGGCGGTAATCAGCACTACGCAGTGACCAAGGACGGAAAGGTCCTGACCTGGGGTCTGAAGGGCTTCCTGTGCGGCACCGATGATCTGGGCCGTGACGTGCTGGCCCGTATCGTCAATGGCGGTAAGATGACCATGACCGTTGGCGCCATTGCCGTCATCATTTCCACCATCATTGGCCTGGTTCTGGGCGGCATTGCCGGTTACTTTGGTGGCAAGATCGATATGGTGCTGAGCCGTGTGGCGGAAGTCATTGGCGGTTTGCCCTTCCTGCCATTTGCACTGATTCTTTCGGCGGTGATTCCCAGAGAGATCAGTGTTCTGCAGAGAATGTACATCATCATGTGCGTTTTGGGTGTGTTGAGTTGGGTGCCCGACTTCCGTCTGGTCCGTGCTCAGATCTTTAGCCAACGGGAGCAGGAGTATGTGACGGCGGCCAAGGCCCTGGGCGTTAGAGAGGGACATATCCTCCGCAAGCACATCATCCCCAACGTCATGAGCGTCCTGCTTGTGTCGATCACTCTGAATTTCGCCACCTGTATGTTAACGGAATCCACGCTGTCCTACCTGGGCTTCGGTATTCCGCTTCCCACGCCCACCTGGGGCAATATGCTCAACAGCTGTAACAACTCCATCGTGATTCAGCAGTATTGGTGGCGTTGGGTATTCCCTGCTGCAGTCTTTGGCCTGTGCACCATCTGTATCAACCTGATGGGCGATGGCCTGCGGGATGCCATGGACCCCAAGAGCAATGGACGCTAAGGAGGAAGAGACAATGGCATTACTTGAAACGAAAAATCTCCACACCTATTTTAAGACCCGCCGCGGCGTTGTGAAGGCGGTCAATGGTGTTTCCTATTCCATCGAGCCTGGCAAGACTCTGGGTGTGGTGGGTGAGTCCGGTTCCGGCAAATCCGTCTCCGCCATGAGTATTTTGCGGCTGCTGGATGGCAATGGCTATGTGGACTCCGGTGAGATCATCTTTGATGGAAAGGATCTCACGAAGATTCCCATGAGCGAGATGTATCATATCCGCGGCAATAAGATTTCCGTCATTTTCCAGGAGCCCATGACCGCCCTGAACCCGGTGTTCTCGGTGGAGCGGCAGCTTTCTGAGCCCTTTATCATTCACCGCAACATGTCCAAGAAGCAGGCAGCCGAGGCAGCCGTCAAGATGCTGGCGGATGTCAAAATCCCCAATCCTGAGGTTGTGGTAAAGCAGTATCCCCATCAGCTGTCCGGCGGTATGCGTCAGCGTGTTATGATTGCAATGGCTCTGGCCTGCGAGCCCAAGCTGCTGATTGCCGACGAGCCCACAACGGCTCTGGACGTGACCATTCAGGCGCAGATTCTGCACCTGATGAACAACCTGAAGGAAGAGCACGGCACTGCCATCATGTTCATCACCCACGACCTGGGCGTCATCAATCAGATGGCCGATGATGTGGCTGTGATGTACTGTGGCCAGGTGGTGGAGCATGTCCCCGCCCGGGTGCTGTTTGCCAAGAACACCAAGCACTCCCATCCCTATACCGAAGGTCTGCTGGCTTCTGTCCCCCGTTTGGACACCAAGACAGACCGGCTGGATGCCATCCCCGGCGCCGTTCCCCACCCGCTGGACCTGCCGAAGGGCTGCAAGTTTGCTCCCCGCTGCAAGTACTGCACCAAGCGGTGTATGGAGGAAGAGCCCGAGTTGGTGAAGGTCGGCGAGAACCAGGAAGTTCGGTGCTTCTATCCGGAGAAGGAGGCGCGCCATGCAAAATAAAGAAGAACGCAAGGTTTTGCTCCAGATTTCCAATCTGAAGCAGTACTTCCCTGTTGGGAAGAAGGGCCTGTTTGTAAAGGCCAACGATGGCATTTCCATTGATATTTACGAAGGCGAGACCTTTGGCCTGGTGGGTGAGTCTGGCTGCGGCAAGTCCACCCTGGGCCGTTCGGTCCTCCAGCTGTATAAGCAGACCGATGGCCGCAGCATGTACTTTGGCCGCTCCATCGATGAAATTGCTCCCCAGTATGCTTACAATACCTTCCGCAATCTGGGGGCCCGGAAGGAGCATATGTTTGCCACCCGGAAGAAATACGAGGACTTCCAGGCGGAATACGACAAGCTTCCCGAGAAAGAGCAGTTCCTGAAGCATGCAGAGCTGACCAAGCTCCGCAAGGAAGCCAATGACGCCATGCTGGATGTGGCCACTTTGGTGGGCGGCCTCATTGTTGCCGAGGATATGAAGGCTGTTTCGGACATCTATATGGAAGAATTCCGGATCTCCAAAGAGCTCCGGAAGGCTGAGGATAGACGGACGGAAATTCAGCTGGATCTGGATGACGCCGCCTTTGCCGTGAAAACGGCCAAGGAAGCAGGAAAGCCTACCTCTTCGGCAGAGACCACCTTGAATAAGTGCAAGGCAAAGATGGTCCAGTGTGAGAAAGAGATTGGAGCCATCCAGGCGCGCATTGAGGAAGTCCATGGCCGGATTGAGAAGATGCGCAAGAAGTATGAGAATCATCCGGAATTTGCCACGTACGAGGCCCATCACAGCGATGGCATTGACCTGGCCCGGTTGACTTATTCGGAAATGCGCCGCCTGCGCAGTGACCTGCAGCTGATTTTCCAGGATCCCTATTCCTCCCTGAACCCCAGAATGACCGTGGGTCAAATCATTGGCGAGGGTATGATCGCTCATAAGTACTTCCGGAGGAACGATGACCGGATGAAGGAAGAGATCGTTCGGGTTATGGAGGAATGCGGCCTGGCGCCCTACTTCCTCCACCGGTATCCCCATCAGTTCTCCGGCGGTCAGCGGCAGCGGATTGGCATTGCCCGTTCCCTGGCTCTGCGGCCGAAGTTCGTGGTCTGCGACGAGGCGGTTTCCGCTTTGGACGTGTCCATCCAGGCACAGATCATCAACCTCCTCCAGGAGCTGAAGGAGAAGCAGCACCTCACCTATATGTTCATCACCCATGACCTGTCTGTGGTGAAGTACATTTCCGACCGCATTGGCGTAATGTACTTGGGCAGTATGGTGGAGTTGGCTCCCTCTGACGATATCTTCCAGCATCCCCTCCATCCCTATACAGAGGCGCTGCTGAATGCCATTCCCACCACCGACGAGGACGCTGCCAAGAAGCCAGAGGTTCTGGAAGGCGATATCCCCAGCCCGGTGAATCCGCCGAAGGGCTGCAAGTTCCATACCCGCTGCAAATACTGCACGGAGATCTGCACCCACGTGGTCCCGGAAATGCGGGAGATCCGTCCCAACCACTTTGTGGCCTGCCATCACATTCTGGAGAAAGGCTCCAGTGAGGGCTGAGTATGCTGCTTCGCAGAAAAGTGGATCGGGCCATGAAATGGTCCCGGGACCGCAGCCTGCAGGCTGAGGGCATTGATCCGGAGGAAGAGGAACTCAAAGCAGAGCTGCGTAAGCATAGCAGCAAGAAAGAGGAAATTCCCTCCAGGGAAGAGCTCATGGCGGAGGAGAAACAGAAGGAGCTGCAGAACCTGGAAAAGGGGGAAGTCAGAGCACTGATTCTCTCCGCGATGATCACGGTTTTTCCCGCTGCACTGGGTGTGATTCTCTTAATTGTCCTGATCGCCTATTTCTTCATGGTCCACTGATACGGAAATTTCTCATAATATGCAAGATCCCCATAGACACAAGCAGTTTGTGCCTATGGGGATCTTTTGCATGTGCGATGGGCTTTGAGGGCAGTGGCGGGGTGGACAAGGATGCAAACAGGTTGCTCACTGGCAAAGGCATACTTCGACTAAGTGTAAAACAGTTTTGTGCGTCGCTTTTGATACGAAAATTTCTGCAAAGTAAAAATAGATTTATACATAGGAGGAACGGTGAGCGGTTTGGTTTCCCACTGAGGGAATGCAACTGGGGTTGCGATCCTGTGGGGGCGGACCTAACTGTCCGTTTTGTGGAAAGAGTGTGCGATTTCCTTTCATTTTCGGCAAATTCGTAGTGCCCACAACGGGCGGACACATGGGTCCGCCCCTACGATGATATTCCATCATTGTGCAAGACTGGGTTCGTCGGCGATTCCACAGAATATGCCCTCTTTTCTCCCAATAGGGGGAATTTAAATGGAAAAATACGTCGGATCGTTTCGACCCCTTCTCACCGCCCGCCGTAGGGGCGGACCTGTGTGTCCGCCCGGCAGGGACATCTTGCGTTTCGCTGCTATGCTCGGCGAATTCGGAATCCCTGCAACAAACGGACGCAAAAACCCGCTGCAAATTTTGCTGTTTGCAGCGGGCTCTGTTACTGGGTGGTTGCAATCGCCTTTGCCATGGATTGCGATTTTAAATTTCACTTTCGGAGAGCGCATCCAGCTCCTTCAGCCAGAGATCGGCGGTGGCGTCGGAGGGCATACGCCAGTCGCCACGGGGGGAGAGGGTGACGGAACCCACCTTGGGTCCGTCGGGCAGGCAGCTGCGCTTGAACTGCTGCTGGAAGAAACGGCGGTAGAAGTTCCGGAGCCACCGCAACAGTTCGCCATTGGGATATTTTCCACGGAAGGCCAGCTTGGCCAGGCGATAGACCTTCCCCGGGGCATATCCACACCGGACTACCTGGTAGAGGAAAAAGTCGTGAAGTTCATAGGGGCCTACCAAATCCTCTGTTTTCTGAGAAATCTCGTCGTCGGCAGGCGGCAGCAGCTCAGGGGAGACCGGGGTAGCCAGAATGTCCCGCAGAACACCAGCCAGGACCCCTTCGGATTGAGAGGCCACGTAATCCACAATGTGCCGCACCAGAGTTTTGGGCACACCGGCGTTCACGGCGTACATACTCATGTGGTCCCCATTATATGTGGCCCAACCCAGGGCCAGCTCGCTCAGGTCGCCGGTGCCAATGACCAGGCCGCCCAGCCGGTTGGCCAGGTCCATCAGGACCTGGGTCCGTTCCCGGGCCTGACCGTTCTCATAGGTTACAGACCGGTCTTCCGGGGGAAGTCCAATGTCGGCAAAGTGCTGGGCCACGGCTTGCCCAATGGGGATTTCCCGGAAGGTGACCCCCAGGGCCAGAGCCATGGCTTCTGCGTTGGACCGGGTTCGACGAGTCGTGCCGTAACAGGGCATGGTGACTGCCACCAGACGTTTCCGGTCCCATCCCAGCCGGTCCGCTGCCCGGACCATCACCAGCAGCGCCAAGGTGGAGTCTAGCCCACCGGACAGGCCAACCAGGGCAGTCTTTGCTTGGGTGTGGTCCAACCGCTTGGCCAGTCCGGCGGCCTGGATGGAGAGGATTTCTTCACACCGGCTCTGCCGGCCGGCGGTATTGGCGGGGACAAAGGGATGGGGATCTATGGTGCGAGTGATGGAGGTGCTTTCTATGGGAAAATCCAAAGGCAACTCCAGTAGCTGCTCCGGCTGGGAGAAGCAATGGGTGCTCTGCCGCGTCCGTTCTGTGATCAGGTGGCGCACATCCAGCTCCGATACCAGAAGGTCCGGCTCCATGGTGGTGGACTCTGCCAGGACCACGCCATTTTCGGCAATGAGATTGTGACCAGCATATACCAAGTCCTGGGTCGACTCCTGACAGCAGGCGCAGGCATAGAGGTATCCGCACATCAGTCGGGCCGACTGCCCGGCTACCAGATCCCGGCGGTAGCTTCCCTTACCAATCACAGCCGGAGAGGCAGAGAGATTGACGATGATGGTGGCGCCTGCCAGGGCCAGGTCTTGAGAGGGTTGCCGGGGCGCCCACAAATCCTCACAGATTTCGCAGCCCACAGAAAACTCCGGCAGCTCCGGATGCGTGAAGAGAACGTTTCCCCCGAAGGGCACCGCTTGCCCCCGACTCCAGAAGCCACTGGCTTGTCCCATGGTGGGAGGCGCCGGTGTGAAGTATCGGGCCTCATAAAACTCCCCATAATTGGGAATGTGGGTTTTGGGTATCAGAGCCAAGACCTTTCCATTGTACAGAGCCGCTGCACAGTTATACAGCCGTCCGTTCCAGGCAAAGGGCAGACCCACAAAGGTGAGCGCATCCGCCCCGGCTGTGGCCTCCGCCACCTGGACCAGGGCAGTGAGGGCTTTGTGCCGCAGTGTTTCCTGTCCGAAAAGATCATTACAGCTATATCCAGTGAGGCATAGCTCCGGCAGGACCAGGATTCTGGCCCCCAGGCTTTTCGCCCGCAGCACGGCGGCGATACATTGTTGGGCGTTGTATGCGCAGTCGGCAACCCGCAGAGGGACCGATGCAACAGCTACTTTGACAAATCCATCGTTCATGTGTGTTTCCTCACAATCTGGCCGCCTGAGCGGCAAATCACATCGTGTTACTCCAACTGATCCAGGTTCAGACTAAAGGCCGGGAGGAATTCCTCCAGGAAGTAGGTTAACTCCGGCAGGTCCATCGCCTTCATGGCGGCCATGGTCTGCCTGGCTGCGGACTCAAATTCCTGATTACCTGCCTTTAGTTCTTCTACGCATTTGATGTAGGCCGACAGCTTATCCGCCGCTTTGACAATGGGCAGGGTCTCGGGATCGTCTTCTTGAATCAGGTGCTGGTAACTGGTCCGGAGGGCCTCCGGCAGCATGGACAGGAGCTTCTCCCCACTGATCCGCTCCACTTGCTTGTAGGCTTGCTTGATTTCCGGGTTAAAGTATTTCACCGGGGTGGGCAGATCCCCAGTGAGGATTTCTGAGGCGTCGTGATACAGCCCCGCAGCGGCGCACCGGTCCGGATCCGGGCCAGGCAGCCCTAGAATATCCCGGCGGATGAGGGCCAGCCCATGGGCCAGCACGGCCACCATATGGCTGTGCTCCTGGACGTTTTCCGAGAAGCTGTTGCGCATCAGCCCCCACCGGGTGATGTACCGCATCCGGGAAATGAGGGCAAAAAACTTATTGGCCATGGAGGAGTTCCTCCAGTGCATCCGGGACTTCCACCGGGCTGTGGCACAGGCGGTGGGCGCCTGCGGCCAGCAGTTCCCCTTCGCTCCGGTAGCCCCAGCACGCGGAAATGCAGGGAATCCCGGCAGCCCGGGCGGTGGCGACGTCCACTTCAGAGTCGCCAATGTAGACGGCGTTTTCCCGTGGCGTATCCAGCAGCTCCAGGGCGCGGAGTGCCATATCCGGCGCCGGCTTCCGTGGAAGCCCTGGCCCCTCGCCCAGGGCCAGATCAAAGGTGGGGAAATAGGTTTTCCAGAGCGCTTTGGTGGCGTTGTCCGGCTTGTTGGAGACAATGGCCAGACGCCAGCCTGCTGCCCGCAGCCGGGCGGCGGTCTCCAGGATGCCGTCATATGGCCGGGTGGTCTCGTTGCAGTGTTGTGGATAGTATGCCCGGTAATAGGCCATCATTTCTGGAAAATTTTCCGGTTCGCCTCCAACAGCTCGGCGCATTTGCTGGATGGCGCCGTTGCCGACGAAGGTGCGGATTTCCTCCAGGCTTCGTTCCGGCAGCCCAAAGGCCCGCAGGGTGGCGTTGGTGGCATTGGTCAGGTCTTGCAGCGTGTACAGCAGGGTCCCATCCAGGTCCCATAAAATGGCTTTGTTCATCACATTGACCTCCGTTTTGACTTACAGCACCTGCAAGATATATCCTTTCAGGTACCAGGCGTTCTCTGCCGCCAGATCTGCTGGGTGATCCCGGCTCTGCATCATGGGCTCCAGGAGCCGGACCGGACGGCCTGCATCTCCCGCTGCTTCTTGCAGCATTTGCAAAAAGAGCGGAGGCGTCATAAACTGACTGCAAGACCAGGTGGCCAGGTATCCGCCGGGGCGGACCAGCCGGATGCACCGCAGGTTGAGCTCTTTATATCCCCGGTAAGCGCCCGGAAGGGCGCTTTTGCTTTTGGCAAAGGCGGGGGGATCACAAATGACCAGGTCATACTGCTTTCCTGCCTCGCTGTAATCTTTGACCAGATCGAACACATTGGCACAGGTGGTGGTGATGCTGTTTGCCACGCCGTTGCAGGCGGCGTTTCGGGTGAGCATCTCCAAAGCGTCCCGGGATACGTCCACCGCTTCCACGGATGCTGCGCCATAGAGGGCTGCGTGGATGGAAAAGCCGCCGGTGTGGCAGCACAGGTCCAAAACACTGGCTCCGGAACAATAGGGCCGAATGCGGCCTCGGTTTTCCTGCTGATCCAGGAAGTGGCCCGTTTTCTGCCCACGGCGCAGGTCCGCCAGCATTTGCGCGTCGTGCTCCCGGAAGGGGACCAACCCCGGCACCGCACCGTACAGGCAGCCGGTGATTTGGGGGAGGCCCTCTTTTTCACGGACGGGCACGTCGTTCCGTTCATAGATTCCTTTGGGAGAAAACAGGTCGGCCAGGAGCTCCGTGAGGACGCCTTTCCAGGTCTCCATGCCCAAGCTTACAATTTGCAGGCACAGGTAATCGCCAAACTTATCCACCGTCAGCCCCGGCAGTCCATCGGAATCCCCGAAGACCACCCGGCAGGCATTGTGAAATCCAAGGGCCTGCCGGCAATCCCAGGCGCGGGCCAAGCGGCGGCGGAAAAATTCCCGATCGACGGATTCCTGGGGATCCCGGGTCAGAATGCGCACCAGGATTTTCGATTGGCTGTTGAAGAATCCCCGGGCAACAAAGCTACCGGTGCTGTCGACTACATCCACAAGGCCGCCGTCGGCGCAGCTTTCGTCTACCCAGGCAACCTCGTTGTCATAAACCCGGCTTTTGCCCCGGCGGAGCTCCCGCTCTTCTCCCCGCCGCAGACACACTTGCCCCAATTCCATATGGACTCCTTCCTGCGGGCGCAGTTGACAGACACATTCCCGCATGTTATAATGTATTAATATCAGGATAAAGTCTTTCCGCCCGTTCCAAAGGAGGGGGTATGCTTGGCGGATTCCAATGTGACCAAACGGGCCCTCGCCACAGCGATGAAACAGCTGATGGCGAAAGAGCCCTTTTCAAAAATCAGCGTCGGCGACATTTGCCAGGTGTGCCAGATGAACCGAAAGAGCTTCTATTATCACTTTCGGGACAAGTACGACCTGGTGAACTGGATTTTCCAGACGGAGTTTCTCACAGCGGTGCAGCGCAGGCCCTATGAGAGCACCTGGGCCCTGATCCGGGACCTGTGTGAATATTTCTATGAAAACCGGGCCTTTTATCACAATGCGCTGTCGGTGGAGGGGCAGAATTCCTTCCAAGACTACTTCCGGGAGATCCTGGCCCCGGTGGTCCGGGCTTACGCAGAGGATGTCTTTGACCAGGAGGGAGAGGACACGGTTTTCTTCATCAATTTCTTTAGCGATGCCCTGATTGCGGCCATGCTTCGCTGGCTCTCCAGCCGGAATTGTATGCCTCCCGATCGCTTTACTCGGCTTCTGCGCCAAAGTGTACTGGGCGGAGCGCAAATCCTGGGCGGCAGCCCGGGTTGATTCCAAGGGGGCTGGAGTGCGCCTCTATCATACTGTTTTTTCCTCCAAATTGCAACGGCCAGGCAGAGAGAATTTGGCTGGCATTGGAACGAAGAATTTGAGAAGACGACGTTTCATCACACGAGCTTGAAAAGAGAAGTTTGTTGGAACAAACATCTGTGTGCAGTGAATGTCTACTACAGTCGAACTTGTGTGTCCGCCTGTCAGAAGCACTATACATATCCCGTCCTGTTTCAATGAATTCAGAATGCCTACCACAGGCGGACACGTGGGTCCGCCCCTACGGTGAGATACCAACTGTGTGTATGAACGGGACTGGGGCGTTGCCGTAGAATACACGTTTTTTCGGCCAGAATGGGGAAAAAACAACGACGAAACGCGTCAGAGTATTTTTATCTATCTTCCCCATGCTCCCTAGGGGCGGACCCATGTGTCCGCCCGGCGGAAACATTGTACGTTTTCAGACCTTTTTTGGCGAATTCGAAATGTCTACTACAGACGGACACATAGGCCCGCCCCTATGATGAGATACCGACACGGTGCATGAACGGGACTGCGACGTTGCCGCAAAATGCACGTTTTTCTACCCAAATTGGGACAAAAAATAAAAAACACGTCGTACATTTCTGTGTATCTTCCCTATACGGCCCTGCTCGCGATTCTTCAAGAGGAAATCTTGCCACATCACTAGGCACGCGTTTAGCGGTTACAACGTAATAGGGGCGCACAGTGTGCGCCCGCTGGTGGGATTCTTTGGGTTGGTTATGACGCCGTCTCACAGTAGATGGCAATGGCCTTTGCTGTAAAGTCTGCGGTACCGGGTCCGCCTGCTGCGTCAATGTGTTCGGTCATGCTGCCACCGGCAGCGTACATGGCGCCCAGGCTCCGGAGGATTTCCGGGGTACAATGGTAATAGCTTTGGCTGATTTGCAGCCGGAGCTTTGCCACCAGAGCCTGAGCGGCAAAGCTGCCCGGGGCGTCGTTCCGGATGGCGCCAAATTCCCGAAAGATGGCCATGAGGGCGCTGGCTGCCTGTTGCTGTTCTTCCGGGGACTGCCCCTGAGTTTTGGACGCATACTCCTGGTATGCATCGGTGGAACCCCAAAGGGCCTTGGCCTGGGCGGCGTAGTCCTGCAGAGTCTGGGTATCAAATGCGGAAAAGTCCAATCGATTCACTCCAATCGTCAGAATTTCACGGGCGAGATCAATCAACTTCTGGATGTGCTCCTTTTGCAGCTGGAGCAGGGCGATTTGTTGCTCCAGCGCCTGGGTGTGGTCAAAGGCCGGGCTGTCCAGAATTTCTTTGATCTCGCGCAGGGGAAATTGCAGCTGCCGAAACAGCAAAATACATTGCAGCCGGACCAGGGCCCTGTCATCATACAGCCGATAACCGGCTTGCGTGATCTGTGTGGGGGGCAGCAGGCCGATGGAATCGTAGTAATGCAGGGTGCGGACACTGATGCCTGCCAGCTGACTGACTTGCTTGACGGTTTTCATACTGCGCATCTCCCTTCGTGTACCCAAAGCATACTCTATGACCTAAGGGGAGAGTCAAGGATTTTTTTCGGGATGGGCCGTCAAAACAGAGGCAGGTCCCCGGTGAGGGGATCCACCTGCTCCGGGGGCAGGGGCTCCAGGGCCAGACAGGTGAAGGTGGGCTGGCCGTGGAATTCGGTCATGCCGGCGTCACAGATCAGGGCGGAGAGAATCCCCGCTTCTTTGGCCTGCCGGTCCAGGTCCAGAAGGGCCTCTTCCGAGTCGACATATACGCAAACCTTGGCGGTGCCGTTTTGGAACCAATCACTGAGCGGGGTGGCGGGGCGGCTGGTTGGCCGCAGGCAGAGGCCATCTCCCTGGGTGCTCACTTGCCCCAGGCGGCCTTCCCGCTCCAGGGCCATGAGGACGGCTGTGACACAGGCATGCCCGGCTTGGGCCGCAATTTTCCCTTTGCGCATGTGTAGATCCCGGCGCATGACAATCATTTGCTTTGCAGTATACATCAAATTCCTCCAAGATGCTGCCCAATGGCAGTTGGTACCAATCGTAGGATGTTGCCCGTCTGGGCGGACTTGCGTTGTAACAGATGTGGAAAGGAGCGGTTCGGATGTCAAATCTCTATTACAGCACGACCCACCCTTCTCCACTGGGGCAGCTGACCCTGGCCTCGGATGGGGAAGCGCTGGTGGGGCTGTGGCTGCCGGGGCAGAAATACTTTGGTGGAACGGCGCCTGGAGCATGGGTTCCAACAGACGAGCTCCCTGTATTCCTGGCGGCGAAAGCCTGGCTGGATGCGTACTTTGCAGGGAAGCGGCCGGAAATTTCTCAGCGAAACCTGTCGCCCGCCGGAAGTCCATTTCGCCAGATGGTATGGGAAATGCTCCTGGAGATTCCCTATGGAAAGACCACAACCTATGGGGAGATTGCCCGGAAAGTGGCGGCCCGCTCAGGGAAGCCGAGCATATCCGCTCAGGCGGTGGGAGGGGCCGTGGGACACAATCCCATTTCTCTGATCATTCCCTGCCACCGGGTGGTGGGCGCTAAGGGACGCCTCACCGGCTATGCCGGTGGGCTGGACAAGAAGGTCTGGCTGTTGCAGCATGAGGGGGTGGATCTTTCCCAGGTGACTGCGTCGGGTGAATGGGGCTCAGATGAGTCCAAAATGCCGGAGCCCCTCCAGAATCCCGTCCTCTAAGACAGTCCCGGTGGTGTATACGGCGGCCTCCCGGACGGTTTGGGGGCTGCTTCCCATGGCAATGGGCGTGGCGACGCATTGAAACATGGGCAGATCGTTGTTGCTGTCCCCGAAGGCATAGGCGGCCTCCCTGGGAAGGTCATAGTGGGCCAAAATCCGACCAATGCCGGTGGATTTGCTGTTGCGCCGCAGCACGGCCTCCGTCATGCCGCCTCCCCGGTCAATGAGGGTGAAGTCCCGGCCCGCTTCCGCCTGGAAGCGGGCCATATCGGCATGCCCCAAATCGTATACCACAAGCTTTTCAAAGGCAAAGTCCGGCCCGTCCGGGTCCAGAGTCACGGGGATGCCTTTTGCGGCCATTCGTTGGGCCTCCAGTTCGACCTGGGGCCCCCAGGGGCGAGTTCCGTCCAGAATCATGCTGCCGGTGGCTTCGTAGAGGGCGTCCAGGCCACAGGCCCGGACCAGGTCCCGGCTCCGGCGACACAGAGCGGGATCCGGCAGTGCCCGGTGGAGGATTCGGCCCCCGGCCTGGACCTCCATGCCGCAGCCGCAGACGAAGCCGTCCCAGGTGAGCGCCAGGACCCGGGGATCGATGTGGCTATGGGGTCGCCCGGTGTTCAAAATGGCCAGATGGCCCTGCCGGCGCAGGGCGGCGACTGCTTCGCAGGCGCTGTCTGGCAGAATTTGTGTGTCGTCGTCAATTAACGTGCCGTCGATGTCAAAAAATACAATTTGTTTCATGGCAATTTCCTACCGATTCAACATTCTGGCAATGGCAGTCCGGCGCACCTCCATGGCGCCCACCGGGCAGAATTCCTGACAGCAGAAACAGCGAATGCACTGGCTGCGGCGGATGGCGGGGCGGCCCCGCACCATGGTGATGGCTTTGGCCGGACACAAGCCGGCGCATTTCCCACAGCCGATGCATTGGGCCGATGCTTCCGGCCTGGCGCTCAGGAGCTTTTGGATCACGGCGCCCTGTATGCGCCCCCAGCCTGTCCCCCGGCGGCCGCGGAAGAGCAGGCTGCTGGGAGTCTCCAGCTTCTGAAAATCCGGGACGCGGAAGGCGCTCAAGTCCCCTGCGATGTGCAGGTCCTGTACGTG
Organism: uncultured Eubacteriales bacterium; assembly: GCA_900544975.1. Taxonomy (GTDB): domain Bacteria; phylum Bacillota; class Clostridia; order Oscillospirales; family Oscillospiraceae; genus Faecousia. The sequence continues at coordinate 90,382 of UQXI01000002.1, forward strand.
AGGCGGAATCAGGTTCCGCTCCAGCGCCGCCTCCAGGGTGGGGACCTGGCTCCGTTCCAGACCAATGAGCCAGGCGCAGGCCAGATCCAGCTTGTGTGGGCTGGGAGAGGCCAGCAGCGCCCCCATTGGGCGGGGCGTCCCCTGGGTGGGGCCGTTGCCCTCCATGGCAACTACGGCGTCTGCAAGGCTGAGAACAGGGTGGAAGTATTCATCCAAATCCACAATCATCCGGGCGAAATCCCGGGGATCCGGGAAGCGGAAGTGGTATTCCGGTTTCAGGGTGCCAGGAATCGCGCCGAAGAGATTCTTGGCAGCGGCGGACATACCCATCATGCCGTGACTTTTGAGCTTGCAGAAGTCGATGATGGCGTCAGCCTCTGCCAGGTATTGGGTGTACTGAAAGGTGCGGGCGGCCAGGGCCTGGGGATATGTGGCCTGCGCCTGGGCAAAGTTCCGGTTCAGCTCTGCCCCGGCGGCCTCCACCGAATAAAGTCCAGCTGCCCGATAGATTTTCTCCACAAAGGCGGGGGTATATAGCCCCCCGGGGCTGTCCCCGATGATCACATGGGCGCCCCGCTCTTGGAGTAGCTGGGTCAGGGCCAGCAGCAGGGCCGGATGGGTGGTGGCCGCCCGCTCCGGGGCCATGCCAGCTACCAGATTGGCCTTTACGATCACCCGCATACCGGGCTGCACCCAGTGGAGGCCCCCCAGGGGCTCCAAAACCTGGACCAGAGCCGTGCGGCAGGTCTCTGGGGTGTAGGCACTGCAGGGGACAACAGAAACATCAAATGGCATAACAGCGCTCCTCCTTTGCAGCCTCGGTGGACGGCAGTGGGATTTGGTAGTGATTATACTACAATCTTGGTACCACTGCAAGCTCCAGGGCGACTGCATGTGTGGCTGTTGCACAGAATGCAGCCCCATGAGTCCCGGAGCGAAGGGGGGACCCATGGGGCTGGCAGGGATGCTATTGGATGGTTTCCTGGGGTTGGGCGGCGGTGGTGAGGATGGGGAGGTTGGCATTGTAGATCTGTGGGAATTGACTGAGCGGCAGGGGATTGACGCCGCTGCCCACTTCAATGGTGTACCCGGGACGACGGAACTGCTGGATGAACCAATCTTTAAAACCAGCGAAGGCGGAGTTGTAGGGGGTGTCTTCCAGGGCGTAGCCGCTGAGGGCGGCAAATTTTTCTCCCAATTCCCGGGCGCCAGGCACGTAAATGTCCTGGAACTGCCAGTAAATGACTTCCCCCTGGCTGTGGTAGGCCAGGACCAGGGCCGGATCCAGGACTTGGGTATACCGGGCCAGAGCCTGGGTTTCCCGCTGGTCCAGGGGCGCGCGGCCCACGTAATCCCGGGGACCGGGGCGGGTGAAGCCCTGTTTGAACTTGATATCCCGGGCAATTTCCCACCCGGCCGGGTAGTTCAGATTCAGATCAATCCCCAGCAGGTTGGCTTTCCACCCGTTGGGGAAGGGGATATCGGGATAGTAAGAGGCCAGACTCCGGGCAAAGGCGTAGTCGCCGCTATCCGGGGGCAGAGCGCCGGTTACCAGGTCCACCCCGTCGGGATCTACCATGGGAACCATATGGATGGTGGTGGTTTGCAGCGTCCCTCTGGCGGGATATCCACCGATGACGGCGCCGACTACGGCGGCTTTGGCCAGATCTTCGGCAAAGGCCAGAAGCAGGGTGGCTGTGATCCACTCATTGGCGTGATGGGCGGCGGTGTACAGGACGTCCCGGGGGCCGACGCCGATGCTCAGGGCCTCCACAGGCCGTCCGAAGGCGGTTGTGGTGAGGGCTTCCATCCGGAAGAGGGAAGGGTACCGCCCCACCAATCCCCGAATGCAAAGGCTGCACAGGCCGGAAGTCATGGGTACGTCGGTGGGTACCACTGGGAAGTTCATTGGCACCCGCATGGGCGCCCCGACTGGCAACCGCTCCGGGTCCAGGGAGGGGTTAGCGGTGGCAATGGCCTGGGGGGTGGTGCCATAACGGGCAGCCAGCTCCCAGTAGGTATCTCCAGGTTGGATGCGGATTGTGCGGTATCCCAGCAGATAGGGTTCCAAAGCCAGCTGGGTTTCCGGATCGGCTTCACCGGTTTGGGGCAGCCCCTGAAGGGCCTGAAATTCCGCCAGAGTGTTGACTCCGGCCCGGCGCAAAGCCAGCGCAATGAGTTCATTCATGGAAATCGCCTCCGGCTATCCTATGCGCGGTAAGAAGCATGTGTGCAGGAGGTATATGGAATCTGTCAATCAAATCCTGGAACTGGCTTTGGAATTTGTGAAAAACGAGGATTTACAGCCGGAAATGAATCTTGTATAATAATGCTGTCTGGGGTTCATACTCCAAACGATGTGGAATGCGCTGCGTTCGCGGCGAGATTGAAATGGAGGAAAACAACTATGTCTATCAAAGTTGGTATTAACGGCTTTGGCCGGATCGGCCGTATGGTCTTCCGCGCCAGCATCAACCATCCTGAAATCGAAATCGTGGGCATCAACGATCTGTGCCCCGCTGATTACCTTGCATATATGCTGAAGTATGATACCATGCATGGCCAGTTCCAGGGCACGGTGGAGTCCACAGAGAACACCATCATCGTCAACGGCCATGAGATCCCCATCTCTGCCGAGCGGAACCCCGCCGATCTGCCTTGGGGCAAGCTGGGCGCGGAGTATGTGATTGAGTCCACCGGCCTGTTCCTGACCCAGGAGAAGGCTGCGGGCCATCTGGCCGCTGGCGCCAAGAAGGTTGTCATGTCCGCTCCTTCCAAGGACGCCACGCCCATGTTCGTCTGCGGCGTGAACCTGGACAAGTACACCACCGACATGAACTTCGTCTCCAACGCCTCCTGCACCACCAACTGCCTGGCTCCCATCGCCAAGGTTCTGAACGATAAGTTCGGCATTACCGATGGCCTGATGACCACGGTCCATTCCGCCACTGCCACCCAGAAGACGGTGGACGGCCCGTCCCTGAAGGATTGGAGAGGCGGCCGCGCTGCTTCCGGCAACATCATTCCCTCTTCCACCGGCGCCGCCAAGGCTGTGGGCAAGGTCATTCCCGAGCTGAACGGCAAGCTGACCGGTATGTCCATGCGGGTACCCACCCTGGACGTGTCCGTGGTAGACCTGACTGTGAACCTGGCCAAGCCCGCCACCTACGAAGAGATCTGCGCCGCCATGAAGGAAGCTTCCGAGGGCGAGCTGAAGGGCGTTCTGGGTTACACCGACGAGGCCGTTGTTTCCTCCGACTTCCTGGGCGACGCCCGCACCTCCATCTTCGACGCCAAGGCTGGCATTGCCCTCACTGATACCTTCGTGAAGGTGGTATCCTGGTACGACAACGAGGTTGGCTATTCCAACAAGGTGCTGGAGCTCATCGAGCACATGTACTCTGTGGATCACGCAAAATAAGATTCCCCTCCGCCTGATGAGGCGGCTCCCTGGTTATGACCGGCGTGGCGTTTGCCACGCCGGTTTTTTACATATGGGGTCTGGATGATGGAATGCTGAGAATCTGTGATACGCTACGGAGTTGCCCTGCGGCACAGACTGTGGTTGTGGGGGTAGCCCAGACCCAAGGCGCAGAAATTTTTGGCAGAAATTGGAAAAAGATTGAACTTTGTCAAAATTTGTCTTATAATGTTCAGGATGGATTTTTCCTCTACCAATTGCGCAGGTGGGTCTATGCAGCGACGATATTTGAATCAGAATGTATACGAAGCTCTGCAGGGCCGTTTACATTTTATATTTCAGGAATTTGAGAACATCCTGGTTTCCTTTTCCGGCGGAAAAGACAGCGGACTGCTGTTGAATCTGGTGCTGGATTTTCGAAACCGGTATTATCCAGGGCATTGCATCGGTGTGTTTCACCAGGATTTCGAAGCCCAGTACAGCGTCACCACGGAATACATTGAGCGGACCTTTGCCCGCGTGGAGAAAGAGGTAGAGCCCTATTGGGTCTGCCTCCCAATGGCCACGCGAACGGCGCTGAGCAACTATGAAATGTACTGGTACCCCTGGGATGACGCCAAGCCGGAGGCATGGGTGCGTCCCATGCCCAAGCACTCCTATGTGATCAATCTACACAACAATCCCATTACCACCTATCGTTACAAGATGCACCAGGAGGACTTGGCCCGGCAGTTCTGCCGCTGGTATCGCATCCGGCACGGGAATAAGAAGACGGTGTGCCTCCTGGGAATCCGGGCCGATGAGTCTTTGCAGCGGTACCGGGGGTTTCTCAACCGGAAGTGCGGCTATAAGAACACCTGCTGGATCAGCGGCCAGTTTAAAAACGTGTGGACGGCGTCCCCCCTGTACGACTGGACCACCGGCGATGTGTGGCACGCCAATGCCACCTTCGGCTACGACTACAACCGGCTCTATGATCTCTATCATATGGCCGGTCTCCGTCCCTCCCAAATGCGGGTGGCGTCTCCGTTTAACGACTATGCCAAGGAGAGCTTGAATCTCTACCGGGTCATCGATCCCCAGATTTGGGTCAAGCTGGTGGGCCGGGTGCAGGGGGCCAATTTTGCCGCCATCTATGGCAAAACAAAAGCCCTGGGATATCGCAACATCACCCTGCCCCCAGGGCACACCTGGGAGTCTTACACCCGCTTTCTTCTGGCGACCCTGCCCACCAAGCTCCGCAACGGCTATGTGGAGAAGTTTCAAACCTCCATCCGCTTCTGGCACACGGTAGGCGGCGGGCTGGAGGAGAAGACCATTCAGGAGCTGGAGGATCATGGCTACAACATCCGCCGCAATGGGGTCTCCAATTACACCTTGATGAAGAACGCCCGGGTTGTCTTCGTGGGGAAGATCCCGGACCACACCGACGACATCAAGTCCACCAAAGACATTCCCAGCTGGAAGCGCATGTGCTTTTGCATTTTAAAAAATGATCATCTCTGCCGGTCTATGGGCTTCGGCCTCACCCGGGATCAACAGCGGATGGTCAACAGCTTGAAAGAGAAATATGGAAGGTTAGGTGAAGGGTCATGGCATTTCTAAGCCCAGTGTATCAGGTGCGCCCCGTTCCCATCGAGCAGATTGAGCCCAATGCATACAATCCCAATTCCGTTGCCCCGCCAGAGCTGCGGCTTTTGTATGACAGCATCCGGGAAGACGGCTACACCATGCCCATTGTTTGCTACCATGATCAGGACCGGGACGTCTATATCATCATCGATGGCTTCCACCGCTACCGGGTGATGTTGGATTACCCGGATATCTACCAGCGGGAGCAGGGGAAGCTGCCGGTCTCTGTGGTGGACAAGCCTCTGGACTGCCGGATGGCCAGCACCATTCGGCACAACCGGGCGCGGGGGACCCACAATGTGGATTTGATGAGCAACATCATCCAGGAGCTCCACGAGTTGGGGCGTTCGGACGCCTGGATTTCCAAGCACCTGGGCATGGACCGGGACGAAATCCTACGCCTGAAGCAGCTCACCGGTCTCACCGCGTTGTTCCGGGATGCGAAGTTCAGCCGGGCCTGGCAGGCGGTGGAGGAGGACCTGCAGGATGAGCCGGAAGAGGCCGCCCTGACACCCTGAAAGGACAACACCGCCGGATCCATAGGACCAGGGCATTTGCAACCCTGGTCCATGAACCCGGCGTGAAAATGGTACGTTTTGTATTCGTATTCGGCGAATTGTAGTGCCCACCACGGGCGGACACATGGGTCCGCCCCTACGATGGGATACCAACGCGGTGCATAAGCAAATTCTACGGTCTTTTCGTGAAAAACGCCTTTTTCTTCCAAACAGGGGCATTTAGATAACAAAATGCGTCGAGTAATTTTTACTCGTCCTTACCATACGCCGTAGGGGCGAACCCATGTGTCCGCCCGGCGGAAACACGATGCGTTTCCATCCGATGTTCGGCGCATTCGTAATATCTACCACAGAGGGACACATAGACGCCCCGACGGTTTTGAATGCTACAGAGATACCACACGGGCCTGTTGTAAAGGTTTGCGCTTTACAACAGGCCCGTGTATGGTTATCAGGTTATGCTTCCCGGATCCGGGTGCCGGTCTCACCGGCGATTCCGGCCCGGGCTTTTTGCAGCTCGGTGATGAGGGCGGCCCGGCCGGGGGCGGAGCGGGCGAAGCGGACGGCGGCCTCCACCTTGGGGAGCATGGAGCCGGCGCCAAATTCTCCGGCCGCAATGTAGACCTCGGCCTCTTCCGGGGTGAGCTCCGACAGCCAGGTTTCCCCGGGCTGGCGGAAGCGGATTGCCACCTTTTCCACGGCGGTGAGGATGATCAGGAGGTCTGCGTCCAAGGATTCGGCCAGGAGCTCTGCGGCGAAATCCTTGTCGATGACGGCTTCAGCGCCCTGGAGGCTGCCGTCTTCCGCCCGGCACACGGGGATGCCGCCGCCACCGCAGGCTACCACCACCTGACCGGCCTCTGTGAGGGCCCGGACGGCTGCCAGCTCCACAATGGCTTTGGGTTGGGGAGAGGCCACCACCTTGCGATAGCCCCGGCCGGCGTCTTCCATGACGGCGCAGCCCTGAGCGGCCAGCGCCTCCGCCTCCTGCTGGGTCATGAAGGAGCCGATGGGCTTTGTGGGGTGCTGGAAGGCAGGATCTTCCGGATCTACCTCCACCTGGGTGAGGACGGTGGAGACGGGCTTTGCAATGCCCCGGTCCCGAAGGGCCTCGTCCAGGGCCCGCTGCAGGTCGTAGCCGATGTAGCCCTGGCTCATAGCCACGCACACGGGCAGGGGGCAGGGAACGTATTTCTCCGGGTTGATCCGGGTGAGCTCCGCCATGGCCTTTTGGATCATACCCACCTGGGGGCCGTTTCCGTGGGCGATGACCACCTGGTTTCCGTCTGCGATCAGGTCCACAATGACCTTTGCCGTCTCCCGGACCGCATGATACTGCTCGGTCAGATTGTTACCCAGGGCGTTGCCGCCCAAGGCCACTACAATGCGTTGGGACATGGTAATGCCTGCCTTTCTCAAATGGAGGTGCCCGGCTACCCGGGAAAAAAACGTCCCCCCGGACATGAGATGCGCGCAATGCCGGGGGTTTTTCTTACAAGGTCATTGTATCAGGAATATTCAAAAATGCAAGAAAAATTTTCATTCCAAATGTCCACAGAGGGGAGACATTCCAGGCGCTACCCATTCGCTTCATACAGTGCGGCAGATTTGGGCCCTTGTATTTTGGTGGGGAAGGGGATATACTGGTGTAAAACGGACGGGAGGTCGTGACTGTGACGAAACAGGAATTGGAAGCCCTAGTGGCCCAGGGGCCGGTGCTGTTGGATGGGGCCATGGGGTCTTGCCTGCTGGAGCTGGGGATGCCCAAGGGGACCTTGTCAGAGCTGTGGGCAGACCAGCACCCGGAGGCGGTGCTGGAGCTACAGGCGGCCTATGCCGCAGCCGGGAGCCGGATTCTCTACGCCCCCACCTTCCAGGCTCAGCCGGCGACCCTGGAACAGGCCGGATGGACCGGGGATGTGGCGGCGCTGAATGCCCGGCTGGTGAGGCTCACCCGCCGGGCAGCCGGGAAGGAGGCGCTGGTGGCCGGGGATCTGGCCCCCATGGCGGGGTGTATGGAGTCTTGGGTTCCGGAGAATTTCCACCGGATGACGGAGCTGTACCGGCGGCAGATTGGGGGGCTCCTGGAGGGAGGCGCGGATCTACTGGCGGCGGAGACCCTCCTATACCCCCAGGAGGCGGAGGCGGTGCTCCTGGCGGCGGAGCTGGAGGGCGGCGGGGTTCCCGTCCTCTACAGCTTTACCATGCAGCCGGACGGCGCCCTCTTCTCCGGCCGGGAGGCGGGGCCTGTGCTCCGGGAGCTGGAGGAGGCCGGGGCCGCCGCCGTGGGCTTCAACTGTGTGGCGGCGGGGGCGGCTCTGCCGGCGCTGGTATCCAAGCTCCGCCGGTACGTCCGGGGGCCACTGGTGTCCAAGCCCAATGCGGGCAATCCCATGGTTTCCCCAGAGGGTCGGGTGGAGTATCCCATGGGCCCGGAAGAATTTGCCCGGCTTCAGGTGGAGGCCCGCCGGATGGGGGCCGACCTTCTGGGCGGCTGCTGCGGCACCACTCCTGCCTACCTGGCGGCCCTTCGGAGCCGTCTGGCGGCCGAGGGTTCTTTGTCATAGGATAGAAATCACCGGCTCTCTGGTGCGCGCTACGCGCCTGGAGAGCCGGTGGTTTGCTTGTTAGATTTGCAGAATTTAATCAATGTCCCGAAGGATTTCCTCCGGCGGCTGGTCCAGGAGGTCCGGGTGCTGCATCAGGCGCTTCATGTATTTGAAGACAGAGGCGTAGTAGAAACCGTCTACAATCCGCTCATCCAGGCAGAACTTCAGGTCCACATACTTCCGCTGGACCACGGTACCGTCGGCCAGGACCTCATTGGTCCGCCGTTTGCAGCCGAAGGCGCCGAAAACCGGCAGATTGCCGAAATCATACAGATGGTGATAAATGGCGGGAATCCCCAAAGAGCCCATGGAGGTGAAAAATACGGAGCCGTGGAAGGGACTGACCTCCAGAAGGAACTTGGGCAGCATGCCGAAGTAATCCAGGGTCCGCAGGAGCCACACCGTGAATTTCAGGAGCACCCCGGGGATTAGGGTGAGGGCTCGGGCGGTGTTGTCGAAGTCGCTGTCCAGGGGGGAATCCTTGATCTCATCCACAGCGGCGTTGAATTTCCGGTACACGTCCTGGGCGGTGTCGCTGGGGGACAGGTGGAGCTTGAAGATGGAATCCGGCGCGTCGGCGCTCATTTCCTTCTTGGCGGTCATGCAGAACTGGATGTCCTCCCCCCGGGAGTATACCTTCTGCCCGGCCAGGAACCGGTTGAGGCCGGGATACTTGGCCACGGTGCGGACATAGGCCGCCAGCAGCACATGGGTGAGGCCAAAATTGGTCAGGCCCTCCCGCCGCTTCTGCCGGATGTACCGCTCCGCTGCTGAGATTTCCAGGGAGTCGGAGAAGAAGTTGGTGGAGGAGTTCCGGGTCACCATGATATAGGGAGAGATCTGCGACATGGGATACAGAGTCCGCAGACGGCGGCCGTCGGGACGGTCGCCCCAGGTGGCGTGGTATTTGCCGTCATTTTGAATCCAAGTGGCAAAGACCGCCAGAATGAGCCCCAGGAGGAACAGACTGTCCGGCGCCAGATATAGCACCCAGTTCATCACAAACTGGGGATCCAGACTTCCCCAGTTGTTGGCGGTCCGGAAGGCCAGGGGAAGGAGATAAATGAACAGCAGCACCCAGAAATGCCGGATTTTGCCATCCACCGCCAGGGCATACACCGTGGCCAGGGTGAAAAACATGAAGCAGTACAGGAAGAAGTACCAGCTTCCCAGGTTCGGCATGGCGGTCCGGGTGTAGAAGCAGAGGTACAGCGCCATCATGTACACGGGAATGGCCGTCTTGAAATAGCGCTCCTGGCCGTTCAGGAGGCAGATCAGCGCAAACAGCATGCATGCCGCTGCGGGGAGGACCACTTGGCCCCAGACATATCCGCTGCCGCCTGTTCCTCTCACACAGGCCAGCACAATTCGGACCACCGCAGAAGCAATCATGCACAGCGCCATCAGCCAGGTCAGCGGATTTTTCCGGCTGACATAGAATCTGATTCGTTTGTCCATGGGACCATTATACCAATTCCACTGTCGGAATTCAACAAAAAACAGAGAATCTGAAACTTGACGCAATTCCACAGAGTCTGGCCTTAGCCAGTCTGCTTTGCAGAAGGTCTCCGGCAGTGGGGCAGCTCCTGGAAAGAACTTCCATCGATTTTTTTCGCAATTTGGGAAAAAGGGCTTGCTTTTATCGTGATGCTCCGTTATACTGTATGTATTGGCAGGCTATCATGTGATTTTAGGCATGATCCTGCGCTGGCGAGCAGCCATTTTGGCTGCTTCTTGCCGTAACGGGCATCTAAAGGGCCCTGCCGGATGTCCCGAACCGGGTACTACCGGAGCTCTGGCTCCGTTGGTATAAAAAACAGTAGGAGGAACGATTTATGAAGAGAAGTGGGTATGCCAGAAGAATCCTGGCCGCAGTGTTGACCTTGACGCTGCTGTTGGGTCTGGCCCTGCCAGCTGGGGCAGTGGGGAAGTCGGATGTGATCCACCCCGCCTTTGTCCAGGTGGAAGGCAGTGAAACAGACGCCATCTTCCCCGGCGAAGCTGCCGCGGAATTGGAAGAACCACAATACAAAGATACGGATCAAGTCCGTGTCTCCATTGTCTTGAAGGAGAAGTCCACCGTGCAGGCGGGGTTCTCCACCCAGGCCATTGCCGCCAATCCGGCGGCAATCCAGTACCGGGACAAGCTGGAGACCAGTCAGGCAGCTGTGACCGCAGCCATTGAGCGGCAGGCCCTGGACGGCGAGACCCTGGACGTGGTCTGGAACCTGACCCTGGCGGCCAACATCATCTCCGCCAACGTTCCCTACGGGAAGCTGGAAGAGATTGCTAAAGTCCCTGGCGTCCAGGACGTGGTGCTGGAGATGCAGTATTCCGCTCCCGTGACCCAGGAGGGGGCAGACGCCTCTCCCAACATGGCCATCTCCACCCAGATGAGCGGTACCGATGCCGTCTGGCAGCTTGGCTACACCGGCGCAGGCACCCGGATTGCCGTCATCGACACCGGCCTCATGCTGGACCATGAGACCTTTGATCCCGGCGCCTTCGACTACGCCATTGCGGAAGACGCCCAGAAGGCCGGCATGTCTGTGGAGGACTTCATCCGGGAGAAGGACCTGTTGGACGCTGCTGAGATTGCCCAGGTGCTGCCTCAGCTGAACGCCCACCGGCGGCGGCCCAACATCACCGCCGAGGAGTTCTACGCCAGCACCAAGGTGCCCTTTGGATATAACTACATTGACAACAGTCTGTATGTGACCCATGACGAGGACATGCAGGGCGGCCACGGCTCTCACGTGGCCGGCATCGCCAACGCCAACCGGTACATCCCCGATGGCGAGGGCGGCTACCGGGAAGCGGTTTCTGCCACTGGCGTGGTAGGCAACGCCCCCGATTCTCAGATCCTGGTGATGAAGGTCTTCGGCATTGCTGGTGGCGCCTATGAGTCCGACTACTTTGCCGCCCTGGAAGACGCCATTGTCCTGGGCTGTGACAGCGTGAACCTGTCCCTGGGTTCCAGCACCGCAGGTCTGGCCCGGAGCGAAGTGTACCAGAAGCTCCTGGACGATCTGGAAAAGACCGACACCGTGATGGTGGTTGCAGCTGGTAACAACGGCCATTGGGCCGAGGGCAGCCGCCCGAAGAATCTCTACGCAGAGGATGTGAATCTGAGTACTGCCGGTTCTCCTGGCACTTACACCAATACGCTGGCAGTTGCCTCTGTGGACAATGACGGCTCCATTGGCGGCTACTTCCGGCTTGGGGAAACACAGATATTCTATAACGAGCAGCTATTCTCCCAGGACTCCATGAGAACGTTAGATACATCCGGAACCGGTACGGAGTATGAATATCTGCTGATTGATGGGATCGGACTGAAAGAGGACTACGCCGGTATGGATTTGACCGACAAAATTGTCTTCTGCTCTCGCGGTGAAACTTCGTTTGTGGATAAGGCAAACGTCGCCACTCGCCTAAAGGCAAAAGCAGTGGTCATTTACAACAACGAGCCTGGCGTCATCAATATGAACTTGAATGGCTACTATCGCAGCCAGCCGTGCGTTTCGATTACCCAGGAGGAAGGCGCAGCGGTCAAGGCCGCCGGAACCGCGATGCAGACAGAAGACGGTCTGACCTACTATACGGGTACCATCACGATACATGGCGAAATTGTTGCAAATTATAAAGACTCCCAGTATCTCACCATGAGCTCCTTCAGCTCCTGGGGCGTCCCCGGTGATCTGAGCATCAAGCCGGAAATCACGGCCCCTGGCGGCAATATCTATTCCCTGGAAGGGACTATGTTTGAGCCCGATGCTTATACCTACATGTCCGGTACCTCCATGGCGTCTCCCCAGGTGGCGGGCCTGACCGCCCTCATGATGCAGTATCTGGAGGAGCAGGAGCTGAGCCAGCCAGGCCTCACCAACCGGGCTCTGGCCCAGAGCCTCCTCATGTCCACTGCGAAGCCCATGTTCGAGGAGGCCTCCGGCTATTATTACTCCATCCTCCGCCAGGGCGCAGGTCTGGCCGCTGTAGACCAGGCGATCGGCGCTGCCTCCTACATCTTGGTAGATGGCCAGCCTGACGGCAAGGTAAAGGCGGAGCTGAAGGACGATCCGGACCGGACCGGCGTCTATGCCTTCTCCTTCACCCTCCACGACCTGCGGGGCCAGGACACCCCCTATACCCTCTCCGCCGATCTCTTCACCCAAGGGGTATTTGAAGATTACATTGACAAAGACCAGACGGAGCTGGGGCTCTACATGGACACCCTCACCGAGGCCATGGACGCCCAAGTCACCTTCCTGGTAGACGGAAAGGCCGTTACCCCCGTCCGGGACCTGTCCCACTATGACTTCAATGGCGACGGCGTGGCCGATCACGCGGACGCCCAGCTCCTCATGGACCATGTGATCCTGGGGACGGAACTGACTGCCAACCAGGATTCCGCCGACTTGAATGAAGACGGCGCGATCACCTCCTACGATGTACATGCGCTTCTGCAGATGCTGAATTCCGGTGTGGTCACCGTGCCTGCCTCCGGTAGCGTCACCGTCACCGTGGAGATGCGTCTCACCGACAGCCAAAAGGCAAAGCTGGACCAGAACTTCGCCAATGGCGCTTATGTGGAGGGCTTTGTCTACGCCACCCCTGCCCCCACTGCCGAAGGGTTAATTCTGCCCACCCATTCCATCCCCGTTCTGGGTTTTTACGGCAACTGGTCCGACCCCTCCATGCTGGATGTGGGTTCTCACCAAACCTTTGAAACTGGAGAGGATTTGAAACAATTTTATGTAGCCGCCTTTGCGAACTCGCTGCTGAAGCGGCCCAAGGGAAAGGCCGGTACGCAGTATTACGTGGGCGGCAACAGCATGGTTCCCGATGCGGTCTATATGCCAGAGCGGAACGCCATGAACAACCTGCGGGGCGACCTGCTGGACACCTGGGCCTTGACGCCCATCCGCAATGTGGGCAATGCCAGAATCACCATCTGCAACACTGACACCCAGGAAATCCTCCAGCAGGAGGAGCTGGGCGCTGTTCTGGCTGCGTTCTATGTACCCTCTGTGGGGCAGTGGGGCAATAACTCTGTGCAGCTCCCGGTGAAATACACGGGCGAAGGCCTCCCCGAGGGGACACATCTGGAGTTCACCCTGGAGTTGGCCCCGGAGCTGTACGTCCAGGAAGACGGTACTACCAACTGGGACGCCCTGGGTAAGGGCGCGATCCGGACGGTTCCTCTGACCATTGATAACACCGCGCCGGAAATTCTGGAAATCTCCTACAACCTGGTCAGCAACACTATGACTGTCACGGCACAGGACAACCAGTACATTGCTGGTGTGGCGCTGATGACCTCCGGCGGCTTCAACACCCTGGCCATCACCGGCTCCAACCAGGAGACGGCTGGGGAGACCGCTTCCTTGCAGCTGGACCTGTCCGAGGTCAACGGCAAGCATTTCTGGCTGGAAGTGACTGACTACGCGGGCAACACATCCACCTATCAGGTGGAGCTTCCCATAGGAACGCAGCCCGAGCCGCCCGAGGCGTTTGCCTTTGAGCTCTTCAGCAACCAGCTGGTCAGCTTCGACTTTGGCGAAGATTTGGGATATAGTTACAGCAACACGCCTGCGGAAACCATGCTGGGCATCTTAGCTCCGGAAGAAACCTTCTATGCGGCCTCGGACGTCTACGGCCTCATGTATGCCGCTACCAATGCAGGTTACCTGTATGTCATCGATACCGAGCATCCTGCCGATATGATCTATGTGGGCGCTACGGGCCTTCAGCTGACCGACCTGGCCTTCAGCCGGGCAGATGATACCCTGTATGGCGTTACCAAGGCAGGCGAGCTCTATGCCGTGGACCGGATGACTGCCAACGTGCAGTACATCGGCCAGATTGGCGTGGAGACCAACAATTTGGCCTGTGACGACCAAGGGAATTTCTATTGCATCGTTTACGGCACCAAGTGGTCTGACGGGTATGAATCCGGCAACCTCTGTCGGTTTACCCTGGAGACCCTGTCCAGCCCGGAAATTCTCACCCGCAGGTGGGAGAAAAATACGGAGGTGCAGTCCCTGGAGTGGAACCCCAACGACGGCCGGATTTATTGGGCCTCGTACTACCGGTTCTACACCCACGGCGGAGCGTTTGAGCATCTGTACAATGACATTTATTCGTATGACGTTGAAAATCGGTTGATGAGCAGCTATTCCATTGCGAGAATGACGTTGACGTCTGCTGAGTACCGGCATCTGTCTTGTCTGACCCTTCCCGAAAAAGGAGCAGCGGTCCAGTGGCCCGCTCCTGCAGAAGCGATTGCGGGGGTACAGCTGGAAGAGACTGGGCTGACCCTGATTCAGGGAGAGGAGAAGCTCCTGCGGGCAGCGGTGCAGCCCTGGAGCGTCACAGACCGTGGCCTCACTTGGACCAGCTCCAATCCATCTATCGCCTCCGTAGACCAGGACGGCAACATTACAGCCCACAGCAACGGAGAAGCGATCATTACCGCCACAGCGGTTGCTGACCCATCCAAGTCCACCTCCTGCACTGTGACAGTAGAAAATCCCCAAGTGCTGCTCCAAGGCATGGTGCAGACTTCCTCCGGAGAAAGCCGTCTGTTCACCTGGGACATGCGGAATAGCGACAGCTGGACTGCTGGAAGCGCCTTGGACATGGCCGTGTCTGCCGCAGCCATGGAGCCCAACAGCAAAAACCTGTACACCGTTGACGCTAAGCGAAACGAACACAACGAATTCCTCACTCACCAAGTTGACCCCGTCACAGGGAAGGTCCTGGCAACCGCCAATAGTGGCGTCTCCTATCCCATGTGGTCTATGGCCTTCAGTGATCTCCATAGTACTGCGGAAAATCCCCAAATGGTTTGGTTGTATGACGGATACTTGTCTGCTCCCATGGATCCCCTGAATCCCACCTTCCTGATGGTCACACCCGAAGTATACAAAAGCGGAGCCAGTACCTTAGTTGCAATGGCGGCTGGCGGTACCGGTATGTATAAAGGCAGTGTCTTTACCGAGGCACAGTTGATGTATCTGCTAGATGACCTTGGCAACATTTGGAAAGCCTATATTGCCCAAGATTGGATGTCGCTTGGTGTTTTATACGAGACCGTTCCTTATGTCAGCACCGATCTCCCCGCCCTGGACTTCCGCATCCGGGACGAGCAGATGAACTGCTCCATGTGGGCCGATCAGGAGAGCGGGACCCTCTTCCTCTCCTACTACACGGGTACCACCACCCAGATCTGGCGGTTGACTTACAATGCCCTCACGGAAAGCTATGAGAGCACCCTCCTGGGTGACATGGGCGAAGGCGTTGGACCCGTCGCCCTCTATGACGCCCAGGTCTTCGGCGCAGAGCCTGCCGCCCTGCCTCAGCCCGAGTTCTCCACCGAGACCCAGACCTTTGCTCCGATGGAAACTCTGACCACGGAGTCCGAGCCCACCCTGGCAGACGGCGCCCTCCAGAGTGCCATCTCCGTGGCAGCAGAAGAGCAGGAGCCCTCTGACCTGGTGACCCTGCCCCTCACCGCGGCCCCCGGCCAGACCAATGGCGTCGTCGAACTGACCTATGACCCGGCCCTTCTGACCCTGGAACGCATTCAGGGCCAGGCAGACGTGGTCAGCTACCAGCACAATGACGGCAGCCTGAAGCTGGGCTACGCCTGGACAGCAGGCGCTGCCGAAGGCGCCGCCTATGCCACCCTCACCTTCCGGGGCAAGGACCTCTGCACGGCAGACGTGACCCTGCGGGAGCTGGAGCGGAACGATCAGACTGCGGACCAGAAGACCACCCTCACCCTGGACTTTGGCCACCTCTGGAGCGACTGGACCGTCACCAAAGAGCCCACCTGCACAGAGCCCGGTGAGAAGACCCGGACCTGCAGCCGGTGCGGTGAGGTGGAGACGGAGGCCATCGCCGCCTACCCGTGTCCCAGCGAAGCCTTCTCGGACCTGAACACCGACCAGTGGTACCACGAATATACGGATTACGTCATCCGCCACGGCCTCATGGAAGGCATGGGCGACGGCAAGTTCGCCCCCGACGCGAAGCTCACCCGTGGCATGCTGGTCACCACCCTGTACCGCCTGGCAGACGAGCCGGAGGTCACAGAGCCCGCCACCTTCCAGGACGTCAGCGAAGGCCGCTACTTCAGCGACGCCATCGCCTGGGCCGAGGACGTGGGAATCGCCAAGGGCATTACAGAAACCCATTTCGCCCCGGACAGCGCCGTCACCCGGGAGCAGGCCGTCACCTTCCTGTACCGGTATGTCACCGAGTACCTGAAGGAAACGCCAGTTACCGGCGGCAATCTGAGTTCCTTCACCGACGCCGGTAGCGTCTCGGACTACGCCAAGACCGCCATGTCCTGGGCCACCGCCCAGGGCCTCCTGGAGGGCTACGGCGACGGCACCGTCGGTCCCAAGAACCCGGTCACCCGGGCACAAATGGCAAAATTCCTCACCATTCTTTCCACCGCGTTCTAAGCGTTTCTTCCTTTCTTGCCGGACATCCCCCACGGCCTAGCCTTGGGGGATGTCCCCATGCACCGGGCAACCTTATGGCCTTGCTTCGACCCCGATCCCCCCGTAGGGGCGGATCCATGACGTTATTCGAAACAATACGGTGCATCTCATATACGGACAACCACATGGTCTTGCTTCGACCCGGATACCCCCGTAGGGGCGGACCTATGTGTCCGCCCGGCGGAGACACCGCGCGTATCACATCCACCTACGGCGAATTCGTAATGCCTACCCCGGGCGGACACACAGGTCCGCCCCTACGGCGACCCATGACGTTGACGAAATTTCGTAAAGAATCAAACCAATATGATATATACCAATACACGGAACGGATTTATGGATCTGATTTGACCCGGATACCCCCGTAGGGGCGGACCTATGTGTCCGCCCGGCAGAGACACCGCGCGTATTACATCCACCTACGGCGAATTCGTAATGCCTACCCCGGGCGGACACACAGGTCCGC
>UQXI01000003.1 GCA_900544975.1 uncultured Eubacteriales bacterium
GGCGACATTCCCATCGCTGCCTGGCTTTACGCCATTGACGAATTTTACCGCCCCGTCAGCTGCAGCTTTGGCTTCATCAATCGCCTGGTTGATCTCGGCAAGCGACTGGTAGTTGTAATAATTGTTGGAGGGGGCGATGCCAGACGCCGGTGACTTTTGGACGTGCACCACAAAGCTAAAGGTAGCCAGCACTGCGGCGGCATCCGAAAATGCAACGTCCACCAGCACGTCCCCCGCGCAAGTCAGTACTTCCGGGGCCAGTGTAATGGTGATGATATCATTTAAAGATGTGGTAGGGTAGACATACGCCTTCGTGCCGTCCGGCAGCTTATCATATATCCCGCCAGTGCCATCGCTTTTGCAAAAGCGGATTACTGCGCCGGATTTGCCAGGCCTCCAGGTGATCCCGCCATCGCGTAAACTGATTTGCACTTTGCGGGTGCAAGCATCGCCTTGCTTGGCGTAGATCTCCGGCATACGGGCAGTGCGCTGCATATCAATCGTGATTGGTGTAATAATTTCCATCGCTTATCCTCCCTTCACGGCGGCGCGGAGCCGCTGGAAAAATGTGCTGTTGGCGTCCGTAAGCTGCCGCGCAACGGCTTTGATGGTCCGCTGGGCGGATCTAGCCACTGTAGATACATAGATCTTGTTGCGCTCGGGGTGATGTGGGTAGATCCTTTGCTGCCGGATCTGCACGATGTGCCGCTGCTTACGGTGCGGATCCACAAGCAAAATTTTGCTGAACATCGACATCTTTAAGTCCTGCCATGCCGCCGCGTCCAGCTTGTGCAGATCTGCCACATCCAGTTCCCAAGATCTGGCTGGTTGGCTTGCCTCATCCACCATAGCCTGGGCATCCTCCTTCAGGCTCTGGGCATCGGTGTATCGCTCGTCTACCCAAATCTTGGATATGACCTCATTGGTGTATGCCCGATTTTCCACGTAATCTTTGCTCCCGTTGATAGATCCGATTCGCAGGCCATCTTTGCCAACTGGGTATAAGCGGGTATACAGATCCGCAGATTTGCCCTTAAAGTTGGCCTTACGCAGGTTTACACTATCCACCACATAGGCGTTTGATTGCCCGATATTATCCGGGATGATAATGGTCGCGATCCGTCTGTAATTATCAAATCGCACTCGGTACCCAAATAGATCCTCAACATCCAGGATGATGTCCAGCGCCGTCGGTCCATCCATCTCGATGGACCGCTTTTTTGTATCCGCCTCAGCGCCTTGGACTATCCAGCCAAGGCCCGGCCGGACTGCGTTGATGATGTTGTAGGCAGTTTTAGATCCGCTTTTATAGCCCAGATACATAGTGGCCCTCCAGATGTCCAGGTCCAGCTGGCAGCCGATGTCTGCCACCCTGTTGCCGGCGTCAATGGTTTTGACTATATACGTCTGGTTTTCGGTGGTTTCGATGATTCTGGTTTCCTCCTGGATCGCCGCATAGGCCGGATCAGTTACCTGCACCGTAAAATGCAGCTCATCCCGCCCATCCTCCATCCGCTGGATGTAGTAGTCATCCGTGGCAATGATGATGCCGCCCTCAAAATCTGGGATATCGCCGGTCCATACCTTATTTTCGGTAATTTGCACTTTCAGCATGGCGCCGCCTCCTCACAAAAACGTGGGAACGTAGGTGATTTCCACGTCCGTGTAAATCCGGCCACCCTCTCCGCTGGCGGTTTCGTTCCAGATGCTGATGGCATTTTCTCCTGGTTTCAGCCAAGGGAAATCCGTCCATATCAGTTTCGTGGATATTGGTTTCATCGCCATGGTGTAAGTCTTGTGGATGCCGTCTAGGATTGTGGCGCCGCCTATTGCGCCAAGGTAGATCCACGATATGCCGTTTAGTATCAGTCTAAGGCCGCTGGCCTGCGCCAAGCCGCTATCTGCAGATAGCTTTATGGTGCAGTCTGTCTTGCGGATATTACTCTGGCAGTCAATGATGGTGTCCCCGTCCGTGGAGGTAAAAAATTTAAATGTGCGTGCCTCCCAGTGGCGTACTGCCTGGAATTGATACTCCACAGTGGCCACCACCTCACCGGATACGATGGGTGCACTCTCGGCCAGCAGGATGGACTGATACAGGTAGCCATCTCCAATATCAATCTCCACCGGCCCATCAGATAGCAGAGCACTAAAGGCAGAGATATTTCCCGCCCACTCCCGGGGGGATTGCCCCCAGAAGTCGATCCGGCAGGCAAAACGCCGGGTGCCGCGCCTCTGCTGGAGCAGATGCATGGTATTGCGCCCCACCCCCTGGAAAATGCCGGCATCCACCTCGCAGGCGGAGATTTCCGGCCAGGATTGCATTTTGGCTCCAAATTCGGCCAAGTCCCTGCCAGCAATGGTCACCGGCAGGGCAAAGGCGCTGTACATCTCACATCACCTCGAATTCCATTTGCTCGCCCATGTAATGGGCTGTGCTCCGGGCGATTTCCCGGCCATCCAGGTACACAGGTACCTCCAGCGTAGCCTGCAGCTGGGCGCTGCCCCGGAGCGTAGGGGCCTGTCCGGCATCCTGGTAGTAGGCGGGTGCGGGGATGGTGGGCATTGTGGCATCCCGGGCGGACGATAAAAATTCTTTGGATGCATGCGCCAGATCAAAGGCCTGCGTCCGCGCGGCATCGACTACTAGGCCAGTGCCTTTCTCAATGCCTTCTGCCACGCCTGCAGGCCACCAGTAGCCCACATCTTTTTCGCCGATGCGGGATGGGGAGTTGATTTGTAGCGCCCGCCTGGATGCCCGGACGGCCGCTTGGGCGACATCCTCCGCAGCCGATACTACAAGATCCTCGCCGTTGCGGATGCCAGTAGCCGTACCGGCGGAAAACTGATAGCCAACATCTGTACCGGCGGTTTCCGTGTACTGCTCCAGCCCCGGCAAATTTGCTCCGATGGCCTTCTGCGTGCTGGTCAGTAGCTCCATGCCAGACGTAGCGCCGGTCTCCTTAAAGCCGTCTGCCATCGGGTTGATGGCTTCCATGGTCCTACGGACATTCTCCTTGGTGATTCGCTCGGATTCCGACGGAAGCCTTTTGTATTCGCCCTCATAGCAAAGGACAGCAGTTTTTGCCCCATCTTTGACGGAGTTTTGTAGATCGGTCATACTGCTTGTGTTGCCGGATAGCCACTCTTCCAGGACGCCGTTGTACTCAGGTCCCAACCCCCGGACAAAGGATAGGAAATCGTCCGATAGTTGGTGCCCATACTGCACTTGCAGCTTGGCCAGGTTGCTGTTCCAGGATTTGTAGGTTTCCGTCCGCTGCTGCATGTTCCGGATCATTGTTTCCATATCCGCCATGGATTTCTGGCTGATTTCGTCAGCGGAGCTGATAATCCGGTCGCGGTAATCTTCAATTTTTTTGGCTGCATCATCCGCTGTTACTCCACTATCTGCCAAAATCTCCGAAAAGCCAATGACGCTTACCCCGGCATCTGCAAAGGATGTACCGTAAGCGGATAATTCCCCCTGGATATCTGCCAGGCGCTTGGCGTATTCTTCGGATACGGCAATTTGGGCTTGTGTCGCTTCAGCTTGGGCTTGCTCTGCAGACGTATCGCCAAGTTCGTCCTTGTATTCCTCCCAGGCGCGGGTCATGTCATCTACAGCGGCTTGATTTTCGTCTAATGCTGCCTTGCCTTTGGTAATTGCATCACCATACGCATGTTGCTGGTCAGTATTATCCCGTAGCGCTTGACTCAGCTCGCCCTCCTCCGTGGTTAATTTATCAAGCTGCTGATTGTATTCAGCCATTTTGCCCCGCGCTTCCTCGTAGCTTAAATTACTGTCATTCATCACATCATTCAACTTGATGTTAATGTCTGCCTGTCTTTTTTGGTTAGCAGTCAGCCGGTCCAGTAAGGGGATTTCATCCTTTTCAAGCATAGATAGCTTTGCTTGGTTTTTGTATAATTCAGCTTTTGCTTCGGCCCATGCTTCTATAGTTTCTTTGTACTGCTTCTGCATGGCCTCTGCCACGGCCTGATCTTTCAGCGCCTGGATATGGTCATAGATAGCATCTGTGCCGCCTTGCACCAGTCCCGTCTGTTCGTCGATAGATAGGTTCAGTTCTGGCATCAAAGCGTTCAGGGCGTCAACCGTCATTCGGTACTCTTCCTGGGCTTCTGCCGTCCTTAGTCCTTGGGTCTCCAGCTCTACCAATCGGTCTACATAGTTTTTGGATGCATCCGCTGTGCCGATGATGCTTGCGATTGCGTCGTCCGCTTCGGTGGATGCGGCGCCTATAGTCTCCCCCAGCGCCTGGGCAGAGGTGGTCAGCTCGTCCACACTAATTTTGGTATCATCACACTGGGCGCACAACGTGCCAATGGTAACAACCAGACCGGCAACTGCAGACGCAATAAATAGGGCCGGATTTGCTGCCATAGAGATGTTCAAGGCGTCCATGGCGACTTTTGCCTTTTGCGCAATCATCAATCCACCGATTGCAATGGCGAGAGTGCCGGTAGCGGCAGCCACACCAGCGACGCCTGCTGAGATTTCCGGGAATCCGGTAATAATATTGGTACCGATCTCCAGCACATCAGTAATACCTTTTTTTACACCGTCCAAGGCTGGGCGCAATTGGTCGCCAGCTGCAACGCCAAGGTTGGCCAGCGAATTCTTAAAGCGCGTGTCAACAAATTCGGAGGTATCCGTCATGATGGAGTACGCATCTTTAGTGGTGGTTGCAGCACCATCCATTTCACGTTCCATCTTGGCAAGGACATTATTAAAATCATCAAATCCCTGGACCGCCAGAGCGTTGGCAGCCTTGCCGGCCTCCTGGGAGCTCCACAGCTGCATCAGCGCCTCGCTGTTGCCGTCTACGGATTGCATCAGCACATCCAATACATCTGCCAGGGACCAACCGTCTTGCATCAGCTGGCCAAAGGATTTTCCAGTTTTTTCCTGGATGATCTTGCCTACTTTGCTACTGCTTTTGCCCAACTCGTTGAGCATGCCAGATATGTAGGTTGTTGCCTCAGCGGTAGCGATGCCGCCCTTGGTCAGCTCCACGTAGGCGGTGGACAAGTTGGTAAGCCCAACGCCATAAGCGGAGCCGGTGGAAATTGCCTTGCCCATAGAGGCGGACAGCTCATCCACGGAGGTTTTGCCAAGGTTTTGTGTCTGGATCAGTACGTTGCTGATTCCACCTACTGCGTCGGCCTCCAGGCCGTAGGCGTTCAGCGTGGTGGTCAGTACGTCCGTGGCATTGGTCATGCTTGTAAATCCAGCCACAGCCAGCTGATTGGCTTCTCCCACGAAATTGGCTGCATCTGCTGTAGCCACAGAGCCGGAGATTGCTTGATATACAGCCTCGGATACATCCGTGGCCGCCATGCCAGAGGCTGCGGAAAGATCCAAGATATCCTTGCGCATATCGCCCACGGATACCTGCGTAGCGTCCATAATGGTTTGGGTCTTGGCAAATGCTGCATCAAATTTCGTGGATGCATTGACTGCGGCGGTGCCCATGGCCACCAGAGTGGCGGTTACGATAGCAGCCGATTTCCCGGTGCCCTCCAGCGTTTTCTTGAATTCGCTGTCATCTCCGGTTATTTTGATGACAACTTCGCCATCACTTTTTCCAGCCATGATATCACCTCTCCTTCCGCCCCAGCGCCTGCTGCAGCATCCAATTGTTGTACTCCTCCAGCGTCATTGGCGCCTGCTTGGCTGCCGGTTTCCCGTGCTCATCAAGCTGGTACAGCCGACGCATCTGATAGTAATGCTCTCGCCTTGCCTTATCCTTGATTTTGCCGGGCTCTGTGATCCGGTACTGCACCCGATCCTCAAAGCTGTGGGTTACCAAGCCCTCCAGTAAGGCCGAAAAACGCCACCAGTGCATGGTGGCTGTGGATAGGTCTATGCCATACACGCGCTGGAACGCCGCATTGATTGCCCCGGCGTCCGCAAGGTAGGAGTAGGGGACCGGCCCCCCGCTGCCACTGTCCGGCTTATCCTCTGTGCGCCGGTAAAAGGCGTTTACAGCCTCCTGGGCCGCTGCAAAATCCGCCGGTACCGCCCCTGGGAACCAGATATCCAAGAGCCGCTGTGGCGTCAAGGAGCCGTCCAGGGCGGCCATACTGTAGGCAATCCCGGCCCGGTAGTCCGTGCGGATTGGATAAATCCCGCCGTCCACCATCAAGGCGTCCGGCGGGTTCCATAGGCTGGCCTCCCTTAGTGGGAGGCCGCCATGTTTTTTGCCTTACCCTCGCCGTACGCCCGTACAATGCCGTTGTACAGGGAGAGCAGGGCGTACCCGTCCGCATTGTCGGCTCTGGCCAGGATCTGCTCCGCGATGTCGTGGCCAATGAGGATATCCACAGCTTGCTGGTACTTGGCCTTGCGGCCATCAAGCGCAGCCTCCTTGCTACCATCCATGATCAGATTGGATGCGTCCAGAATCCTAGCATCCATCTCATCGGATGCAATCAATGTCACATGGATGGGGTTTTCTTCAAAAAATTGGACCGGGATAGCCCGATCCGTAAACGCGAAAAATTTAGCCATGGTGTACCTCCAGAAATTTTTATAGCTGTTGTATTGACAAATGATATACTACGTGGTACAATAGGACCACAAGAAAGGAGTGAGCAATGTGGCACAAACTATGGTGACCATCCGAATGGACGATGCGCTCAAAAAAAGCATGGAGCAGACCTGCCAGGAACTGGGGCTCAGCATGACCGCAGCTTTTACAATTTTTGCAAAGAAAGTAAGCCGGGAACGGCGGATCCCCTTTGAGGTTTCCGTGGATCCCTTTTACTCTGAAAGCAATCTCTCCCATCTCCGCCGGGGGGCTGCAGCACTGAACGCCGGGAAGGGCGCAGAACACGAACTCATTGAGGTGGAGGAATGAGAAAAATTTGGTTTGATGAGGCTTGGGATGACTACCTGTACTGGTTGGCCCAAGACAAGAAGACGCTCAAGCGAATCAACAGCCTCTTGCGGGATATCGAACGGGGGAACTTTGACGGAATCGGAAAACCTGAGCCCCTCAAAGGGGACCTGAGCGGCTTTTGGAGCCGGAGAATTGATGATGCGAACCGGCTGGTATACCGGATTGCAGATGACGCATTGGAAATCCTGTCCTGCAAGGGACATTACGATGACTGAGCAAAAGGGACCGGGCTTTATGTCTCCGGTCCCTTTTGCTGTTTTTATGCTGCAGGAGTGGCGGAGTAGATGTACTCCGTGGGGATAGCGCAGCTCTGCAGCTCCACCTCAATGTCAGCGGTGGCAGATGCAGCGCCGGCGCCGTCCTTTTTCACCAGGATGGTGACCACGCCGCGCTCTCCCTTCTTGGTCCCGGCGTGGAAATACACATAGGGCCGCTGCACCACAGAGCCCTTGCCGTACTTGATAGCAAAGCTGCACACAAAGTCCTGGAACTCGTCCCCAATCAGTCTCTGGCCGGTGACCGTAAAGGATCGCTTGGTGCTGGTTTTGATGGTACTGTCTCCTTCAGCGATGTAGGATTTGTCTTCGCTGGTGGGATTCAGGGTTGCGCCCATATCCTCCACATGGGGACCAGCAATCGCATAATCCCCAACGCTGGCGGCTTTGCCATCTTCGGAGCAGTCCATGGCAAATACCATGTCCCGCCCTACATACTCGCCGGTCGCCTCAGCGGCGGTCAGCGCCGCCATGTATTCACTCAGTTTCATTGATTTTGCCCTCCTGTAAATATGTCAGCCGCAGCTGCACTTGATATCTCGCCGTCCCGTCTGGGCTGACGATGTAGGGGTAGGCTGTGGACGTGATTTCTACGTCACGGACTTTTTTGCCAGGGCCTAAATTGGGCAGGTCCCGGAAGAATTTCTTGCTCTCCAGCCAATCTGCCAGCCCGCCAAACACGGCCATGTTGGCCTCCTGGCCTCTCAGATCCTGGCTGTGGTAGGTCCTGGTGGACAATGTAAATTGACACTGCCGGACGCTGCTGCCGTCCAGATAGGTCTTGGCGATCGGCTCACAGGGTACAGCATCGATAGAGCACCGGTCCACCTCCCGGGGCAAGCAGTTCAATTCCAACCGCTCGGATCCAAACCCTGGGTAGGCCTGAAAATAGTCCCGCAAAATCCCGATGATGCTCATTTGGCTTTCCCTCCTACGTAGTTCGCAAGGCTCTGGGTCAGCTCCTCGCTTTTGTCCGCTAGCATCCGCTTATCCCACTGCGGGCCCCGCATGGGGGCGCCGTGGTACTGCAGGCTGGCCCCGGTGTAGCGCTTAGGCCCCCGGGAAAAAAAGCTCACAAGCTGGCCACCCTTGATGATGGGGATATTGGGCCCCCTCGCCTTGCCCTCATACTGGTAATGGGCGTACGGGCCGGGGTAGGTGATGGCGGATCCGTCCTGGGCGATGGTTGCGCTGTTTTTTAGGGCGCCTTGCCGGAATGGTACATAGGGATCACTGAGGCGCACCATCTCGGAGGCCAGGTAGTGCTGGGCCGCACAGCTGGGTCCCAGCCCCCGGCTGGCCAAGATCTGCGCTGCATTGATATCGATTTTAACTTTTACCTTCATGCACCCACCACCTTCACGTGCCGTAAAAATACGCCTTTGCAGTTGTCGGTCACTTTGGCCACCCGGAAATGCTGCAACCCTTGCAGATCTTTGCGGCTCGTGACCGCCTGGACGGCCCCCAGAGCCATGAAGTCCCCGGGGGCAGGCAGGATATCCGGCACGCGCTCCTCCGGGATATGGACCACGTAGCCGCTACCTGGGGCCTCCCCACTCGCTCCTAGGATGTCCCCGTCTGTGGCTTGCCAACTGCAGCCGTGGATTACGGTGCAGGGGTACGTGTCGCCAGCTGTCGTAGCCACGTGGCGGACCAGAGTCACAGTTTTGTTGCAATCTAGCATCCGTACACCCCCCGATACAAAAGGCCCGTGTTGCCCAGATACAGGGCTGCAGCGTCATACAGCCGACGGCTATCAGATTTGTTGCCCCGGGAGATGGTGACGCTGTGGTCCCCGTTGGTCTCGGATGTGATTGCGCCTGCCTCGTTGCGCTGATAGGCCTCCGCTACGGCGCAGCAGGCGTCTGCGACTCTATCTTGCAAAGGGTCCCCCTCCGGCAAAGCGCCCACCCGGCCAAAGGTGATTTGGTCCAGGTAGGCGCTGGCGGAGCGGACGTGCCGGCGGAACTCGTCCCCGGTCATAGTGCCGCAGTAGATGGTTTGGTAGTAGTCGTAGGTGGCGTATAGCATGATGGCCACCTTACGCCGGGATTAGGGTGACGGACTTGGCCACGGCGGCAGACGCTACGGTAACGCTCTCAGTTACTGCCTTGTAGCCGGGCTTTGTAATCTTGGCTGTGTAATCACCGGCCCGCAGATTAAACACCGCCTTACCGGTGGAGTCGGTCTTGATCCGTGCGCCGTCCACATCCACAATGGCGTCCGCCACAGCTACGGGAGTGCTGGCGTTGTCCTTTACGGTAAAGGTCACCGCCTGGGTGGTTGCGGCAGTGGCGGGCTCCAGGTAGGCGAAGGGGCAACTGGTGCGGTCACCATCCATGCGGGTTGCAGGATTGGGCAGTGCCCAGCCCATCCGGAAGACCACCCGCAGCGCAATCATGTCCTGCTGGGCCAGATTGTAGACGATGTCCTTGGTTTCGGGATTCTGGATGACGCCCTGGTCCAGGATCTTGACGGTGATGTCCTGGCGGATGGCATAGACGGCTTGGGAGAAGTCGCCCACAATCAGCTGGGCAATGGATTGGTCAAAGCTCCCGTTCTGAGGGAAATACATGGGCGCACCATCCAAAGCATACTGGGTGGAGCCTTGCATATCGGATTTGAAAATGGGGTGACCGTCCGTTCCCTTCATGCCACGCAACTTGGCGCGCATGCCCATGGCGGACAGTGCACCGGTAACCATACGGCCAGACTCCTCCACCTTGGCAATGACGCCGCTCTCTCCCATGATGAGATCATAATAATTGGGGGTAGAACCAGGTGCCACATTGTTGCCAGCCTGCCGGGCGGTGGTGATGATGTCGGCTCTCCAGCTAGCTGGACGGTTGACGCCGAAAATCACGGCGCTGTCCACCCGCTGGCCAATGGCCTCCATGATGCGGGGCTGGACCTCACCCAGGATATCAAAGCTGGAATCTGCCACCACTGCCTCAGGGATGGGCACAATGACGGCCAACTCCTCGGCGGTCAGGTAGATGTTGTCCCAGGCTTGCTGGCTGGCCTGCTTGAAGCCAGTGTCCCCGCTGACCCAGTAGGCCATAGGCAGCATATCCAGAACAGGAATCCGGGTCTGCCGGCTGGTCATGTTGGGCAGCTTTCGGGCCAACTGCATGAATACGGACTGCTTGGGCGCGTCCTGTTGGATGGTGTTGATGAGCTGCTCCTGAATGAGCGCTTCTGCATTCTGGCGGGAAATCATGTTGGGCATAATGTTTCTCCTTTCTTATTCGCCGTGGGCAAAAAATGCCCTCAGCGCTTGGTTGGCGGCGTCGTTAGAGCCGGATCCGCCAACGGGGTGGGCGTTCTGGTGGCTCAATCCAGTAGCTTTCTGGGGCGCGGGGGCTTCAAACAAAAAGGCCGTGTCCTCGCCTT
Source organism: uncultured Eubacteriales bacterium (assembly GCA_900544975.1). GTDB lineage: Bacteria > Bacillota > Clostridia > Oscillospirales > Oscillospiraceae > Faecousia. The sequence goes on from UQXI01000003.1 coordinate 10,592, forward strand.
TTTGCATGGCGTCCAGTTGTTTTTCCAGGCCGATCACCTCACCGCCAGCAAAGGACAGCTTATCCCGATCCAGCAGCGCCATAACGGCTCTGGCATTGCGGGGATGCGTAGCAGCAACTGCTTTTTCCAGGGCGAAGTCAAACTGCTGGGCTTCCAGCTGCTTCTGTGCTTGCGCGGCCTTATCCTTCCAGCTTGGGTCATAGCCTTCCAGCTTTTTGTTGGCGTCTGCCAACTGGCCGGTTAGAGTTGCTACCTGGCCCTGCAGATTGTCCGCATCTGCTTTTGGCACATAGGCGCCACCGGCGGCGTTGACCACCTGGTAGCCTCTCTCCCTCGCAGCGGCGGCCAGCTGATCATAGGTCATCGGGCCGCCGCCAAAGAGATCTCTCAAGAATTCCATTATATTTTTACCTCCTGTTTGCAAAATGGGTATGAAAAAAGCACGGTGCGCAAGTCGCACTGTGCTTGAATCATTGCTGGGATATTTAAAATTGCTGGAAGCTGATGTTGACGCCGTTCGGGCTGCTGCGCCAAGTGGCAAAGGCGATAAATTCATTCCACACTTCCTGGACGTGGCCACCCAGGAATTCTTTTTCGAATTGGGCTACCTTGCCCTCCGGGATCAGCCAGCCCGACAGATCTTCTCCGGATAGATCTTCGGTTTCCAAGTCACGCCCCTCGCCGCAATCCAAGAAAAATACACAACCCTTCTTTTCTGCAGCAGCCTGGACAATCTCAAAAAACTTTTCAAATTTACTGTCCTCTCGCTTTCTTAACCCGCGCATTTTCAACACCACCTTTCAATACAGTGACAAATTCTCCATTTTCTCTCGTGACAACAACGTCCTGGCCCCTAATGTGGAATAAGACAGCCTCCTCCTGGCCGCGCCACTCCCCGCCAACCTTTTCATCAGCGTGATCCACAATATCCAGGATCACCTGTTTCATTTTGGCCCTATCTTCCGGTGTTCCAGCTGACAAGCCGAAGTCCGCAGCGTGCTTTCCAACTTTCTTTCCAAACTGTTTGTCATCAAAGGTTACTGTCCGTATTTTATCCTGTTTCTTCGGATTTGTAAATGGTCCTCCAGAGATTTTTTCACGTTCATATTGCCGTTTTAGCCCGGTTTGTCGCAAAAAATCAGCCTGTGTATCCCGCCATTGGCGTAGTTTCCCGGTAGCTTCGGATGCATCCAATCCGGCGGCTTCCAAAGCGGTTCGCTCCCGTTGCCACCGGCGTATCTGCCTTTCATTGTATCGCTGGATCTGCGTTGCCTCATACTCCGTCAGCTGTTGCCCGTTATAGGCGTAATCCTTGGCGTTGTATTGCTCCAACTGCTCCTTGCTGTAGGCTCTGGGGGTACCCTCAAAATAGGGATGGTAGCTATGGCGGCAATTCCAGCCGCCCAGTCCTGCTCCGGTGCCGTAGCCAGTTGCAGCCCGAAAATCCGGATACTTGGTGGATTTGCCGGAGCGGCTAAAGATTTGCCCCTGCCACTCTGCGTGTGATGGGCGGGCTCCGGCGTGGGCAGTAGTCTCCACCAGATCACAGCCCATTTCGTCCGCCAGGTCCCATTGCAGCTGCAAGGCGGTCTGGTTGGCCCCGGTCACCACAGCCCTGCGGACGGCCACCTCCAAGCTATCAGTGTGGCCAGTAGGGTAGCGGATGGATTGCACGCCACTCTTGGATAGATCTTTGATGGCACTGCGGATTGCTGTGTTGTAGTCGATTGCGCCGCTCCGAATGTCCACCCAAGCACGGTCCAGAGCTCGCTCGAACTGCTGTGAGGCGGTTTTTGCCGTGGTCTTGGCCAGGTTGCGCATGGTGCCTTGTGTGGCCTTATATCCGGCGTTGAGCGTGTCGCGCAGGCGCTTGCTATCCCGGATGCTAGGTGGTTCTAGGCCGGCGGAAATGTACTCAGCCGCATCGCTTTCCAGCGCCTTGGTGCCGGCCTCCTGCATCATTTGGCGCAGCTCCTGGCTGGACTTGCCAGTAATCTTGGCCAGGGCATCCACGATCTCCTCGTGGGTCCGCCCGGCCTCTTGCAAGGCCCTCTTTTGGTGCTCCGCTGCCGGGATCCAGTAATCATAGGCAGCCAAGCGCCTGACCATATCCGCCAGGATACGCAGCTCTGCCTCCTGATATAGCCGCAAAATAGCCTCTGGCAGATCTCGCAAATACTCCGGCGTCAGCATCAGCCGTCACCGCCAAATCCCAATTCCGGCCCCGCGTCCAGCTCCGCGGCCATGGCTCTTGCCGTCTTCTCGTCTTCACCGTACCAGCGTTTTCGATATTCCCACTTGGCCATTAGCCCATCCCGGACATCCTGCCTGTCTGTGGCGCGCTGGGCGTCGCTGTCCTCGATGATGCTATCATCAAAGTTTACTGTTACCTCTGATGCGTCAAGCCCTAGCAGGGTTGCAACAGCGGCGTATAGGCCGATCAAGGCATCTTGCAGCAAAAGCTCATGCTTCTTTAGGCTTTGGTATAAGTCGGATTTCTCACTAATTACCTCCGTGGCCGTTTTGACCTGCCCGTCCTGGAAGTTATATCGGTCCTTACCCATGCCACACTTGAAAGACAGCAGGTTCAGGGCTGTTTGAATTCCGGCGTCGTGCGCCTGATACCGGATCTCCATGTTGTGCTCTTGAATCTTGTTATCCTGCCCTTCCGCTGCAGGCACGGCAAAAAATTCAGTATCGTTGTCGTCGAAGATGGGGGTAACCGTGCCGTCTTGCTCCATCTGGACTCTGGCCATGGACATCGGGACGGTAATGCGCTTCCGCCCAAGCTGGAACTCGTTGCAGTAGGAATCATATACCAGATCCAGGCCCTCCAGCTGTGGCAGGGCATTGGCGTAGACGGAGATACCCATGGGGCAATCCGGATCCAGATTGTTGGCGATGTTGGGGCGAATGATCTGGAATAACGGGATTTCAGATCCTGTGGAGATCTTCGCTTCCACCCCGGGAGGCAGATCAATTTCAGTCAGAGCTTCTCCGCTGCGGCGGAACATGTGATTCTCCACCACGTACTTACCGTTCTCCAGCAAGTGGAGGTTGAGGTACACATGCCTTTCCTTGCCGGACGCCACCTCGCTGGCAAAAGCGCATTGTGTGATGGACAGGTTGTCCCAACTCAGCGGGTAGATCATGTCTGCCCGAATGTAATCAATTTTGACCGTCCCTCCGACGCCCTTATGCTCCACAAAGGCGCCAGTCCCCATAGCAAAAGCCATTTCCAGCAGCTGATTGCCCCGGACCCGAAACTTGTTGGAATTTAATACATCCCAGACGCGCCTGTCTGTGGATTTCTTCCCGCACATGATCTCCACTTTTTCGTTCAGCGCCAGGTTCGCCCAGTCTTCCGCCACCGTTTTCGCCATGGCCAGAGACTTGCGAGATCGGCGGAGGTGAGCCTTGCCGTTGTATTGCCGGTAGTCATGGAATTCTGGCACCCGGCCCCGGTACCATTTTTTCCACAGGGTAACAGCACTGTAAAACTCATCCGGCACACAGTTATGACCCTTTGACTTCAAGTATTGCACAATTGCATTCATGCTATCACCTCTTTGTGCCCAGATACAGGATGTCGCTTTGGACTGCCTCTGTGGCGTACTCCATGCTGTCCAAGCTGTCAATGTTGGTACTGCCGTCATCCAAGCGTTTGTCTTTTGTGGGATCCTTGGAGTCGTACACAGCCTGACACATGGCCTGGATGGTAGCTTTGCACCGGGAGCAAACCAAAAATCGCCCTTGGGCAATTAGGCTGTTGTAAAACATAATCCGGTCGTTGATAGGCCCTTTGATGGCGTTGCGTATGTCAACGCCCAAGCCGGCCTGGATAGCAGCAATGCGTAGCCCTTGGATCAGCGTCTGCTCTGCGCTGTCGCAATAGGCCTCGTATACCCGGTATTTGCTCTTGGCACGCCGTACGAAGTCCACAAAGGCTTTTGCCAGTTCCTCTGGTGAAAGAATGCCGTCCCGCTTATTGCTGTGGTAGTACTCGTCCAGGACCACCACAGCCTGCATGCCAGGCGTAAAACCAATCAGCGTAAAAGCATGGGCAGAACCAGTGCCGCCAAAGTCGACGCCGATTACAGCGTACTGGATGGCAGGTGGGCTATCCGCAGAGTACTTGCTGGGATCATCTGCAAATTGCGGGTACACCAGCCCATCTGTCAAGGCCCACTCACCCAGGATAAAGCGCCGGTAAAATACGCCAGTGAACATCCGCTCGTAAAACTCCCGCTTAGCCGGGGACAGCGTCAGGTTGTCCGTCATCCGGAAATGCAGGTGGTAGATATGCTTTTCGGCCGCTTTATCGATTAACTCGGTTTTGACGTAATGGGCTGGACTTTCAGGGTTGCAGTTGAGCCAGATTTTTGCACCCTCTACGCTGCACCGGCCAAGCATCTGCTCCACAAAGGAGCGCGGGAACAGGGCCACCTCGTCAGCCAAAGCGCCGGCGGCTGTCAAGCCCTGGAGGCGGTCCTGGCTCCGCTCGTTGTGGGCATCATACAGGTAGTAGGTGTTATCGCCGACCTCCAGCCTGGCCTCGTCTCCAGAACTGACGTAGGTATACGGCAACCCCCAGGCCCGTAGGATCTCCAGGGCCGGACCAATGACGTTACGTTTAAGGGCCCCTACGGTCTTCCCGGCCAGGATAAAAGTCTCTCCCCGAAATGATCCCAGGCTCCAGCGAAAGAAGCCGCAGATCATAGCCACAGTCTTGCCGGATCGGATCGCACCATCCGCAATGACCATATCGCAATCCCGATGTGGGCTGCCAGGCTCGTACCAGCACATCAAGCGGCGCTGCTTTGGGGAGAAGGGCTTGAAGTGAAATCCCTTAGTTTTCTTCGGCATATAAGGCCTCCACTTCCGCCTGGGTGGGCTTGGTTGCTTGGACAAACTGCTCCAGCGCACTTTGCCCTGCAGCGGATTGCTCAGTCTTCGCACTGTAGCCGTGCTTGCTCATCCACAGAGGGGCCAATTGGGTAGGGATTTGACCCGTTTCGAATTTCTCTCGTGCATCAACCTCGCACTCTTCCTTCATGCGCGTAACAATGTCAACGTATCTCTTATCTCCAGCATAATTTTTATAAAACGCCGCCCTAGAAAGCCCGGCGAACACGCAAAAGCCCTCGATGGTATAGGTGACACTCCGCCTCAGCTCTTTGCTTACGAACTCGCTATTTTTAGAGCTGAAATCATGGGTCAGAATCATCCGATTATTGCATTGCGCCTTGAACGCTTCCCAAAGCTCTGCCATTTGCTTGGCGGATTTGATTTTACGGGGTCCGCCCATCGCAGCCACCACCTCTCTCACAAAATTTCAGCAGCAAAGAGGCCCGGGACTAACTCCCTGGCCTCTCCTTTTTTGCGCACAAAAGAAATACCCCACCGGCAGCCCGGCAGGGTTTGGAGCGGTGGCCACCGCCATTGCTCCGATGGTCCTATAGTATCATACAAAGGTACTGTCAATCCATATCAAAGACTATCAAAAACTATCAATTACTATCAAGTCTGAGGCGGATCCAGGCGACTTGCTATACTTTGCAGAGCTTTCCCGTGGATCCGGAAGATTGACAGGATGTATTTATCGTCATCATCGCCGTAGATAGCCATAGCCACGTCCTTCCAGGGCATCATACGGCAGCTATCCCCGCTTATGTAGCGCAGCCGTAAGCATTCCCGTTCCAGCGGATCCTCCACATGGTCTATGGCGGCCTCAATGGCCGCCATTTCCCGTTTCGCTGCCTCAATTTGCGGCATTACTCGCTCCTCATATTCCATGCGCCGGAGGATTGCCCTTTCCATGCGGTCCCCGTTTCCACCGGTGGACTTTGCGCCGGAGCTCTCCCGCATCGCCGGTAGTTTCTCTTCGTTCCGGAGCCGGGCCAGCCTGTCCAGCTGATTATCCACCTCAAGGCGGAGGGCCCGGTAGGATACCAGGCGTTGTTTGGTGGTCTTGTCCATTGTCATCCTCCTTTGCATGGTTTGGGGGAGGGGCTGCTACTGCAGCCCCAGGGATACTTTCAGGCATTGATCCAGTTGTCGGAGCTCCCAGCCGTTGAGTTTGTAAATCTTGTTGAGCAATCGGCTCTTATCCACGGCCATAATTTGATCACACAGGACGCGAGAGCGGAGCCGATCCGGCAGATCCACGTCGAACTGCATGGGGTACCGGTAGCGGCTGACATTTGAGGTCAGCGGTGCCACGATCACTGTTGGGGAGCGGAGGTTGCCGATATTATTTTGCACGATGACAACTGGCCTCTCCTTCCGCTCCTCGCTGCCAATCGCACTAGGGGAGCCCCGGCAGAAATAGACATCGCCACGATTTATCTCCTTCATTATCTCGCCTCCCAACTTGATTCGATTGCGGAAATCGCAGCAAACACCGGGTAAAACACCTGCGGCACCACTGCATTGCCTAAGGCTCTAAGTTCGTCCACCTCGCGGGGAATCCCATCACTGTCTCGTAGATCTGTATCGTCTCCGCAAGTGAGTACCCGGAAAGCGTCGTTAAGTAGCAAAGATGTATTGATTTCCCCGGTTTCGCCATGACACACCTCATGGACTTCAGGCGCCTGCAAAAAACTATCGCATGGCCGTCCGAAGCGCATGGCGTGGGCAACAATGCAAATCCTTTTTCGGAGATGTGGCGCGCCGGCTTGGAAAGCGGATAGCACTCCCCAACTCGCATCATACCCCATTCCGGCCAAGTCCCCAAGTACTCGTCCGAAAAACCGTCCATGCTCACTTGATAGCAGCCCTGGTACATTTTCTGCCACGACCCATCGGGGGCCAACTTCGTGAATGACTCTTGCAAATTCTCCCCACAAATCACGCTCATCACCAGATGCCAGGCGTTTACCTGCAAGGCTGTGCGGTTGGCACGGGAAGCCTCCGGAGATAACGGTGATCTCTCCAATGCCCGCTCGATCCGCGGATATCCTTGTGACATCCCTGATATCCCTCCATCTTTGAACATTTGGCCAGTGCTTTTCCAGGACCTTGCGCGGGAAATCGGCATATTCGCACTGACCAACAGTCCGAAATCCGGCCCATTCAGCGGCCAAGTCCAGACCGCCGATCCCGGTAAACAGTGATAAGTGGGTCAGGCCCCGCATCTGCTCTCAACTCCTAATATCACTGGCGGGTGCACTCGGCCCACAACGATCAGATAGATCTTCCTGGTGCGCTGCACGGCGGCAAGCTCCTCCGGATCCAGCTCCCAGCAAGTCTCAATTTCCTGCTGGCCTCCAGGGCACTGCATGATGGTGGCCGGTAGATCTCCGCAGTCCTCAGCGGTTAGGATGATGTTGGTGTTATCGGTCTGCACCGGCCGCATCTTCACCGCCCCCCTTTATTTTCAAGGTAAGCCTCTTCCTGCACCGCCATGCCCGTGAGTTTGCCATCCATCCCTCGACCACAACGGCCGGCCCATCAGGCCACTTATCGCAAGTAAAATATCCAGCCCCGACGTATTCGCAGTGCGGACACACGTAGGGGTCGCACATAATTGGCCCTTCCAGCAGGCGCCGGGGCTTACGCTTTTTCGCCATCTGATGGCACCTCCTCCGGCTCGAAACTACTGCACTCGCTTATCGGGCAATCGCCGTTGCCGCCATAAAGGCAGCAGTCGTCGCAATCACGCCTGCACCGGTTGCAAAGGCAGTCCGGATGCTTGTATTTACATTCGTGCAAAATCCCTTTTTCCGCCGTTCCACTCATCGCCGCCCCGCAGTTGGGGCAGTACTTGTACTTTGCCAGCGTTGCTGTAGCCAGTTCCCGGCATTCTCCGCAGTAGGAGCACCGATACCGGCCAATGAGTCTGCCCGATGTGCCGGCCGCCGTTTCCCAGTGCCCGCTGGGGCGCTGGCCATTTTCCGCAAATTTCATGCCATTCCCTCCATCGCCAGCTGTTCGTCCGCTGGCATTTTTGTGATGTAAATCTCCGTCCGGGGATTGTCCTTATCCCAGAAACATCGGCTCCCGTCGTGCCCTGTCACGATGCCGTAGTGGTCGTCGGCGATGATACCAGCATCTGTCAGGATGTCGTCAACTGCCTCCAGCAGGTTGGTCAGATCCGTACGCCTCCGGGTCGGCAGGTAAAACAGGCAGCGGATGTTAAGGCTGCAGTCTATTGGCCTGGGCGGCCTCGGCGTCAGGTACCAGGCCGCATCCTTTGCGTACTGCCGGTACTTGGCGGACGGCATGATGAAGGGCCGCCCTGTGGCCTTGTTGATCATGATCTGTTGACTGTTCTTCTTGGTGATAGGGCTCAAAGGGATTACGTACTTGATTTCTGCCATACGCACCACCCCTTACAGCCCCAGCAGATCTTTGACGCTGCCATATTCCCGGATGATATTACGCCTGCGCCGGTCTATTTTGCTTACTTCCACCGGCGCACAACGCTCCAATACCCGGTTGTAAATCCGCTGCTCGGCTATGCCTCTTGGGTTTTTCAGCTCATCGCCGGATAGGTTGCTGGTGATGATCATCGGCAGCTTCGCCCTGTATCGGTTGTCGATTATGCCGTAAACGATTTCTGCCATGTACTCAGTGTTACGCTCTGCGCCTAGGTCATCCAGGGCCAAAAGGGCGTACTGGTTAAGCCCATCCAAGTAATCCTGCTTACCCTCCCGCAAGCCGCTGATGGTGTTTGCAATGCGGGAAAAATTGGTCATAAAGCACTTGTAGCCTTGGTCGATCAGGGCGTTTACTACGCAGGCGGCCGCAAATGTCTTTCCGCTTCCGCACTGCCCGTACAGGATCATGCCCCGTCCCTGGTGCAGGAATTCCGGGAAATGGTCAACGTACCGGCGCATGATGCTGCTTGTCCGTGGATCCTGCCCGTCATCCTGGGCGAAGGTCCACTTGTCCAGGTCAGAGCCCCGGAAGCCGTCTTTGCGTAGTCGGTCTACACGGTCCCGGAACTCCCGGGCCTTTCTGGCATCCTCCTCGCGCTGATACGCCTCAGAAGCGCACTTGCATAGGCAGGGTACTGTCAGCTGCTTCCCCCCAAGTGGGATCACCGTCTGCTTGGGGGTATGGCATTTGCCGCAGTGCCGCAGGCCGCCCTGCATGTAATCATCCGGCGCGACCGGGTTGGCCTCGTCCGCCTTTTGCCGCAGGCCGGTAAGGGCTTGTGCAAAATCCATTACCTTCCACCTCCGTCCAAAAATCCATCTGGGAGATCATCCCAAGATTCTGCCTGCCTCCCGGTTGCTGCAGCCTGCGGCTGATCCACGTCTTCCCACCGGCGGCCCCGGAGGAATGTAGCGGGATAGCAGATAAATTTCCCGCCGTCCTTCGTCCACTGGTCGCAGTGCTTCCAGCGTTCTACTCCGGCAAGGATCTGGCCTACAAGGGCATCGTCCGGAGAGAGCTGCTTCCAGGCTTTCAAGGCGTCCTGCTTGTTCGTCTTCCTGGGGTAAATACCCCAAAAGCGATCAAATGCAGGCGGGATCCCATCCGCCCCGTTCTGGCGCGTTCTCGTTTTCGTTTCTCGTTTATCGTTCTCGTTCTCGTTCTCGTTCTCGTTTACGGGGACATTTGCTTGCATTTGATATCCATTCACTTGCAAGCAAATGCTATCAAATTCTTGCGGAAGCGGGAACTTGCTTTTCTTTGCTCTCTGCTGCTGGTGCTTTTCCCACGATAGGAGTTTCAGATATCGCTTTCCATCATCTGTGTACATGCCAACCATTCCGACCTGGATCAGCTCATTCAGCCAGTTGCTCAGTACCCTCTCTTTCGGGGGATTCAGGGGAAAGCACATGGACGCCAGGATCTTAGGATTCCCGTGATAAAGGCCAAAGTCATCCGCCTTTACCACAAGCCGCCAAAATAGGCGCTCCGCCTCGGCGCTGACCCCGGACAGCGATTCACTGGTGGCGATGGATTCTTTGATTATGCGGTTCGGCACACCGGCCACCTCCTTTTGCCTTGGAGGCGGGCCTACGCCCGCCTCCTGCCGTATGATCAATCCTCAGCATCATCCGGGCCACCCTCAAAAAACTCGTCAAAATCGGCCTCGTCTGCGGCCTCAGGGGCATCCTCATCGGATTCATCTTCGCCTCCGGTCCAAGCCTCCGTAGCAACTGGGAAATCTCCGGGCCGCAGCAGCGCTCGATCCAGGGTTTCCCGGAAGAAAAACTGTACCCACATTGCGTACAGATTCTTGAACAGTCGCTTGATCTTGGAAAGAAGGGCATCCGAAATCGTGAAAGTCTCAGACATTTTGAGGGACAGCTCTCCATCAATGTACGCAAACACGATAGATGCGTCCGGACTGATATAGTTGGCATCATCGTCCTCCAGCATGGAGATCTGCGCCTCCATCCCCCCCAGAGGCTTGATGGTCAGGGTGCAGGGGTACCGGTTGGTTCTCAGGGCGTAAGTCAGCCCATTTTCCTCGCAGATGCCGTCCAGCTTCTTGAGGTAGACTTCGTATTTTCCGGATTCGTTCATTTTGATCTCCTTTCTTTACGCGTCGAAAAAGTTGGATGTAGGATCGTCTGCGGGGGCGCTGGGGAGCACCGCTTCGCCGGTGGCAGGATCCGCATCAATTGCATCCGGCGCCGGCGGCACGATAGGTGCCGCGTCAAGCACCCCAGAATCCACGCCAACCTCATCGGCATCATACATGCCCCCGAAGGTCTGCGGGAACGCCTCCCGTAGGGCCTGTACCAGTGCCACCTTCCGGATCATCGTGGCGGGTTTGGCGGACCACTGGCGATTCAATGATCCATCTTTCTTCCGCCCTGCATATTCGTCAAACGGCACCTCCACCCGGGTGCTCTGCTTTTGATCCTTTCTGTACACTTCTGCCCAGCCACCAACGATCTTCTCGCCGGGGATATAGAATGCGCCAACCCTATAGGTCAACTCCCCGGAATCTTCATCGTAGATAATGATCCCGGCCCTGTGGCCATCGTGCTGGGGGTGGTTCTCGGCTCGTTTTTCGAAGGCTTCCTTGCCGGTGACCATCGTGGCGGGCTCGTTGCCATATTTAATGCAGTAGGCCTCCCGGAGCCACGGATTCAGGCCGTTAAATTTGCATAAATTGATGAACATGACAATCTCCTGCATGGAGACTCGTTCCTTATCCCCGCTGACCAGATAGTCTCGGACAATCTGGGGGGACAACTCCACCGTCATGCCGTTGGACTGGAAGCTGACCAACTGGGCGTTCTTTTTTTCCTGCGGCTTTCGCAGGGAGTTTGCTACTGCCATTTTGCAATCCTCCTTAAATTCTTTCGGGCTTGATGCCCAGATTGATCATTGCTTGCTTCAGGCCCTGGAGTTGGGCCCGGGTGGCTCGGATCCGGAAATCCACGGTAAAAATTTCTTCCGCCGTAGGTGATTCTTCCGGCCTTGGGGCGCTCTGCGTAGCCATGGGGATCGCAGGAGCCGCAGGGGGCATCTGATTCGCCTGGGCAGCCTTCGCCGCCTCATACCGGGCCAGTTCCTCCTGTTGCCGCTGCAGCCGATCCTTTTCGGCCAAAGCGGCGGCCAAATCAAAGTCCTGCAGGAAGGTAGATTTGACTGGCCCTGCCAACTCCGGGGGCAGCTGCAGCCCATCAATAGCTGCCAGGCCGGCGGTGATCCGATCGATCTTGCCGCCCAGCTCCTGGCAGATAGCACCCATACCGACGCTGACATTCAGCCACTTGGGATTATGCAGCCTCGAATAGGGCACCAGCTCCGCCAGATCGCCAATCATGGCCTGATACTGGGCCTCAATCGCCTCCTGCTTCTGCCGCTTTTTCTCCGCTTCGTAGGCCTTGACTTGATCATCGATCTCTCGGACCGTAGCCTTAACCATTCCCACCAGCTCTTTCGCCTGGGCCTCGAAGGATTCGTAGGGCTGCAGGTACAGGGCTTTCATTTCCTTCCGCTTGCCGTCAATGGCATCGGCCAGCTTATTCAGCTTGGCCCTATCCTTTTTCGCTTCGCCGATCTGAGCATCACCGTAGGCCAGGCCCTTGTAGTTGGCCAAGCCAGCTTCCAGCTGCTGCTTCAGCTCCTTGTAGTTCCACCGGATTTCTGGCAAGGGCTGAGCTTGCGTGGGATTAAAAATCTGGATTTCCACCAGTGCACACCTCCTGATCAAAGAATTCGGCAAACATGTCCTGGGGTACGGCGGCCTCAGTGATGTGCCTCAGACTGCCGCACCAGGCAGGGACATCTTCCTCCGGCACATTCACCCGGCAGACCCTGGCTTCTGACTCGCCGTACTTGGTAGGCACGTTGACAACATCGCCCACCTCCAAGGGCACATCCGCAACGTAGGTGTAGGCGCTCCCCTCAAATTTGCCGGAGCGGCGGCCCCGGTACTGGACTTGCACGAGATTTCTCTTTTCCATGATTATTCCCTCCTATATTTCCGGGAGCAGCAGAGGCGGCTCCCGGCCCTCCTGGACCATCTGCCAGAATGCAATCTCCTGCTCCAGCAGATAATCCAGATCATCTTGCACGTCCTCCCGGTTGACCCGGTAGGATCGCCGCTCCGTCCGGATTTCGCCGTCCCATACCCGCTTGAGCTGGGCATGGAGTACGGCGAATTCCCAGCCGGTGGCCAGGAGCTGATGCAGGATTTGGATGTAGTAGTTATCCGGGATCTTATCCTGCCATTTCTCCCGCTGCATAGAGCGGAGGATTTCGGTAGTTTTGATCTCCAGGATGCCGGGGCAGCCGGTGGATAGCTCCACCAGCCGCCCATCCAGGGTGGCAAACAGCCATGGGCACTCCGGATTGTGGATCATATCAAATTCGCCGCCATAGGCCACGCTGTATGTATCGGCGTAGTCCAGGGCAAATAGTTCCCGGATTGGACCCTCGGCGGCATGGCCATAGGCTACGCAGGCCTTATTGCTGATATCGGCGGCTTGCCGCTGGCCAACCTTGATCCGCCACAGATCCACGTTGGACATATAGGGATTCTGCCCGACGATTGCGCTGGCCTCGCTGGCACCGATGCCCCGCATCCGGGCCTGCAGCCACTCCGCGTGAGTTTTAATCTCCGCCATTGACTCACGCTCCCTCCGCTGCTATAATGGATTCGCAATCGTTTCCTTTGCCGCTCTCGGGACTGGTACTCCCGGGGGCGGCCTTTTTTGCTGCCCAAGGCTTATTATCCAGCATCCGCTGGATCGCCCCAGGATTGTAGCGGGAGGCTATACGCAGGCGCTCCCGGAAGGCACTTACCGCAAGGTCCCACTCCTTGGCCGCCTCGACATCGCCCGGCTTGGGAGTTTTGCGCTCAGGGGCTGCAAAAGTGCAATTGGCAGGCCCATAGGGCTTGCTGGCATCCAGCAGCTTGATCTTGGGGATGTGATCGCCGGCGCCATAGCCCTGCGCCCGGATCCAGGCGTAAAACGCCGGGAATCTGGCCCATGCATCGTCACAGGGCTTGCGGCGCATATTTACCCAGCGTTGATACAGGGCATCGCCGCCGGGGAGCTTGCGGATATCTGTTGATCGCATGTTGTCACCCCCTCACGCCATGGCGTAAACCATGCAGGCAATGCCGATTACAGCAGCCGCAATGCACCACAACACGCACGCCCAAATGGGCGTATCCTGCCGTGGGGCTTGCAAGGCCTTGATGGCCATCGTCAGGGCGGCCACATCATCGGCAGCGGTGCCGGCGTCCGGATACTCCTGGATTGCCAGGCGGCTCTGGGGATGGGCTTTGGCCAGGGCGTCCTGGCGGAGGAATTGGAGTTGGCGGACGGCATCAATCCTGGTCATTGGTTGTCACCTCCATCAATATTTTTGCCTCTACGATATTAAGATTTTCTATCGCGGCTTCTAGCTGCTTGAGGAGCGGTGGGAGTACGGTGAGGTAGTACATAGCGTTTCCATCTGCTTTGATGTCGGCGGAAATGTGATGTACTATCTTATCCAGCTCTTTTTGAGCTTCCAGCCGTTTCGGATGGTTCATAAAGGCTATGTTCATTTCATCGCTGAGCGGTTTCACTTGTTTTCGCCTCCTTTTGGGTTTCTGGGTACACGTCCTCCAAAAGCAGTAGTGCCACCCGGCAGATGATCTCCCGCCTACCATCAAGATTGTTTGGTCGGACGCGGTAGTGGCACTCCTTTCGATAATCATCCAGGGCGATGCGCTCGATCGGAGAGTCCGCCCGCCGCCCCTGGCGCCAGTACGACACAATGGCATCAAACATGGGACGCTCACTCTCCGCGTATGTCACTGCCGTAACTGCAGCCAGGACTCGCGCCAGCATCTCGCTGTCCCGCCGCAGCCTGCCGGTGCGATCTGGATCCCGGGCAGATAGTGCCTCGATTCCGGCTGTTAGGGCCTCGATGTCAGCCGCCCAGACTCTGTCATCCGCGCCTCCATTGCGTATATACTCCTCTACGTCCCTGCGTAGATTCTCTAGTCTGCGGATTGCTTTTGATTTTTTCATTTTTTGATTTCCTCCTTGCATTTAAACTGATATACTGTGCCGATGATTTTCCACTGGGAGCCCAGCATCGCCTTTACCATCCGCTCTGCTTGCTCTGAGCTGCTGGCGCGGACGGTGCGAGTGCGGCATCTGCCGTAGGGGGCCTGGGCGTGGACTTCGTAGGTGTAATATTTCACAGGGCTTTCACATCCTTTCGGCTTGCCCCAAGTAGGGGCAGGACCATGGCCATATCCAGGCACAGGACCCTGTGCAAGCTCTCCACCTCGCTCAACGTCAGCTGCCGGGGATGCTTAAGCCGCCTGGATAGGGTGCTAGGATCCATCCCAGCCTTGCGGGCTAAGGCCTTTTGAGATAGATCATAGTGCGCCAGGCGTTCGCGCACTTCCCGCCGGAAATCGTCTTCGGCGTATCCGGCGGCACCTAATTTGGTTCGGGGCATGTTGGGGGTCACCTCCTTCTGGTGATTGCGGTACAGTTGAATCTCCCTCTTACTTGTGGTAAAATCTAGAAAAAGAAAGGAGATGAGATAATGAAACTAAATCCAGACTGTGTACGGGACATCTTGTTGGCCGTAGAGGAAGGCTGCGACATAGGCAGGGGCGTATCAATTCCCGGCCCGAACTATAGCCGCTTGCAGCCATACAACGAGAGCGAAGTGCTTTATCATGTCCGTCAGTGCGATTTATCCGGCTTTTTGTACCAGGCAAAAACCGACTTGCTTGGCACGTATACTATTCGTGATCTAACACCTGCAGGCCACGAGTTTCTTGCGAACATCCGAAAAGACACCATCTGGTCCGGAGTCAAGGATGTTGCGGGGAAAGTCGGAGCGACATCATTAAATGCGATAGTGCAGATCGCTTCCAACGTGGTCGCGCAAATGATTAAGCACCAATTCGGCCTTACTTGATCTTCAGGAGCTTGCTAACAACATACTCGCTGCTCGCCTTCATCTCTGCATCAGATGGGGGCGGGCAATTCTTTGTGGTCATGTAATGGCATATAGCCAGTAGGCTAACGTGGTTTTTGATCCAGCCGACTGCACAAATGGCAGCGGCTAGGCCCAAAATTGTGGTTAACATGTAGTGGCCATCTCCTTTCCTGAGGTGCTGTGTTTCTGCACGAGAACTAATTTAGGATTGTGCGGATGAGTGGGGTGTGGTAAGATTAGGTGCGGGAGGGCTGATTGTGGGCGTCGCACGCATCTGCAATCAGAGTTTGCAGCGCAGCCCTTACCTTCGCTTCGGCGTGCTTAGACATCACGTGCCCATTGAGGATTTGACTGAGATATTTGGGGTTCCACCCGATGGCTACTGCAAGCTGCTTCGCAGTAATTCCATTTAGATGCATGTCGCCCACTACCTCAGCGGTCCATTGTGCAGGCATGTCGTTCACCTCCTTATTTTTGTTGACTTTGGTTAGGTTTTGGGTTAGAATATAAGTGCCAGTTGATAATAAGTCCAGAAACGCCAGGTGCCTAAACTTGTTTAGGTGTATCGCTATTATAGCTAACTTTTGTTAGCGTGTCAAGTGCGAGCAGCTAACAAAAGTCAGATTTGGCGTTTTGCACAAAAATGGAGCGCAAGACGACTATGTTTTATGACAAATTCAAAAAGCTTTGCGACGAAAATGGCGTTACATGCAATAAAGTTGCGCTAGAAATTGGGCTAAGTAACGCAACGCCCACCACATGGAAAAAACGCGGTTTAACCCCAAGATACGAAACTCTTCAAAAAATTGCTGAGTATTTTCATATATCTGTTGAATATCTGATTAACGGGGGAGACGAAGAATGTGCGCCTGTCGAACCCGGAAAGTCTGGGGCGGATGACTACCCACTAAATGCAAAAAATTTCCCTTTCCCAAGCAGCGACGGCGAAGCCGCTAAATGGAAAAGGGAAATATTGGAAAATTTGGATGATTTGCCTACGGATGCGCTGGCGTTTCTGGCTGGGCAGATAGCCATGATAAAAAACAATCGCGAATAATCTCGATCTCAGCGTCTGTCAAATTGTTAATCTCTGATTTTATGTAATCTATCATTTCGTTTCTGCTCATAGCCGCTCCTCCTTTTGTGCGTGCCCGCCCGTAGGCGGGCAAAACTGGTATCTAATCTTCTTCGATATCTTCTGGCATTAGATCATCTAAGCTTATCTCCAATGCGGTTGCAAGCTTCCTAATTATGCTTGCCTTCGGATCTACCAATCCACATTCGATTCTGGATATCGTTGCGGGAGCCACTCCGGATAATTTAGCCAAAGCTCTTACGGAGTACCCCTTATTTTCTCGCTGATTACGCAGATTTATCAATTATGCCACCCCCGTCTGTATCTTGTGCGGAGGCGTATCGGATTATCCACATTATAGCACAAAATGTGTTTCATGTGTGGAACAAACGGAAATTTTTTGAAATTCGTGTAACATGCACAAATCTAGAGGTGTGCTTTTGTGCATGTTGCACAGAAAATTATCACTCCATTCTCTTAAAACGTTGTGTATTATGTTCTGCGAATGCTTGCGTTTTGAGGCTCACTTCTCGATCGTTTGTTTGGATTATACCAAACAGGCGTTCACATGTCAATGGACAAAATCTGGGCTAGTAACCAACCGGCGCTATGTCGGTGGCAATATAAAGAAAAGAGGGACACACAAATGAAAAGAGCTATATTTTTGCTAGCTGCGCTGTGTATGCTATTTAGCGTAACAGCCTGTGCCGGCGGACAGTCGCCGGAAGAAGATGCATCCCCCCAATCGCACATGATTGATTCGCTGCCCAGTGATATGGACTTTTCTGGTAAAACCGTACCATTAGAAAGGGTAACCTTTTTCGAAAGCTATGGCAACCACGGATACACCGGCTACGTCATCGTTGCTATGTCACGTGAAAATCTGAGCGATGACGATATACACTGGATGACAAAAATGGACTTGGACAGTGTAAATACGGAGATGCAAGTCAATATTTATTTAGACGGAGGCGAGAACGATCTTGACGAAAGAGCACGCCTCATGAAAAAGATATATAATAACGAAGAACTATACTACATTTTTGAGACAGGCCTCGAACGTTATACCCTTAAGGGAGCTGAGGTTAGCTGCCAGATAATATCAAGCCCGGTGGGTATAACGGATCCGGGGACCACATATTACCATTATTTCTTTGACATTGATGGTGATTACTATTCAGATTCTATCGAGGCACTGACTGCAAACGAGCGGTCTGCGCTGATTGATGCGCTTACTACCTAGAGAGATAGCGCCAAATATAATCATCCGCCCCCAAGCAGGGCCGGAGGAAATAAAAAGAAAGAGGGAATTATTATGCCGCAAATTACATGTACAGACTGTGGCCAGCAAATCTCCGGCACGGCCAAAACCTGTCCACACTGTGGACGCGTCGTAGACCCAATTATTGAGGGAAACCGCAGGAAGGCATACCGCGCCTCTGGAAAGCTGATGGAGGGGATAGCCATCGCATTTCTGGCTGTCGGATTTGTCCTGGCTATCCTGGCGGCAAAGCAATACAAAATCATATCCGGAGATGGGTACCAGTTGAAAGAGACGGTCAATTGGGTTTTGGCTGCCATGGTATTTGCGTCATCCGCATTTCCGGCGGCCGTGTGCTACGGCATCGGCAAGTTGATCGGTGCTAAAGCGGATCTGTAAAATAACAAAATTTCCCGCTCCAGGGATTACCCCGGAGCGGGAATAAACTTAGATTAGAAAGGAGCCACCACATGAAAATACCAAAAGCCAAACAGCTCCCCTCGGGCTCCTGGTTTTGCCGTGTGCGGGTGAATGGTCAGGATATAGGAATTACACGCCCCACGGAGAAAGAGGCCGTGGCGGAGGCTATGGCCGTCAAGGCGGGGACAATTGAGGCGAAGAAGTCAGGGAAGAAAACGTTGACGGATGCCATTGATGATTACATCGCCGCTCGGGTGAATGTCTTATCTCCGGCGACTATTTTGGGGTACCGGAGGATCCAGAAAAACCGGTTCCAGGACGTGATGCGTTTGGACGTGCACAAGATGACGCAGGAGAAATGGCAGCGGGCGGTGAACGCAGAAGCACGGAAATATAGCGGAAAGACACTGAAGAACTCCTGGCTATTTCTTGCATCTGTGATTCGAGAGGAAACAGGGGAGCGGATCACCGTAAAGCTTCCGCAGGTGCTGCCAAACGAGAAGGGATTCTTACAGGCGGAAGAAATCCCGACGTTGCTGAAAGCTTTAGCTGGGAGTGACGTCGAAATTGCTGCACTGCTCGCCCTGAGCAGTATGCGGCAATCGGAAATATTGGGCTTGAAATGGGATAATGTGGACCTGGAAAGCAACGTTATCCGCATCGAGGAGACAGCGGTGAAAGGGGAATCCGGATGGGTAAGAAAAGCGGAAACGAAGAATCTGACATCAAGGCGAATGATCCCGATTATTGCACCGCTTAGGTCTGCTCTTGAAAATGCTCCCCAAAAAGAGGGTTACGTTGTCACGATGTCCGACAACACTATACGTAGGAAGTTGCGGGATTTATCGAAAGATGCTGATATCCCGTATGTCGGGTTGCACGGACTACGGCACAGCTTCGCTTCGCTTGCTTACCACCTGGGCCTCTCGGAGGAAGCCACGATGAAAATTGGCGGTTGGGCGGACATCCAGACGATGCGGCGTATTTACACACATATCTCCGAATCTGACATAAATGCACAGTCTGAAAGGTTTTTAGATTTTTTCAAAAATGGCAATGAAAACGGCAATGGAAACTTGTAGACGCCGATATACCGGCGTTTTTAGCGATGTTGAGCAAGGGTTCAAATCCCTCCATCTCCGCCAAGACTGGACACCAGTTTTGATGCGAGAGTATCTTGATTGGTGTCCAGCTTTTTCACTAAATGAGAAATAACCAATTACAGGAAAGGAAAAACTATGCGGCTGTTTCATGTTAGTGAAGAACCTGATATAAAAGTCTTTGAACCGCGCTTACCAACACGAAAAGATCTCAATCAAAATATCGGATTGGTATGGGCAATAGATGAAGCAAGATTGCCCAACTTTTTAACTCCCCGAGATTGTCCGCGGGTTGCTTATCATGTGGGCTACCAGACAACTGATTCTGATAAAAAACGCTTTTTCTCTTCCTCTGGAATTTCACATGCTATCGTGGTAGAGAGCAAATGGTATCGCACTATGAAAAACACGGTATTGTATTTATATGAATTCAATATAGAGGATTTTGCATTGCAAGATAGCATTGCTGGGTACTACGTTGCAACAACAGCACAATATCCAAAGAAAAAATATGTGCTTACTGATTTGTTCGGTGAGTTATTGAAACGAAACGTAGAAATACGAATTACAGACAATCTATGGGATATGGCAGGTGATGTAAAGACCTCAACATTAAATTGGTCTTTATGCCGGATGGCAAACGCCGCGCTGCGTCCTTGACGATTCATAGGTGTACACCATTTCATTATTCCTACACCTTTTAACAAAAGGTAGGAGGGGTGTGCAATTCGTATCAAAATAGGTTTTTCTTTTCATAAGTCCACCGTAGTTTTGATAGAATCGCGGTGGGCTTTTTTCTGCGCTGCTGCATAGAAGGAAAAGGATATGGAACGTGCTCTGAAAACTGGTGATACAATGCACTTTTGACTATGTTGGGGGGGAGACTATGTGATTACAATTAGGAACATTGATACACAGATGAAGGATGATATCAATATACCGAATGAGCCGTTCAGTATATTTGGGCGGGTAATACCGTCCTATACGGACGGACGCTGGACCTATGAGGTCATCCGGTTTGCGCCGGAAAACGTCACAGAAATGAAGTTCCCGGATGAGAATTACCGCTATGAGGATATGCCGGACAGTACGTTTCTCGGTGCATATGACGGTGAGAAATGCGTGGGATTGGCAATCCTGCAACCCGGATTTTTCAAGTATATGTACCTGTACGACCTGAAAGTAATCCAGGCATACAGAGGACAGCATATTGGAAAAA
The DNA here is from genome assembly GCA_900544975.1 of uncultured Eubacteriales bacterium. Taxonomy (GTDB): domain Bacteria; phylum Bacillota; class Clostridia; order Oscillospirales; family Oscillospiraceae; genus Faecousia. Next base: position 31,045 of record UQXI01000003.1, read on the forward strand.
TGTTGATAAAGAGAGCGAAGGAAGTTGCTGCAGAACAGGGATATTGCGGGATCTATACGCAGGGTCAGGACAACAATCCTGGTGCGTGCCTGTTTTATCTTCATTCCGGCTTTTATATTGGTGGACTGGATACCAATGTTTATCGGCATACAAGGCAGGAGGGTAAGGCGGATATCATATTTTATTCAGATTGTGAGGAAAAATGAGGCTTAATAAATAGTGGTTTGCAGGGGTGGTTGAGCAAATGGTTTTTGAGTTCGGATCATATAAAGCTGATATTGATGTTGAAAAAACGAGGCACTTTTACAAGAATGCAGAATCCGTCAGTAAAAGGTGCTCGTGCGATGGCTGCACAAATTTTGAGGAAGCCGTCGCAGTGCTTCCACAATCAGTAATCAAGTTTTTTGCTGATCTTGGCATCGATATGAGAAAAGTCTGCGAGTGTTATGTAAACATCACAAATGATAATGGAACGCTATTATATGGTGGCTTTTATCATGTCTGTGGTACTTTGTTAGATGGGGAGAGCGCATGGAAAAAAATCAACGATAGCACTGCATACTGGGATGATGGGGCAGCTGTTTCTGTTTCTCCCAATTTCCGAGTGTCTTTTCAGGAAGATATTTCGTTGCTGGAAACAGGCTTCCCATTGCCGGTGATTCAGCTTGAGTTCTCTGCGAGTATTCCTTGGGTGTTGGAAAAGAAGAATACTTACATATAACGTGCTGGCTTCCGACTTGACGGACTCCTTATCACAACTATATGATTCGCTCCATTCTTGAGGACGCTTTTCCCCTTAGTGGGGGTGCATTGTCTATCAAAATTACAGTTATTTGACAACTCAGAACTTTCCCTTCCGGCGTAGCTTCCCGCTTTGTGGAAAGCTGCGCTGGAAGGGGAATTTTTTCTCTTTCGGGTTCGACTCGCTTCGCTGGACTCGGGCCTGGGTTGGGCGTTGCGCTTGCTGTATCGTATTTCTAGAATAGGTGTATCACAAACCGGCCTGCTGTAAAAGCAAAGCTTTGCAACAGGCCGGTCATAATACACAGGTCTAAACAAATTCGGGCAGGTACTATCACAGCGTGGGCTGGTTGGCTGCCTCGATGATCTTCACGAACTTCTCGGGCACCAGGGAGGCGCCGCCGATGAGGCCGCCGTCGATGTCGGGCTGGGCCAGGAGCTCGAAGGCGTTCTTCTCATTCATGGAGCCGCCGTACAGAATGGAGATGGCCCGGGCGTTCTTGGAGCTGTACAGCTTCCGGATAACGGTGCGGATGCTCTCACAGACTTCCTCGGCCTGCTCCGGGGTGGCGGTGCGGCCGGTGCCGATGGCCCAGATGGGCTCGTAGGCGATGATGAGCTTGCGGATCTTTTCTTCCGGCACATTTTGCAGGGCAGATTTGATCTGCATGGTGATCCACTCCTCGGTGATGCCGGCTTCCCGCTGCTCCAGGGATTCGCCGCAGCACAAAATGGGGATCAGGCCTGCTTCCAGGGCGGCCAGGACCTTGGCGTTCACATCGGCGTCGGTCTCGCCCATGGCCCGGCGCTCGGAGTGGCCGATGATCACATATTTACAGCCGGCATCCACCAGCATGTTGGCGGCAATCTCGCCAGTATAAGCGCCGGAAGCGTTGGCGTTCACATTCTCGCCGCCAATGCCCACCCGGGTCTCCCGCATGGCGCGGACCGCAGCAGGGATGCAGACGGCGGGGACGCAGAACACCACGTCACACCAGCGGCCCTTGGGCAGGATGGACTTAAAGGTGGTCATAAATTCCTTGGTTTCGCTGGGGGTCTTATTCATTTTCCAGTTGCCGGCGATGATGGTCTTGCGGTACTTTCTGTTCATGTTCTTGAGCCTCCAAATATGTCTATGTGCAGAAATTTTCGCAGAAAGCAGCGGAGGGCGGCAAGCGCCCTCGCTGCCAATTGACTACAGATTTATCGATCCTGCAGGCAGGCAATGCCGGGCAGAGTCTGGCCCTCCAGGAATTCCAGGGAAGCGCCGCCGCCGGTGGAGATGTGAGTAATCTCGCTGGCAAACCCCAGCTGCTCACAGGCTGCCGCGCTGTCGCCGCCGCCTACGATGGTCACGGCGTCAGAATCTGCCAGGGCCTGGGCCACAGCGATGGTACCCTTGGCCAGGGTGGGGTTCTCAAAGACGCCCATGGGACCGTTCCAAACTACGGTCTTGGCGGCCGTCACGGCCTCGGCGTAGAGCGCCATGGTTTTGGGACCGATGTCCAGACCCATCTTGTCCTGGGGAATGGCGTCGGAAGCCACGACCTCCACATCAATGGGGGCGTCGATGGGGGAGGGGAAGGAGGCGGCGATGGTGGTGTCCACAGGCAGCAGCAGCTTCACGCCTTTTTCCTCTGCCTTGGCCATCATGTCCTTACAGTACTCCACCTTCTCGGCGTCCAGCAGGGAGGTGCCGGTGGAGTAGCCCTTGGCGGCCAGGAAGGTATAGGCCATGCCGCCGCCGATGATCAGGGTGTCCACCTTCTCCAGAAGGTTGTTGATGACATTCAGCTTGTCAGAAACCTTTGCACCGCCCAAAATGGCCACAAAGGGACGCTCCGGATCGGCCAGGGCTTTGCCCATAACGCCCACTTCCTTCTGCACCAGATAGCCGCAGACGGCCGGGAGATAATCTGCCACACCGGCGGTGGAGGAGTGGGCACGGTGGGCTGTGCCGAAGGCGTCGTTTACAAACAAATCTGCTAAGGAGGCCAGCTCTTTGCTGAGCTCCGGATCGTTCTTGGTCTCGCCCTTACTATAGCGGACATTCTCCAGCAGCATCACGTCCCCGTTCTGCAAAGCGGCGGCCTTGGCTCTGGCGTCTTCGCCCACCACATCGGCAGCCATGAGGACCTCCTTGCCCAGAAGCTCGCTCAGGCGCTGGGCCACGACACGCAGGCTCAGTTCCGGCTTCCATTCGCCCTTGGGCTTGCCCATATGAGAGCAGAGGATGACCTTTGCGTCGTGGTTCATCAGATACTGGATGGTGGGCAGGGCTGCCACAATCCGCTTATCCGAGGTGATTTTGCCGTCTTTGGTGGGAACGTTGAAGTCGCAGCGGCACAGCACCCGCTTGCCGGAGACGTCCACATCTTCTATGGATTTCTTATTATAATTCATCACAATGCCTCCTGTAGTTGTCCAGACTGGGAGTCGGTCCAGTCCCTCATTTGACCAAAATCCTGGAGCTGGGGAAAATCCAGCTGTCGCAGGGCTTCATAAACGGTAATGGCCACGGAATTGCTCAGATTCAGGCTCCGGGCATCGGGCCGCATGGGAATACGCAGGCAGGAGTCCCAATGGCGGGCCAGAAACGCCTCGGGCAACCCCCGGGTCTCCTTGCCGAAGAACAGGTAACAGCCGTCCTGGAAGGCCGCCTCAGCGTAAGCCCGGGGAGCCTTGGTAGACAGGCACCACATTTGCTCCACGTGGTTCTTCTGGAAAAAATCTTCCAGGTTGTCGTATACCCGCACATCTACCAGGTGCCAGTAGTCCAACCCAGCCCGGCGCACCGCCTTCTCGGAGATATCGAAGCCCAGGGGGCGGATGAGATGCAGGACGCTGCCAGTGGCGGCGCAGGTGCGGGCAATGTTGCCGGTGTTGGCCGGAATCTCCGGTTCCACCAGGACCACGTGAAGCATGATCAAGGACCTCCTGCATTTTCTTGGGATATTGTAAGTCAAATGCTCTCTAAAATCAATCCACAAAAACGGATTTCCGTGAACTTTTCATAGTATTCACAGAAAGCTCTCCCCAGAATCAGGAATTTTGTGAATTTTTGTATCCCTTCCGTCACCGCTTGTAGGAGGCAAAGACAGAGGGAAACATGTTTGTTCAACGCCTGGCTGTCCAGGCGGAATGTACTGCGCTGTTAACGGCGCCGCTCTAAAATATCGTCCAGATCGTTCAAATTGGGCAAGGTGGTCACAACCACTACAGAATCTCCCACCTCAATGGTGTCCTGACCCCGGGGGATGAACACCCGGGCGCCCCGATGGATGGATCCGATGAGAATGCCTGGGCGGGTACGCAAGTCCTGAAGCGGGACGCCGCAGACCCGGCTTCCTTGAGAAACACGAAATTCCAGGGCTTCCGCTTTGTCCCCTACAATGCTGTACAGAGTCTCTACGTTGGAGCCGGTGGAATTGGCCATGGCGCGGACGTATCGCACCACGGCTTCGGCGGCAATGTATCGGGGATAAAACACGCTGCCCACATCCATGTTTTCCACAATGTCCTCGAAGGAGTCCCGGGTGATCTTGGTGATGATCTTGGCCTTGGACACCTGACCGGCGTACAGGCTCATCAGGATGTTCTGCTCGTCCAGGCCGGTGAGGGTGGCCACAGCGTCCATGTCTTCCATGCCCTCCTGACTCAGGAGCTGATGGTCGGTGCCGTCGCCGTGGATGATGGTCACGTTGGGCAGAGCCTCTGCCAAGGTCCGGCAAACGGCATAGTCCTGCTCAATGATTTTGACATTCGCGCCGAAATCCGCCATTTGTGCAGCCAGATAATAGGCAATGCGTCCACCGCCCAGGAGCATAATCTGCCGAACTGGCGAGGTAGGCGCGCCGATTTTACGAAAAAACAGGAAGGCGTCCCGGGGCTGTGCCATAATGCTGATCCGGTCCCCAGCGGCCAGCTGGAAGCTGCCGTTGGGAATGAAGACCTCTTTGCCCCGCTCCACGGCGCAAATGAGGACCCTGGCTTTAAACCGGCTCAGCTCGGACAGCGGAATGCCCACCAGCGGGGAATTGGGGGACAGGCAATGCTTCAGAATTTCCACCCGCCCGCCGGTAAAGGTGTCGATTTTGACAGCGGAAGGAAAACGAAGGACCCGGGCCATTTCTGTGGCGCAGGCCAGCTCCGGGTTGATGGTGAGGCTCAGGCCCAGGTCTTCCTGGATGAGGCTGATCTCCTTCACATATTCCGGACTCCGGACACGGGCAATGGTATGCTTGGCTCCCGCCCGTTTGGCGATGAGGCAGGTCAGCAGATTTTGTTCGTCGGTATTGGTGGCGGCAATCAGCAGATCTGCCTGCTCCACACCGGCCTCCCGCTGAATTTCCAGAGTGGTGCCATTGCCCTCAATGGCCATGATATCCAGACTCTCGCTGGTATGCTGCAGAGCCGTGGCCCGTTTGTCGATGATGGTCACATCGTGTCCGGCTTTGGACAGGCGCTGGGCAAAGGTGCTGCCCACTTTGCCGTCTCCTACAATAATAATGCGCATCTTTCGGAATCCTCCCGCGCAAATTGTGCTGTCCTCCAATATACCATGATTCAGCAGAAAACGCAACTGAAAACTCCGCATTTCCATGAAAAGCCGGGAAGAAAAACAAGAAACCGGCTCTCAAAAGATGAGAGCCGGTCAGACGACTGCGTCTGTTATTCGCCGTGCAGCCACAAAGTCCAGCGCCCTGCACCGGGTACGGTGGCCACGACTTTTCCCACCACGTCTTCAGGGGATACCGTTCCGGCGTCGTTGGCGTTGTTGGCATCCCCTTTTGTGATGTAGGAAGACGCGCCGTTTTCTTGCATGACTGCCACAATGCGGTGGATGACCGTGTAAGATCCACTGCGGAACTGGATGACGTCCCCCACCTCCAATGCATCGGTGTCCAGTTTCGAGACGAGCACCATGTCGCCCACAGAGATCTGCGGCGCCATGCTGCCGGTGGCAATGGCCACAGGCTGCCAGGGAAGCAGGCCGGCAAAAAAGCAGACTAGAGCGGCCAGAATGGCGCAGATGACCACACCACCGGCGATGTGGGCTTTGGGCCGGTGTTTGGCCGGCGCTTCATCGGGACTGAGGTCGCAATCCAGAACCACAAGAAACATCATATTCAGCACCAGCTCCAGCAGCGCTGCCATTTGCAGGCTCAGCGCCGGGGAGATGGGGATCCAAAGTCCTACAGCTTGGGCTGTAAGACCGTAAAGAAGCGCCGGCAGGAGACCACCGTGTATGGCCAGCGCTGTCAGCAAGGCAGAGCGGGAGAAGGTGGGGAGGAATTCGCGCGACAGATGCTCCGCAATGGAAGTTGTACCCACAGGCAGGAGGCACTCTCCCAGTGCGAACGCAACTGCAATCCCCAGGCCTGCCCAGAAGCGGCGGCCTTTCGGCAAGGTGGACAACAGAGCGCGGAGCACCTCCCGGACAAAGATGCCCAGCAGAGCCAGTGCACAAGGGGCCGTCGACACGTCGCTGATACGATACCCCAGAAAAAGACCGCAGAGGCCTTGTAGCAGCAGCCAAATACCAGAGAATACAGCGGCCCAAAAGATGGCGGCTTTGCCGCTGTTGGTGTTTGGCAAAAGGAGCTTTTGCCACTGAAGCGCGATTTTCACAGGTGGTTCCTCCTCTCAGTACGGGTTTGGCGGGGTCTCCAGCTTTCGTGGAGGCCCTGCGTAGCCGTTATTTTGTGTGCGTATGGCTGGAGACTGGGGCGTCTCCTACCACATCCTGCCCGTATGTGAGATGCAGAGTAAATGTCTGGCTCTCTTCGGTGAAGCAATCCGACTGCGTGTCTACAGAGATGACAAAGTGAATGACGCAGGATTCGCCAGGCTGAAGTACCTCATGTTCGTCAAACTCCGGCATATCTACCTGATAGAGCTCCGGCAGCTGATCCAAAGTCAGCTGATACGCCCCCAGGTTGGCATTGGCGGTACCCCGGTTGGTAATGGTAACGGCGTACTGTACCCAGGCGCCGGGCAGGGAGAAGTGCACAGGCGCATATTGGACACAGTCTGCGGTGAAGGTGGTTTCGGCAGGGATGTTGGTCTCGGTGCGGGGATTTGCCTGGTAGAACGCCTGCGCATCATCATGGGACATGGTGATCCGTTCATTGGAAGGCATTTGGGTGTTATAGCGCAAGGCGACTGCCTGGCCAATGCATTTGCCATCCATGGCTCCGTTGTCTGCGGCTGGCAAATAGGGCTTGTTCTCCCAGTTGGTTACCATGTTCTCTGCTTCTTCCGTGCAGTTTAAAACAAAGGTGTAGTCGCTTCTGGAGTATGCGGTGCCACTGATGCCGGACCGGAAGGAATAGGCGCCGATTTGCTTTCCATATGCCTGGTCGTATGGGTGAAATTCATCGGCGGTCAGGGCAGTGGGATGGGGGTTATTGTCATCCACAATGAAGCAGTAATCGCCGAAGAAGCTGTAATCTGCATATACATCGTAAAGAACCACTTCATAGGTGGGGTCGTTTACAACGGTTTCCTCTACCAAGCTGGCGCCTGCGCTGCTCAGGGTAACGGCAGCGTCTGTGACAGAGACGTCCCAGGCTCCAGAGGCGGAGACTCTGCCACCCAGGGAAATGTCGGTGCTCCACTGGGCGAAGCCAAAGCACATGGCGCTGACCGCCATAACGCCGGCAGTCAGAGCAGCGAGAATTTTGGATCTTTTTTTCATCGTATGTACCTCCAAAGAAAGTGAGAATTGGGATTGACCATGCCAATCCAAGGGAAAGAATGGCAGTGTATGCGAAACAAATTAGGATTCACTAACTGCAAGAGGAATTGCAGGCAGATCCTGTGCGCTTAGGGTGGGGATTAAGCGCCGGGATGGGTGTGACTGGCTGTGGGGACAGCTTCTACAGCATCCTGTACATAGGTCAAATATACGGAAAGAGACTGCGTGATGGACTGGAAGCTTTCTTGGCTGTCAACGGAGATGACGAAGGTCATGGTACAGGATTCACCCGGCTTCAGGACCTCGTTTTCCCCTAATTCTGGCATATCCACGTGATAAATTTCGTCCAGTTGGTCTACATTTAGGGCATAATTGCTCAGGTTTGCGTTGGCAGTTCCCTGATTGGTCAAGGTGACGGAATACTGAACCCAAGCGCCTGGCAGGGAGAAGGTTACAGGAGCATACGTGGCGCTAGTTTGATCGTCGCAGATGGCGGCGGGGTATGTGGTACGGGTTTCGCCCTGCTGAATTTCTTCCAGTGCCGATTGGTAGGTTACTTGTAGGTGCTGATTGTTCGGTTTACTTAGGGCGGAAGAGGAACCGCCCCACAGTCGCAGGATGGCGTATCCCACAACCTTCCCAGCGGAAGCGCCGTCGTCTGTGTTTTGGTAGCTTTGATTTACCAAACCATTGGAATGGATTGTAACGGCATCGGAATCTGTGATTTTCATCATAAAGGTGGTGGTTTTTTCAGCTTTGATGCCAGAAGCATAGTACCAGGGGGAGGTGGAACCATAGCTGAAGGACAGCCGGTCGGCATATTCATTCAATTCGACTTCGGTCAGCGCTTGGGCTGCACCATTCAAATCGTCGATTTGCAGAACATACCAGTTGTCCAGATCTCGAATCGCCAATTTCACCGGATAGACCACAGCGTTTCCGGTGGGCGCTACGGCCACCGGCTCTGCGTCAATGGATGTACCAGTACTGAAGCTGGTTACTTCAGCCTTAGAAATGCCCACGTCCCAGGTTCCGCTGGCAGAGACCGTGCCATTCAGGGCAAGTCTGGTGCTCCACTGGGCGAAGCCAAAGCACATGGCGCTGACCGCCATGACGCCGGCGGTCAGAGCGGCTAAAAGTTTGGACCTTCTTTTCATCAATTTGTACCTCCAAATTGTATCATATTTGGTTAGTAAGCGCTAACCTTGAGGAGCGAGAAAACGCACCTTCGCAAAATACATCCCAAAGATTAGTGGCAACTAACCATGCGCAGTATATCCAATTTTTGGCAAAATGTCAAGCCCTTTCCGGTACAGAATTTGTTTTTTGAGCAGCGGTATTTATTGTGCAGGATCCGAATGGGTGAGGAGGGATTTCGGGAAGATTGACCTTTGGGGAATCGGAGATAGATGCTACCGGGAATTCGACATTTTGCTCAAAAAGTACACCTCGTTTTTGGGTAAAATGCCGAAAAGCACAGAGCGCGCTACAGGAAAGTTTGGCGGGGCCAGGGTCTCTTTTCCGGCCATAACCCGTTGCAACCGGCCTTCATTTGGATTATAATAAGACAACGCACAGGTGAAATACTACCTGTGCCGGTATTCCGGATGTTCCGGCAAAGCCCTGTGGTCCGAGCAGGCACCCGGGTGAGACCGTTTGATACGAAGGAGGATGGATTCCTAATGAAGAAAATCATCTGCAAGCGCGAATACGACACGGAAACTGCCACGCTGATCAAGAAGCACACCGTAGGGGAATTCGGTGATCCCGCTGGATACGAGGAGACGCTGTACCAGACGCCCGGCGGCCTGTACTTTCTGTACTTCCGCGGTGGCCCTGCATCTGCCTATGCCAAAGAGGATATCAAATGCCTGGCCAAGGGCAAGGTGGACGCATGGGTGGAATCTCACTGAGCGCACAGCAATGGTACGAATGCCTCCGGAAGCGGGAATGATTCCGCCTTCGGAGGCGTTTTGTCTGCCTGGATTTCGCGTTTTGCGGCCCGGCAGGCTTATGTGAAAAAGGAGATGTTGTGTTATGGATCCTTTACACCACAAACAAGAAACCCTGATTCTGACCAGCCCCGTCACTGGCCGGGCGGCGGACCTGGACCAGACGCCGGATACCTACTTTGCCTCTGGTCTGATGGGCGCCGGTGCGGTCCTGTTTCCCCGGGAGGGACGGCTGCTGGCCCCCTGTGACGCCGTGGTCAATTTTGTGTTTCCCAAAAAATACGCCCTGGGCCTCGGGACTTCAGGCGGATTGGAGGTGGTTCTGCAGGTGGGCATTGGGTCTAACCAGCTGGACAGTCAGTGTTTTCAACCACTGGTGGCTTGCGGCTGCCAGGTTCGCCGGGGGCAGGAGCTGCTGCGCTTTGATCTGCAGGCCATGCGCCAGGCAGGCATCCTCACAGCGACCCCGTTGGTGGTGAACCGGGCTCCCCGGCAGGTCCATCCTCTGACCCTGGGAGAGCTTCAGGCAGGCAGTGCGCTTCTGGAGGTGGCGCTATAACGGCTCCGGGCGTTATGGTAAAGCGGGAACTGGAGGGGAGCTTTTGTGCACAGGTGTGGAAAAATTTCTGGATTTTTCCACTGAGCCTGCTCAGGCCCCGGTATTTCGGGCCTTTTCTCCGGACAGCCTGTGGATAAACCTGTGGAAGCTGGGGAAAAACTCCGGTTATCCACAAACTAAAGCGGATGTGTCTCAAAGTTATGTCTACATTTTAACCTGCGGTTCCCGCAAAATCCCCCCGCTTTTTTTCTGGGAATTCCCCGTTTTGACTAGCACTGCCAGGGGGAGTGTGTTATAATAACTGGAAGAAAGCAATCTTTCTGCTCTCTGCCCCCATGTTCGGGCGGTTTTTAAGAGGTTTGAGCCCCCAGGGCGGTGGGCTTTTGGTGTGTTTGATATCGTTTGAGGTGTAGCTATGCTTGAATTACTGGCTCCCGCCGGCTCCATGGAGGCGTTGCGGGCTGCAGTGCAAAATGGAGCAAATGCGGTTTACCTGGGTGTGGGCCCCTTCAATGCCCGCCAAGGAGCCCGGAACTTCACCGTGGAGACGCTCCGGGAGGCGGTGCAGTACGCCCACGTCCGGGGCGTTGCCGTGCATCTGACGTTAAATACCCTGGTTTCTGACCGGGAGTGTCCTCAGGCGGCGGAACTCATTCGGGCCGCTGCCCGGGCCGAGGTGGACGCATACATTGTCCAGGATTTGGGGATTCTGGCCCTGTGCCGCCAAATTGCGCCCCATATCCCCATTCACGCCTCCACCCAGATGACCATTCACAGTCTGGATGGGGTGCTCCAGGCGGCGTCTCTGGGGGTTTCCCGGGTGGTCCTGTCCCGGGAGCTGCCCAAGGAGGAGATTGCCAGAATCTGCCGGAACAGCCCGGTGGAAATTGAGGTGTTCGTCCACGGGGCACTGTGTATGTGCTATTCCGGCCAGTGCTATATGTCTGGCGTCATTGGCCGCCGGTCCGGCAACCGGGGGCAGTGCGCGCAGCCTTGTCGCTTGCCCTATGGCTATGGGCGGTTTGAGGACAAGCACCCCCTGAGCCTGAAGGACAACTGCCTGGCCCCCTATCTGCGGGAGCTGGAGCAGATGGGGGTGGCGTCTGTCAAGCTGGAGGGCCGGATGAAGCGGCCGGAATATGTGGCCACAGTGACAGGCATCTACCGGCAGGCCATAGACGCCGGCCGGGTCACCCGGGGGCAGATGGACCGGTTGGAAGCCATCTTTAGCCGACAGGGCTTTACCGATGGCTATTATCTGGGCCGCACCGGGCCGGCCATGTTCGGCGTCCGGGAGGAGGGCGGCGAAGACCGGGCTCTGTTGGCCGCTGCCCGGACCACCTATGAATCTGTGGAGAATCCCCTGGTACCTGTGCAGTTTTATATGATTGTCAACCAGAACGCTGCCATGCTGGCGGTACAGGACCCACAGGGCAATGTGTGCAAAACCACTGGCCCCCGTCCGGAGCCGGCGATGCGCCGGGCCCTCACAGTCGAGGAGCTCTCCGCCCGCCTGGCCAAGACCGGCGGGACAGCCTATGTCTGCACCCAGGTCAAGGCTGTGGTAGAACCAGGGCTCAGCTTGCCGGCTTCTGCCATCAACGGCATGCGCAGGGATGTGCTGGATCAACTCACCGCCCTGCGGGGGCGCCGGGAGGAGACGCCCCTGGGCAAGTACACAAAGCCCATGGTGTACTCCGGCCAGCGGGAAGCACCGGGCCTTACGGTGCAGGTGACTGCTACGGACCAGGTGACAAACAAGCTCCTGGGGATGCATCCCCTGTTTTTGTATGTACCGTTGTATCTTCTGATCCAGGATCGGGCCTTCTATACCCAGGTGATCCGCCGGGTGCGGCTGGCCGCTGTTCTGCCCCGGGTCATTCACGACGGGGAGCTGGCCGGGGTGACCCGGCAGCTGGATGAGGTCTATGATCTGGGAGTCCGCCATGTACTGCTGGGTAATTTGGGGCAAATCCCTCTGGCCAAAGCACGGGGCTTTGCCATTTGCGGCGACTTTGGCCTGAATCTCTACAACAGCCAGTCCATGAATGCCATGCGCTCTTTGGGCCTGGCCAGCGCTACGGTGTCCTTTGAAATGACGCTGCCACAAATTCGGGATGTGTCCAAGGCCGTCCCGGCGGAAGCCATTGTCTATGGGCGTCTGCCGCTGATGGTAACGGAAAACTGCCTGATCCGAGGCCGGACCGGCCGGTGCGCCTGCCAGACCGGCGCCACCCGCCTCATGGACCGAAAGGGCGAGGAGTTTCCGGTCATTCGGGACTGTGGTACTTGCAGAAGTCTGGTACTCAATGGCAAAAAGCTGTATTGGCTGGACCGGCAGGAGGACTGGCGGGGTCTTGGCCTGTACGCCCTGCGGCTTTTGTTCACCACAGAAAATTCTCAAGAGGTAGACCGGGTCCTGCGGGCCTGGGAGACCGCCGCCCCCTTCGCGCCGGGAGGCTGCACCCGGGGCCTGTACCTGCGGGGCGTGGAATAAATGAAACACAGGCCCCCTTTGGGGCCAATGTAACTTGGGAGGCGCGCTGCGATGGAGATCATCCTGGCGTCCCAATCCCCCCGGCGGCGGGAGCTGCTGGAGCGAATGGGACTTTCCTTTACCGTCCGGGCAGCGGACATAGACGAAACCATGGATCCAGAACAAGACCCGGCCCAGGAGGTTGCCCGGGTGAGCCGGGCGAAGGCCATGGCGGTCACGGCGGGCCCCGGAGATGTGGTCATTGCCGCAGACACCATTGTGGTCTGCGGCGGACGCATTCTGGGAAAGCCCGGTACCAGCCAGCAGGCGGCGCAGATGCTGCAGCTCCTGTCCGGCCGGGACCACCAGGTCATGACGGGATGGACCGTCCGCCGGGATGGCGCCGTTTTCACCCAGACCGAGGTGAGCCACATCTTCTTCCGCCCGCTGGAGGAAGCGGAAATCGCCGCCTATGTGGCGACTGGCGAGCCGCTGGATAAGGCGGGGGCTTATGGCATTCAGGGCCTGGCTGCGCTGTTTGTCACCCGGTTGGAGGGGGACTATTACAACGTCATGGGCCTGCCCCTGTGCGCCCTGGCACAGCAGCTGCGCAAACTGGGTGTGAGAATTTTGGGAGTGTGAGGCGCTGTGAAAAAACATTTGAATTTCAAAGCCAAAGCGGTTTTGGCCCTGACGGTGGTCCTGGCGGTGGTTTTGGCCCTGGCTGGTACCTTTGGCCCTCAGAAGGTGGTGCAGACCATCCTGACCCCCCTGCGGGCTGGCGCTGCCGGGCTGACCCGCCAGGCCCAGAAGCTCTATAGCTATATGTTCCGGTATGACGCCTTGGAGGCGGAGAATCAGGAGCTGAAAGCCCGGATTGCAGAGATGGAACGTGACGCCAGGGTGGCCGACACCCTCCAGCGGGAAAACCAGCGTCTGCGGGACCTGGCGGAGCTGAAGCAGGAGCGGGAGGATTATGAATTGACCTCCGCCTACATCATCACCTGGGATTCCAACGACTGGACCAGTTCGTTCACCATCAACAAAGGGTCCGGCTCCGGCATTGCCGAAGATATGGTGGCCATCACGGCCCAGGGCGAGGTGGTGGGCCTGGTGACGGCAGTGGGTTCCAACTGGGCGACGGTGACCACGGTGCTGGATTCCGCCCTGGAGGTGAGCGCCAACATCGCTTCCTCCGGCTATGCGGGTATGGTCCAGGGCGCATACACCACAGGGGCCGAGGGAATGCTCCGCATGGACTATCTGCCCACAGATGCGGTCATCCGGAACAACGAACCGGTGGTTACGGCCGGTTCCACCCTGTACCCCCGGGATCTCATTTTGGGCTACGTGGCGGATGCCGGCTTCGATGAAACCGGGGTAGCCAAGTATGCACTGTTGACCCCGGCGGCAGATTTTGAGAACATGGAGCAGGTGTTCATCCTGACCGATTACAAACACGAGTAACCGCCCAGAAGGCGGCGCTCAGGAGAGTTTGATGAACAAACGACTTTTATCCAAGCTGGAGCAGGGCGAGGGAACCACGTTGATGGGGAAGCTGTTTCTCACCCGCCGTCAGCGGCAGGTGATCCTCAAGTGGTTCTTATTTTCCCTGGTCTATTTGGTCCTGCAGGTGATGCAGGACGTGCTATTTAGCCGAATACAAATTTGGGGGGGCTGCCCGGACCTGGTGCCCGGGTATTTGCTCCTGGTGTGCCTGATGCAGGGCCCTGGGTCCGGGGGGCTGTTTGCCCTCCTGGCAGGGGTGTTCCGGAGCTTATCCGGGGCAGTGCTGGGGCCGGTGTCTCTGCTGGTGACCACCTGCGCCGGTGTGCTGCTGTCCGCATTCCGGGGCGGGTACTTGCAGCGGCGGTTTTGGTCTGTGATGCTGTGCGTCTGGGCTGGTATTTTCCTGCACCAGGGGCTGCTGTTTGCCCTGGGTCTGTTTCTGGGAAGTACATCTGCCGGGCATTGGCTTGGCGTCTTGGGCGGCAGCCTGGGGACCGGACTGGCCTGCTGCGCCCTATATCCCCTGGCGTTGGCCCTGGGGAGAATCGGAGGTGAACCATGGAACGAGTAAGTCGGAGCCGGTGCATTGCGATTTTGCTGCTGTTTGCTGTTGTTTTAAGCCTGTTTGGCTTTCGAATGTACGGTTTACAGGTTCGGGATGTAGACCCGGACAGCAACCGGGATGCCACCTATACCACATGGAGCCGCGTGACTGCCGCCCGGGGTGAGATCCTGGACCGGAACGGCAATGTGCTGGTGACCAACCGGGCCAGCTACAACCTGGTATTCAACAACTATGTGATCTACAATTCGGACAACCCCAACGAGTCCCTGCGTAAGCTGGCGAATCTTCTGCAGGAGCGGGGCATTGCCTATCTGGAGCATCTCCCTGTGACTCTGGACAAGCCCTATGAATACACCTTGTCAGAGCTCTCTTCCACCTGGCAGGGATATTTCAAGGACTTTTTGAATTACCGGGAGTGGGATTCCGACATTTCTGCGGCCCAGCTGATGAAGCAGCTGCGCAGTGCCTATCGAATTCCCAACGATTGGACGGACCGGGAGGTGCGGTTGGTGGTGGGACTGCGCTATGAGCTGGAGCTGCGCAGCGATCTCACCAACCTGTCGGCCTATACCCTCCTGGAGGACGTGTCGTCGGAGGATCTGTCTGCCATTTTGGAGCTGAACACCCCGGGCCTCAATGTGGAATCCTCTACGGTGCGGGAATATGCCACTACCTATGCCGCCCACATCCTTGGAAACCTGGGCCTGATGGATGCCCAGCAGTGGGAGACCTACAAGGATCAGGGCTACTCTATGGATGCCTATGTGGGGCAGAGCGGCTTTGAAGCTGCCTTCGAAGAATATCTCCACGGTACCGATGGGGTGAAGCTCACCACGGTGGATACCAAGGGCAATGTGGTGGCGGAGTATTTCCAGACCCAGCCCCAGGCAGGCGCCAATGTGGAAACCACCATTGACCTCAACATGCAGATTGCAGCGGAGACTGCCCTGGAGCAGGTCATCCTGGAGCTTCGGGAAGAGGGCCTGGGACAGAAGCATGAGGGGCAGGACGCCGAAGGGGGTGCGGTGGTGGCTATCGATGTGAAGACCGGCCAGGTGCTGGCCTGCGCCAGTTATCCCACCTTCCATTTGGCCACCTATTCCCAGGATTTCAATGAGCTGCGGGAGGCGGAGCTGGACCCTCTGTACAACCGGGCCCTTCAGGCGACCTACGCGCCCGGTTCGGTGTTCAAAATGGCTGTGACCATTGCCGCCATCAACCAGGGGGAGATTTCCCCGTCTACCTCCATTGAGGACAAAGGCGTCTACACCAAATATGAGAAAGAGGGCTATACCCCCCAGTGTCTCATCTACACCAATTACCGGCAGACACATGGCGTTCTCAATGTGGAAGAGGCCCTGGCGGTGTCCTGCAACTATTTCTTCTATGAGGCGGGCATCCGCACAGGAATGCCGGCCATTGACGCGGTGGCCAAGGATCTGGGCCTGGGAGAGAAAACCGGGGTGGAGCTCTTCGAGGAGCAGGGGCACCGCGCCAATGCGGAGAGCAAGGAAGCGCTCTACGCCGACGATCCCAGCCGGTCCGGCTGGTATGATGCGGATACGCTGATGCTCTCCATTGGCCAGTCCGAGTGTATGTTTACCCCCATTCAGTTGGCCTCCTACACGGCGGCCCTGGCCAATCGGGGGACCCGGTACCGGGCCACATTCCTGAACCGGGTGATTTCCTCGGACTACCAGTCTCTTCTGGCCAGTGCGGAACCGGAGGTCCTCAGTACCTGCACCATCAGTGACGACGCCTATTACGCCTACACCACCGGGATGCGCATGGCCGTCTCCGATGACCGAGGCACGGCCAAATCTTATCTGGGAGACTATCCCGTTGCTGTGGCTGGTAAGACCGGCACAGCCCAGCACAGTGCGCAGGGCTCCGACAACGGCTCGTTTGTGTGCTATGCGCCATATGAGAATCCTGAGATTGCCATTGCGGTCTTTGTGGAGAAGGGTGCCCAGGGTGGTAATCTGGCCCGGGTGGCCAAGGCGATCATGGACGTCTATTTTGGCCAGACCCAGCAGGCGGGCGCTGAGCTGCCCGGCGAGAACGTGGGCAACTAAGGTCCCCAGCGGGCCGGACAGGAGGAAGTACCAATGAAGCAGCTGTATTTAGAGGCCGGGCAAATCGTCTCGACCCATGGCATCCGGGGTGAGGTGAAGGTCTTGCCCTGGGCCGACGGGCCGGAGTTTCTGACCCTGTTTGACCGTGTCTATCTGAAGGGGAGAGAATATGCCGTGGAATCCGCCCGGGTACAGAAGACCTGTGTGCTCCTGAAGCTCCAGGGGGTGGATACGGTGGAGGCCGCCCAGGCTCTGCGGGATACGGTGGTTCAGGTGAACCGGGAAGATGTGGAGCTGGAGGAGGGGACCTATTTCATTGCGGATCTGATTGGTCTCCGTGTCCTGGATGGAGAGCGGGAAGTGGGCGCCATTCGGGAGATTCTGACCATGCCCGGCAATGATGTGTATGTGGTCCAGGGGGAGCACACCTACATGATCCCGGCGGTGAAGGAATTTCTGCTGGAGACCAATCCGGATCAGGGATATGTCCGGGTCAAGCTGATTGAGGGGATGCAGACCGATGCGGATTGATATTTTGACCCTCTTCCCCGATTCCTTGGGAGACGTGCTGTCAGAGAGTATCCTGGGCCGGGCGCAGGAGCGAGGCTTCATCCGCATTGAGGCCCACCAGATCCGGGACTATACCGCCAGCAAGCAGTGCCAGGTGGACGACTATCCCTATGGCGGCGGCCGGGGGGCCATCATGCAGGCGGATCCCCTGTACCGGTGCTGGGAGCATGTGTGCGACGAGGCAGGCGCTCCGGTGCACACCATTTATCTCTCCCCCTGCGGCCACACCTTCTGCCAGGCCGACGCCATTCGGCTCAGTCGGGAGGAAAACCTGGTGTTGGTTTGCGGCCACTATGAGGGCATTGACCAGCGATTTATTGACGAATGCGTGGATGAGGAGCTTTCCCTGGGAGATTTTGTGCTCACCGGCGGGGAAATAGCCGCCATGGCGGTGACAGACGCGGTGTGCCGTATGGTACCGGGGGTGCTGGCAGATCCGGAGTGTTTTCAGGATGAAAGCCACTTTGGGGGCCTGCTGGAATATCCCCAGTACAGCCGCCCCGCCCTCTGGCATGGCCTCCAGGCGCCGGAGATCCTCCTGTCCGGGGATCATGCGAAGGTGGCCCGGTGGCGACGGAAGCAGGCCCTGCGCCGGACCCGCGCCCGGCGGCCGGATATGTTTGAGAGAATCATCTTTGAGACCAAGCAGGAGAAGAAGCTCCTGGCAGAAATCGAAGAGGAGGGTTGGGAGGATGGAACTGGTTGAGATCACAAAGGCCAACTGGAAGAAGGCCGTCTTCCTCACCACCGACTCTGAGCGAAGGATGCCTTTGGACGAGGGGTGGATTCTCAGCAACGCCTTTTCCCTTCTCCAGGCCCACTATGACCCGGATTGGGACTGCCGCTTGCTGGTGGAAGGGGGAACGCCTGTGGGCTTTGCCTTCTATGGCTACTGGCGGGAGCGGAATCGGTATCTTCTATGCCGGTATATGATCGACATCCGGTATCAGGGCCGAGGGTATGGCGCCCGGGCGCTGCCCTTGGTTGTGGAGCAGATCCGCCGCCAGTATGGGTGCCGGGATGTGTATACCACGGTGGATGATGAGAACGCCCGGGCGGTCAAGCTGTACCAGGAGTTCGGCTTCCGGCCCACAGGGGAAATGGATGAGACGGAGCGGGTGTACGTTCTGCGGGGGGAGGAAGGATAGATGGAAGCGCTGGAAACGCTGCGCCAATGGGTCCGGGAGAGCCGCCGTATGGTCTTTTTTGGCGGAGCAGGCGTCAGCACGGAATCGGGAATTCCAGATTTCCGCAGTGTGGACGGCCTGTACAACCAGAAGTTTGAATACCCTCCGGAGACCATCATCAGCCATGAGTTTTACCTGAGCAACCCAGCCTATTTCTTCCGGTTTTACCGGGAGAAGATGCTGCCCCTGGGCTTCCAGCCCAATGTGACCCATCAAAAGCTGGCCCAGTGGGAGCGGGAGGGGAAGCTGCTGGCAGTTGTGACGCAGAACATCGATGGTCTGCATCAAAAGGCGGGAAGCCGCCGGGTTTACGAGCTTCACGGCAGCGTCCTGCGCAATTACTGTGAACGGTGCGGGAGGTTTTATCCGGCGGAGTATGTGAAAGAAGCCAAGGGGGTGCCCCGGTGTGCCTGTGGCGGTATCGTCAAGCCGGATGTGGTCCTTTACGGGGAGAGTCTGGACCGGAGGACCTTGGCAGACAGCGTCTCCGCCATTGGCCAAGCGGATCTCATGATTGTGGGAGGCACCAGCCTCACCGTGTCCCCGGCTGCCGGATTGATCCAAGCCTACCGCGGCAGGCGGCTGGTCCTCATCAATCGGGACAGGACGCCCTATGACTGCTATGCCAATTTGGTGTTCCATCAGAGCTTGGGAGAGGTCTTTTCTCAGCTATAAATGACAAACCTGCGGTCTGTGCAGATGACGTTCTGATCATCTGTGCAGACCGCAGGCATTTTTATGGTGATTCCGCGTTTTGTTCCGTATGGGCAAATAGGCGTGCCATAGCCGGTGTCATGAATTCAAAGAGGAGTAGCTGCACCCACACAATAATCGTTACCGATACTTCTCTACCTGAGATTGGATGAGGGCGCCGTCTTCAAAGTAGTTGATCCGCATGGCCCGCTTCACCTGAGCCAGGGTCTGGGCCGCCTCTGCCTGGGCGGCTTCGCTGCCCCGTTTCAGGATCTGGTAGACGCCGGGGATGTCCTTCTGCCACTGGGCCCGGCGGGCACGAATGGGAGAGAGCTCTGCCTGGAGGATGTGGTTCAGGAATTTCTTCACCTTGACGTCCCCCAGTCCGCCCCGCTGGTAATGGGCCTTCAGTTCATCCAGGTTGGCGTACTCCGGCAGGAATTCCGCAAAGTGTCCGTCCTGGCAGAAAGCGTCCAGGTAGGTGAACACGGCGTTGCCCTCCAGACAGCCGGGATCGGAGACCTTCAGGTGGTTGGGATCGGTGAACATGTTCATCACCTTTTGCTTGACCTCCGCCTCGGTATCGGACAGGTAGATGCAGTTGCCCAGGGATTTGCTCATTTTGGCCTTGCCATCGGTGCCGGGCAGACGGCAACAGACTTGATTTTGGGGGACCAGAGCTTCCGGCTCCACCAAAGTCTCCCCATAGGTCAGGTTAAACCGGCGTACGATCTCCCGGGCCTGCTCCAGCATGGGGAGCTGGTCCTCTCCCACTGGCACTGTGGTGGCCCGGAAGGCGGTGATGTCCGCTGCCTGGCTGATGGGATAGGTGAAAAAGCCCACGGGGATGCTGGCCTCAAAGTTCCGCATCTGGATCTCCGCCTTCACAGTGGGATTCCGTTGAAGCCGGGAGACGGTCACCAGATTCATATAGAAGAAGGTCAGCTCCGTAAGCTCCGGCACCTGAGACTGGATGAAGAGCGTCGACTTGGCTGGATCCAGGCCGCAGGACAGGTAGTCCAGGGCCACCTCAATGATGTTTTCCCGGATCTTTTCCGGATTGTCTGCGTTGTCTGTCAGGGCCTGAGCATCGGCAATCATGATGAACACCTTGTCATACTGCCCGGAGTTCTGCAACTCCACCCGACGTTTCAGGGAGCCCACATAATGTCCCAAATGGAGCCGCCCAGTGGGGCGATCCCCTGTGAGGATGATTTTTTCCATGTTTCAATACCTCCTGTTCAAAAAAATAAGCGGTCTTATCCTACAAAGGATAAGACCGGAGTCCATACGCCACCTGTGCAGACGCTCACCAACATGAGCTCCCCGGATAACGGCCGGGTGCCGTCGGCGCCTACTGAATCTTCGGGCCGCCCTCCGGAGCCCATTCAGGACGCACAGCCTGCAACCCTTCCACCCAACGGGCCGCTCTCTGAAGGCCGGAGGCATCCGTACTACTTCTCCATCTGCGGTTTGACATATCATAGCTGTACTATAGCTCCCGCAACGCCAAAAGTCAAGGGGAAAAATCGGGATCGCTGGTGGGCGTCGGATTGGGACACACAACGAGCCTGCTGCAAAGGTGTGCCTTTCCAGCAGGCTCGTCTACACGGTGTGTTTACCGGGAGAAAATGATACGCTCGCTGTTGAACATTCGGGTCAAGAGGAATACCCCGCAGCCAGTCAGAACCAGGTTGGTGGCCACGGTGGTCAGAATGAAAAGCGGAGAGGCGGAGAAGGCAAAAATGCCCACCATACACTGGACGCTGTTGTACAGGGGGATCAGGTAGTAGTACCATTCTGCTTTGGCGCCGTTTCCGAACATGGCCGTCACGCCGATCAAGACCACCAGAATCATCATGGGCGTCACATAGGTCTGGGCCTCTTTGATGGACTTGGCAAAGGCGGAGACAATGGAAATGAGGGTGATGAGCAGCAGCACGGTGGAGAGAATGACCACGCCCAGAAGGACATAGTCTTCCGTCACATAGGTGACCGTCAGCTGCCCTGCGGCAGCGCCCATGAGCTTGGGCAGAGACAGGATGGAGCCAATGGCACTGGAAGCGCCGGCCAACAGGGCGATGACAGACAGCGCCATGATTTTTCCCAGGGCGATGCTCCCACGCTTGGCCGGCGTGATGAGCAAGGTGGCAATGGTGCCCCGCTCCTTCTCACCGGCAATGGCCTCCGGCGCCACAGCCATACACCCGCTAAAGAGGAAAATCAACAGCAGCATCGGCATCATGGAAGAAAATACAAAACCGGTTGCATCCTCCTGTGTGGCCAGGTCGTAGATCCCATCCCAGTTCACGTGAAATTTGTTCACCAGGCTGCTTTCGTATTGGTCCAGAATTTCCTTCACCAGGCTGTACCCGTTGCTGGAGGAGGTGGCGGCGGAATTATAATACACTTCTACTTGAGGAGCAGTTGCCTCGGAGGACATGTCGTACGCCGCCACATCTGCATCAAAGTTGGCGGGGAAACGGATGTACAGATCCAACTCCTGATCCCGGACCAAATCCATGGGTTCTGCTTCCTCCTGCAAATCCAAGGCCTGGCTGAGGGTGGGGGACAGGCTATCGGGTAGGTTTTCCACTACGGCGGTGGGCTTATAGGTGTCTTCTACAGAAAACCGGCCGGTGAGGGCACTTCCCATGAACGTGTACATCAGATAGATCATGAGGCCTGGAAGCAGGAGGGTGGTCACGGCCATACGCCGGTCCCCGAAGAAACGGGCCAGCTCTTTTTTGAAAATGGTGAAAACAGGACTTCTCATAGGGCGTCACCCACTCTTTCTGCATAGAGATCGAAGAATCGGTCTTCCAGACTCTTGCCATTGCAGACCTCCGTCAGTGAGCCGCATTGGGCCATTTGGCCGCCGATGATAACGCCCACCCGGTCGCAAACTTTTTCGATCAGGCTGAAAATATGTGTGGAGACGATGACGGTACGGCCCCGGGCCTTCAGCTCTGCCAGGAAATCCGTCACGACCTTAGCAGTCAGGACATCCAGACCGTTGGTGGGCTCGTCAAAGATAATCACTGCCGGGTCGTGGACCAGAGAAATGGCCAGAGAGGCCTTCTGCTTCATGCCGGTGGAGAGATTGGCCACCTTCACCTCTGCAAATTCTCCAATGCCAAAGATATCAAACAGCTCTTTCTTCCGTTGATCCCGGATCTGCGTGGGTACGCGGTGCAGTTCGGAGAAAAAGTCGAATAGGTAGTTGGGGGTGAAAAACTCCTCCAGCTTCAGCTCGCTGGTGAGGAACCCCACCCGCTTTCGGACCTCTTCCGGCTGTCGGATGACGCTGTAGCCGCTGATGAGAGCGTCCCCCCGTTCCGGCTTGATGAGCGTCGCCAGCATCCGCAGCGTAGTGGTCTTTCCAGCCCCATTGGGGCCGAGGAGACCAAAAATCTCTCCCTCCTGCACGGAAAAGGACAGGTTCTGAACAGCAACTTTCGTCTTTTCCCGGGTTTTCTCCAGTTTTTGCTGCTTGGCAGAAAGCCGGAAGGTCTTTTGCAGCCCCTCCGCCCGCAGTATTTCAGGCATTACACATTCCTTCTTTCTTGCTGAAATCCTAACCATTATACCATACATCCCCCGGCGGTACCACCGTTTTTTTGGAACTGAAGTTTGGGGGTATGATCATTCTCTCTGCAATCTGACTTCTGCGGTTATGTGGTAGATGCGTTGCGACAGCCCGTAATGCCATCTTATTGCGATTTTGAATTGAATGCTTTAAAAACATATATCATTTATGGTAGAAGCGTGCCTCTGGAAACAATGGAGAGAGGATACCTTCTTAGGAAATCTCTGATTCTGCCTAATTGGAGTCATAGAAAAGCCGGGAGGCATCTGCCTCCCGGCTTGGGGAATTCTGTTAGAGGTTATCCAAAGATTTCATAGTAACGGGTGAGAACTGTGGCAACCTGCGCGCGGCTGGAGGTGCCCCTGGGGGCGAGGGTGTTGCTGCTGATACCAACCAACAGGCCGGATTCGTACGCCCAGGTAACAGCCTCTACGGCATAGGGGCTCAGGCTGGCAGCATCGGTGAAGTTTGTCAGGTCGCCTTTTGTTTCGATCGTTTCACCGTTCAAGGCGGCAAAACGGACGAAGAATGTGAACATTTGCTCCCGGGTTACCGGTGCATGGGGTTGGAAGTAATCCGGGGTGACACCCTTGGTGACGCCGTTGGCATAGGCCCATACGACAGCGTCGGTGTACCAGGTGCCGACAGGCACATCTTGGAAGGAGGTTGCACTCTCCACATGGGGAGAACCGGCCATCCGGTACAGAACGGTGACAAGCTGAGCCCGGGTCATGTTGGCATCCGGGGCAAACATGCCGTTGCCCATGCCCTGCATGAGGCCTTTGTCCACTACGTAGTCAATGTACGGATGGTACCACTTGGTGATATCCACATCCTGGAAGGCTTTGGAAGCGCAGTGGGCGGGAATGACCTCGCCCGGCTCCAGCATTTCACCACAAATGGAACAGACTATGTCGCCGGTATAGCCGTCTTCTGTACAGGTGGGGTTGCTGGCGTTCTGCACAACCGGTTCATGGGTGGAGACTGCTGTGCTGGATTTGGCGGCGGGCTTGCCGTCATTGACCTGCTCATAGAAGCTCGACACTTCTGTGGACACACAGGCTCTAGTTTGGAATGTGAGGGTTGCCACAGGCTGGCCGGCAGGGATCTCTTCTGCGTTGGCGTAGGCGAACTTCACGAGGCCATCGCCAATCTCAACGGACTTGTAACCGGCATGGACGGCTACGCCGGACAACTCCAGCTTCTGCGCGTCAAATTCCACCGTGATCACACCGTTGGTAGTTGCGACTGCAGCGCCGTTGGCATTTCTGGCGGTGACTTCCACGGGAACGGTCTTACTGCTCGCGCTCTCGGCAGACTGGGCTGTAGTCGTTGCGGCGTTGGTACTGCCGTTTGTCTGCTTGCCAATCAGGCAGATGTCCTCGCCGTTATCCGCCTCGGCAGGAGCGCAGGCAAAGGAGCGGGGGCTGGAGCAGGTATTCTCGGTGGCCTCCCGGAAGAGCTGCTCGGCATCGACCTCTCTTCTCTGCTCGTCCGCGACATACAGGCCTGAGACAGCGGACACGCCGGGAAGAACGCCAATCTTGCCGCAGGACAGGTCCTCCATTTGACCGTTGACCTTGAAAGAGACGCTGGTGAGGCCCTTGACGGTGATCTCACAGGAGGCGGTGGCGTGGTTGCCGTCGGCATCGGTGGCCACGGAGGTGGCGGTAATGGTGGCGGTACCTTCCTTCAGGGCGGTGACAAGACCATAATTAGACCAAGAGGTAGGCTCCACATAGCTCTAGTTCACGAGCTCGCCCTTGCCAGTCTCAGGGTCTACCCGCAGCAGCATGGCGTAGAAGGAACTTTTCTGGGTCATGGCGGTGGCCATATGGTAAGCGCCCGATCTTCCAGCATACTGCAAATTTAGGGAGTTCGTAACATCATATCCCGCATACGGCATGGTGGTGTCGCCATACAGGCGGCCGATGAAGGTGCCGTGGTCATACATGGAGGGGTCAGACCAGTTGCCGTAGAAGCCCAGCACCGGGATGGAGTGGCAGGTACCCCCCAGGCCCTCGGCGGTGGGAAGCTGCTGGGCAAAGAGGAAGCCCTCCACATAGGCGCCATTTTTATAGCTTTCATCCAGCTGGGCCTTCTGCTGGTCGGTCAGCTGGAGCTGTACGGTGATTTCCAGCTTGCCGCCCGCAGGCAGTGTCACCGTACCGGTGCCCAGCTTCTGTAGCAACAGGTAGGCGTCATAGGAGGTGATCTCCCCATCGCCGTTCGGGTCAGCGTTTTCGCCGATGATCTCCCGCTTTCCCAGAACGTAATTCAGGATGGCCTGCACGTCTTCGCCGCTGACCAGCTTGTCGCCGGTCACGTCGTATTGGTTGGGATCCAGATCGGGGGTCAGAGCCTTACCGTCAACGGTCCAGGTTATGTTGGCCAGGAGGTCAACGGTCTCGGTGTCCAGATAGGTGACGTTTTCCTCCGTGAACAGACCTTGGGTGAACAGCGCGCAGGACAGCACATATTGCTGGGCCTCATCTCGCAAATTGTTCAGTGTGAAGCCAAACTGGTAATCGCCGGTCCGCTCCGGGTCATCTAGCAGCTCCGCTTTCACCTTGCCATCCGCTGCCGAGGAGGTGGCGGCCTCATTCATAAGGATGTAAGAGTTGGCGGCTACGGCGTCGCCTACATCGGCAAGACCGGCGCCCTGACGGAGGACGGGGTAGTAGTTCAGGCTGGATTCCTCCACCATGGGCACGGCGGTGGACATCAGCAGGCTCTGGGTCAGCAGCTTTTTGTTGGAGTATTCGCTTTCCATGTATGTGATGCTCTTGTCAGCCACATGGAAGCAGATGGTGGTGCTGCCGGCATTGTCCACGGAGGCAACGCCTTGCATCTTTGTGGTTTCCAGTGCAGGGCTGAAGGTACCATCCCCATTGGAAACATAGGCGTTGGCCACGGCAATGCCCGCCACATGGGAGCCATGGCCACCCTAGTCATCCTTGTCGTGGTCCACATAGGAAGCCGTTTTGTCAATATAATTGTAGCCATAGGGAACCTTGCTGGTCTTGTAGAGTTTCTCCGCAGTGAGAGACGGGGTGCGCTCCTTGGCGTTCAGCTGATCTGGCACAGCGGTAATGTCCTCTGCGTCCAGCAGGTCATACTCCTTCTCCAAGAGAGACAGGGAATACGCAAAAGCAGCTTCATCAAAGCACTGGTGATCCATATCCAGACCAGTGTCAGTGACGGCCACTCGGGTCCCTGCACCGGTATAGCCCGCTGCGTAGGCGGCGCTGGAGCCAATCATATTCCGGGAGGTGGCCATGTTGGGGTCTGCAGTTCCAACTTCATCCACTACGCAGGGTTCGTACCGGGTCTCCAGGAACACATCCTTGACGCCGGAGACGGATTGGATGGTTTCGATGTCCCCATAGGCCACGTTGGCAGAAATGAGGTTGGCCGCCAGGGTCAGGTTCCACTGGACGTCTAGCCGGGAGCCCACTGCCTGTTCAATCCGGGCAGTCGTTGTGGCTTGCGCTTGCCGAAGGTTCTCCCGGTAAGCCAAAGCTTGGGGATTCTGAGCTACGTTCGCGGTGGAGAAGCCCTGCTCCAGAGTGGAAGCCTGTTCCATGACAATGGATACACGTACCACATCGGTAGGGGTGTACTCCGGCTGTTGATTTGTTTCCTTCACAGGCTGTTGCGGGAGGAATTTGTCCGCACACCGGAGGAACTGCGGTTCAGCAAGGCCAACGACCTGGCCTGGGAGCTATTCAAGTCTGCCATTGGCGCTTATGATAACCAGGGGGATATGCTCTACCAGGTTGCCAACATTCACGAGCGCATCAATCGGAAGCAGTACAAGGATCCCACCTCTGTTCCTACTATCATCAGCTATGACTCTGACGATGGGATCATGAAGGCGTCGGTTGCAGAAGATTTTCAATATACCCTCATCATGCCAGAGCCAGAGGACGGGTATGCCGCGCTCATGAAAAATGAGGAAGAATACCTGCGGCTGTTTCGTCTGCTGATCAAGCCGTACCGGCTTCAAGCATTAGCCTATACCCACACCCGGCAGCAGCGCTCCTTTTCTGCGGTCCTGCTGGCCCAGGAGCTGAAGATCGACCTGACGCTGGCGGAGGAGGCGCTGACGGAGTTAGGACAGCATAACTTGCTCATGATGTCTCAATTGGATACGCCAGAGGGACCGCTGAACATCTACCAACTCCGGCCCGGCGCCAATATGATTCCCTTTTTATATTTCGCTGCAGAGCTGATGCGCAGTCAGGGGCAATATACCCTGGTGTTCCCCGCCCGGCGGATGCCCCTGATGCGGGGGCCCCTGGGGGAGGGCAGCCTTGCGCCCCAGTGGATTACCGCGGTTCCCGAAGAAAAGGAAAACCAGCTTCCATACGGCAAATACGGAATGGACTGAGCGCAGCCAAAGGAAGCGGCGGAGGCTACCCTTGGGATGTCAAAGACAGTGGGTTCACGGCGGGCTGTAAAGCCCTGGCTGTTCGGGGGCTGAAATGCGCTGCAGCAGGCTCGTTTACATGTGTGAACCGGGAGAACATGATGCGCTCGCTGTGGAACATTCGGGTCAAGAGGAATATCCGACTGCTAGTCAAGACCAGGTTGGTGGCCACAGTTGTCAAAATAAAAAGTGGAGAGAACGAGAGACATAGGATGAATTGAACAAGCAGCGCTTTTCTAAAGGCCGTGGCTGGTTTTTTCAAACGTCTTCCCTGAAATCAAGCTGTGGCTGTATTTGGTTATCCATTCTGAATAGCATATCATTTTGATGTGCGTGAATTTCTAAAAAATCTTATGTTTTGCTGGACAACTATTGACCACGCGCGAAAAAAGGATTATAATGTCGTTGGAAGAAGAAGGAAGGTGAATCTAGGATGGAGGACACCTACTATGCCAGAAGTGCAAATACGCAGGGCGAAAAGGAGACCGTTCCCCATCACTTAAACAGAGCGGCGGAGCTGTGTCAAGAGTTTCTGGCACCGCTGGGTTATGAGGTGTGGGGAGAGGTCCTAGGAAAGTTTCATGATTTTGGAAAGTATAGCGATCAATTTCAGCAAGTGCTGCGCCGGGAGAAGACTCATGTAAATCATGCAGGCCCTGGAGCGGCACTTGTTTTTCAAACTTATGGAGGCTTGCCTGTTCCGGGTAAGAAGCAAAAACCGGGGGCAAGATTTTTGGCTTCGGTGATTGCGTCGCATCACGGGACGTTGTCGTTTATAGATGCGCAGGTACTGAAGCGGATTCTCAAGGGTGAAGGCGACCGCTTGGATTCGGAAGGCCGCAGCTTCTCTTTATTTGGCAGGGAAGAGATTTCGCGGGCCTGCTCCCACTGGAAACAAGCTGTGAGACTCCCTGGACCACTGCCGGCTTTGCCCGGGTTTGCCGATGAAGAGGATGTGTCCCTAGCCAAGATGCTGTGGACGCGGTTCCTGTTTTCTGCTTTGGTGGATGCGGATTATTCCAGCGCTGCAGAGCACGATGAGCCGGATTACCTGATCCAAAGCCGAGGACCAAAGCTGGACCCAGAAGAGGCGCTTCGACGTCTGGCGCAGGTACAGGCGGAGAAAAAACGGAACTCCACAGCGGCTGGCCCACTGAATGCCCTGAGAAACCAGTTATTTGATGATTGCCTCGCGGCGGCGGTTCAGGAGCCAGGACTGTTTACCTTGACTGCGCCTACAGGTTTGGGGAAGACTCTGAGTTTGTTTGCATTTGCGGCGGAACACTGCCGGATCCATGGAAAACGGAGAATTGTTTTAATTTTGCCATTTTTGGCGATTATCGAGCAAAATGTGAAGGATTATAAGAAAATTGTGCCGGATTTGCTGGAGATTCACAGCAACGCACAGCTGAATGAAAGGTCCAGACTGCTGAGTCAGCGCTGGGATGCGCCGTGTATTGTAACGACAAGCGTTGGTTTTTTCCAACCGCTGTTTTCGGCCAAGCCTACAGACTGCCGCCATTTGCACCAATTCGCCAATAGCGTTCTGGTACTGGATGAAGCACAGTCGCTGCCAGCTCATTTACTGGATGCCACGTTGCGTACGGTCAAGTTACTCTGTAGCCAGTATGGCTGTACGGTGGTATTTTCCACGGCAACACAGCCTTCATTTGATTACCGCCCCGGCCTAAGCTGGAGGCCCAGGGAAATTGCACCGAACCCGGATGCGCTGTTTGCTGCAACTCGACGCGTCACGTTTGCGTGGCGGCTCAAACAGCCAACGTCTCTGGATGAGATTGCCGGGGAAATGGCCCAGGAGAGCCAGGCATGTGCCATTGTGAATCTCCGAGCTCATGCGAAAGCGTTGTATCAGACATTGGTGGAACAGACGGGGGAAGAGAACACGTTTTTCTTGACAACAGACCTCTGCCCGGCCCACCGCCTGGCGGTACTCACAGAGATTCAGGGCAGGATGCAGGCAGGTCTTCCCTGCTACCTGGTTTCCACCCAATGTATTGAGGCCGGCGTGGATTTGGACTTTCCGGTGGTTTTTAGAGCATTAGCTCCCTTGGAGGCCATCATCCAAGCGGCAGGGCGATGCAACCGCAATGGAGATAGCCCCATAGGACGGGTGGTTGTCTTTGTTCCGGATATGGATCGATTGTATCCCAGTCCCGCCTATGAAAATGCAGCCAACTGCGTCCGAACGTTAGAGAGCAGGCACCCCATTGACTGCAACGATTTGGAACATATTCGAGAGTATTATCAATTGCTGTATTGCCAAAGCGATGGGGATCAGCAGGCCCTGCGCTGCGCTGTGGAGGAAGAGGACTTTGCTGCAGTCCAGGAAGCTTACAAAATGATTGAAAATACTGGCGTTCAAGTCATCGTCCAGTGGGAAGGAGAGGAGAAGCTATACCAAGAAGTGCGGAAGCAGTACGACAGGGAAGGCCTGACGCCTGGACTGATGCAGCGGGCCGGGCCCATTACGGTGTCCAGTTTCCAGAGAGATTTGGTCCAGAAACGTTGCGAACCCTTGTATTATCGCACCCGGGAAGGAAAGGAGGAGAAGGTGGAGGCAGGATATTATCTTTTAGGCCTCCCTGACTGCTACCACAGAAAGCAAGGCCTGAATTTGGAAGTAGAGAACTTGGGCATAATTTAAGAAATGAGGTGACCGATGTTTTGAATGATCCACAGGTAACCATTACGGTTTGGGGCGACTTTGCACTGTTTTCCCGGCCAGAGGGAAAGGTAGAGCGAATCACCTACCCCGTTCCTACACCCAGTGCAGCTCGTGGGATACTTACCTCTATTTATGCAAAGCCAGCGGAATTCTACTGGCAGGTGCAGCGAATTGAGGTTTTAAACAAAATCCAGTATGCCACGTTCAAACGCAATGAAGTCAAAAGTAAAATGTCCCGGATCCCATTGGAAAACCCCACCAAGGCCTGTATTTTGATTGAGGAGGATCGTACGCAGCGGCAGTCTGTGGTGTTGCGGGATGTGCGTTATCGGATTACGGCACAGATTGTACCTCGCCCGGATTTTACTGGTACTGCAGTTCAACTGTATAATCAGTTTGAGCGCCGGGTCAAGCGGGGACAGATGTTTGTCCAGCCGGCAATGGGGGCGCGAGAATTTCCCGCCTATTTCACTTGGGGCTCCACAGGGGAAGCGCCAATCCAAGAGAATCTGGATTTAGGACTTATGGTTTACGATGTGTTTGATTTACACGTATGGAAAGTGGGGAAGCAAGCGGAGCCTTCGGTTTCACTCTACCATGCCCAGATGGATCATGGGGTGATTGAAGTGCCTCCCTTTGACTCGCCATTGGTGCTGAAGCCCGGAAGGAGGGACAGCGGATGCTGACAGAATTATACCGCTATGCCCTGGATCATGGACTGGCAGCCCAACCGGGTTTTAAGCCGAAGAGAGTCAAGGCTTATGTGTTGCTCTCTGCAGATGGAAAATTTTTGGGTGTCCATGTCCGGGAAAAAGATGCCCCCGCCGTCTATGCACCGGATATTGGCGCAGCTGCCAATGGGACCCGTTACTGTAATCCGTTGATTGAAAAGGCAAAGATTCCCCTGGGGATTGTAGAGGACCCCAAGGGTGATAAAAATGTCCCTACAAAGCATGATTTTTTCCTGTCTATGCTGGATGATGGGAGTACGTTTGAGCCGGTGTTTGCAGTGTTGGCTCAAGCGTTGCGGGATCAAAATGTGGTCCAGGAAATGAGTGAAGGCCTGATACAGCATAAGCTGAAGGGGGGAGACCCCATAGGCTTTATGGTGGATGGAGCTCCTGTAGAGGCAAGCTCACGATACTTGCCCTGGTGGACCAAGTTTCGGACCATGTTTTCTCCGGAAGAGGCAGATGTTCTTCCCAGGTGCTTGATCACAGGAGAGCGCAAAGCGGCATTGGCTACCGTGCCCAAAGTATCTGGACTGATGTTTGTGGGAGGCCATCCAGCAGGAGACGCATTCCTCTGCTTTGATAAAGATGCCTTTCAATCTTATGGTTTCAAAAAGAGTGCAAATGCCCCTGTTTCAGAAGAGGCCATGACTGCAGTGAACGCAGCACTTACCGATCTCATTGCCAAAGCGCCGGTGCTGGGGAACGCCAAGCTGGTGCACTGGTATTCCAGTGAGATTGCGGAAGAAGAGGATCTGATGCCTATCTTGCTGGAAGGCGAATGGGATGATGAAGAGGATTCTGACTCCGATGATGGTGAGAAAGAAAAGGATGCTCTGCGGGCGGCCAAAGCGCTGATTGCCTCGATTGAGACAGGGGAGCGTCCGGAGCGACTCCATGCGCGGTACTATATGATGCCTTTGTCCGGAGCCAATGGGCGAATGATGGTACGCCTCTGGCAAGAGGGAAGCTATGAGGAACTCTATCGAAACATCAAGCAGTGGTTTGAGGATTTGTCCCTCGTCTCCTGGAACGGGCGTGGGCAGGCAAAATCGCCAAAGCTGAAAGCCCTGGGAATTCGCCTTCTGAAACCTGGCGGAGATCCCAAGAAGGTCTGGAGCCGGATGGATGAAGAGTTACCCAATTTGCTCCAGCGGCTTCTCAGCGCCATCATCAACGGGACAGCATTACCAGACGAAATTCCTGCCCGGACCCTGCGCTGGATTCGTTCCAGTCTCCTGATGTCAGATGAGGAGAAGCATGCGGTGCCGTTTGATACAGAAACCCTAGCATTTCAACTGCTGAAGGCATGGCTCAGCCGGAGGCAAAGATTGAGAGGAGATGAATATCCCATGGAAGCAACTTGCAACGACCAGGTGACCCGGGATGTGGCCTATTACTGCGGCCAATTAATGGCAGTCTATGTTGCCATCCAGCGTAAGGCGATGCCGGATGTAGGTGTAGGTGTGGCGGAGCGATACTACACGGCTGCGAGTGCGAACCCCGCATTTGCGCTGGGAAAACTTGCCCAGCTGTCTCAGCACCATCTGGGCAAGCTGGAGCCAGGACTTGCACACTATTTTGAAGACAAAATTTCAGATGTTATGGTTAAAATCGGAGACCGGGAAATTCCTGCAATCATGAATATGGAGCAGCAGACAGAGTTTGCCCTGGGCTATTACCAGAAGCGCGCCGCGCTATATATTGCCAAAGAGAAATAAGGAGGAAATGATCATGGCTATTGACAATCGTTACGAATTCCTGTTTTACATTCAGTGCCGCAACGGCAACCCCAATGGAGATCCAGATATGGGCAATGCGCCCCGGATGGACCCTCAGGACCTGCATGGCTATATTACGGATGTAGCCATCAAGCGCCGTATCCGCAATTATATTCAGACTGCCTACGCAGGAGAAGCGGGGATGGAGATGTTGGTTCGCAGTGCCAGTAACATCAACACGGGCATTGCCCGGGCCAAGGAATTGGCGCAGGTAGAGCTCTCGGCCAAAGGCAGAAATGAGGTGTATGCCGGCAGGAAGGCTGCCTGTGAACTGTTTTACGATGTGCGGGCCTTTGGTGCAGTGATGTCCACAGGCCCCAACGCCGGACAAGTCCGAGGGCCGGTCCAACTGACGTTTGCCCGGTCTCTGGACCCCATTCAGCCTCAGGATATCTCAATCACCCGAATGGCCAAAGCCGAGGATGTCAAAAATGCCAAGACAGCGGCCGATTATGAGCAGTGGGAAAACGGACAGCCGGAGGATAGCCTCCGTACGATGGGTCGCAAGCAGTTTATCCCCTATGGACTCTATGAGGCACGAGGCTTTGTGAGTGCAAATTTGGCCATGGAAACTGGTTTTGATGAGGGGGATTTGCGCGTCCTGTTTGAAGCGATTCTAAACATGTACGAGCATGACCACTCTGCCAGCAAAGGAGAGATGGCAGTGGTTTCGCCCCTTATTTTGTTCCGTCATACTGGTACAGACTCTGACTTGAACCAGCGTAAGCGGCAGGCCCGACTGGGTTGTGCACCGGCTCACCAGCTGTTTGATCTGGTCAAGTTGGAGAAAAAGGTGGATGTGGCATATCCACGCTCGTTCCATGATTACGTGGGAAGCGTCAATCTGAGTCAATGTCCGACTGGTGTGGATGTTGGGTTCCTTTGTTCGCCATATGGCGAAATCACTTGGAACCAGGTGCCAGAAGATGCAGAGCTGTTCCGTTGAGGCAGAAAAGGAGCTCTTTCCGCTGTCCTGGCTGACGCAGTATGGCTATTGTCCCCGGCGGTGCGGCCTGTTGGCGCTGGAGCAACTGTGGACAGAAAGCGCTGATACGGCTGCCGGTCGCGCCCAGCATGAGAGAGTTCATACTGCCCGGATTGAGCGGCGAAACGGGCAGATGAATTTATATGAACTGCCAGTATTTTCACGCAGCCTTGGTGTGAACGGAAAGTGTGATTGTGTAGAGGCGGTGGAAGCTTTGGATGGCATTGCGCTGCCCTATGGAGCGGGGTGTTATCGTCTTTATCCGGTAGAATATAAGCATGGGGTGGTACGGGATGAGGAAGAATACCACATTCAACTTTGCGCCCAGGCAATGTGTTTGGAGGAGCAGTTTGGTTGTGTCATTGCGACAGGGGCAATTTTTTATATCAATGCCCATCGTCGAGATGAGATCACTCTGACAGCAGCCCTCCGGGAGAAGACACGACAAACAGCAGAAGCAGTCGCAGAAATGCTGTTCAATCAGCAGGTTCCTGAACCACATTACAGTGCAAAGTGTAAAAAATGCTCCATGCGGGAGGAATGCCAACCAAAGTTGAAGCGTTCTGCTGCCAGCTATTGTAACACTCTTTGGGAAACCGCCCAGGAGGATGTCCTATGAAACAACTGCAAAATACACTTTATATCCTTACACCAGAGACATATTTGTCTTTGCAAAATGAGACCATTGCCGTGAAAGTGGGCGGTGTGGAGAAAGTCCGGGTTCCGGCCCATACCATCAATGCAATTTACTGTTTTGGAAATATTACGGTATCCACACCATTGATCGGATTTTGCGGATCCCATGGGATTAGCCTGATATTTCTGTCAGAGTATGGAAGATTTTATGGACGTGTTCAGGGACCGGTTTCCGGAAACATCCTGTTGCGCCGGAGACAGTTTGCAGCGGTTGAAGATCCAGTTCAGCGTATACGACTGGTTCGGAGTATTTTGTTGGGAAAATTGGCGAACAGCAAGGTGTTTCTTTTGCGTCAGCGGCGAGAGCATCCTGAACGAGAGGCAGAGATTACCCCTGCGATTGAGCGCTTGACCGAAGCAGCCCGAAGGTTGCGGGAGTGCCCCACTGTGGATTCCATGCGGGCGTTGGAAGGGGTTGCGGCAGCTGCCTACTTTTCTACAATGCCAGCCATGCTAGGTGACAGCAAGTTTCAATTTTCCGGACGAAATCGCAGGCCCCCAGAGGATCCTGTGAATGCATTGCTGTCGTTCCTGTATACACTACTAAAAAATGACGTACAGTCAGCGCTGGAGGGGGTGGGATTGGATCCGGCAGCGGGTTTCCTGCATACGTTGCGTCCTGGACGTCCGGCTTTGGCCCTGGACCTCATGGAGGAGCTGCGAGCGCCATTGTGCGACCGCCTGGTTCTGACGCTCATCCATCGAGGGCAAATTTCTGAAAAGTCATTTGATCAACTTACGGCTCCGGTTCTGCTAAGTGAAACGGGCCGCAAAACAGTTGTAGCTGCCTGGCAAAAGCGGAAACAAGAAACCATTACACATCCGTTTTTGGGAGAAACCATTCCTGTGGGACTGATTCCACATGCGCAAGCTCAGCTGTTGGCGCGTGTATTGCGTGACGAATTGGATGAATATCCACCGTTTCTTTGGAGGTAGAGATAAATGATGATCGTACTCTCCTATGATGTGGATACAACAGATGCTGCAGGCGCCAAACGGTTGAGAAAGGTTGCAAAAATTTGTGAGTCAAGGGGTTGCCGAGTTCAGAACTCTGTTTTTGAGTTGTTGGTTGATCCTGCACAACTGGTTGCTTTAAAAGCTCAGCTGGAAAAGGTCATTGATTCAGAAAAAGACTCAGTGCGCTTCTATCGCTTGGGTAGCAACTGGCGGCCTAGAATTGAATTTATGGGTCGCGGGCTTCGTTATGAACAAGATGACGTAATAATTTTATAGTTTAGCAGACGCGAACCCCAATAGACCAGAAAAAACCAGGAGGTTCGCGCACATTCTTACCTCATTTTTTGCGAGATTTAGGATCCTTTTTACTCCCGATCGCCGTACAGTATCTGATGTTGTGTAATTGATTGGGAAAAATTGTAATTTTGCACAGTTTTGTCCCCCTTCTTTTGTGCAAAATTACAGATGCCCCCTCACGGGGGCACGACTTGAAACCCGGTGGATCTGATAAGTAATAAATGCAGCTTTAGGATGCCCCCTCACGGGGGCACGACTTGAAACAATCAAAATTGACAAGAAGCCGGGGGCGAGATTTAAGGATGCCCCCTCACGGGGGCACGACTTGAAACCCTGGCTGCGCCCGCCAATTATGGACGTAGACGGATGCCCCCTCACGGGGGCACGACTTGAAACCATGTTGTTCAGCCTCCATAACATCATCGAATACGATGCCCCCTCACGGGGGCACGACTTGAAACAGGAGAGCACAAGATATTGCAATTATAACAATGGGATGCCCCCTCACGGGGGCACGACTTGAAACATAATCCAGATCTGACAGTTTTTTGACATAGGCGATGCCCCCTCACGGGGGCACGACTTGAAACTCTTTATGCGCTCATTCAAGTGCCATCATCCACCTAATGCCTAAATTGATATAGACTTAAGTAAAAAACCAACAAGCTGCATGATGAGAAGTTTTATAAGAATAATAGGAATATTTAATTATATTTTCTTGATAAGGACGGAATGACGATTGATAGACCATATTGCTAGGGTCGCCCGTTATCGGCTCTGGCCTGGAAAGGTGAGAATGACTATGAAAATCAGCTATAAACCACTGTGGAAAACACTGATTGACAAGAACTTGACAAAAAAGGATTTGCGGCTCCTGGCGCATTTGACAACGAATCACATTGCCAACATGGGTAAGGGAGAACATATCTCCATGCAGACCCTGATCAAGATTTGCGAAGCGCTGAACTGCGATATTGCCGATGTGATCGCGCTGGTGCCAGACAACGACCCGTAAGGGAGAAAGGGGATCACAATGGAAAATAGATTGACTTATATTTGAGTTGGAGACTACTTCATTCCCAATTTGGCGGTAGACCCCGAACCTGTAGAGATGGACATGGACATCGGCAAATATGGCCGTCCGCGGTTGACCGACTTGAAACAGCATCAGCGTAAGCTGTACCGGGAGCTGGTGGATACCGGCAAATTTCGAGTCCATCTGCTGAACATTCACAATACTGCCAATGACTGGATGGACAGGGTGATGCCGAAGATGGCGAAGGCGGCGGGAGCCATCGAGGATTTGAAGGCTCATGACCAAATGGTGTGTGTGGGACTGATGAACTCTTGTAAAGTCCAAATGGAGGAAACCATCATGGCCGATAAGGGAGTAGCCTATTGCTGTCCGATGGATGGCCGCAGAAAAGAAAGCAGAGGCAAACATGACAAATAAAATTTTACTGGTTGATGATGAAAAGGATATAGTGGGTTTGGTGGAAGAAGTTTTGCAGAGAGAGGGATTTCAGTCAATCCAAAAGGCTTTTACCGGCAAGGAGGCTGTCAATCTCTGTCAGCAGTTTCAGCCTGATGTAGTCGTTTTGGATATTATGTTGCCTGATATGGATGGGTTAGAGGTATGCCGGAAAATACGGGAATTTTCCTATTGTTCCATCCTCTTTCTTTCCTCAAGAAGTGATGATGTTGACAAAATTCTTGGCCTGTCCTGCGGCGGCGATGATTATATCACAAAACCATTCAGCCCGCGTGAAGTGGTGTTTCGTATCAAGGCCCAGCTTCGCCGCCAGCAATATCAAGCCGTACAGCCGGTAAATGAACAATCCTGCTTGGCAGCCGGGCCGCTTACACTTGATAAGGAAAGCTGTCGGCTATACAAGGACGGGAAAGAAATTGGTTTGACAGGCCGGGAATTTTTGCTGCTGTCCTATCTCATGGAAAACGCAGATAAGATCATCAGTAAAGAGCGCCTTTATGAGCAGGTATGGGGCGAATATAGCAGCATTTGTGACAATACGATCATGGTGCATATCCGACACCTGCGGGAGAAAATTGAAGATACTCCGTCTGACCCGCAGCAGCTTGTCACAATAAAAGGGCTGGGGTATAAGCTCAAAAAGAGGATTAGTTAAATGAAACAATCAGGCTATCGCACAGTATTTCATATCTACCTGATTTTTTTCCTATCTCTGCTTGGGACGCTTTTGCTGGCCGGTTGGCTTTTCTTCCTAACGGTTTCTATTCAAGCCCCGGACGGCACAAGAGCAAGAAGCGACTGGCCCAAAGTGTTTACAGAGGATTTTCAGCACCAGGTTATTTTCATAGACGGCCTGCCGCAGATCAAGCAGGCAGGGATAGCATTATTACAGGAAAATGCAGTAGGCGTCCAGATTTTAGACGCCTCTGGCTATGAGATTTACAGCTATCGAAAGCCGGAACAGGCCCGTACCGCATATTCCAGTGCGGAATTGCTGCGGCTTGTTCAATCAGTCTACACCGAGGACAGCAGTATAACCGTTTTTAGCGGCATCGTGTCCAATGATGGAAAAGAGTATGTCTATCTCTTGTATTTTCCCGTGGATGTCGCCAAAATTACGATGTATGTCAACGGAGAACGGTTCGCAGGCGGTAAGGCTGTTGTCCTGCCTGTTCTGCTGGCGCTTCTGGTGATTATCCTGGTTTTGGGTATTCTCTACGGCCTCCTTACATCCAGAGCAATCAAACGTCTGACGACCGCTATCTATGAAATATCAGCTCGAAGCTATCTCCCCGTCCAAAATCAGGGCGTGTTCCATGACTTGTACGGCAGTCTGAATACTCTTGATGCGGAGATCAGGGCCAGTGACGGACTGCGGTCGCAGACAGAGAAAATGCGTAAGGAGTGGATTGCCAACATCACCCACGACTTGAAAACGCCGCTTTCTCCCATCAAAGGTTATGCAGAAATTCTTCAAGAAGATGGCGGCGTTACTCCTGGACAATGCAGGCGATACGCGGGGATTACCCTCAAAAATGTTTCTTATATGGAAACGCTAATCGACGATTTGAAGCTGACCTATCAATTAGAAGGCGGGATGCTCCCTGTAAACCGTGAGGAAAGAAATATTGTCCGCTTTTTGAAAGAGCTGGCAATTGATATTTTGAACACCCCGGAATATGAAGATCGCACAATCCATTTTGAAAACGAGGAGGTGGGTTTCGAATATTCATTCGACCAGACGCTTTTGACAAGAGCCTTTCGGAATTTAATCATCAATGCCTTTGTGCATGGTGAAGCGGATACCGAAGTTACCCTGCGTGTATCAGCATCAAATGCCATGCTAAAAATTTCTGTTGCGGATAACGGAAAGGGCATAGAACCAGAAGTGGCAGAGCATCTTTTTGACCGTTATTACCGAGGGACGAGTACACAACAGCCAGAGGGAAGCGGCCTGGGGCTGGCGATTGCCAAGAGCGTTATTGAGTTGCATGGGGGTACGATTTCTGTTTCCACAGCACCGAATATGGGGACAGTTTTTCACATTGAATTTCCATACAGTTAAGGTTAATTAAGGTTGCCTGAAAGCTGGATTAAGGTTGGCAGACTATCATTGTTTTCGTGATAGCTGCCAGCCTTTTTCTTGTATGGGAGGGGGTGAACGAATGAAAGAAAAGGTGAAAAAAGCGATTCCCTGCCTGCTGACGGCAGCCGCTACGGTCTGTGCCTGTTTTCTTTTTGTGGCGGTGCTGCTCCGTCCACAGCCGCTGCACATTGGCACGGTTGACCTTGATACCGTTGCGGACGGTGCGTACATCGGCGTATGCCAAAACAAAATCCTCTTTGCCGTAGTAAAAGTCGAAGTACAAAATCATCAAATTACCAGCATTGAGATTGTGGAGCATAAGGACGCTTATATGGAGCAGGCGGAACAGATCGCCGGGGCCGTTTGCTCCGAGCAATCGTTAGAGGTCGATGCGGTATCCGGTGCTACGCTTACCAGTGACACCGTATTGAAGGCAATCGAGAACGCATTGGAGGATGCCGCCTCCAATAGAAAGTAGGTGCATTTTGAAAATTATATGGAAGTACATCTTCACAAACGTCAAAGAGCGGAAAATGCGAACCGCCGTTATGCTGCTGTCCATCTTACTCTCCACGACTTTGCTGTTTGTATCATTTTCTATCGGCACATCGTATGAAAGCGCCCAACGGAAAATGGCACGGGGTATGGCTGGCAGCGCAACGCTCTCTATCACAGCGGCAGAGGGGACAATACGTGCCGACATTCTGCCAAAATCCGCTTCCATCCGCGCCAGCGTTGGAATACTGGAGGGGGCGGCGCTCTACCATGAGAACGGCTACTACGAAACGGTGGATCTGATTGCGGCCGATTTGACCGACCTGAATGAGATCAATCCGCCCCGGCTGGTAAACGGCGGGGAGATCACAGAGTTTACCGGGAATCAAGTGATCCTGCCAGACCGCTTTACCTCAAAATACGGAATAGCGCAGGGGGACACGATTACATTACGAATTGGCGGACAGCCGGTTTCGTTAGAAGTGGCTGAAATTGCCGCCTATGATACGGTTTTTCTGCGGCATACGAGAGGTGCGACCACCCTCTTGCCGGTTGCAACGCTGTCCGGCTTGCTGGGCCAGACGGATGGATATACAAAAATTTTGGTGGAGCCAGCCGACGGCGTTTCCACCTCCGCGCTGAAAAATGAGCTGACAGCCGCCTTGCCTGACGGTCAATACCGGATATCCGAGGTGGTGAATGAGGCGCAGATTGCCGCGGACGCCCGGCAAAAGTCTATGCCGTTTTTCCTGATTAGCTTCTTTTCTCTGACCATGAGCGTTTTTATCATTTACAGCAGCTATCAGGTCATTACGTTAGACCGCCTGCCGGTGATTGGCACATTCCGCAGTATTGGAGCAACACAGAAAACCGTCACTCGTATTCTTCTTCTGGAAAGCGCCCTGTATGGCGTGATGGGTGAATTGGCCGGTATTCCGGTGGGTACGCTGGTCTTGAAACTGATTTTGCGGGGAATGGGGCAATCTCTCTCCCAGGGGATTGAAATTCCGGTTGTCATTTCCCCATTCAGCATGATTTCTTCCTTTGCTGTCGCGCTGGGAGTATCTCTGCTCTCCGCATGGCTTCCAGTAAGGAGGGCGAGCCGCTTGCCGATCAAGGATGTGGTGCTTGGCAGCGTGGAGGAAAAGCACATTCCCCGGCGCTTTATCATCGGGGCTGGTGTTCTGCTTTTTGTTGTTTCGCTGGTTCTTCCAAAGCTGGCATCCGGGAATATGCTGTATCTGGCCGGCGGATTCTCTTTGCTGGGGCTGATTGCCGCATCCATCCTGATTGTTCCCCTGCTGACAAATCTGCTTTCTATGGGCTTGGAACATCTTTACGGCATATTCCTGGGAAACGAGGGGCGGCTTGCCGCCCGGAATATGCGGGATAATAAAAATATCGCTCAAAATATTACGCTGCTGTTTATCAGTATTTCCGCCGTCATCGCCATTACCGTTGTAGGCGATTTTGTGACTACCTATGTCAGCGATGTGTTCAACGGGGCCGAATTACAGGGGTTTGCGGATGGACCCATGGAGCCGGAATTTGTGGAACAGGTCAGGGATATGGACGGCATTGAAAAGGTGCTGCCAATCTATGTGTACCAAAATCAAATGCAGGCCAACGGTATCACCCTTAGCCGCTTGGAGGCAACCGACAATCTGGAATGGTACAGCTCCATGCTGGCGCTCCACTATACGGAAAGCAGTATGAAAGAGCAGGCAATCTCGGCTTTTGCTGGGGAAAGAGCGGTTCTATTAAGTGAGGGCTGCATAGAACGCACCGGCTTTTCGGTAGGCGATACGCTGACTTTGACGAATGGCGCCGGGGATTACGGCTATTTGGTAGCAGGCAGCTTTAAGTCACGGGCTACGGATGTAGAAGCAATTATTCCAGCCTCCTATGCAGTTTCCGATTTTGGGACTTCGGTCTATCATTTCCTTGCCTATACCGCCGCAGACCCGGACGCTATCATGGTACAGCTTCGTGATCTGTTCGGTGAAACCTCAAATTGGAGCCGTACAGTAGAAGAATTTCATGCGGATGCCCTGTCCACTGTGGGCGCTTTCTTACAGCCCATGCACAGTATGACCTGGTTTATTTTGCTGCTTGCGGCAGTTGGCGTAATCAATAATCTGTTAATTAACTATCTGCAAAAGCGGCGGAGTATTGCAATGTATAAATCTGTTGGGCTTTCCAACCGTCAGAACATGAAAATGACGTTGATCGAGGGCTTTTCTTCCGGTTTGGTCGGCGCTGCGATCGCGGTTTTCGTTTCCTGCATGGAAATTCAAACGATATTCCTTGTCGCTGGCCCAAAAATCTCAACAGTGCCAGAATTAAACGCCAGTACATTCCTGGCCGCTGGCGGTATGGGGATTCTTGTCACGTTGCTTGGTTCGGTTGTCCCGATTTTTAAGAGCCGCAATATGAAGCTGGTAGAGGAAATCAAATTTGAATAGGAGGATATGTAAATGAAGCAATCAACAGGCGGGATTGCCGTGGAAGGCAGACATATTATCAAAAATTTCCGTGTAGGCAATACAGCGACAGAGGTTTTGAAAGACATTTCCTTACAGGTTATGCAGGGAGAATTTGTGTCCATCATGGGGCCGTCGGGTTCCGGGAAAAGCACACTTCTGTATATTCTCGGTGGCCTGGACGCCCCAACTAGCGGCCATGTTCTGCTGAACGGCACGGACATCTCCCGCTTCGGAGATGAAAAAATGAGCTGCATCCGGCGGCAGAAAATCGGCTTTGTCTTTCAGTTTTACAACCTCATTCCAAACCTGAATGTAGAGGAAAATATCATGCTCCCCCTGCTGCTGGACGGGAAAAAGGTGGGTGGATATAAAAAGCAGTTGGAACAGATTTTGGAGATTGTAGGGTTATCTGACCGCCGGAGGCATACGCCCCGTGAATTGTCTGGCGGGCAGCAGCAACGTGTAGCTATTGCCCGCGCCTTGATCGGCAATCCAGAAATTCTCTTTGCCGACGAGCCTACGGGAAACCTGGACAGTAAAACCGGGGCCGAGATCATGGCCCTGCTCCGGGAGATCAACCGAACCAGCGGACAGACAATCATCATGGTAACGCATTCCCCGGAAGCGGCAAAAAGCAGCGGCCGCATGATTAACGTACAAGACGGTATCATTATCTAAAGTTGATAAAAAAACGATCTATCCAGTGGCAGAAAAGAAAAGACCGCCGCTGGGCAAACCGATTTCCCGTATCCAAAACTCACTCCACACGGCGGTTTTAAGAGATGAAAGCCGCCGCATTTCTATGCAAGCAGGCGGTATGCAGGAGGATACCGCTTTCCACGCAACATGAATGTGTTACAAGTTTGCCCTGAGTCTTCTCAAATCTACCGACATGGGAAAACGGATTAGTTTACAGAAAAAACGCATGAAAGCAGCTCTTTCCCCAGCTTACCTACCCCTTACCTTGGTAAAAAGGTAAATGCTGTTGTTCTGGCAAAAACCTACACCCAACTTGAAAATGCCAAGGTGGAGTTAGACGCTCCCTTTTCAAAGGCGGACGAACTGGCCGAAAAAGAGGCGGGGCTGAACGAACTCAATATCTTGCTCAACATGGATCAGAAAGACCGCTGCCTCATGGACGATACGCCCGATGAGGGGCAGAACGAACTGCCCAAAAGCAGGGACTACGAAAGATAACGCCAAGGCTGGCGGCACACTCTGTGCTGCCAATACATAGATTCGTTGTAATTGCGCTCGGGCGCTGGGTATGATATAATATTAGAAATCGTGCGAATGTACCGTGAATGGAGGGCTGGCGTATGGCATTGAAAGACAAGCTGGGTATTACCGATTCCGCAGAGCTTGCCAGAGAGGAAGAACGGATCAGCAAGGCAAGGGCGCTGGAATTGTTTGAGAAGGGCCTACTGGACACCTTTGAGGTGGGAACTTTTCGGGGCCTTGCGCAGATCCACAAATACCTCTTTGATGGGATATACGACTTTGCGGGGCAGGTACGCACGGTCAACATTGCAAAGGGCAATTTCCGCTTTGCGCCCGTCCTCTATCTGCAAGCAGCTCTGGAGAACATCGGGCCCATGCCGCAATCGACCTTTGACGAGATCATTGCCAAGTATGTGGAGATGAACGTGGCGCACCCATTCCGAGAGGGCAACGGCAGAAGCACCCGGCTCTGGCTGGACGCGATTCTGAAAAAGGAACTCGG
Organism: uncultured Eubacteriales bacterium; assembly: GCA_900544975.1. Classification (GTDB taxonomy): domain Bacteria; phylum Bacillota; class Clostridia; order Oscillospirales; family Oscillospiraceae; genus Faecousia. The sequence continues at coordinate 74,508 of UQXI01000003.1, forward strand.
ACAGGTCATCGACTGGAGCCTTGTGGACAAGGACGATTATCTGCTGGCGATGGAGCGCAGCCCCATCAAGGATCTGGAGATCAAAGTGCTGCTGAAAGCCGCCCTGACCGACCGAATCAATGACCGCGAAGTCTACATGAAGGGTGTGGACGCCAGCTATCACTATGAGGGGTACGATGTTTACAAAACCAAGGATATAAAAGGCGATAAGAATAATGCTCGCGGATAGACCTGATTGAAAACGATACGAAAGTATATAAAAATATTTAATAGAATAAATGAATTTACATAGCCGGAGGGTTTTCACCTGAAAATCTTCCGGCTATTGCTATATGCGCCCGGTGAGCGCACGTTCTAACGGGAGAAAGACCCGAATCCGCCCGGCAGTGGGAAGGGTGAGCCAAAGGCAAGGGCGCCTGACATGAGGCGGGGTCTGAAGAAGGCCGGATTTTGGAAGTTGAAGGTCTTCCAAGGCCCTCCGCAGGATGGGCCGCTGTCTCCACTGCTAGCCAATAGCTACTTGAATGAGTATGGCCAGGAAATGGCAAGGCGCGGCGTACCTGCCGTTGGTGATGCAGATGACATTGTAGGTTTTGCAACAAGTCCACACATCCCCAGTTGCTCCATTGCAGCGGTTTTTTTGTTTTGGCTGCATACAGACACAGTTTGCAACACGGCCGTTTGACTGAGCGCCTGATTTGCGCTTGTATTTCCCAAAAAAGGAAAATTAGGGTTGCAAAAGTGAATACGCTATGCTATAATTTCGACAAACATGTTCTCTATAGCGAGAACGCAAGAGGCTGCAATAGGAACAGGAAGCAGTGTTGACGATAGACCATGCAATTTAGATAAAGTAACAGCTCGGCTGTTTGTACCGCCATATGAAGTCTCCAATGGCAGACCTGTTGAAAGGTCCCCCACGTTTTGGATATCTGACGCAGCGGCGCTGCGTGGATATAAATTTGCCGGCCCTGTCCGGCCATAGAAAAGGAGAACGAGTATGAAGAAAATGCATCTGCCTTCCCGCATGCTGTCCCTGCTACTGGCTTTTGCCCTGCTGCTCGGCTTTGCGGCCCCCGCCCGCGCTGCTGACGAGAGCACGGGTGTTAGCTTTCAAAAGGTGGATAACAGCATGGTCTCCGGCAGCCTCTTGTGTGAGGCCGAGGAGAGTGAACCGAATGCACCGGAGTACGGCGACACGGATATGGTTCGCGTATCCATTTTTTTGAACAAAAAATCAACTTTAGGGATGGGCTATTCCACCATGGACATTGCACAGAACGCCTCTGCCATGTCCTACCAGGACAGCCTGAAAACGGCGCAGCAGAAGCTGACCGCCTCCATTGAGCGCACCATTGGCGAGAAGCTGGATGTCCGCTGGAACCTGACCTTGGCGGCCAATGCCATTTCTGCGAATGTGGAATACGGCCAGATCGCCGAGATTGAGAAGGTTCCTGGTGTGGAGAAGGTGGTCCTGGAGACGCGCTATGAGCCCCAGGAAACCGTTTCCGGGACTCCGGCGGAGCCCAACATGACGGTCTCTACACAGATGACCGGCACCAATGTGGCCTGGCAGTCTGGTTATACCGGTGCGGGCACAAGAATTGCCATCATCGACACCGGCCTGGACATCCAGCACCAGTCTGTGGATTCCGGCGCTTTCCACTACGCTCTGGAAGAAAACGCCCGGGAAGCCGACACGACATACGCTGACTATGCGGCCTCCCTGAATCTGCTGGATAGCAAGCAGATTGCAGCGGTGCTGGATAAGCTCCATGTTACGGAGCGCGGTAGCTTCACTGCCGACCAGCTTTACATCAACGAGAAGCTGCCTTTTGGCTTCTGCTATGTGGACGATGACTTGGATGTGACCCATGAAGACGACACCATGGGTGAGCACGGCTCCCACGTTGCAGGCATCGCCGCCGCCAACCGCTACATTCCGAAGGACGGCAAATTTGTCTCCGCTGCTGAAGCTGTGGGCGTGGTGGGCAATGCGCCCGACGCGCAGATTCTGGTCATGAAGGTCTTTGGCGGTTTGGGCGGAGCGTATGACTCCGACTACATGGTCGCCATTGAGGATGCCATCTTATTGGGCTGTGATTCGGTCAACCTGTCGCTGGGCTCTGCCAATCCCGGGATGTCCATCTATTCTGGCAGCTATGGCGACATTCTGGAATCTATGACCAAGAGCGATACCGTAGTGGCCATTTCCATGGGTAACAGTGGCGCCTGGGCAGAGAGCGCGAGGAACGCCACCGGTCTTCCCTATGTGGATCACGTGAGCTTTCACACCGGCGGCTCCCCCGGCAGCTATGCCGCCCCCCTGACGGTGGCCTCTGTGGACAACGATGGTGCAGTGGGACATGTGTTCCAGATCGGCGGCCGGATGTTTTCCTACATCGAGACCAGCTACTATTGCGACGAGCTGCTGTCCTTGGATACCTCCGAGGACAAGACCGGTACGGAGTACGACTATGTGTTGCTGGATGCTCCCGGTGCGGCCTCCGACTACCAAGGCATTGATGTAACCGGAAAGATTGTCTTTGTAGGCCGGGGCGAGATTACCTTCGCCGATAAGGCCAACGAAGCCCACTATCACGGCGCCAAGGCTCTGGTGGTGTACAACAACGAACCCGGCAGCCTCCATATGGATCTGAGCGATTACTACTATAGAGAGCCCGCCGTCTCCATCACCCAGGAAGAGGGCCAGTGGATCAAGGAGCACTCCGCCAGTGTACAGACCGAGGCGGGCCGCACCTACTACACGGGCAAGTTCTTCTTGGATCAGACCGTGGTCACCACCTACACCGGCTCGGAGTATCTCACCATGAGCTCTTTCACCTCCTGGGGCGTCCCCGGCGACTTGAGCTTGAAGCCGGATATCACCGCTCCCGGCGGCAGCATTTATTCCATCAATGGTACCCACTCCAACGGCTATAACCTCCTGGGAGGGACAGACCAGTATGAACTGATGAGCGGTACCTCCATGTCTGCGCCTCAGATGACAGGCATTTCCGCCCTGGTACTTCAGTCCATCCAGGACCGGGGAATCTCTCAGACTGGTCTCACGGACCGTGCCCTGGCACAGAGTCTGATGATGTCCACAGCGACGCCTCTGAAGGACGCCAACGGAAATGCTTACTCCCTGCTGCAGCAAGGCGCTGGCATGGTGAACACCGCTGCCGCCACATCCGCCGGCTCCTACATTCTGGTGGACGGACAGAGCGACGGTAAGGTCAAGGCAGAGCTGGGCGACGACCCGGACAAGACCGGTGTGTACAGCTTTTCGTTCACATTACACAACCTGGAGCAGGAGGAAAGGCGATTTGCGCTCTCCGCCGAGCTGTTTACCCAGGCTGTGGTAGAGGGTTATGCCAATCACAAGCAAAGCGAGGAGGAAATGGCCCTCTTCCAATCCACCTCCACGACGCCCCTCATGGCTCTGGCTACCTGGACCGTGGATGGACAGCTGGTGAACAGTGCCGGAGATGCGGACAATTGGGATTTCAACGGCGACGGGAAAACAGATGCCGATGATGCCCAGGCGCTCCTGGACTTTGTAACTGGCGCACGGCAGACGATCGAGAACGACTCCTACGCCGACCTGAATGGCGACGGTGAGGTCAGTACATATGACGTGCACCTCTTCTTGAAGCGACTGGGACGGGACAGTGTGACCCTTCCTGCCCATGGTTCGGTGGAAATTTCGGTCACGCTGCGCCTTACCGATGCCCAGAAGCAGGAGTTGGACGCACTTTACACCGGTGGCGCTTTTATCCAGGGCATGATCCACGTAGAGGCGCTGGGAGATGCCGAGGGCATTCTGGGCACCAGCCACTCCATCCCCATGCTGGCCTACTATGGAAATTGGACGGACAATTCCATGTATGATGTGGGCAACTATCAGGAATTCCGCAGTGGGGAAGAGAATCGGACGCCCTATCTGGGCAATGAGCGCTCCAATACCTTCCTGGTGGTCTATGGTCACGAAAGCGACACCACCTACTACTTTGGCGGCAATCCCATGGTGGCCGACAAGACCTATATGCCAGAGCGCAATGCCGTCAACAGCGAACGGGGTGACCGGATCTCCCAGGTCAGCTTGTCCACCATCCGTAACGCCGCGGCTTCCCGCTTCCTGGTCATGCAAAACGGGCAGACCGTCTATGAGGCGCCTCTTGGCGGAGTTGGCTGCGCGTATTACCATGTCAACGCCGGTTCCTGGCAGTCCACTGTGACGAATGTGGGCATAAACTGGGCTCCCACCGAATTTGCCCAGGGTGACTGCCTTGAGCTTGGCTTGGATCTGGCCCCTGAGCTCTATGTCCACGATGGCGCCGTGGATTGGGAGGCTCTGGGCCAGGGTGCAAAGCTGCGGGTTCCTGTGTGCATCGACGACACCGATCCGGTTCTGGAGGGCGTCTACCTGGATCTGGTGAACAACACCCTGGTGGTTTCCGCCAGCGACAACCAGTATGTGGCTTCTGCCGTCCTCTACAACAATGCCGGAACGGTCGTGCTGGCTTACACAGGAGCTGTGCAGGATGCGGCTCCCGGCGAGACCCATGACTATGTTCTGAATTTGGACGGGGTCAACGGTAAGAAGTTCTTCTTGCAGGTTACGGACTATGCCATGAACACCGTGACTTATCAGATCGAGCTGCAAATTGGCGAGGAGCTGCCGTTGCCTGAAATGATGATCTTTGCTCTGGACCAGAGCGCCTGGGTCATTGATGATTTCCTCAGCACCGGTAGCGACTATGATCCCAGTGTGGCCCGGGTGATTGCCGAGGTGCCCCATTCCATCGTGGCTGCTTCCATTGTAAACCACCTGGTCTATGCCTCTACAGATCAGGCGCAGCTCTTTGTGGCCCCGGAAGACGATCTGGTGGAAATGGAATATGTGAGCCAGCTCCCCGCCGTGGTGGTAGACATGGCCTATAACCCAACCACCGGTAAGCTATATGGCGTCACAGTGGACAACGATCTGATTGAAATCGATCCGATCCTCGGCGAAACCACTGCCATTGGCTGTGTGGGAGTCCCAACCAACACCTTGGCTGTGGACCCCGACGGAAACTTCTATTGCAGCCTCATTGATACAGGCAATGTATTCACCTTCACATTGGATAGCTATAGTTCGCCCACCTTCCTCCACCATACCAACCTTTCCAACAAGCCTGCAAACGGCGAGATCACGCAGAGCATGGAGTGGAATCCCAACAATGGTAAGCTCTATTGGTATGGCTCCTATGAGTTCACCTATATGACTTATCCTGCAGGCTATGGCTACCTCTTTGAGATCGACACCGAGGCATGCGATTCTGTGCGAATTGATCAGGCCCGGACGCGCATTGGCGCCCTCATCATCACCGAGCAGTCTCAGAGCGGCAACATTGTTCCCACGGATCAGGTGACAGACGTACAGGTTTCCCGGAACGCCGTGACCATCCACCGGGGCCTGAGCCTGGATCTGGACGCATCGGTCCGTCCTTGGTTTACAACGGACCGTACCGTTACCTGGTCCAGTTCCGACGAACAGGTTGCGGTTGTGGATGAAAACGGCATGGTAACGGCTGTGGATACCGGTACCTGTCATATTCTGGCAACCTCGAACCTGGATCCCTCTAAGGTGGGTACCTGTACGGTCACTGTGGACACCGTGGACCTGAAACTGGAAGGCGTTCTGAAGGATACAGATGGTACAACCAAGCTGTTCTCCTGGGACCTGGCTGAGAGCAAGACCTGGAAGACCGAGCTTAAACTGGACACTGCCATCAACTCCGTGACCTATGACGGAAAAAACACGCTGTTCCTCAACGACGCGGTATCCGATGCCGGAAAGATCTACGAAATTGACAAAACCACCGGCGAAATTCGCAACACCTATGAAAATAGCGCGGAGGTGCCTCTGTGGGATATGCTGTATAGCAAAGACTCCTCTACAGCGGAGGAGCCGAAGATTGGCGCCATATGGGATTGGATCTTCATGACGCCGGTTGACCCTTCCGTCTTGGGTATCAACTTCTTTAACCTGCGGGACGCCACCGCACCGCTCTTTGGCGTTACCACCTTGGGCTACGAGGAGATCCGGGATGCGTATGACGAACAGCAGCTGGCAGAACACTTTGTTATGATCGATGGAGATAAGGATATCGTAGAAATGTGGTGCTATGAGAGCGAGGGCACGCTGAGAGCAATCGCTCGCTACACCCCCTCGGATCTGGATATCACCTTCAAGATCTATGAGACTGAGAATAAGCGCTCCTCTTTGGTGTGCGATGAAGCCGGAAACCTGTACCTGTCCTTCTTCAACGGAACGTCCAACGACATTTACTCCCTCACTTACGATGCAGAAAAAAATATCTATCAGAGTGAACTTTTGACCTGCATGGGCGATGGCATTTGGCCCGCCGCCTTGTATCGGGTTGAGACCGGCGCAGCCGGCCGCAATGGCGACACCGTCACGCCCCAGAGCGAGGGTGCAGTCACTCTGACTGCTGAGACTGCTTCCTTGGAAGAGCTGGTTGCCTCTATGGAGGCAGGAGAGACCGCCGCTCCCACTGGTAGCCTGAATTCCCTTGGCGCCGCTTCCTTGCCTGTGACGGTTCAGGGCGCAAAGACCGACATCGACTGCGAGGGCAAGACTGCGACTGTGACCATCACCGCCGACGAGGCCACCACCAACGGCCTGACCACCCTCACCTATGACCCCTCCGAGCTCACGCTGATTCAAACGAAGGGCAAGGCCCAGTACAACAGCTTTTCCTCTGCTGATGGAAAGCTCACCTTCGGCTATGCTTATGAAACGGATGCTCCCGCCGGTGCGGAATTGGCGACTCTGACCTTCCAGGTGAAAAGCAGAGGCGAAGTTACCGTCACCACCGAGGAAGACGGGGAGAAGCGGCCTGGTACCGTGAAGAAATTTACATTGTCTGACTGCCCCTCCCAGGCCTTCCGCGATCTGGATATCTCCTGCTGGTATCACGAGTACACGGATTATGTTCTGAATGCCGGCCTCATGAAGGGGATGGGCAACGGCCTGTTCGCTCCCAATGGCACGCTGACCCGGGGTATGCTGGTGACCACCCTGTACCGGCTGGCAGACGAGCCCCAAGTAGCAGAGCAATCCACCTTCACAGATGTGGCAGAGGACCGCTACTACTCTGACGCCGTGGCTTGGGCACAGGCCAATGGCATTGCCAAGGGCATGACGGATGCTGCGTTCTGCCCGGAAGCGCCTGTCACCCGGGAGCAGGCCGCCACCTTCCTGTATCGGTATGTTACGGAATATCTGAAGGTGGAGCCTACACAGGGCGCTGACCTCTCTGTCTACAAAGACAGCGACAAGATTTCCGGGTTTGCGAAAGACGCCGTTGCCTGGGCTACCGCCGAGGGCCTTTTTGAGGGCTTCCCCGACAATACCATGCAGCCCCGAGGCACCCTCACCCGCGCCCAGATGGCCAAACTTCTGATGGTTTTGGATCAGAAGTTCTAAGTCGGCTGTTTTCTCATCTTCCTTTCTGAAGGGACTGCCTCAACATGCAGAAAGCAGATTGAGGCAGATCCTTTCTGCTTAGGATTTCAAAATCTGCGGATCAATCGGCGCGTCTGGAAAGGTGCGCCCTACCCCAGATCCGAAGATTTCCTGATGTTTGAGAATCGGCTGAGTGCCAAGACAGGTGCTGCCCTTGAAGAATCTTTCAATCTGTGATATAAAATAGGAAAATACGAGATAAGGGGGCAGAAACGTGGAGGTGTTTGTGACAGCGCAGCCGCATATGCTTTATGAGACGGTGGAGCTGCTGTATGCCTATGTCAATGGAATCCCTGCGCGAATGCTGACGCAAAGTGGTCCCTATTGCCTGCCTGTGGATGCAGTTCAGAATATGCTGGAGGTTGCTTGTGCGGACGTGCCCCGCGACGACCCGGCAGTACAGTATTATTTTGGAAAGTATCTGCTGTCCCAGGAGCCGGAGCGGGCTACCTGCATTGCCCGGAATTTGACCTACAATGTGATGGAAGTTTCCACAGGCACCATAGCTGGGGACTGCGAACAGCTCCGCCGCTCCAGGCAGAAACAGCTTTGCAATCAGGAACGGTGTACGGCCATTGACGAATACCGGCTTTTGTATATGGAGAAAGGCGATGGCGGATTTGTGCCTTTGGCCCAGGACATTGCCAAACTGGGCCTGGGGGCGGAATACAGCCAAATGCTTTTGGAACAATTTTCCGGCTTTGACGGAGCGATTGCCCGTCTGGAGGCGATGCTGATGCCGGTGTCTGGCAAGCTGGAGCCCCTGCTGCAGCCTTGGGTAGAGCAGGCGCAGCCCCTGGCAGCGGTCTGGCAAGACTATTACCAGCAGCCGGATTTTGCGGAAAAATGGAGAAAGCGAGTGCGCTGCAGCGAGGAGGAAAGACCCTTGGAGGCCATCCGCGTTCAGCTCCGGTACCTGCATCCCAAAGCGGGTCCCGGATCCCTGAGCGCAGGGGAGCAAACTGCGTTCCTTCACACCGGTGTCGCTGTGCCTGTGGAGCGGCAGGAGACAGAAAGTTTTGAGAGCTGGGAGTTTCAGGCCCTGCGGCTGCTGGGAAGTGAATCGCGGATGCGAATGCTCCGGGCCATGTTGGACAAGCCTATGTCTGCCCGGGGGTTGGTTCAAATGCTTGATTTGCATCTAGGCGTTGTGGGCAGGGACATCGGCAATTTATTCAATGCCAAGCTTCTGACTGTCGAAGTGGTTAATGGCCGCGGCCGCTACCGTACCAATAAAGAGTCTCTGGCCATCTTGGCAAAGCATCTGAACCAGCTGGAAAAATTTGAACTGTTTTGAAGGGGGCGTGTTGAAAAACCGCCAAGATACTGTGTTAGCATAAGGAGAAATCAAAAGGAATCAATCGGTCAGCCCACAAAAAAGGGGCTGGCCGATTTGTCTTGTGCGCCCGGTGAGCGCACGTTCTAACGGGTGAAAGACCTGAAACCGCCCGGCAGAGGGAAGGGTTGGCCAAAGGCAAGGAAGTCCATCGTGAGGTGGAATCTGAAGAAAGCCGGAATTTGGGAGTTGAAAGGTCTCCCAATGGGCAAAGCTCTGGCCTGACGAACAGAAATCGCATATAAGGCCGCAGAGCAAGGGTAAGACTGCAAATCAAGTTAAAGCCCAATCACTGCACGGATTGCTTGGGGAAATGCGGCGGGTAAAGAGGGAAAGAACGTGTGAATACCCGGGGAGGTCTTACAGGCGCATAAAGTAGACGTATTCGAAAAAACGCATAGCAACAACGAACTGTGAGAAATCAGCAAAGGCCATAGTACCGGGAAAAAACCGGGATGGGCCGAACAGTTGTAAGCCCAAAGTAAACGAAAGAAGGAGGTCAATACGGTGAAAGCAGAATACCAGGGGAACCAGGGCTGCCTGCAGAGAGATAGTGCGGAACACGAAGGGTATGCTGGCAGCTCAAATGCTCCTTGATTACATCTCAGTAGGCAGGACGTAAGCTGTTAAGGGCGGCAAAGCCAGATGGCCGATTCAGCCTTGGGCAGCATAAAGCTGGGTACAAGCTGTCTCCAGCCAAAAGCCATTCCGGGCTCACAGCCTTTGTTTTCTCCGAATCCTGTCGCCCGGGAGGTTAATAAAAAAATGCAATGAAAGTATTGCAAAAATGAAGCGGCCGTGTTACAATCTAACTATCCCAAGAGCAATGGGAACGGAGACCGCTTTATATCGGTAAAGGCTGAGACACATCTCCCGTTTGAGTATCTTGCGCGGTACACCGCGTGGATATAAAAATAAGATAAAGGAGCAAATGACATGAAGAAGACGCATCTGCCTACCCGCCTGTTGGCCATGGTATTGGCCTTCGCGCTGCTGTTCGGCTTCGCAGTCCCCGTGGGCGCGACCGGCACAGGCGAAGCGGAAATTACCTTCCGCCAGGTTGACAACAGCGCTGTCTCCGTAGATTCCAAAACGGAGCTGCCTGTGGAATCCCCGTCCCAGCCGGACTACGCCGATACCGACGTGGTTCGTGTTTCCATTTTCCTGGAGAAGGATTCCACCGTTCAGGCGGGCTACTCCACCAGGGATATCGCCCAAAACAGCGCCGCCATGCTTTACCGGGCCGGTCTTCAGGTATCCCAGTGCGCCATGACCGCCTCCATTGAGCGGGCCACCGGCGAGAAGCTGGATGTGGTCTGGAACATGACCTTGGCGGCCAACGCCATCTCCGCCAATGTGGAGTACGGTCAGATCGCCGCCATTGAGAAGCTCCCCGGTGTGGCGGAGGTTGTGCTGGAAACCCGGTACGAGCCTCAGGAGACCGTCACCGACGCCACCAGCAAGCCCAACATGGTGATTTCCACCCAGATGACCGGCACCAACGTGGCTTGGCAGTCCGGCTACACCGGCGCGGGAATGCGGGTGGCCATCATTGACACCGGTCTGGATACCGACCATCAGTCCGTGGCGCCCGGCGCGCTGGAAGCCGCGCTGCGGGAGAACGCCGCCGAGGCGGACGTGGACTACGAGGAATACCTGAAGGGCCTCGACCTCCTGGATGCGGAGGAGATTGCCCGGGTGCTGCCCCAGTTGAACGCCGCCAAACAGTATGCGGGGCTCACCGCCGAGGATCTGTACATCAGCCTGAAGGCGCCCTTCGGCTTCAACTATGTGGATAGCACGCTGGACGTGACCCATGACAACGACGACGCCTCGGAGCACGGCTCCCATGTGGCAGGCATCGCCGTGGCCAACCGTCTGGTGGAGAAGGACGGAGCCTACGTCTCCGCCGCTGACGCCGTGGGTATGGTGGGCAACGCCCCCGACGCCCAGATCATCGTTATGAAGGTGTTCGGACAGAACGGCGGCGCTTACGATTCCGACTATATGGCTGCTCTGGAGGACGCCATTTTGCTGGGCTGCGATTCCGTGAATATGTCCCTGGGCTCTACCCTGGCCGGTGAATCCAGAAGCGAGACCTATGCCGAGCTGCTGGATTCTCTCACGAAGACAGACACTGTCCTGGTCACGTCCATGGGCAACAACGGCTATTGGGCGCAGTACGCCGACCCCAAGGAACACCTGTTTGTGGAGGACGTGAACTTCCACACCGGCGGTTCTCCCGGTTCCTACACCAATACCCTCACGGTGGCCTCCGTGGACAACGACGGCTTGGTGGGCAACACCTTTGCCGTAGCCGGAAAAGACTTCGTTTATATGGAGACCCTGTACAGAAACACACCGTTCCTTACATTGAATACCAACGGCGAGGCCGGTACGACCTATGATTATGTCATGATCGACGGCTACGGCACCGAGGAAGACTTCGCGAGTGTGGACGTTGCCGGTAAGATCGCGCTGGTTCGCCGGGGCGAGATTGAATTCACCCAGAAGCTCTACAACGGAGATAGCGCCGGCGCCATTGCCACCGTCGTTTACAACAATCAGCCCGGCCTCTTCTACATGGATCTGACCTACTACTGGGGCTCCACACCCTGCGTCTCTATCACCAGTGAGGCCAGCGATTTCATCCAGGAGAACTCCACGAAGCAAACCGCAGAAAACGGCACGGTGTACTACACTGGCAAGCTCACCGTCACCAAGCGGGTTTCCTCCATTTACAGCGATTCCGATTGCCTGAGCATGAGCAGCTTCAGCTCCTGGGGCGTGCCCGGCGACCTGAGCCTGAAGCCGGAAATCGCCGCCCCCGGCGGCAGCGTCTATTCCATCAACGGCGCTGTGCAGGAGACCGACGAGTACGAGCTGATGAGCGGTACTTCCATGGCCGCGCCCCAGATCGCCGGTATTTCCGCGCTGGTATTGCAGCACATTCAGACCAAGGGCCTGTCTCAGGAGGGACTCACCGACCGGGCTTTGGCTCAGAGCGTCATGATGTCCACGGCCACGCCGCTCAAGGACGAGGACGGCCAGTACTACCCTGTGATGCAGCAGGGCGCGGGCCTGGTGGACACCGCCGCCGCCACCGGTTTCGACTCCTATGTTCTGGTGGATGGTTATGCTGACGGCAAAGTGAAGACAGAGCTGAAAGACGATCCTACCCGGAAGGGTGTATACAGCTTCAGCTTTGACATCCACAATATTTCCGATACACAGAAGATTTATGCCCTGTCTGCGGACGTGTTCACTCAGAACTTCTTTGAGGATTACTCCAACTACAATAACAACGACGAGCAGACGGCGCTTTACACGGATACCCAGACCACGCCCTTGGACGCCAATGTCCTGTGGACGGTGGACGGCCGTGTGGTGAGCGCCAAGGGCGAACTGGCGCAGTGCGACTTCGACGGCGACGGCGACGTGGACGCGGACGACGGCCAAGCCCTGCTGGACTACGTCACCGGCGCGCGGGATGCCATCCAGGCTCTGAACCGTGCCGACATGGACGGCGACGGCGACGTGGATACTTACGACGTACACCTGTTCCTGAACAAGCTGGACAATGAGACCGTCACCGTACCCGCCGGCGGCAGCGTGAAGATCGCCGTGACCATCCGTCTCACCGAGGAAGCCAAGGCCCATCTGGACGAGTACTTCGTGAACGGCGCGTATGTGCAGGCCTATGTGTTCGCCAACGCAGTGGGCGATGAGGAGGGCTTGCTGGGCACCAGCCACTCCATCCCCATGCTGGCCTTCTACGGCAACTGGTCTGACGGTTCCATGCTGGATCTGGGCTGCTTCCAGACCTTCCAGACCGGTGAGGAGTACCGTGTACCGTACCTTTACAACAAAGATACCAACACCTTTGCCATTACTTACGCCGATGAACCCAATGAGCTGTATGTGTTCGGCGGAAACCCCGTAACCATTGACCAGCGCTATATGCCCGAGCGTAACGCCATTAACAGCGAGAACGGCGACCGGATTTCCAAGCTGAAAATCGCCGTAATCCGGAACGCGGCGGATTCCCGCTTTACCGTGACCAACACCCAGACCGGTGAGGTGCTGCAGGACGTTTCCGGCGGCGAGTTCCCCGCTGCGGCGATGCACACCATGGGCTACGGCCCCACCAGCTATCTCCTGAATGTGGACTGGAGCCCCAAGGGCCTTTCCGAGGGGGATGAATTGGAGCTTTGCCTCACCCTGGCACCGGACTACTATGTGAATGACGACGGTTCCGTCCGCTGGGACGAGCTGGGCCGGGGCACCACGCTGAAGACCCCCGTCACCATTGACAACACCGCGCCCGTCCTGAACGGCGTTTCCCTGGATGTGCTGACCGAAACCCTGAACATCACCGCCACGGACAACCGGCATGTGGCCGCCGTGACGCTGCTCAATGGCAACGGCTCCAAGACGCTGGCCAGCACAGGCAGCGATCCAGACGCCGGGGCCGGTGAGGCCTGCGTCTACAGCATGGATGTCAGCCAGGTGGACGGACAGGAATTCCTGATTCAGGTGACGGACTACGCCATGAATACCGCCACCTACGCCATTGAGGTGAATCTGGGCGAGCTGGCGGTGCCGGATCGGATTGCCTTCAATATGTCGTCCGGCTACTGGGCTGGCTTTGACCGGAATCCCACTTGGCCGCTGCCCAACTGGATGCCTGCGGACAAGGCATTCTGCGCCGCCACGATTCTGGATCACATGATTCTGGCCGCCACGGAAAAGGGCGAGTTCTATGTGATGCCGGAAAATGACCCCTCCAATATGACCCTGGTGGCCAATCTGGGCGTGGTTCTCACGGATATGGCCTATAACCCCGCCGACGGTCAGGTTTACGGCGTTGCCGACGGCGTCCTGGTGACGGTGAATCCCCTCACCGGCGCCGTTGCGGAGGTGGGCAAAATCGGCATCCCCACCAACACCCTGGCCTGCGATGAAAACGGCACCTTCTACTGCCATATGCTGACCGACGGCGCGGTGAAGCTCACCGACGTGTACGCCTTCACCCTGGAGACCATCGATGCCCCGGAGCTGGTTCTCACAGTGGAACTGTTTACCAATGAGTATACCCAGGCGCTGGAAATTGACCCCAACACCGGACTGCTCTGCTGGGTCAGTTACTACGAGAGTTCCTACGGCTCTATCTCCTATGCCCTCTCTTATTATCTGGAAATCAACCTGGAAGACGGCACGGTGACGCAGTCCAGCATGCTGTTCAATCACATTTCCTGCCTGGCCATTCCTGTGAAGAACGGCGGAGACAATTGGGGAACCACCGATGAGGTTTCCGGCATCCAGATTTCCCGGGATGCCATGACCATCCTTAAGGGTACTGAGGAAGCGCTTTCCGCGCTGGTTCTGCCCTGGACGGTCAGCGACCGCTCCATCATCTGGACAAGCTCCGATCCCACCGTGGCCACCGTTGACGCAAGCGGCGTTGTCACCGGCGTGAATGTGGGTACATGTGTCGTTACCGCTGCCTCTGCGCTGAATCCCAGCGTCACCGCATCCTGCGATGTGACAGTGGAAACCGCCAGAGTCACGCTGGAAGGCGTACTCATGGACAGCGAGAGCAACCCCATGTTCTTTACCTGGAATCTGGAAACCGACGATACCTGGACGGCCGGCGTGTCTCTGGACACCACCCTGACCTCCGCGACCCTGGACACGGCCAAGGGCGACCTGTACGTCATGGATGCCGTGAAGGATTCCTGGAATATGCATAAAGTGGACAGGGCCATAGGCAAAACCGTGGAAAACTCCGGCCCCAACGCCGCCGAGATTTCCCTGTGGGATATGGCCTACAGCGACTATTACTCCTCCGGTGAGGCCGTGCGGATCAACGGCATTCACGGCGAGTATCTCCTGCCCGCAAAAGATCCCATGAAGCTGGATTTCATGGCCTTCGACCTGTTCAACATTCTGTCTTCCTTTGGCGCCCAAAGCCTGACCGCCGTCACCTCCCTGGGCTATGAGCAGCATTGGGACGAGGACAGCGGTGTGATGCGGGATACCGAGCATCTCATTCTCATGGACAACACCGGAAGCATCTGGAACTTCTGGCTGTATAGCACCGACGACGGCGGCATGAGCGGTATGTTGAACGGCTACGCCAGCACGCTGACCGGATTGGCGTTCCCCGGAGATAAGAGCGGTGACATGGACTGCTCCCTGATTGCCGGTGAGGACGGCTACCTGTACTTCTCCTACTTTAACGGCGCCACCAACCAGTTGTACCGCCTGGGCTTCGATGAAGCAAATGAGATTTATAAGGCCGACCTTCTGGGCGACTTCGGCGAGGGCGTGTGGCCCGCCGCCATTTACGCGGCCAGTAGCAACGAGGCTGAGTCTCAGACCGCCGCGGTTCCCACCGGCAACGAGATCCATGTGGAAGCCGTGCCCCTCACCGCTGAGGCATTCGCTGCTTCCGCCCAGGAAGAAACCCGCCCCGGCGGTACCCTGAACGGGTTCACCGGCGAGACCGTCCGGCCGCAGTCCGTGGAACACAAGGCCGACTGCAAGGATAAGACCGTTACCCTCACCCTCACCGCCGACGGCGAGACCACCAACGGCCTTTACACCGTATCCTACGACGCCTCCAAGCTGACCCTCCTGGACAAGTCCGGCAAGACGGAATTGGCCAGCTTTGCTGAGGAAGACGGCAAGCTCATCTTCGGCTACGCCGGTAAGGAGACCATGCCCGCCGGTACGGTTCTGGCGACCCTGACCTTCGAGGCTCAGGCTGACACGGAGGCTGTCTTCACCGTCACCCTGGTGGAGGAAAACGACCGGCATCCCGGCACCGCTGAGGATGTGACACTCACCGTTCCGGAGCATGACTACCTCGTGTCCGTGGTGCCCGCCACCTGTGAAGAGGGCGGCTATACCCTGCACACCTGTAAGAACTGCGGCCACAGCTATGTGGACAATGAGACTCCCGCCACCGGCCACAGCTTCGGCAACTGGGAGATTACAACCGCGGCGGATTGCTTCCGCGACGGCCTTGAGACCCGTACCTGCCACTGCGGCGAAACCGAGACCCGGGTCATCCCCGCCAGTTCCGATCACTGCCCCTCCAAGGCCTTCTCCGACCTGAACTGCTCCTCCTGGTATCACGAGGGCGTGGACTACGTCCTGTCCACCGGCCTCATGAAGGGCATGGGCAACGGCGTCTTTGCCCCCAATACCACCGTTACCCGTGGTATGATCGTCACCATGCTCTATCGTCTGGCGGGCGAGCCGGATGCGGAGAACCCCACGCCCTTCACCGATGTGGCCCGGAATAAGTACTACGCCAACGCCGTGGCCTGGGCCTACGAGAATGAGATCGCCATGGGCGTCACCGACACCCGCTTTGCCCCGGAGGCTCCGGCCACCCGGGAGCAGGTTGTCACTTTCCTGTACCGGTACGCCAAATTTGTTGGTATGGACGTATCCGCGCAGGGCAGCCTTCGGGATTTCTCCGACGGCCAGACCGTTTCCGCCTACGCTGAAGAGGCCGTGGCCTGGGCCGTGGGCAGAGGTCTCCTGGTAGGCGATAATGGTAACCTTCTGCCCAGAGACACCGCCACCAGAGCCCAGCTAGCCACCATCATCTTCCGATTCCTGGAGAAATAACGATTCACCACCGGGGCAGGCGGCATGATCGCCTGCCCCCACTCCACGCCGCTCGACTCGGGTGCGATGGGCTGTTCACAAACCATCCGCAAAACCTTTTGGAGGTGTTGCTTCTGAACCAGAAGTCTGTTACAATATACTCCGATAGTGCATTTGGAGGTGGAAGAATGGAGCTGGAAATCTATAAAAAACCATGTCTACTTCTGGAAGCGGCGGAGTTGGTCTGCGCCGTGGTCAACAACATCCCCGCGGAAAAGCTGACTGTCCCGGATACATACGCCATCCCGCCGGAAGCGGTACGGACAATTCAGGAGGCCGCCTGCGCGGGGCTTTCTCCTGAGGACCGTCAGCTGCAATTTTATTTCCGGGGCTTTCCCCTGTTCGGCGTAGCGGAACGGCTGTTTTGCCTGGGCTGCTGCCTTTTGTACACCTCAGTGGAGGTATCCTGCAACGGGGTGGACGATATGGCCCAGGCCTTGTGTGATGGCTGGACCCGCCGCCGCCGGGAAGATTACCGTATCGATGGGATTTATCCATTCTCTCTTCGGATCAACGTGGTAAATGGAAGAGAATTTACCGCTCTGTCCGACGAGATCGCCCCGCTTCCCGTTCCGCAGTCATATAAAATGCAACTTGTGGAGGTGTTCTCTGCGTTTGATTATCATGTGTCCCGGGTGGCGGAGCTGCTGCGGCCAGTGGCGGACGCGCTGGAGGTTCTGCTGGCGCCATGGGTGGAGCGGGCCACGCCTTTGATGAACCAGTGGGAGCGCTTTTTCCGAGAGCATGGTGTCAACGAGTTTCTTCTGCGCAGGGCCCAACTGAAATTTGGCCAGGTGAAGACTCTGCAAATTGCCTTCCGATATTTTGCGCCCGATCCGTCTCCTCTTTATTTCGACGAAAAAACTGGCTGTGTATCCATCCATATGGGTATGTCCATCCGGCCGGATCCCAATGACCGCGGAGCAGCGCCAACCCTGGATGACCTGGATCATTCCGCGCTCCGGCTTTTGGCCAATCCGGACAGAGTGGAGATGCTGCGGCTCATGATGAACCGGCCCATGGGCGTGCCGGAGCTGTCCAAACGGCTACAGCTCAATTCCGGCTCGGTTTTCCGGGATGTCAACAGTATGTACAACGCCAAGCTCCTGCTGTTCCAGCCGGAGAATGGGAAAAACCTGTATTGCACCAACCTGTCTGCCGTAGTCAGGATTACCTCCAATCTTGTGGAGTATATTCGCAGCGGCGAAGAAATATAGAAAAAGGGGCTGCTAAGAAGTCCACCGACCGTGCAGACAGTGCCGGAAGACACTGGCCGTAAAATATATGAAAGAAACGGCTGCGTCCAGTTGAGGGAGCAGCCGTTTTATGAAAAAATAGTTATTGAAAAAAGGACTTGACATTCCGCCTGGAAAATGGTAAACTGTACAAGCTGCCAGAGACAGCAGGAGGCTTTGCCACAACGGGGTTTCCCATCCTGCCGAGGTTTGCGGAATTTGTATTTACATGTTCTGTGTCCTCATGTCTTATGGCATGAGGCATTTATTTTTTCGGAGGTGACACTTTCATGCCCAACGCAAAGGTTCTTGAAAGCAAGAAGGCAATCGTTGATGAGCTCACCGGGAAGATTCAGGGCGCCAGCGCCGTGGTCTTTGTGGATTACAAGGGCATCAATGTTGCTCAGGATACCGACCTGCGCAAGCAGTTCCGGGACGCTTCCGTGGACTACTCTGTCGTGAAGAACACGCTGACCCGCTTCGCCGCCAATAAGGCCGGCTACAGCCAGTTTGACGAACTTCTCAACGGCACGACTGCCATGGCCTGCACCACCGGCGACCCCATCGCGCCCGCCCGTATCGTCTGTGAGTTTGCCAAGAAGAACAAGAACGTCCTGTCCATCAAGGGCGGTCTCGTGGAAGGCTCCGTCCTGACTGCCGAGCAGCTGAACTCCTTCGGTGAGTTGCCCAGCAAGGACGCCCTCATTGCCCAGGTTCTGGGCACCTTCCTGGCCCCCATTTCCAGCCTGGCATTTGTTCTGGACCAGATCCGGATTCAAAAGGAAGGCCCCGCTCCCGCAGAGGAAGCCCCTGCGGAGGCCTAATTCATCCACCCCATTTATTATACTTTGAAATTATTTTAGGAGGATATTTACAATGGCTAGTGAAAAGATCACTGCTCTCGTTGAGGAAGTCAAGGGCCTGACCGTTCTGGAGCTGTCCGAGCTGGTACACACCCTGGAGGACGTATTTGGTGTTTCCGCCGCTGCTGCCGCTGTTGCTGGCCCCGCCGCCGCTGCTGCTCCCGCAGAAGAGGAGAAGACCGAGTTTGATGTGGTTCTGAAGGAAGTCGGCGCCAACAAGATCGCTGTCATCAAAGTGGTCCGCGCTGCTACCGGCCTGGGCCTGAAGGAAGCCAAGGAGATCGTGGACAACGTCCCCAAGGCCCTGAAGGAAGGCATCTCCAAGGAAGACGCCGAGAAGCTGGCTGAAGAGCTGAAGGGCGCCGGCGCTGTTGCCGAGGTTAAGTAAGATAGTTCTTTCTTGAAATTTTAGGGGCTGTTTTACAGCCCCTATTTTCCACTAGTGTAGAATCAAAAAGTTTTGAAGGCTGTACGTATGCACACCTTATATTGCTCCTGATCTGTAAATTTACAATTAGAGAATGGCGTTATAAAACTGTTAAAAGATATATAATTTGTAATATTTATTTTGTGACTTACGAAAATGGTAGGTGAAATTGCATGGCTAAATGGGGAGATTTATTATACTCTGACGAGGAAATGCACCAGTTATATTCGATTTCGAATGGTTTTAATGATGATATCAATACAAATGATCGGGTTCGCACTTCAAATGAAAAATATGCGGATTTTATTGATGCTGGAATGACGGCTCTGATGGAGGAACACCCGAATCTGTTTAAGCTGCTCATTTAGGCGTCGACGTTAATTGGGGAGTGGTTTTACGTGTCTGTGGTATATAAAAATGGAAAGGTTATTTATGATCCGCCATTAGAGCGCACTTTGACAGAAAAGGCTAATCGCTTGGTTTTACAGTTTACGAGATATGCTCAAGGAGTTGGCCTCTCGGCAGACGATATATACATCCAACGTTTTCTTGTACCCCGGATTATTTTGCGTGTAGACAAACGTGAGGGCTATTTTGTGGTATTCCATGAGGGAACCAGGATAAATGAAATAAAGCAGGCCGCTCTTATGGTATATTGGATATTGAAATTTAAGCCATTTGCGGTTAAAGCCACGGATCCTAATTCATTAAAGAAATATAGCAGAATCAATGAGAGTTTTGCTTTATTTTACTTACTGAGTGCTTGTAAGCAGTATTCTGTTGAAAGCAATCACACTACTGCAGAAATGTCTGAGCGATTGTGCAATGAATTACTATATGCATTTTCTTACTGGGATCTGAGTAAGGAATCGCTAATTTTGATTGCGGAAACAATTGCTGAGGCATGCTTTGGGATTTCTGCTCAAGGAATATAGAACTATGGATTTGACAGATAGAACACTGGAGGATATTTTCACTGCTTTGGCTGATAGCGGCGGCATTGGTTTGATTATTGCTACACTGATTGTTGGGATTGCTCTTGGCGCTCTGCTTGTAAGTTTGTACTATAGAAAAATAAAAATTCTTCAACTGAGAAACGAACTTCGGTCAGCAAAATCCGAGGCAGAGCGGTTGCAAGCCTATGAAAAGCGATGCAACGAACTTGAGAAAAGTATTGAAGATCTCACTGGACGTCTTTATACAGGGTTAGCGTTAGAGCCAGACGGATCGGATCCCGCTTTGGAAAAGATATTTAACAGAGAGTGATTTACATAGTTAGCGTATTTATGACACAAAAGAGAGCCGAAGTGTATCGGCTCTTTTTTGCGCTTTATTTTGGACTGTAGTCAAAACTTATTTTAAGGTAAAAGCGGCACCTACCACCTTCGGACCGGCGTTGGCGGCGATGACTGCGCCAATTTGATAGGCTCCCGCCGGGGGATAGCCCAATTTCTCTGTGAGGAGCCGGGTTATCTCCTCCCGGCAGCTTTCGTCACTGCCGTAGATGACTTCGTAGGGGGTCCCAGGGAGAATCTCTTCGGCGGTCATCTCTGCCACCTTCTGGGCCAGCTTGGCATCCCCACGGCATTTTGCCGCTGTGGTAATGGCCCGGTCAAAGATCTTCATAATGGGCTTCAGCCCCAGCTTGTCCCCCAGGAAGGCGGCGGCGCTGGGGATCCGGCCGGATTTGGCGGCATATTTGAGGGTGTACATTCCAAAATACACCTGCCTATGGGGCAGGCAGTCCCGAAGATAGGCGGTGATGGCGGTAGCATCGGCGCCGGACTCTGCCATACGGGCAGCCTCTATCACTGGCGCGCCATAGAGAGCGGAGTAACCCAGACTGTCGAAGCTATGGATGTGTACCCGGTCCCGGTATTCCGGGTGTTCTTCAAAAAACTGCTCAGCGGCCAGGAGAGAGTTGCCATAAGTGGCCGAGCCTTCGGAATTGATGAGCACCAGGATCAAATCGGTATATCCCGCCTGGGCCTCCTGGAGGTAAATCTCCTGGAACTGGAAGGGGTTGACCTGAGCGGTTTTGGGGATTTCGTCACACTGGGCCATCAATTTATAAAATTGTGTGTTATCTAGGTCCACGCGTGTGGTATAGGATTTGTCCCCCAGGGTGACCTGGAAGGGAATTACGCGGATGCCGTACCGTTCCTCGTTTTCACGGGAAATGTCGCTGGCCGCGTCGGTGATGATTCGAATCTTACTCACAGGAAGTCTCCTTATATTTTTTATGGGACGCGGTAGACTCCCCCAGCCGGGGAACGCTACCAAATGGTGATGGACCAGCGATTTTCGAAGGTCTCTCCCGGAGCGACGGTGGTGATATCCGGCATTTGGCTCAGCTCCTCCACCAAGCTGTCCCGACCGGGGAGGATGGACCAGGGTTCCATGCACACATAGGGTGCATCGGTTTGGGGCTTGTGCCAGAAGCCCACATAAGGCATCTGGGGATAGGAAACGGTGACGCCGTGGCTGCCCTTGGGGGAGGATAGGGTGACCTGCCGGGGCGCGCCAGCGAGGACCACGGCATCTGCGTCAAACAGCTGGTGCTGAAGAGGCAACTTTCGCCCCTCTACCAGGGGGTAGGCAAGCCGTTCCGGGGCCACCTGGAGGGCGGGACTGAATATCACCCGGCTGGGGGTGCAGGCTTCCGGGAAGGTCAACTCGTAATCCTCAAAGGACAGCCCCTCCTCCATGGGTACGTTGAAGCCAGGATGGCCGCCCATACCGCAGTACAGGGGCTCTGCCGACCGGTTTTCAACCTGGAAGGCCACTTGCAGAGTTTGCCCCTTTAGGGTGTATCGAATGCGGAAAGCGAATGAATAGGGATAAATGGCCAGGGTCTCTGGAGAGTCGGTGAGGAGGAAGCAGCAACCAGTTGCCTCCTGTTCTTCCACGGTCATCTGGGCATGGCGCACAAAGCCGTGGATTTCCATGGGGTAGGCTTTGCCGTGCAGGGTATAGGTCTTCTGATACAGCCGCCCCACAAAGGGGAACAGGTTGGGGGCCTGGCCCGTCCAGTAGGCGGGATCGCCCTGCCACAGAAATTCCCGTCCGGATGCGGCGTCCCGGATGGAGGTGAGGGCGCCGCCCTCCTGACTGATGGTGACAATCAAATTGGAATTGGAAATCTGAATCATATGGGGTTCCTTCCTTTTTGGTGGTGCTATCTATCGTTATTGTACCCCGGCGCCTGGGGAAATGCAACCAGAAATTCCCGGGTTGCGCCGTTTGTAAACAAATCATGAAAGGGCTTGACAGGAGGGAAGCGGGTTTTCTATAATTTCATGTGACAAAATCCCGCAAAGGAGACAGAACATATGGTAGAGAGCCGACAGACAGAGCAATCGCTTCAGGTGGTCATGGAGCATGAGGTGGTGCAGACCCAAATTTCCGAGATGCTGGATGGGGACCTGATGCGGTCCTTCCGGGAGAATATGGCGCCAATCCGTTCGCTGATGGCCTGCTACCGCTGCGCCATGATGGAGGTGGAGACAAAGTTTAAGGTGCTCAATGAGCAATTCTCTCTGGAGCATGACCGGAATCGGATCGAATCCATCAAAACCAGGCTGAAGTCTATGGACAGCATTGTGGAGAAGCTCCACCGGCGGAAGCTGCCCATCACATTGCTTTCCATCGAGGAAAACCTCAATGATGTGGCAGGGGTGCGGGTGATTTGTTCTTTTGTGGATGACATTTATGTCCTGGTCGACTGCCTGCTGCGGCAAGATGATGTCACGCTGCTACAGGTGAAGGACTACATCAA
Organism: uncultured Eubacteriales bacterium; assembly: GCA_900544975.1. GTDB lineage: Bacteria > Bacillota > Clostridia > Oscillospirales > Oscillospiraceae > Faecousia. The sequence goes on from UQXI01000003.1 coordinate 97,370, forward strand.
GCACCCCAAGGCCAACGGCTACCGAAGTTTGCATCTCATCATCTCCATTCCCATCTTCCTCCAGGAGGAGACCCGCCATATGAAAGTAGAGGTCCAGCTGCGAACCATCGCCATGGACTTCTGGGCCAGTCTGGAGCACCAGATGCGGTATAAGAAGGACATTGACCCGGCCGGAGCGGCCAAGCTGGCTGCGGACCTGGGCGAATGCGCGGATATCAGCGCCATGCTGGACCAGCGGATGCAGGATATTAAAAATTATATTGAGGGAAACGGCTAGGTTTCCCATAAGGAGCGCCTATGGAAGAGATCGTTTGCCAGCTGCCAGAGCGGCTGCTGCCCTGGTTTGCGGAACACCGGCGGGACCTGCCTTGGCGGCAGGACCGGGAACCCTACCACATCTGGGTATCGGAGATTATGCTGCAGCAGACCCGTGTGGAGGCTGTACGTGGGTATTACGCCCGATTTTTAGCGGCCCTGCCCACGGTGGCAGACCTGGCAAACGCCCCGGACGACGTGTTGGGGAAGCTGTGGGAGGGCTTGGGCTACTATTCCCGGATGCGCAACCTGCGGGCGGCGGCCCAGATGGTGCAGGAGAAGTGGGGCGGCCGGCTGCCTCAGGACTATGACGCCATTCGCAGTCTGCCGGGGATCGGTGAGTACACGGCAGGGGCCATTTGTTCCATTGCCTTTGACATGCCCACACCGGCGGTAGATGGGAATGTGCTCCGGGTACTGGCCCGGGTGCTGGAGGACGACCGTCCCATTGATCTGCCTGCCGTCCGCCGGGAGGCCAGGGAACTGCTGGCGGCGGTCTACCCGGAAGGTCACTGTGGTGATTTCACCCAGGCGCTCATGGAGCTGGGAGCAACGGTGTGTGTGCCCAACGGCGCACCCCAGTGCATCCGGTGCCCCCTGGCGGATCTGTGCCGGGCCAGGGCGACGGACCGCTGGCAAGCGCTTCCCACCCGCCTGCCCAAGCGGAAGCGGCGGCAGGAGGACTGGACTGTGTTCATACTGGATTGCGGCGGCCGGTTTGCCCTGGAGCAACGGGGTCCGGCAGGTCTTTTGGCGGGGCTCTGGCAGTTTCCCAATGTGCCGGGCAAGCTGGAGGTACAGGAGGCCCTGGATCAGGCGGCCCAATGGGGAACTGGCCCCACAGATTTCCAACGCAGTGCCGACCGGAACCACATCTTTACCCACATTCAGTGGAATCTTCGCTGCTGCCGCATTGCCTGCCAAAGGCCGGTTCCTGCCTTCCAGTGGATGACAGCGGAGGAGATCCGGGAGCAGGTGCCTCTGCCAACGGCCTTTCGCCAGTTTATGGATTTTTTATTATAGAACACCAAACACCGCATGGGAGACACTCTGGAGGAATGTGTCTTCTATGCGGTGTTTGATGCAGGGGGCCAGAACAGGATCAAGGCGATACCAGCTTACAGACGTCAATCCATGCGGAGAAGTGGGAGTATCGCTCCAGCTCCGGGATGGTCAGCTCCACGGCGCTGTTGCTGCTGCCGCAGGCTGGGAATACGGTTTGAAACCGTTTTAAGGATTCATCCAGAAACACAGTGACGCCGTCGTTCACGGCAAAGGGACACACGCCGCCGACAGCGTGACCTACCAGAGCCACGGCCTGCTCGGGGGAGAGCATCTTGGCTTTGGTCCCGAACCGGGCTTTATATTTGGAATTGTCAATTTTGGTGTCCCCTGCGGCGACAATCAGGATGGGTTGGTCGTTGACTATAAATGAGAGGGTCTTCGCAATTCTGGCCGGTTGGCAGTTGAGTGCTGCCGCAGCCAGCTCTACCGTGGCGCTGGATCCCTCAAATTCCATGATGCGGTTCGTGATGCCGAATTGACGGAAATATTCTTTGACTTCTTCGATTGCCATTGTTTTCTCCTATGGATGGTGGGCAGAGGTCCGGTCTAGGGAGCTCTGCGGTAATGTAAAATGGGAATGGGGCGCACTATAGCAGCCGGGTCTTCATAGCCAGGAACACGGAATCTTCCGCCGGTTCCAGGTGGAATGCAGTGGCTTCCCGAAGGAGGCCAAATTGACCACACTTCAACCAGGAAACGCCGCCCTGCACACAGTAGAGGCCCAAAATGTCCCAGTCAGGCTGAACCAATGACGACTGCCCAGCGGAAAGGCGGAGCACCTCCATGGCGCCTGTGCAGGCGCCTTTGCGCAGCATCAGGTTCAAATCCGTGCACCGTCCCCAGGATTCCACCGGGGTTCTTCCGTCAAATTCGCAGACGGTCCAGGGGGAGAGGACCGCTCTGGGTGCGCTGCCAATTTGCAGCTCCAGCCTTCCGTCCAGAACGGTGAGAAACCGGTGATAATCTGGCAGGTTGGTGAACACAGAGTGCTCCAGCTCCACCTGGGCAGAGCTGATTCGCCAGAGAAAGTCCCGGTTCGGGTACTGCGCTCCCGCAGGCCCGATGGCAAGCTGTGTGGTGATGCCACCAGCCCAACGGCTGGTTTCGAAGTCCTTTGCGGTTAGAATTTGCCATGCCATAACCGATTCTCCTCTATATATATTTTTGAAAATCGGGGACTGCTACAACGGAAAGATAGCGCCCGATTATAATCGCATATATGCCGTTTTCTGAGTATAGATTAACAGACATCCTGGGAAAATTCAAGGGTAAAAAAACTCCCCAGCCGGAAACACCCGGGAAGAAGCGTATCATGCGGTTGAAACAGACTACGTTCATCTATGTACTCTGATCTCCTTCGGCCCCGGTCCAGCGCAGCGGGTCGCATTTGGAGAGGAGGAGCGACGAAATGAGTGAGAGGTGACTTTTTGAAAAAAAGTCGTCGCGAACGATATACAGTTCACGACGACGTGTAATAGCGAAACACTATAGATGTCGGCACTGCCGCGCACCGAAAAGCCGAATGGAAGCTCCGCGCTTGCTCCCCATCTCCTCGCGGCGAAGCCCAGCGAAGCGGGTTCGCCGCGAAAAACGAAGAAATTCCCCGTCCGGCGCAGTTTTCGCCGCAAGGCGGAAACGGAGCGGTAAGGGGAATTTCTGAGTGGTCGGAGTGGCGGGATTCGAACCCGCGGCCTCTTGGACCCGAACCAAGCGCGATACCAAACTTCGCCACACCCCGATAGCCTATTTATTATAATGAGGGAACGGCTTCCTGTCAAGTCTGAAAGTCACACTGGGCCTAATTTTTTACAAAAGTTGGGCGATGACGGTCTTACTGCCCACTGCCGCCCTCGCTTGTGGGAGAAGGTACCCATTGGGTGAGGGTGACGGTCTCTACGGTGATGCAAGGCAGCTTATCTTGGACGGTGACGTCCTCCAGATAGGAATATGTGACGGAAACCGTGTCTCCCGGAGACAAGCTGGTAGTCCCGGAGAGGGCGCGGTATTGGACCAACAATGTGGCGCCTGCGTCGTAATGGAGATTGTCCTCCAGAACCTCTACCGTCAAAAGCCGCTCAGCTTTTTCTGTGACCCGGCAAATCAAAGTTTCAGCACCGCCGGGGAGATCAATGGGCAAACTACAGGCGGTGAGCATTAGGAGCATGGCTACCAAAAGAATGCCTGAAATCCATTTGCGTTTCACAAGAATCCCTCCCATGGTGAAGATGAAACTATCATATACGAAACTGGCATAAAAATCAACGGGAAATTCTGCGCATTTTGCAAAGCCAATGGGAGATTCGACGGTTTGATTTGTGGCAGACTTCGGGATTCTGCAAAAAACCCAGGCGTTTTCCCACATTTTTCGGATTGGGTATTTACTTTTTGGGCAGTTTGTGTATAATTTCGTTGTCTGTTTGCGGCGATAGACGAATTCCGAATGAGTGAGAGGAAGCAGAATGATTGTAGCGGTGATTTGCGATGTGCTGGGGGAAGAAAACAACGGTACCACCATCGCTGCCATGAATCTGATCCGCACCCTGCGGGCCAAGGGCCATCAGGTGCGGGTGGTCAGCCCCGATGCCAACCGGGTAGGGGAGCCGGGGCATTACGTGGTCCCCACTCGAAATTTGGGGATTTTCAACAACTATGTGGCAAAAAACGGCGTCAGTCTGGCCAAACCAGTCCGTTCCATTTTGGAAGCGGCTCTGGATGGGGTGGATGTGGTGCATGTGATGGTGCCCTTCTCGCTGGGGCATGCAGCTGCACGCATTTCCCGAGAAAAGGGCATTCCACTGACTGCCGGCTTCCATTGCCAGGCAGAGAATTTTAGTAACCACATTTTTTTAATGAACGCCAGGCTGATCAACCGGCTGATCTACCGCTTTTTCTACTGGCGGCTCTATCAATATTGTACCTGTGTGCACTATCCCACCCAGTTTATCTGCGACTTGTTTGAAAAGGAAACCAAGCCCACCCATCACTATGTGATATCTAACGGCGTCAACCGAGCGTTTACACGGCAGGATTTCCCCCGCCCGAAAGAGTTGGAGGGCAAGTATGTGATTCTTTCTACGGGCCGCTATTCCCGGGAGAAGGCGCAGTGGGTGCTGATTGACGCAGTGGCAAAGTCCCGACACCGGGACAAGATCCAATTGATTCTGGCGGGAAAGGGCCCCCAACAGGAGGCGCTGCAGCGCCGGGCGGCGAAACGTGGGATTTTGCCCCCCATTTATGGTTTTTATAGCCGCCACGATCTGATCCGGATCATCAATCTGGCGGACTTATACGTTCACCCGGCAGAAATTGAGATTGAGGCCATCGCCTGCCTGGAGGCCATCGCCTGTGGCAAGGTGCCTGTCATTTCCAATTCTCCGCGCAGTGCCACCCGGTATTTCGCCCTAAGCCAGCGGAATTTGTTCCGCTGCAACGACTCTGATGATCTGGCCGAGAGAATTGACGATTGGCTGGAGCATCCCCAGGAGCGCGAAGCCTGCAGCCGTGCCTACTTGGGCTATGCCCAGCAATTTGACTTCGACCACTGTATGGATGCTATGGAGGGAATGCTTCTGGATGCGGTGCAAGGAGCATACCATGGCTAAACAGACCATTTACTATTCAGATCCACTCCAGGACGATTTTGCAGGCAACCACATTCGCGGGAAAGTGGTGGATCAGAATTTCCCCTTTCTCCACCGCTCCAGGCTGTGGGAATTGGGGTCCTTCCTGGTGTATTATGGAATTGCAGTGCCTCTGGTATTTCTGATTTGCAAGATTTATCTGGGGATGAAGTTTGAGAATCACCGGCAGCTGCGGCAGGTGGGGCGGTCTGGCTATTTTCTCTATGGCAACCATACCCATGGATTGGATGCATTTCTTCCTGCCATGGCGGCCTTTCCCAAGCGGGGCTACGTGGTGGCCAACCCGGATGCGGTGTCCATTCCGGGGCTGCGTAATCTAGTGCAGCTCATTGGCTGTATCCCGGTTCCCTCTGCCCTAAGTGGGTTTCCGCCTTTTCTGAAGGCGCTGGAACGGCGATTCCGACAGGGAGCTTGTATCGGTATTTTCCCAGAGGCGCATATCTGGCCCTTTTACACTGGCGTGCGTCCCTTTGTGGGATCCTCTTTCCGATATCCGGTCAAGATGAACGCCCCCGTAGTGGCCATGGCCGTTACCTACCGGAAGCGGCGCGGCCTGTTCCGCTGGGTCAAACGGCCGGGAATCACCGTCACCTTCAGCGCACCCATGTACCCGGACCCCGCTCTGCGGCCCAAGGCGGCCCAGGAAGACCTGCGGCAGCGGACCTATGAGTTTATGTGCCAAGTCACCAGTCGCCCAGGCAATGTGGAGTATATCCATTATGCGCCAAAGGAGGAAGCATGAAGACCCTGTATCTGGTCGGAGGTACCATGGGTGTGGGGAAGACCACAACCTGTAAGGCGCTGCAGCGTTTGCTTCCCAACAGCGTCTTTCTGGATGGAGACTGGTGCTGGAATATGCGTCCTTTCCAGGTGACGGAGGAGACCAAAGCCATGGTCATGGATAACATCTGCCACCTGCTGAACAATTTTCTACGGTGTTCCCAGTTGGAGTCTGTGATTTTCTGCTGGGTGCTGGATGTTCAGAGTACTTTGGATGAAATTCTGGCCCGGTTGGATACGGCGGGGTGTACAGTGAAGGCTGTCAGTCTGATTTGTGATGAGGCAGTTCTATTGCAACGGCTTCAAAAGGATGTGGACCAGGGGCTGCGGGAGCCGGATATTCTCGCAAGAGCCCCTGCACGCCTGACCAGGTATGAATTTTTGAGCACGACCAAGGTAGACACATCGGCATGCACCCCAGAAGAGGCAGCCATGCAAATCATTGCTTGTAAATCATGGTTGCAGGGGTAAAAAGACGTAAAACATACAAGAGACATGCTGCAAAGAAGACCAGTCTGGGGTGCTCTTCTTTGCAGCATGCTCTTTTTTATCATCGGAAGCAAATCCAGGCCAGGAAAATCTGCAACACCAAAATGAGAGGGATCCCCACGGTAAATTTCGGATGTCTGGTCTTATGATGGAAAAGATACATGCCCAGTAGGCTTCCCAAACTGCCGCCCAGGGCGGCGATGAGCAACAAGGTCCGTTCCGGGATCCGCCAATGGCCCCGGCGGGCTTTTTGCTTATCTGCAAACATAACCAGGAACCCTGCCGCATTCATTAGGAACAGGGAAACAAGCAGGATCGTCTCGGTTGGATGATTCATGTGCCGGCTCCTTTCGATTTTGTGAATTGGAGGTCATTTGAAATGAAACGTTGGGGAATTTGTTTGGTATTGTGTGGACTTCTTTGCTGCTTTACAGGCTGCAGCGCCGGGGAAACGGCGGTTTGGGAGACGGTTGGGGATCAGGTGGAGCTTCCGGCCAATGCGCAGGCCCCTGGATATACCATGCAGGTTGCGGCGCCTATGGAAGCGCCCATGGTGGAGGCACTGTCCGAGGGAACAACCAAGGTTTACGTACAGCGAGATGGGGCATATGAGCTGACATCGCAGACCTTGACGGCGGAAAGCTTGGATAGCCTGCTGCAAACTCTGACAGGCTTTCCACAGTCGTCCCTGCAGGTCTTGCAGACAGAGGAGTTTGGTATGCCCCGGTATGATGTGGCGTGGACGGCCAGCGGGGACCAGGGAATGGAGTCTTGCCGGGCGGCCATCCTGGACGATGGCATTTATTATTACGTCCTCACTGCATCCGTAGAGCAGGAAGCAGCTGCGCAGAATCGGGAAACCCTGGATCAGGTCTTTGCCACGCTGGGCCTGTATGCCGATGAGGGGTTTTAAACAGGAACCGGACTTCGGACAGAAGATTTCCTTGGAAAACTTGCGGCATGGCCATGGAAGTGATATGATAGGAAAAATGAACGCAAGGAGAAACCAATGGAAACAAGAAAATTGATTTTGGTGGATATGATGGACCGCCCTGTGGGTACTGGCGAGAAGGGGGAGGTACATGCCAAGGGCCTGCTGCACCGTGCCTTTTCCCTGTTTTTGCAGGATCAGGAGGGACGAGTGCTGCTCCAGCAGCGGGCCATGGGGAAGTATCACTCCGGTGGCCTCTGGACCAATTCCTGCTGCAGCCATCCTGCCCCGGGAGACAGTTGGGAAGCATGCATCGCTCTGCGGACACAGGAGGAATTGGGGGTCACAGTCCATGGCCTGCGGGAGGTCGGGCAATTTGTCTACCATCGGGACTTCGGAGACGGGGTGCAGGAATTTGAGCTGGATCACATTTGGGTAGGGCAGATTGCAGACGCGCCAAAGCCAGACCCGGAAGAGGCAATGGCGCTGTGCTGGCTGACCCCGGAGCAGGCAGCCGAGGATTTGCGGCTGTATCCAGCCCGGTATACTGCCTGGTATCCCACGGCGCTGTCTCTGGCCCTGCCGGTCCTCACGACGTGGGCATCTCGTGCCCAATTGGGGGAAGAAGTGGACATGTCACGGGATGTTCGCTTTGGTTGACAAGATTCCATGGGAAGTTGGTGGACATTTTCAGGGCGGCTTGCTATGCTGGGTGTAACATATCACAGGAGGAAAAAGACATGAAGTTTCATGAAAATCTGATTGCGCTTCGCCGCCGGGAGGGTTGGTCGCAGGAAGAGCTGGGCAATCGGATTGGCGTTACCCGGCAAACAGTCTCCAAATGGGAGCTGGGGCTTACAACACCGGAATTGGAAAAGCTCGTCCAGCTGGCAGATGTATTTGGTATGACAACCGACCAGCTGGTGGGACGAACTGCTGCCACAGTACCGCAGGAGCCGGTGGCCAGGCCGGACCCTGTCGTTTATGAATACGTCAGTCCTCGAAGACTATGGGGTCTGCCCTTGGTTCATATCAAGTTGGGGCGGGGCAGATGCAGGGCCAAGGGGATTCTTGCCATTGGCAATGTTGCGACAGGGATCCTGTCCATTGGTATGGTGAGCTGCGGCGTGGTGGCACTGGGATCCGTCTCTTTGGGCGTACTGGCTCTGGGCGCAGTTGCCGTTGGGCTCTGTGGGGCTCTGGGTGGCGCTGCCATGGGTTTTTTTGCTATGGGAGGGATCGCTCTGGGGATTGTGTCCTTTGGCGGTCTGGCGGCGGGTGTATACGCGATGGGAGGTTGCGCCGCCGCTGTGCGGGTTGCAGCTGGCGGAATTGCAAGCGCACCGGTTGCCATTGGGCATACTGCTTCAGGCGAACTGACGCTGCGCCTCCCCGCAGCTGGTGCAGCGTCTCAGATCCGTGCAATCATTTTGCAAAAATTTCCGGATACCTGGGAGTTTCTCCTCCGCTTATTTTCCTGGGTGGCGTATGAAGCAATCCCTTAGTTCCGACGGCTATTATCCTGAGCGAAACGAAGCCTTCCGCAGTTCGGTTCCCTGAAACGCTTCTGCTTCCCGCAAAACAGGACGAGGGGGTGTCTCACAATCTGTGTGAGACACCCCCTTGAAGTATATGGTTAGCAAAGGGTAGCGTAAATCACAGCCTTAATGGTGTGCATCCGGTTCTCCGCCTCATCGAAGACCACGGACTGCTTGGACTCGAACACTTCGTCCGTCACTTCCATTTCGGTAATGCCGTATTTCTCGGCAATCTGTGCACCGATGGTGGTGTTGGTGTCGTGGTAGGAGGGCAGGCAGTGCATGAAGATGGCGGTGGGTTTGGCGTTGGCCATGGCGGCTGCATTGATCTGGTAGGGCTTCAGGAGGTTGATCCGGGACTCCCACACCTCGTCAGGCTCGCCCATGGAGACCCAAATGTCGGTATAGAGTACGTCGGCATCCTTAGTACCTTCGTTGACGTCTTCGGTCAGGCGAATGGTGGCGCCGGTCTCGGCAGCGATCTTCCGGCACTCTTCCACCAGTTCCTCAGCGGGGAACAGCTCCTTGGGAGCGCAAGCGGTGAAGTGCAGGCCCATCTTGGCGCACAGGACCATGAGAGAGTTGCCCATGTTGTTCCGGGCGTCGCCCATGTAGGTGAAGCGAATGCCCTTGCTGTAGCCAAAATGCTCTTCAATGGTCAGCAGGTCGGCCAGCATCTGGGTGGGATGGAATTCGTCGGTCAGGCCGTTCCAGACGGGGACGCCGGCATAGTGGGCCAGATCCTCCACCGTCTTCTGGCTGAAGCCGCGGTATTCAATGCCGTCGAACATGC
>UQXI01000004.1 GCA_900544975.1 uncultured Eubacteriales bacterium
AGAGCTGGTGGCCGTCGTAAGCGTCTAGGAAAACCTGCTCCACCCGGATATGGTCTGGTTGCTCTTCTTGGTCAGGGTATGTATACAGCTCTGCGTGCCAGGCGGGAACCAAGGTGAAGTTTTTGCTCTCCTCGTGGTATATGGGAATGTAGCATAGTTCCAACTTCTGCACAGAGTCTGGCTTTACAATGACCTTTCCGGCGTAGAGAGATGCCAAGGCTTCCCGAGCCTCCTGGAAGGTGAGGACGGTTTTGGGCGTTCCCTCTGCTTCAAAATTCAGATATGCGCCAGTGCCAATTTGTGCGTAGGTGAAGCCGTCCTGCTCCAGCAGCAAGTGACAGACGGGCCCGATCATCGTAAATGGAGGATTCTCACCATCCATTTTCCCCATTGTAGCACTGCTGGTGCCATCAGAAAGCCCCACTTGGTCATCATAAAGGGGAATGCCCTCATAGGTAAATCGGACAATGATATAATAGCACTCGTCTTCTTTGGCGTACTGCTTGTACATCATGGTGGTGCCCTCTTTCACTTGGCCAGAAGGGGTCGTTGATGGAGGGATCAATTCAAACCGGCCGGCCGCATACATATCATCAGCGACGGTTTGGAGGGTTTCCAAGTCAATGGTATAAATGGTGAATTCTAAGTTGTCCACCGGCAGACCGAGGTTCCTCAAAAATTCCTTGGTCTTCGTTTTGGCATCCTCACAGCTTAGGAAATCCAGGTCCATGCCTTGCTGAAAGCGATCTGAGGTATAGACATGGCTGGGGATTGTCTCTTTATCTGGCAAAATAAAGGTTTGACGGATGCAGCTATTTTCAAAAGTACTAAAAGAAAGGGAAAATGAAACGCTGTTGCCTTCGCCATCCATGTCAATGGAAAAAGATGCGGCGCCATCCTTTCCTGCCCGGTAAGAATGATCGGACCAAGTGGCGGAAAAATAGGAATCAGGGTAAGTTCCTGTATCATGCGTATTATCGGTATTGGGAAGATTTGCGTTTTCCATAAAAGTTCTTGCTGCGTCTTCCAAGGTTGTTTCAGATACATGGACAGAGTGACCTGATAGGATAGGTAATTTCTTCAATTCGGGCATGGTTTCTGCAGGTATCTGCCAGCTCAAAACTGTATCAACGTCTACCGGTTGTATACTTTTTGTCTCATGGCTACAACTGAGTAGTAAGGATAAAATAACAAATACTAAAGTAGCACTGCACAGTTTTTTAGAATTATTCATTTTCATACCTCAATCTATACTAGTGTAGTTTGCGAGTATATTGCAAACTACACTAGAAAATGTGTAAAATCTACGCAAGATATGGCATTGTGGCATTCAAGTTCCTTTTATACTGACTGTACTTTCGTACGATGACTCGATGGCTAATGAAAAGTATGGGCACATTCTCACAGCTATGTATAGGGAAGTGCTGTTCATTGTAGTGCGGGAGCTGTAAGAATGTTTTATCAACACATACGCAGTGTCTCCTTGCTCTGCAGCGCAAATATTCACCGTGCATGTAGCTGATCAAAACGGAAGGGTTACTACGAGAAAATCTGTGTTTTCTGCCGAAGGGTACTGCTGCATTGCGATTCTGTGCATCATACTCTAGAACAAGGGTAGCATATATTCTTGTGTTAGTCAACACATTTTTTGGTGAAATGTGCAAAAGATGGGAGAAATTGGGGCTGCGTCTGGTAACTTCTTCTATTCCTTGAAAAATCCTTCGTCACCGAGGCATGTCGAGGTTGAGTGGTCAGCTCTGCAGGGAGAAATCTACCAACTTGCCAGGATCTACGGTGCCTTTGTTATGGAAAACCACCTCGCCCCATGCATGCCTGCAGCATGATACTTGGGACAAGGTGGTCTTTGCATGTGATGAGATATCGCGATTGGTTACCGGATATCTTCGCTGTCGAAGGGGTCGCCGCATTCCGGGCAGAATTTGGGGGGATGCTTTGGGTCCTCTGGCTCCCAGCCGCATTTGTCGCAGCGGTACAGGGGGGCGCCACTGGGCTTGGGTTTGCCGCATTCGGTGCAGAACTTTCCGCGATTCACCGCGCCGCAGCTGCAGGTCCAGCCAGTGGGGCGCGGGCTGCCGCATTCCGTACAGAATTTGCCGGAGTTCTGCGCGCCACAGGAACAGGTCCAGGAAGCCGGAGCGGCGGGTGTAGGCTCCGCAGCCTGAGGACGGCCGCCCATTTGGTATAGCTGTTGGGGATTCATACTGCCAGCGGCAGAGGCCATGTTGAGGCCCATGAAGCCCAGCATGGCGCCGCCCTCGTTTTTGGCGGCGGATTTCATCGCCTCACCTTGGGCGCCAACCAGAGTGGCAGCGGCCATTGTGGGATCCCGCATCACAGCAGTGCGCTGGAGCTCCTTGATCATCGCCTCGTCTTCCGGAGAAGCGTTCACGGAATTGATTCCAAAAGATGAGACGGTGAGCCCCCGTAGATTTTGCCATTTCTGGGATAGGGCCTGATTCAGGAAACCGGCAATCTCACCAGCATGACCCGGCAATGCGCTGTAGCGGACGCCCTGTGCAGATACGGCGGCAAAGGCGGGCTGCAGAGCCGTGAGGAGCTCTGCGCGCAGCATACTGTCAATTTCACTGCGACGGTACACATCGGATACGTTGCCACAGACATTTTTGTAAAACAGGAGGGGGTCTGCAATCCGATAAGAGAACTCCCCGTTGCAGCGGATGGAAATGTCCACATCCAGGCCAATGTTCCGGTCTACCACCCGGAAGGGGATGGGATTGGTGGTACCGTATTTGTTGCCCACAATTTCTTTGGTGTTGAAGTAGTAGACTCGCTGGTCCATGGCGGTGTCTCCGCCGAAGCCGAATCGCTTGCCCAGAGTAGCAAAGGAGCCCAATAAGCCCTTGCCTAACCCGCCATAAAATACAGAGGGCTCGGTACCGCTGTCATAGAGGAATTCGCCGGCTTCCGCGCAAACTTCCACAATTTTTCCCTGCTCCACAATCAGCATACACTGACCTTCGTTCACAGCCAGAATGGAGCCGTTGGAAATGATATTTTCATCCCCCTTGGTATTGCTAGAGCGCCGGGAAGTACGCTTTTTGCCTTTGGCTGCCAGAACACCGGCTTCCAGGGCATCGCAATAGAAGTAATCTCTCCACTGATCGGCCAGAACGCCGCCCAAGGCGCCTGCGCCTGCTTTCAATAAACCCATCTCGTTTCTCCTTTTTGGTACTTAAAATTTTCCGTGGCTTCCGCCGTGGCGGGCGCCGCCGCTGCTGCGGTGGGTGGAGGAGGAGCCGCCGTGGTAGTTGCCGCTGTGCTCCGAGGTTTGCCGCTTGACTCGGGAGGTGCGGCTGTATAAATAGATATCCCGCTGCAAAGTCAGCTGGAAGCTGTTGGGGACCACATAATCTCCCGCATATCGCTGGGGCCTGGCTGTGTGCATCTGCCGCCGCAGCACCAGGAGTACCATCCCACCTGCCAGCCCGCCAAGGAGCAGAGACACCAGCAAAGTGAGAAGCAGGCGGTTCCAGGAAAAACCCGATTCCTCCGGTAGGGGAGCGTCCAGAATTCGGTCCAGGGTTCGCAGATAATTTTGAAACGCGGTGCTGTAGCTGTCTTGTGCCAGGGAGGGCAGGAGCGCATCCTCCAATCGCGCTAGATCCTGATCTGTGACCCAGGTAATTGCCTCACCGCAGGTGCTGATGGCCCAGTCCCGGTTTTCCATGGAAATGAGGAGGAGAATGCCGCTGTGGTCGCTGCCCATCCCATAGCCCATTTCGTCGTAATAGTCGTCTGCATACGCCTCTGGGTCCTTCCCATTCAAAGAGAAGACGGTGAGAATGACCACATCCATCTGGTACCGGTCCCGAATGGCTGCCGCTTGGTCAGCGAGGCTCTGGGTCTGCCGAGCGGAGAGAAGATTTGCTTCATCGATCACCAGGGGAAGCGCTGCACTGGAAACCACAGGCAAAGCGCTCGCCAGCAAGATCAGAAGAAGAAACAGGGAAATCCATCGTTTCATCCCAATCCCCTCCTTTATAGAAGCTGGAACAGGAGACCAGCCAGGGTGGCGGCGGCAGTCACCCCGCCGCAGACTGCCCCAAACCAGGCCCAGCTGCGGCTTTTGGAAATGGGAAGCTCTCCCACCAGCTTGCCGGTTTGACCGTTCATCATAAAGGTATAACGTTTGCCTTGATAGGCGGAGTGGAGGACCCAAACTGGCAGCAACATATATTGTACCTGTCCGCCATGGACCTGGACGGATTTGTGCTCTGGGACGATCGTGGCGAAGCCGGGGGTGGTGTCAGCCAACCGGGCTTCTGCGGTGGCCCGGATGCGGGCGTTGGCAATGGGCTGGCACTCTTGGCTGGAGACGTCGTATTTGTCAGCCAGATACCCAGAGAGATAGGCCATATCAAAAGGAACGGCCTGGCTGTAGTCGTAAGGCTCTATGGCCTCCATCCAGGTGTTGTCCATATTCCGAGAGCCGTCCACCGGCACGCCCCTGCACTGCAGATTCCCGCCCCGCTGGAGCAGGAAGTGATCGGTCCGGGTGTAGCTGTACTTGGAGTCTGCCCAGTGATGAATCCGGGTGGCCCGATAGCGAGCGGTGGCGTCCACGCCGCCATCAAAGATCCAAAAGGGTACATACATCCCTGTGATCTTCTCCAGCTGCTGGGTGGTGACATAGTGCTTGGGCAGCAGACGTTTTCCATGGCAGAAGCGTTGGAAGGCCTCCTGCGCCTCTTCCCGCCGCAGCTGGAAGGGGATGATCCGGTCCGGGCGGAGAGAATCCGAAACCCGCCCGGGCAGGATGGCCGGGCTTCCACAATAGGGGCAGAAGGTGGCTGCGGTCGTGGCCTCCGTCAGAATTTCTCCGCCGCAGGAGGGACAGTGAAATGCTTGCATGGATTCTTGATCTGCTTGGGTCCAGGCTCTGGAATCGTTGGTCCAGTCAAATGTATCAGGTTCTGCTTTGGCGGAAGCCTGACAGGCCTCCAGGGCTTCCAACGTAAATGTATTTTCGCAGTATTCACATCGCATCTGCTGCTCTTCTGCGCCGAATTGCAATGCAGCGCCACAGCAGGGACATTTATATTCTGTTACGCACAAAGGGAGACGCTCCTTTCTGTCATGGGGTGAGTCGCCGTTCCTCCCGCTGCATTTCCCGCAAGAGCTGCAGCTGCAAAGGAATTGCCAGAAGGCAGGAGATGATGTCAGCAATGGGCTGGGCTAGCTGAATACCGAGAATGCCAATGCAGTGCGGCAAGATGAGCACGAATGGAATGAGGAAGATGCCCTGCCGGGCGATGCCCAGAATGGAAGCCCGGACGGCCTTGCCCATGGTCTGCATCATCATGTTGCTGATGATGAGCCAGCCAAAAAAGGGGAAGGTCAGGCATTGCAGCCGTAGGGCGCGTGCCCCAATTTCCACCACCTGCGGGTCACCCTTTCGGAACAGTTCGACAAAGCCGGGAGCCAAGAGCCATTCCACAGCGGAGACCACAATCAGGAACACCGTGGAAACTTGGACACAAAACCAGAATCCCTGCCGGACGCGCTGGTAGATCCGGGCTCCGTAGTTGTAGCCGCAGACAGGCTGGAAGCCCTGTCCAAAGCCTATGATCACGGAGTTGGTGAAATTCGCAATCCGGGAGACAATGGCCATGGCGGCGATGGCCGCATCCCCATAAGGTTTGGCGGCGATGTTGAGGCAGATGGTGGCCAGACTGGCGACGCCCTGCCGCAGCAGCGAGGGGAGGCCGCCGTTCACGATTTTCCGGTAGAGGGCGCCAGAGAACCTAAAATTGCGGAGACGGATTTTCACAATTCCCGCATGGTTGCATTGGTAAAACAAAATCAAAAAACCAACCAACTGGCTGATGATGGTCGCCCAGGCGGCGCCGCTGATGCCCAGATTGCACCCAAAAATTAGGATGGGATCCAGGAGGATGTTTAAAATGCCGCCGCTGGTGAGGCCAATCATGCCGTAAAAGGCGTTGCCTTGAAAGCGGAGTAAATTGTTGAGCACCAGGGAGGCGGTCATGTATGGAGCGCCCAGCAGAATGATGCGGATATAATCCATAGCATACGGGGCGATGGTTTCCGTAGAGCCCAAAAGCATGGTAAGAGGCTGGAGGAAGAGCAAGCCGAACACCAGAATCAGAACGCCACACAGGGCAGCGGAGAAGAAGCCTGTGGCAGCCAGCTGCTCCGCCCGCTTTTTTTCGCGGTGCCCCAGTTCCCGGGACATGTTGTTTCCGGCTCCCTGGCCGAAGAAGAAGCCGCAGGCTTGAATTACCGCCATCAGAGAAAAGGCAATGCCCACAGCGCCAGAGGCGCTGGTGGAGTTCAGTTTCCCAATAAAAAAGGTATCTGCCATGTTGTAAATGGTGGTAATCAGCATGCTGATGATGGTGGGAACCGCCATTTTACAAATCAGGGGGCGGACGGGCGTCTGGGTCATCTGTTGAAATTTTTCTTCTGTACTGAGCTGCTTCATACAGGATCCCACGACCTTTCTTACCTATTTTCCTGTATTATAGACCAAATCAACCTGAATGTCCAGACTGCAAAAGCGCTTGATATGGGATGGCATGTGGGCAAAAAAGGACCTGCTGCAAAGCGTGCATGTTTGCAGCAGGCCGGAGAGCGATTCAAAAAGAACCCGTAGGGTGCGGCCTTCGGGACGCACCGACGTATATTCTCTCATTGCAGGAGCATGGTTGTGTGAATCAGAAGTCAGGGGTTTTGGAATTTCCCCCTTCGCCTGGGTAGATAAGCCAGGGCAGTGAGACCCAGGAATCCCGCCAGGGAAGCCAAAGACACGACAATGCCTTGCTGCAGAGCGGGATTGTGGTAGGAGAAGGTGATGGTATGCCAACCTGGTGTCAGACGCAGGCCCATCATGACGCCGCAGATGATCACAGGTTCGGCTTCCACGCCGTCCACGGTGACATGCCAATTTCCATTGGAGGGAATGGAGGTGTAAAGCAGGGAGGACTCCGGAACCTCAACGGTACCAGTCAAAGATGTGTCGGTCATAGACTGGATTTCCATGGGGGATTGCTGTAAGAAATGGACGCCCTCTTGGAATACGGATTCGTCCAGCACAGCGGCGGTGATTTCCAGACGGCCGGTTTCGTTTGCTTTGCAGCGGAAGGCCACTTCAATCTCATCTCCGGAGTTGCACTTGCCCAGTGAGAGCATTTGATCCAGGCTCATGGTCTCTGTCAGGAGAGATTCTCCGTTTTTATAGACGGTAAAACTGTTCCGCTTGGAAGCCGAGAGATCCAGACAGACTTCACCGCCCTTGGGCACAGTGAAGGAAATGGACACGTCGCCGGTATCGGCTTCGGAGGTATAGCTGCAATAGCCACTGGCAACCCGCTGCGAGATGGCGATGCTCTCTGTATCAGAGGAGGCGGTATACTGGTCAATCTGCTGGTATACCGGTGTATTCAGGCCGGTTGCAGACTGGAAGAGGAGATTCAGAAACTGGAAGCTGCCGGCAGAAGGGTCGTCGACAGACAGGGTGGCCAGCTCCTCCCGGGCCAGAAAGCCCAGGGGAAGGTAGGCAGTATTTTCCAGGAGTGTGACATTTCCCACGTTGTAGATCGGCTGGAACAGATCACTATCCAAGACCTTCCCGTTTCGACTGATCATATATTTCAGGTTGAGGAACAGGGCAGCCACCGGCGAGGCCTCTTCAAAGCTGTATCGGTTGTAGGTTGGCTTGGCTCCATAGCCCAGTGCTGCCATGAATTTGGTAACGGACACGTTGACCGAGGAAGAGAACATGGTAATGCCGTTGTACCCATTGAGGGCGTCATCGTTTAAGGTCTGGGTGTGGGTGCACTCTGCCCGGTAGTAGGGAGAATCTGCTTCCAGCTGCTTCATATATTCCACGACCCGTGCAGCATCCTCTTTGCCATGGGGATAATTGGAGATGTCCGTCCCGCCAAAGTGGATCCCAAAGACCACCACGGATGCGGCCAGTTCCAGCGCCATGACGCCAAGCAACGCCTGGGCAGTCAGGCGGTTGCGTTGTGTCTCTTTGTCCGTGAGGGGAATGATCTGGACGGTTGGTCCGTCCTCTTCCTCAATCTGGACTTTCTTCGGGTGCTTTTCAGCCAGGAGCAGCCCCCCATACAGAACACAGAAGCTCAGGTTATAGGCCAAAAACACAGGGTCCAACCGCTGGTCAGAGCAAGCCGCCAGCCCCAGGAAACACACCATAGACAGGGCCACCTGCCACCGGGGCCGCTTTTCCAGCCCATATCCCCGGTATCCCATCACCAGCACCACGAAGGAGAACAGGAAACTGAACCGATAGGGGATCATGTTGGTGAAGTGGAAGCCGTGCCAAATGTAATCAAGCTGCCGGAGGATGAAGCTGAGCATGAAGAATATCAGCATTCCCAAGGTGCACAGCTTTTCCCGCAGGCGAACCTGCTTGGAGGCAAAGAGCTGAACCAGAAACATGAGAGGCAGGATGCCACAGTACAGATTGGGCAACCCCTCTTTGAAGGTAGGCTCCAGCCCACCGGCCGTGTTGCCGGCCACCTTGCGCATGGCTTCCAAGAGGCCGGTGATGGAAGCTTCGCTGGCGATATTCAGGCTGAAGGTAGTTGGAAATTCATTGGCGCTGGAGTTGGTGGCCCTCAGTCCCACATAGGCTGGCCACTCCAGGAAAGCAGTCATCGCAATGGCCAGGAGAGAAAACAGGAACATGGCGCCCAGATCGCCCAAAAACCGGCGGAAGCCTTGACCATAGCAAATCTCATAGACAAAAAAGCACAGGGCCACGAAGATGCAGGTAAAAAAGCCAATGTAATAATTGCTGGCTATGGAGAGAAACAGGGTGACTGTATAGAGAAAAAAGCGCCTCTTGCGCAGGAGGCTGACCATGCCCAAGATGACCAAAGGGAGCAAGGCGAAGGTATCCAGCCACATAATGTTCCACTGATACCCCAGAGCCCAGGCGCACAGCGCATAGGAGCAGGAAAAGAGCACCGTGGACCAATCCCGCCGATGGAAGATCCCATCCAGAAACACGCCAAAAAACAGCCCAGCCAGACCTAGCTTCACGGGTACCAGCATAGAAAAAAATCCCAGCAGCATCCCCTCCGGCACCAGCACAGAGAGCAAATTCAAGGGGGAGGCCAGATAGTAGGCAATGAGACCCAGGTAATCGACGCCCAGCCCCAGGCTCCAGTTGTACACCAGAGAGCCACCGGACCGAAGTACCCGCCGGAACTCCACGAAGAAGGGGTAATACTGGTGATACATGTCGGAGTATAAGATTGAAGAGTTCCCAAAGGGAGAAAAGCGGCTCACCAGCATGACCAGGCTGTATCCCAAAAAAGGCAGCAGGAATGCCAGAGCCAGAAATTTCTTCCTGGACTGGTCAGATTGAATTTGTTTCATGAAACACCATCCTTTGCCAAAGGCTTGCCCACATTATAGCACCAAACTGCCCAGAGATAAATAAAAAATAATTAAATTTTCGTCGAGATTTCGGGATCGCAAAGAAGTTCATCTGATGGTTCCACTCTGATTCCAGATGAGGGCGCTGTATAAAAAGAGCACATCTTGATCCTGGAAGCGCACATAAGAATCCAGCAGGTCGCTGGAAATATAACGCAGGTCAATCAAAGTAATTTTTTGATAGCTGCTTGTCAATAGAGGCGCCAAGCTGCTTCCGAAGGAATCCCGGAAGAGGATCAGCTCCCGCTGGGATGTGGCGGCCGGATTTTCCAAAACCTGAATGGGAGAGGCCCCAGAGAGAAAAAATTCGTATGGATCCCGCCCTTGGACTTTTTCCCAATTGTAGATGGAGATTTCCCCCTCCAGATCCCGGGCTGTGCAGCCGGTGAGGGTGCTGCTGGTGAAATACATGAGGCGGTCCGGCTCCAGGGGTAGACCGGATTGGCCCGTGTACGCCCCGGAGAAGCTGCCGCCATCTTGGGCAGTAAAATCCCAGGAGAGGGGCGCTCCCATGGCAGAAGTCAATGTCTGAACTACAGGCTCCAGCGCATCTTGCCGCCAATGGGGATCTGTCCGGTAATAGGAGTCTCCAGTGAGGCAGGGGAACAGGTCAATATAGGTCATGGGGAGCGTCTCCTCCAACTGCTTGACCAGAAGGGGGTAGTCCATGGTGGGATACCATCCGGCCAGATAGTAATGTTGGTTGGGGATTACACTGTAGTAGCAGTGCACCTGGGTATTTTTCAGGTAGGTTTCTTGAATTTTGAGAATCACACGGGTCAAGTGGGAGACCGATGCCTCGTGCAAGGGTTCCTCCAGCTTGACAGCGCTGCCATTGCGGAAGTAGATCCCGTTGTTTTCCACTTGTAGGAGGCCATGGTAGGCAAACTGAGCTTTTCCACGTCGAAATAGATCCCGGAAGGGAAACTGGTCTGTTGCAGCCCGTTCTGCATGTTGCGTCCAGCTGCCGGAGCGCAAGCCCTGCCAGGTGAGCTGGGGCCATTGGGCCAGCTGCCGCCGTTCTGACTCCGAAATCTGAGCCTGGCCGGTGATCATGAGGAGTCCGCCAGCCAACAAAAGAAGCCCCAGCAGGGCAAGTGTCCATCTTTGTCGTTTCATGCCGCCTCCTAAAACCGGAAATAGAGAAAAGGATTGAATGAGCCGTCTACCAGGTAGGCAGTACAGAGCAGCAGCAGAAGCGCCAAGAGCAGCGGCTCTGCCCACCGCAGGCCCCGTTCCCACCGCCGGTACAGCTGCGCCGGCCAAGGTGTGGCGCCCAATGCGCCCAGAATCAGAAGCCCCCCGTGATTTCTCAGGGCAAACAGGCTCTCTTTGGAGATGACTGGAATGCCGCCGATTCCGAACATGGCGCGAAGATCTCCCAAACTTTGAGCCAGGCTCTCCCCTTGAAACAGGACGAACCCAAAGAGAACCGCCAGAAGGAGATAAATTTGGCCAGCCAGAGGCCGGTTGCTTAGGAATGGGCCATACCACAGCTTTTCTCCCAAAAGAAGGAGGGCATAAAACAGTCCCCACAGGAGAAAATTCCACCCGGCTCCATGCCAAAGTCCGGTCAGACACCAGACCAGCAGGATGTTTCCGACCCAGCGCAGTTTCCCTGTGCGGTTTCCGCCCAAGGGAATGTAGACATAATCCCGAAACCAAGCGCCCAGACTGATGTGCCACCGCCGCCAGAATTCGGTGACCGAGTGGGAGCAGTAGGGATACCGAAAGTTTTCCGGAAAGTGAAAGCCCAGAATCCGCCCCAGGCCTATGGCCATGTCACTGTAACCGGAGAAATCGAAATAGATCTGCAGGAAGAAGCCCACGGCGGACAGCCATGCAAAGAGCACCGAGGGCTCTGAGCTGCTCCGATAGCTTTGGCACAGCAGTCCCAAATTGTTGGCCAAAATCACCTTTTTTCCAAGTCCCACCAGAAAGCGACAGGCGCCCTCATATGCCAAAGCGGCGCTGTGCTTCCGTTCCCGAAGTTCCAAGGCCACATCCCGGTATCGGACGATGGGACCGGCAATGAGTTGTGGAAAGAGGGAGACATACAGGGCGAAAGTGACCGGGTTTCGTTGAACCTCCACATCGCCCCGGTATAAGTCGATGGTATAGCTGAGGATTTGGAAGGTGTAGAAGCTGATTCCCACAGGAAGCGCCAAATGCCACAGGGGCAACGATGTCCCCAGGACTCCGCCTACAGCAGTCAGGAGAAAGTCACTATATTTGAAAAAGACCAAAAGTCCCACACACCCGGTGACAGACAGGAGCATACACAGACGGCTCAGAAAATGTCCCCGAAACCGATGGATTCCCAAACCAGCTGCAAATCCCAGGAGCATGGTCAGGAGGATCAGAATTAAATATTTTGGTTCTCCCCAAGCATAGAATAGCAGGCTGGCCAGGAGCAGTACCACATTTTTTCCCTTTTTGGGTGTGAGAAAGTAGATCAAAAAAGTGCAGGGTAGAAAGGCATACAGAAAAATCAGACTGGAAAACAGCATAGACACTCCAGATGGCGGGGCCTGTCGCAAAACAATGTCCAGGACCGCCATTTGGAGCCAAGGCGAACACACAATGGCATCCAGTACGGTCCTGCTCTGCAACAGGCCCCAGACTGTTTATTTGTTCTAGATGACTTCCACGTCGCCGCCAACTGTTTTGGAATAGGCTGCCATCAGGTCATCTGCCAGGCCCGGCGCCAGGTCACTACTGACCATGGCCAGCACTACGGTATCTCCCCAAACGCCAACCCGCACCTGATCCGCTTCCACGCAAACCCACTTTCTGGGGTCCACACCGGCCAATACGCTTTGGGCGACCTCTTTGGGGTCCTTCCCTTCGGCAACCCGCAGAGCGCACAGAGAATAGGCTTGGGCATTGATCATCGGTTCGCTGGCCACTGCTTCCTGGACCAAGCTGGCGTCCGTCAGTCCCAGATAGGACTGGAGGGCAAAGGCATCGCTTGTGTCGATGGTCATGGTCTCGCCCAGGGCAAACTCTGGCCTCTGGGTGCAGTTTTCATATATGCCGGCGACCAGCTCGGTCATAGTCCCGGGATAGGTGCTCTGAGTGGCTGTTTGTCCGCAGGCGGTTAGCCCCAGCAGCATGCTTAGGATGGCAATCCAGACAGTCATTTTTTTCATAAGTTTCTCCTTTTTTGTTTAGTATGTCCGCTGCACAGGAAAAATTTGCAGCTCTTTTTTAAGAAGACGGAAAAAAGCCAGGCTGCGTTACGCCTATGGAAAAAATAAAAATAAAAGTGGGAGACCGATGGAAAAGCGGCATTCAGATTCCTCTGAATACCGCTTGGCTCTGATGTTAGGCCAGGGTTTCCTTCAATGCTTGGGCAAGCTGGTCGGGGCAGGAGGTGCTTTTGCTGCCACAGCGGATGCCGTCGATCCGGGCGATGACATCCTCCACAGACATGCCTTCCACCAGGGCGCCGATGCCCTTCAGGTTGCCGTTACATCCACCCAGGAAGCGAACATTTTTCAGTTTGCCGTCTTCAATCTCAAATGCGATCTCTTGGGAGCAGGTGCCAGTTGTTTTGTACGTGTACTGCATAGTGATAGTTCTCCTTTTTATCATTCTGTCAAATCCAGCAGCTCGGCCTGGACAAATTGGGCCAGGCGCTCCGGAGAAAGGAGCATCTGATGGCCCCGTTCCCCGGCGGAGACTGCGATTTCCTCAAACAACAGGGCGGTTTCATCGAAAAAGGTGGGGTATTTCTTTTTCATCCCCACAGGGCTGCACCCGCCCCGGATGTAGCCGGTGAGGCTCAGAAGCTCCTTCACATGGACCAGCTCTACCTTTTTGTCTCCAGTGGCCCGGGCAGCCTTTTTGAGGTCCAGCCCGCAGCAAACGGGGATACAAAATACAGCAATGCCAGTCCGCTCCCCACGGGCTACCAGGGTTTTAAATACCTGTTCGGGAGGCAGGCCAATTGCTTCTGCTGCATGCAAGCCACTTAAATCAGATTCGTCAAATGGATAGTAGGCTTCCCGATATGGGATTTGTCCCTGCTCCACCAGACGGATCGCATTGGTTTTGCCCATGGCTTTACCTTCCAATTCTATTATACGTCAAGTTGCCGGTTCTGGCAAGAGGGCTCCAAAGGCGCTATCTGACAAACTATGAGTTGGGTGCCGTCTACACGAAAACGGATATTGAAACCGCCGAAGCTGAGGCCATAGATGCGCGCCGGATCACGCTGGTAGGAGGGACGCGGGTCATGGGCCAACACCCCCAGAAGTGCCTTCTGCTGTGCAGGAGGAATCTGAGCCAGGAGCGTGGGGGGAACAGAGACCTCCAGGAGAAAGTCATCCGCAGAGTCTGTAAAGCCACCGGCTGCCTCCGGGTGACAGTCGGCATAGGGTGTGTAGGGCTTGATGTCCAATACAGGCGTACCGTCCATCAGATCGGCGCCAGATACCACCAAAATGGGCCCTTGTGGTGTATTCCACCGGATTTCCTCCAGTCGCACGCAGGACAGGCCAATGGGATTGGGCCGGAAAGGGGAGCGGGTGGCAAAGACTCCCATCCGCCGATTCCCACCCAGCCTGGGTGGACGCACAGTGGGAGACCATCCATCCTGCCGGTTTCCAGAGAAATTCCAGATCAGCCAAATGTGAGAAAACCCCTCCAGCCCCCGCAGCATATCCGGATTTCGAAACTCCGGCTCCAACACCAAATAAGCCCGCAACTCCGGCACCAACCCCGCCTGCCGCGGAATCCCAAATTTACTGGGAAAGTCACTGTGGATTCTGCCAATTGTCTTGATCAAAATGTCCATGGAGGCTCCTGTCTGTCGTTCGATTTGATCGGCTACACCGATGTCCCCGGGCAGCTTCGACAAAAACCGGAATCTGCTCGGGTGTTAAAAATTCTTTCTCATTCTGGACTACCTGAGGCAGCTGGACGATGATTCTGCTGCCAGTAGTATCAAATATAACAGCAGCTATAAACATCCATGCGTTTCTGTGTGTCTTGGCGGAGCACAGTCTGGCCTCCGTGTTTACAGCCTTTTGTTGTCTACTTGACGGGGAGCAGTTCAGTTCAAAAATCCGTCAGTTACAGATGATAAAGCTTTGTGTATTTTTCAGTGAGGTAGTCCGTATAGTATTTGGGGTCAAATTTGCCGCAGGCCATTTCAAACAGGGCGCCGGGACGGTAGAGGGCGGCATGGCGGTGGATGTGGGAGTGGAGCCAGTTCTTGACCTTGGAGAGGTCCCCCTTGGCCACATCGTCCCAGATGCTTCCGATCTCGGCTTCCATAGCTGCCAGCATCTGAGGGCCGTAGGCGCTGCCCAAGGCGTAAGAGGGGAAGTAGCCGATGCTACCGCCGGACCAGTGGGAGTCTTGCAGGCAACCCAAGCGGTTGTTGGGGACTTCGACGCCCAGATATTCCCGATACAGCCGGTTCCATGCCTCCGGCACTTGCCGGACCTCCAGGGTGCCGGCAATGAGCTGCTTTTCCAGTTCGTACCGGACCATAATGTGCATACAATAGGTCAGCTCGTCTGCCTCTGTGCGGATGAGAGAGGGACCGGCCTTGTTCACAGCCCGCCAGAACATATGGGCGTCCACGCCGTCCAGCTGCTGGGGGAATAGCTGGGCCAGCTTCGGGAAAATGTAAGTAAGAAAAGGCTCGGAGCGGCCGATGATATTTTCAAAGAACCGGCTCTGGCTTTCATGAATTCCCATGGATACACCGCCAGAGAGGATGGTATGGTTATATACATCCGCACAGCCCATTTCATAGATGGCGTGACCGCTCTCGTGTATGACGGAGTAGAGGGAAGAGGCCACATCCTGCTCGTGGTAATGGGTGGTAATCCGCACGTCCTTGTTGTTGAAACCTGTGGTAAAGGGATGCTCGGATTCTGCGATGCCGCAGTGGCTCCGATCGATGCCCAGAACGGACATGATGTAGTCAGACAGCTGGCGCTGCTGCTCCAGCGGATAGGTGTAGTGGAGGAAGCTGTCATCAATGGGCTCTGCGGCGGCAACCTTAGCAAGCAGGGGAACCAGCGTTTCCCGGAGCTGGGCAAAGAAACGGTCCAGAGTTTCTACGGTGAGGCCCTCTTCATATTCATTCAACAGGGCGTCATAGGGCGGCAAGCTGGGGTTGAAGTAACCGGCAAACTTGCGGTTGAAGGCTACGATTTTCTCCAAATAGGGGGCAAAGGATTCAAAATCATCCCCATTCTTGGCGTCTTCCCAAACTGCTTGGGCGTCGTTGAGCAGGACGTCATATGCCACATATTCCTGGGGCGGAATCCTGGAAATCTGGTTGTAAGACTTCCGAAAAAGCTCCACTTTACGCCGGTTTACCGGATCCAGCTCCTGGAGATGGGCCTCCAAATAAGTCAGGATGGATTCATTCTCCGGATTGGCGCTTAAACCATACATGGTCTCACTGAGCACAGCCATCGTCTTGCCCCGTCCTTGAGCGGTGTCTTTGGGCGCGGCGGTGGCGGCGTCGAAGGATAACACGCCAGCGGCATGACGATAGGCAGAGAGCTTGCTTTCCACAGCCTGTAACGCCTCCAAGGCAGCGGAGGTACTGGTATATTCCATGAAAAATCTCCTTTCAAGCAACTACTTTCTATAGAATATCACATCTGTGCCTATTCGTCAATTACATCCAGGCGGGAGGAAACCTGGCAAATATGCTGGATTTCCAGTATTTCAAGCGGGATTTCCGGGGAAGATGAAACCCCTGGTTGCACTTTCTGTCGGAATGTGCTATCATGATTGGGCTTGTATTTTACAGAAACTGGAGGGATCTGCCCATGAAAGCGATGCGATCCATCGGAGCGTTTCTGCGCTCCACGTGGCAGTTTGTTTTTTGTTTCCGAAAGATTTTCCTGGCAATTCCGGTGGTGGTTGTGGCCATTATTCTGGCGTGCCAGAACGCCGCCATCCTGCCGGAGCAGGTGGGGCTGTTTTTGTCCACAGAGGGAACCTTTTCGATGTTGGTGAGCAGACAGCAGGCCGTTTTGGGTCCGCTGCTGGTGACCGGTGTGGGCCTCATTTTTATGGCGGTTTCCAGAAAGGTGTTCTACCCATGGCTCATTTCTGTGGTGACCCTGGTGCTGCCGGTTTTGATCCGGCTGCTCAACCAATTTGGATTTTGATTGCCTGGAGGTGACCCATGAAGCAAAATGAAAAAAAGCGGGACTGGCTGAATATTGAATACCGCCGTGTGCAAAATAAAAAGCTGGTGGTGACGGTATATGTGCTGCTGCGGCTGTCTGTAGTTGGTATGCTGGTGGCCCAGATCTTCAACGGCAATTTTGAGAATGTGTACACCTGCATTTTGGCGCTGATTCTCTTTACCATCCCCTCCCTGATTGAGCGGCGCCTGCACATTGATCTGCCGGATACGCTGGAGATTATCATTCTTCTTTTCATATATGCAGCGGAGATTTTGGGCGAAATACAGGAGTATTATGTCCTCATTCCGTTCTGGGATGACATTTTGCACACCCTCAACGGCTTCCTGTTTGCGGCGGTGGGCTTTTCTCTGGTGAATATCTTAAACCGGGACAAGCGGGTGATGCTGCGGCTGTCTCCCTTTTACATGGCTGTGATGGCATTTTGCTTCTCTATGACCATTGGCGTTCTGTGGGAGTTTTTTGAGTGGGGCGTGGACACGCTGCTGGCCAAGGATATGCAAAAAGACACCATTGTGCAAGCCATCCACTCGGTCACCCTTCATCCGGAGGGCCGGAATATCCCCGTCCACATCCAGGACATTGCCGATGTGATCCTGGTTCATTCCGACGGCTCTCAGACGCCTTTGGGGGTGGGGGGCTATTTGGACATCGGTCTCATTGATACCATGAGCGACCTGCTGGTCAATTTCATTGGCGCGGTGGTCTTTTCCTTCATCGGCTTCTTCTATGTCAAGTCCCAGGGCAAGGGAAAGCTGGCCAGCCAGTTTATTCCCCAGCTGATGGAGAAGCAGAACCCGGAAAGGCAGGAGGAATCGTAATGGAAGCCCTTTGTCAAAAGCAATTTCTGCAGCTTGCTCCCCCCACAGAGGCAGATCCGCGGGCGGAGAAGCAGCGGATTCTGGATGCCCTGTCTCCGGCCTTGGGCAGTGTGCGAATGGCCCTGCCTGTGATGCGGAAGCTGCACGCGGTGCTCCGGGATGCACAGTGGCAGGTGACGGCCACCCTGGCCTGGACCGGCCTGTGCTGGGAGGTGGTAGGTCTTGCCCCCGGCAACACGGCAGACCGGAATTATGGCATTTGCGTGGACCTGGGGAGCACCACAGTCTGCATGCGACTGGTGAATCTTGCCACCGGGGAGACTGTCTGCCAGGACAGCGCATACAACCGGCAGATTGCCTTTGGCGAGGACATCCTGACTCGGGTGTTTTACAGCAAAGACAACGCCGCCGCTTTGGAGGAGATCCGCCAGGCCACCCTGGCGACCTTCCAGGAGGTGCTGGAGGGGTTGGAAGAGAAAAGCGGCTACCCAGTTGCCAGCTGTGGCGCCATGACGGTGGCTGGAAATACCACCATGATGCACTTCCTCCTGGGGCTGGATGCCTTTGGCGTGTTTGCAGCCCCATATGCCCCCCGCGCCATGCGGTTTGATCCTTACCCTGCCAGGGACCTGGGCCTTTTGCTGGATGGCTATGTGTATTGCTATCCCTGCCGGGCCAATTACCTGGGAGGCGATATCATCAGCGGCCTGGTGGCAACCAATCTGACCCGGGAGTCGGAGATCTGTGTTTTTTTGGACATTGGCACCAACGGGGAACTGGTGGTGGGAAACCGGGAGTTTCTCATGGCAGGCGCCGGTGCTGCCGGCCCTGCGTTGGAGGGCGGTGTGGTAAAAACCGGTATGCGGGCTGTGGAGGGCGCTGTGAGCTATGTCCGCCTGGAGCAGGGAACGTTCTACCTGACCGTCATCGGGGGCGGTGCGCCTCAGGGGCTGTGCGGCAGCGGCATTGTGGATCTGATTGCCCAGCTGTATTTGAATGGTCTGGTGGATTTGCGGGGAAAACTGATCCCCGAATCCGGCAAGCTGGAGCAGCGGGATGGGGAATGGGCCGTCTGCTATGCGCCTGGCCTGTACTTCTATCAGAGCGACATCGATGCCTTTCTCCAGACCAAGGCGGCAGCCAACACCATGGTGGAATATATGCTGGATGCCCTGGGCGTGCCGATGGATCAGGTGGGGAAGTTTTTTGTCGCCGGGGCCTTTGGCACATATCTGGATAAGGAGTCTGCCGTCACCATCGGCCTGTATCCGGATCTGCCTAGGGACCGGATTGTGAGCGCCGGCAACACCTCTCTGGAGGGCGCCCACCGGCTTCTGTGCGACCGGGAAATCTGGGACGGCTTGGACCGGATTTTGGACACCATGGAGTATGTGCAGTTCGGTGAGGTGGCCAACTTCATTGACCGGATGGCAGCGGCCAAAGCCATCCCCCATACGGATCTGTCCCGATACCCTTCCGTCCGCCGAAAGCTTTTGGCCCGCGGACGGCTGGCCCAAGGCTGACAGTTTGGAAGAAAAGCGCTATGCAGGAATGTTGTCTGCATAGCGCTTTTAATTGAAGGGCAGTCAGAGGGAAAAGTCCTCCTGGTCATATTTGGAGAAGTCTACAGCCTTTTTCCGGGGAGGAATTCGCTTCAGAGGATCATAGCGGAAACGCCTGCAAGCGCAGTCCTCGCGCAGGAGTCCCTTCTTGGTGCAGACAATCTGCTCGTCATCCAAGCGGACGCCATGGGTGCAGTATTGACATGAGCTTGGTATTTTTTTCCGGAACAGCATCTGTGTTCCCTCCCACATTGTTTCTTTTGTTAGTATACATCAAGAGCTTCTTCTTTTCCAGCTTTTTTTCGCAGCCGCAGGCACCAAATGCCCAAGCCGCACAGAAACAAAGCGGTGACAATGGCCGTAGCCCTCAAAAGTCCGGCGTGATTGGGGAAGGCTGCTGTGGGCAGGGTACGAGGCAGCCAGCTGGGATACACGACCTGGATTCCCCAGGTGAGCAGAACTGCGATGGTTCCTTGCAAAACCTTGCCAGAGAGATAGTAGCGGCCTGTGAGACCATAGGGTGCAATCACAGATTTGGTCTGAAGCCATACGCATAGCCCCCCAAAGGCCAGAAAGCCCGAGGCCATACAGTACCGAAGCCCGGCGGCCTCCAATTGCGGCAGACGGCTGCAGCCACCTGCCAGCTCCAAAAGTCCCGACAGTCCAATTTCCACAGCCGGTGGCATCCAGGTTCCCAAGGCCCGCTCCAGAAAGGCGACAATGACCTGGAACAACAGGATGCATCCGCAGATCAGCCCCATGGTTTTGACTGCCCCGGTCATGACAGCGGAAAAGTCCAGTTTGGACGCCGGCTTCCGGATGGTGTTTCCGGATGAAGCAAGCACTTGGTTTCCTCTGGGGCGAAAGATCAGGCCGGTCAGCAAGGCGGAGACGATGTGAATGCCAAACAGAACGGCGGCAATTTTCCCGCTGCCAAAGAGTCCGCCCACCATACCGAATATGAAGGCTGGGCCTGCATTGCTGCAAAACGCCAGGAGCCGTTCCGCTTCCGCTTTGGTAAGCAGCCGTTCTCCGTAGAGGGTAGCTGCAGTTTGGGCTCCCACCGGGTATCCGCCCAGCAGGCCCAGTACCAGAGCCGCCGCCCCCTGGGGAGGCAGACCAAAGGCGGGGCCCATCACCGGTCCCACCACCCGGGCGCACCATTCCACCGCGCCAGAGCTGGTAAAGAGGCGCGCTGCCACCAAAAATGGGAAGAGCGACGGCACCACCGTTTGCAAGCACAGCTGCAGCCCGGCGCTGGCAGCGGACACGGCAGTTTCCGCATCCAGGATCAAGGCCAGAATGGCAAAAAAGCTCAAAAGGGCTGGCACGGCAGCAGCCCATGGGGAGGATTGTTGCTTCACTTCCATCACCTCGAAAGAATCTATGCGTCAAGGTCAAGTCTTTTGCAGCGCCGCATATATTTTTATGGACGCAGGGAGGAAGCGCTCTGTGCCGGATTCGAGCAAGGATGTGATGTGACTTTGAAAAAGGGCCGATCCATGCTCCGCCTGATGGCGGAGGCGGCAGACACGCCCCAGGAGCTGCTGCCTGGTATGCCGCTGATTGAGATCACCGGCAGTGGGCGAGTGCTCATTGAGAATCACGGCGGTGTTACGGAATATGAAACCGATCGGATTCGGGTACGTCTGCGCTTTGGGGCTGTGGTGATTCGGGGGAGCCGCCTGAAGATCACCCGCATGAGTAAATGCCAGTTGGTGATATCCGGGAGCCTGCTGGGCGTAGACCTGGAGAGGGGGAGCGGCTGTTGAATCAATTGATCCGATATTTGTTTGGAACCGTACAGGTGGAACTGGTGAGTGCAGACCCGGCGGCGGCGCTCACATACTATAGCACCCAGGGCCTCCGGCTTCTGGACCCGGAGCTGACGGCCCCTCTCACCATGACCATGACCATGAGCAGCCACACCTGGCGGCGTCTGGAGCCGCTGGCCAAGGCCCGGGGGGACCGCTGCCGGTGCATTGGAAAGCGGGGCTTGGTCGTGAGCCTGGCCAGAAGCCGCCGTCGGATCCCTTTTTTGGTGGCAGCGGCCCTTCTGATTCTGGCGGTGCTATATGCGCCGACTCGGGTGTGGTTTGTGGAGGTAGAGGGCAATTCTACCATTCCGGACCGGAAGATTCTGTCTGCTGCTGAGGCCTGCGGCGTGAAATTTTGGGCCAAATCCGGAGAAATCCGAAGTGAGCAGGTGAAAAATCAAATCTTAAACCTGATTCCGGAGCTTCAGTGGGCCGGCGTCAATTTCTCTGGTGGCGTGGCGGTGGTCTCCGTCCGGGAGCGTCTGCAGGACGAACCGATTCGGGAGCGAAATTCCATTACCAATGTGGTGGCTGCCCGGGATGGCGTCATTGTCTCTATGAGTGTCCTGGGCGGTCAGTCCCTGTGTCAGGTGGGGCAGGCGGTCCGGGCAGGGGAGCTGCTGGTGACAGGATGTGTGGATTTGGAGACCCATACCCAGTACACCCATGCAGATGCAGAGATTTACGCCATGACTCAGCGGACTTTGACCGCTGTGTATCCCCAGACTGCAACCCAAAAAGCCTATACCGGTCAGGTGATTCGCCGTTACAGCCTGGTGATAGGGAGAAAAAGAATAAATTTATCCGGAAACAGTGGAATTTCTGAGGTCAGTTGTGATAAAATGACGGAGAGGAAAACGCTGACTCTTCCAGGCGGCTTCTCCCTGCCGGTGACCTTGGTGGTGGAGACTTACCGGCCTTATGAAGCGGTCCAGACTCAGGTCTCCCAGGCCCAAGCGCAGGCGGCGCTGTGTGATTATGCCCAGAGGGCGGTCCAAGGGGATATGATTGCCGGGAAGATTTTAGGACAGGAGCCTGTCTTTCAGGAGGAGTCCGGCCTTTTTTGGATGAATATGACTTGTGCCTGCCAGGAGATGATTGCCAGGCAGCGTCCGGCAGAATTGTTTGAAGGTGAAAGTACAAATGACTGAACGAATCGTAAATGTAGAACGAGTGGAAGACCTCATTAGCGTCTTTGGCTCTTTGGATGAGAACATCCACCGCGTGGAGCAGGAGTTTGGGGTCCAGATTTTAAACCGGGGCTCCGATCTGAAACTCTCCGGGGAAGAAGAGGCGACAGACAAGGCCGCCCGTACCATTGAGGGCCTGATGGCCCTGGCCTCCAAGGGGGAGATCATTGACGAGCAAAAGGTCCGGTATCTCATCACCCTGGTCCAGTCCGGGAACGATGACCAGGTGGCCCAGATGGCCCGGGATGTGGTCTGCATTACGGCCAAGGGAAAGCCCATCAAGGCCAAAACCATTGGCCAGCAGAAATATATGAAAGCCATTCAGAAGCACACCATCACCGTGGGGGTGGGCCCTGCCGGCACTGGCAAGACCTACCTGGCGGTGGCCGCTGCTGTGGCGGCGTTTCGGGAGCGGACAGTCAACCGGATCATCCTGACCCGCCCGGCGGTAGAGGCTGGAGAGCGCCTGGGCTTTTTGCCCGGCGATCTCCAAAATAAGGTCGATCCCTATCTGCGTCCCCTGTACGATGCCCTGTATGACATGCTGGGGCCAGAAACCTATCAGAAGTACCTGGAGCGGGGTAGCATTGAGGTTGCGCCCCTGGCCTATATGCGGGGCCGCACCCTGGACGACAGTTTCATCATTTTGGATGAAGCGCAGAACACCACCCGGGAACAAATGAAGATGTTTTTGACCCGCCTGGGCTTCGGCTCCAAAATTGTCATCACTGGAGATGTGACCCAAATTGATCTGCCAGAAGACAAGGTGAGCGGCTTAAAGGATGCCATTCGTGTCCTGGATGGGGTGGAGGACATTGCCATCTGCACCCTCAGCAGTGCCGATGTGGTGCGCCACGCCCTGGTGCAGAAGATCATCAGCGCCTATGAGAAGGTGGAGCAACGTCGGGCCGAGGGGAAACCCAAAAATACCTACAAAGGGAGCCGGAAATGAACGCCAAAATCAACATTTCGTTTGACCACCGGAGCCTTCTGTCGGTCCCGGTTACCCGCGTGATTCGCCAATGCGTTCTGGCCACCTTGCAGGCGGAGAAGGTGCCGGTTCCCTGTGAGATCAACGTGCTGCTCACCAATGACGACGGGATTC
Source organism: uncultured Eubacteriales bacterium (assembly GCA_900544975.1). Taxonomy (GTDB): domain Bacteria; phylum Bacillota; class Clostridia; order Oscillospirales; family Oscillospiraceae; genus Faecousia. The sequence goes on from UQXI01000004.1 coordinate 23,157, forward strand.
ACGCCATCAATCTGGCCAGCCGGCAGGTGGACAGGCCTACCGATGTTCTCTCCTTTCCCATGTTCCGGCTGACACCGGAGCACCTGCCCCGGGACTGGAGCGATTATCTGGATCCGGAGACTGGCCTGTGTCCCCTGGGCGATATGGCCATTTCTCTGGAGCGGGCCAGAGCGCAGGCGGTGGAATTCGGCCACTCGGTCCGCCGGGAGGTGGGGTATCTCACCATCCACTCCATGCTCCACTTGCTGGGCTATGATCACCTGGACGAGGGGCCGCAAAAGACCCAGATGCGGGCTCACGAGGAGGCCGTCATCCGCGCCATTGATCTACATCGATAAAATAAATAGGAGAGAAAAAACAACATGGATTCCAAAGTAACGTTCAAAAAAGCAGAACTGACCGATGCCGCGCTTCTGGCAGCCACCCGGCAAAAGGCTTGGGCGGCGACTTACCGTGGAATTTTTCCCGACGAAATGATTGACCAGTATGATCTGGAGCTTTATGCAGCCAAGGACCGGGAGAAATTGCAGGATCCCAAACGGGAGACATACTTGCTCCTGGATGGGGAGGCATGTGTAGGGTATTTCTCCTACGGCTCCAATGCGCGAGGAAAATTCTGGCTGTACTCCATGTATCTGCTGCCGGAGTATCAGCGCAAAGGAATCGGACGGACCATGATGCGCCAGGTGGCTTCGGCCTGCCGGGAGGGAGGGGCAGCTTCGTTCTATTGTAACTGCCATCCCCAAAATGTGCGCGCCCGCCGGTTTTACGAGGCCATGGGTGGAAGCCTGATCTGGTTTAGTCCCTGCCACCAAAACCGGGCCGAGGATTCGTGCCGTTATGAGTTTGATTTGGCAAAAGGAGAACCGCTATGGCAAGCAAAACCGCAATGATCACCATCGCAGGCCGCCCCAATGTGGGAAAATCCACCCTGACCAACCGGTTGGTGGGGGAAAAGGTGGCCATTGTATCTCACAAACCCCAGACCACCCGGAACCGCATCTGCGGCATTGTAAACCGGGGCGAAACTCAGTTTATTTTTGTGGATACCCCCGGGTTTCATAAGCCCAGGACCAAGCTGGGCGATTACATGGTGAATGTCACCCGGCAGTCTGTGTCCGAGGTGGACGCCGTCCTTTTGATGGTGGAACCCATTGCAAACCTGGGCCCCCAAGAGGAGGCGCTGCTGGAGCAGCTGCGCCAGACCGGGGAACCGGTGATTTTGGTAATCAACAAGATTGATACTGTGGAGAAGGACGCGCTTTTGGCGGTCATTGCCCGGTATGCCAAAGAGATGGAGTTTGCCGCAGTGGTTCCGCTCAGCGCCAAGACCGGGGAAGGGGTCGAGGCGCTTCTGGAGGAGTGTACCCAGTTTGCCCAGGAGGGCCCCCATCTGTTCCCGGCTGGTATGACTTCCGACCAGCCGGAGCGCCAGATGATGGCAGAGATCATCCGGGAAAAGCTCCTGTGGTGCCTGGACCGTGAGGTCCCCCATGGCACGGCGGTGGAAGTGACCCGCTTTTCCGAGCGGGATGACGAAATCATCGACCTGGAGGTCACCATTTACTGCGAAAAGGCCAGCCACAAGGGCATCATCATCGGCAAACAGGGCGCCATGCTGAAGAAAATCTCCACCATGGCGAGAGTCGACTGCGAGAAGTTTATGGGTACCAAAGTGTTTCTGACCACTTGGGTTAAGGTCAAGGAAAATTGGCGGGACAGCGATTTCCTCATCCGGAATTTTGGATATCAGGATACATGATTTTCCGGGAATAGTCCGGCGGCCCTGGCAAATCCTAATTCCCATGAGGACAGAAGAATGGGGAGGATGCCGACATGGAAGCGGAAAACCTGTGGCGATGTTTTTTGGAAACCGGAGCACCGGAATATTACCTGCTGTACAAAGCGGCAAAGGCGGAGGGAACCCATGTATTTGAAAACCCAGGGGCTTGTGCTGCGGGAGGTAGCGTATAAAGAGACGGACAAGCTACTCACCGTGCTGACCCGGGACTATGGGAAGATGACCCTGAAAGCCCGGGGTGTCCGCCGGTCCGGCAGCCCCCTGAAGGCGTCCTGCCAGCTGCTGGCCTGTGGAGAATTTACCATTTTTGAATACCGGGGCATGAGCACCATCAACGAGGCCCAGACGGTGGAGCTCTTCCCAGAGCTCCGGACAGATTTGGAGCTGCTTTCCCTGGGTACGTATTTTGCCCAGGTGGCGGAGGTCCTCTCCCAAGAGGATGATCCCAATCCGGCGCTGCTGTCTCTGACGTTAAACGCCCTCTATGCCCTTGGGAAGCTCCGGAAGCCCCAGGGGTTGGTGAAGGCGGTGTTTGAGCTCCGGGCGGCCTGTCTGGCGGGATATACCCCGGACTTGGAGGGGTGCCGGAGTTGTGGGAATCCGGAGCCGGACCGTTTTGATCTGGAAGGCGGCTGTCTGGAGTGCGCTCATTGCCGGAGCGGAGATGGGACTTTTATGGCCGTCACACCTGGTATTTTAGCGGCGATGCGCCATGTAGCTGCCTGCCCGGCCTCCAGGCTGTTTTCCTTCTGCCTGGGGGAGGAGACGCTTCGGGCCTTTGGCAGCCTGACAGAGCGATACCTCTCCACCCAACTGGAACGGGGATTTTCTACTTTGGATTTTTATAAGTCGCTGTTTCCAGTTCGTGACGCTTAGGAGGCCTACATATGGATTTGTTTTATCAAACGTATATCGCGCGCGAGGATCAGATTTATCAGTCCATGCCTCGGAGAAAACCGGTTTCCGGTCAGGTGGATCCTCCGAAGCTGGAATTTGGGATGGATTGGCTGTGCCGGGGCGTCCATTCTGTGTTGGACTTTGGGTGCGGAAACGGGAGTCTGCTGTTTGCCTGCGCATACCGGGGCGTGGAAAGATTGGTGGGCATTGACCTGTCCCGCGAGGCTGTGGCGCTGGCTCGTTATGCCGGTGAGGATCTGCCCCAATGCCAATTTCTTTGGGGCAGTGTGGAAAAACTGATGGAGTTGCCAGACGCTAGCTTTGACGGGATCGTGTTGTCCAACATTTTGGATAATCTCAAACCGGCAGACAGCCGGACTGTACTACAAGAAACGATTCGGCTGCTGCAACCGGAGGGCAAGGTGTTAATCAAGCTAAATCCCTACCTCACCCGGGAACAAATAGAGGCCTGGGGAGTTCGGACCATAGAGGGAGATCTGCTGGATGACGGTCTGCTTCTTTGGAACCGGACGACGGAAGCCTGGCAGGAGGAACTCCAGCGGGATTTCCGGACGGTCCGGTTCGAGGATGTGTATTTTTCGGAATACGATCAGCACAATCGCATGTTCTTGTGTGAAACATTGCAAAACGCAAACAAATAGGAGAAAGACCATGTGGGAATTGTATGAAAAATCGACAGAAAAGCTGGAACTCAACCGGGTTCTGGAGCTGCTGGCGGACTGTGCCGGGTCGGAGGATGGCAAGGCCGCCTGCCGGGCCCTTTGCCCCTCCAGCGATCTGGAGGAGGTCCGGGAGCTTCTGGAGCAAACCACGGCGGCCTGCACTATGTCTGCTGTGCAGGGTTCTCCCGGCTTTTATGATGTAAAAAATGTAGACGCTGCTTTGGAGCGGGCTGACCGTGGTGGGAGCCTCTCTACCACGGAGCTTTTGCGGATTGCCGGGGTACTACGCAGCGCCAGAACGGTCAAGGGCTATTGGAGCGAGGAGGAGACCGCCCAGGTACTCACCCCGTTGTTCCAAGCGCTGACCCCCAACAAATACCTAGAGGACCGGATTTCCGGCGCCATTTTGTCAGAAGAGGAAATCGCCGACGCCGCCAGCCCCGCCCTGTCAGACATTCGCCGGCATATGCGTCAGCAAAGCGCCAAAATCCGGGAGACCCTGCAAAAGGTGGTCTCTTCCCCGGCGTATTCCAAGTATCTCCGGGAGCCCATTGTCACCATTCGCCAGGACCGGTATGTGGTACCGGTGAAAAGCGAGTTCAAAAACGAGGTGCCGGGCCTCATTCACGACGTGTCCGCCACCGGCTCCACCTTCTTCATTGAGCCCATGTCCGCTGTCAATGCCAACAACGCTCTGCGGGAATTGGCCATGAAAGAGAAGAAGGAGATTGAGCGGATTCTGGCAGAGCTGTCTGCCGAGGCGGCCGCTCATCGGGAGGACATCTCCGACAATTACCGGTTGCTCACGCAGTTGGATGTGATCTTTGCAAAAGCCCGACTGTCTTACCAGATGCGGGCGGGCGCCCCGCTGATGAATGACCAGGGGCAGATTGATTTGAAGAAGGCACGCCACCCGCTCATCGATCCCAAGGCAGTGGTGCCCATTACCCTGCGTCTGGGCACGGATTTCGACAGTATGATCATCACAGGCCCCAATACCGGCGGCAAAACGGTGACCCTCAAAACCATTGGCCTTCTGACGCTGATGGCGGAGTGTGGCCTTCACATTCCCGCCGGAGACGGCAGCCGCCTGTCCACTTTTGACCGGGTTCTGGCGGACATTGGCGATGAGCAGTCCATCCAGCAGTCCCTGTCCACCTTCTCGTCCCACATGCGGACCATTGTGGATGTCACCGGGCAGTGCGACGGCCGGTCCCTCATTCTCTTTGATGAGCTGGGAGCCGGTACGGATCCGGCGGAGGGCGCCGCTCTGGCCATGGCCATCATTGAGTTCTGCCGGACCATGGGCAGTCGGGTGGTGGCAACTACCCATTACGCGGAGCTGAAGCTCTATGCCATGCGGACCAAGGGGGTCATCAACGCCTCCTGCGAATTTGACGTGGAGACCCTGCGGCCCACGTATCGCCTGCTCATTGGCATTCCTGGGAAGTCCAACGCCTTCGCCATCTCCCGGAAGCTGGGGCTGTCCGAGGACATCATCAAAAAGGCAGGGGACATGGTGAGCCAAAGCGACAAGGACTTTGAAGATGTCCTCAGCCAGCTGGAGGTCCAGCGGCAGCAGATGGAGTCTGCCCGGCGGGAGGCCGAGCGGCTGCGCCAGGAGACCCAAGAGATCCGCAACGAGAGCGAGGCATTTCATCAGCAAATCCAGAAGGAACGGGATAAGGCCATGGAAAAGGCCCGGCGGGAGGCTCAGGAGATCCTGGACGACGCCCGCCGCACCGCCAACCAGGTTTCTGAGGAATTGAAACAGCTGCGCAAGCAGATGCGGGATGCAGCAGATGCCCAGGGCGTCAACCAGCGTCAGGCAGACCTGCGCCGGAGCATCAACGAGGCAGAAGAGCGGCTGTCCGTCCACAATCAGCCGGCGGAGCGCCCCCAGCCCACCCGGGCCGTGCAGCTGGGTGATACGGTGGAACTCCTGAAGCTGGGTACCAAGGCCAGTGTCATTGCCATCAACAAAGACGGCACATATACGTTGCAAGCGGGAATCCTGAAGCTGACAGCCAAGCCAGAGGAGGTCTACCTGCTGGAAGACGCCAACAAATTCCAGGTGAAAAAGCCCCGCCCGGCCCACTCTGGACGGGAAATGAAAGCCGCCGCCATGCCCACGGAAATTGACCTCCGGGGAATGGATGCCATTGAAGCCATCTGTGTCCTAGACCGCTTCCTGGATGAAGCCATGCGTTCCAATCTGTCCTCTGTCCGAATCATCCACGGGAAAGGAACCGGCGCCCTCCGCGCCGCCGTCCAGGAGGAGCTGCGCCGGAATAAGTTTGTCAAAAAATTCCGCCTGGGCGTATACGGCGAGGGAGAAGACGGAGTGACGATTGCGGAATTTTAAAGCGGAATGTCAATGATGGGGAGCGAGCATCAGATGAAAAAAGGGGTTATTCTATATCGGTCCAAGTACGGAGCCACGAAAAAATATGCGAGCTGGCTCGAGGAGGCGACCGGTTTCGATTGCATAGAGACGCCGAACGCCACGGTGGACGCAGTGAAGCAGTATGAAACAATCATATTGTGCGGCGGCATCTATGCGTCCGGAATCGCTGGCCTTTCGTTTCTGAAGAAAAACATGGAGAAATTAAAGGGAAGTAAAATCCTTGTGTTTTGCGTAGGAGCCTCGCCATATGACGAGGGCGCATTTCATGAGATCAAAGCGCATAACATGACTGGAATTCTGCAGGAAGTCCCGCTTTTTTATGGGCGGGGCATGTGGGACGAGAGCCGCATGACGTTTGTGGATCGAACTCTATGTAAATTGTTGCGGAAGTCCGTGGCAAAAAAGGATGCGAGCACATATGAACCCTGGATGAGGGCCCTTATGTGCGCGGCTGGACAGTCCTGTGACTGGACGGACAAACGATATTTACATCCGCTGCTTGAGAGATGGAAGGACACGACTGTGGGCTAACAGGCGAGAGGCATGCGAGCTGCTCCAGGAAGCAGAATTTGGTTGACTTTTGCCGCAAATTTGGTATCATACTAGAAGAAGCATAAAAATGCTCCAAGGGACTGCACGCAAGGAGTGAGATTGATTATGTATCAACAGCAGACTGTGGTGAAATGCACTTCCGGCCTGTATAATGAGCAGGTCACCTATTTTGTTCAGCGAGCCAATGAGTTTCGGTCGAACATCTGGGTGGAACTGGGAAGCAAAAAGATGAATGCCAAGAGTCTTCTGGGCATTATGTCGATGTGCATCGGCGCCGGAGCCAGTGTGGTGATTTCTGCAGACGGCCCGGATGAGCAGGAGGCAGTTGCCACCCTGTGCGGCATGCTGCAGCGGGATGTTCTCTGAGAAATTCGGCGATGACTGCCTCGGATTTGGCCGCCTCCGGCGGCCTCTGAGGCAGTTTTGCTGCGTTTGAGGGCTGAATATGACATTTGAAGAATTAAAGGATAAGGCGCTGTCCCTGCCCTTTGCGCCCGGCGTGTATCTGATGCGGGATGCAGGGAACAAGGTCATTTATGTGGGCAAAGCCAAGAAGTTAAAAAACCGGGTGAGCCAATATTTTCAGGATTCTGCGGCCCATACACCGAAAACCAGGGCAATGGTGTCGAAAATTGACCATTTTGACGTCATTGTTGCAGCGTCGGAGTTTGAAGCCCTGGTTTTGGAGTGCTCCCTCATCAAGCGGTATTTGCCGAAGTACAACATCCTCCTGAAAGACGATAAGGGCTATCCATACCTGCGGCTGGATATGTCGGAGGAGTATCCAAAAATTACAGTGGTTCACAAGTTGGCCCACGATGGCGCGGCCTATTTTGGCCCCTATGGCAGCTGGGGAGTGACCCAGAATGTATTGCGGACCGTCCTTCTGACCTTGAAGCTGCCTGGCTGCAGCAAGCAATTTCCCAGAGACCTGGGGAAGGATCGGCCCTGTTTGAATTACCATATGAACCAGTGCCGAGGCTGGTGCCAGCTGAGCCGGAGCCCGGCGGAATACCGGGATACCATGGAACAAGCCAGGCTGCTTCTCACCGGAAACTATCAGAAGCTGGCCCAGGATCTGCGGGCGCAGATGCTGGAGGCTTCCGAAAATCTGCAATTTGAGCAAGCCGCAGAGCTGCGGGACCGGCTGAAGGCGGTGGAAGCTCTGGGGCAAAAACAGCTGGTGACGGCGGGCTCCATGGCGGACACAGACGTCATTGGCTTCGCCCAGACGGCAGCAAAGAGCTGCTTTGTGGTTCTGCACTATTCCGGCGGAAATCTTCTGGATAAGGAGTATGAGATTCAGCCCTACCAGGATTCTCCAGCGGCAGCGATGTCCAGCTTGGTGAAGCAGTACTATCTCTCCCGAGGCATTGCACCGAAGATTGTGCTGTTGCCAGAGGAGATGGAGGATGGGAATTTGTTCTCAGATCTCATGTTCCAAAATACCGGGCGGCGGACCCATTTTCGCGTGCCTCAACGGGGCGACAATGTGCAACTGGTGCAGCTGGCTCGGGAGAACGCCCTGCAAGAGGCCGAGCGGGTCACCAGCCGGGAAGAGCGGATTTCCGGCACATTGCAGCTGCTGGGAAAGATGCTGTCCCTGCCTCAGCCACCACGGCGGATGGAGTCCTTTGACATTTCCAACATGGCGGGGACGGACATTGTCGCTTCCATGGTAGTATTTTTAGACGGAAAACCTTATAAAAAAGAGTATAAGCGATTCAAGGTGGAAGGTCTGGAGGATCAGGACGACTATGCGTCCATGGCACAGGTGGTGCACCGCCGTTTTGTGCACTACAAGCAGGCAGATGCGGGCTTTGATCAGGCGCCGGATCTCTTGCTGATTGACGGTGGAATCACCCACGCTGAGACGGCCAGGAGGGCGCTGGAGGCCCTGGAACTGGACTTTCCGGTGTTTGGAATGGTGAAGGACAACAAACATAGAACCCGGGCCCTGGTGACGCCAGATGGCCGAGAGATTGCTTTGGACGGAACCCAGGCAGTCTTTGCTCTGATCGGTACCATTCAGGAGGAGACCCACCGCTTTGCCATTACCTACCATCGAGAGCTCCGCAGCAAGCGTCTGCGCTATTCTCAGCTGGACCAAATTCCAGGGGTAGGGCCTAAGCGCAAGGAACTGCTGCTGCGCCGGTTCAAATCTCTGTCTGCCATAGGTCAGGCCACATTGGAAGAGCTGAAGGCTGTGCTGCCAGCAGACGCAGCAGCGGCAGTTTATCGGTATTTTCACAAGGAAACTGCGGAAGACTGATACTGTGTGACCAGAAGGTTACAAGAGGAGGAGACACCATGAGAGTGATTGCAGGTGCAGCGCGGGGAATTCTACTGAAGACGCCAGAGGGTCTGCGTACCCGTCCCACAGCCGAACGGGTGAAGGAGGGACTCTTCAGTGCCATTCAGTTTGAAATACCAGGCGCCCGGGTGCTGGATCTGTTTGCGGGAACTGGTCAGCTGGGCATTGAAGCTTTGAGCCGGGGGGCAAAGAGCAGCGTGTTTGTAGACGCAGGGTCAGAAGCCTGCCGGTTGGTTCGGGAGAATTTGCAGCGGACGGGATTGACCAGTCAGGCCCAGGTTGTTCAGGCGGACTATTTGCAATTCCTGGCCCGCTGCCAGGGCCCCTTCGATATCATTTTCCTGGACCCGCCCTATGCAGAAGTTTTTCTGGAAAACGCCCTGGAAAAGATATCAGAAATTGACATTTTGGGCAACCGTGGTATAATGGTAACGGAGCGGCCTGTGGGGAAGGAGCTTGCATACCATTTCCCTGGTTTGGAACGGTCGCGGGACTACAAATACGGAAAAACCCTGATTACAATTTTCCGAAAAAAACTGTCCGAGGACGTAGAATGAAAATTGCCATTTATCCAGGCAGCTTTGACCCGGTTACCAATGGGCATTTGAATATCATCCGCCGCGCCGCCAATATCTTTGACAAGCTGATTGTCTGTGTGATGGTCAATGCGGGGAAAAAGCCGCTGTTTACCCAGGAGGAGCGGACCGAAATGCTCCAGCGGGTCACACGGGACCTTCCCAATGTGGAGATTGATTATGCCGGAGAGCTTTTGGCCACCTACGCCAAGCGGCGGGGCAGCTGCGTGGTGATCAAGGGACTGCGGGCGACCTCCGACTTTGAAAACGAATTTCAAATGGCCCTCATCAATCATAAGATCAACCCCGATCTGGATACCATGTTTTTAACCTCGGAGCACCAGTATATGTACCTCAGCTCCAGTACTGTCAAGGAGCTGGCCTGTTATGATGTGGAGCTCCAGGATTTTCTGCCGGAAGAGATTATACCGGATTTCAAAAGACGCATACAAGCCATGAAAACACAAGGAGGAACGATCCATGCATGACAACGGCATCGAAGAACTGATTACAAAACTATATGATATGGTGCAGGATGCACGTTCCCTGCCTCTGGGTGCCGATAAGTGCATTGTAGAGCGGGACAAGGTCCTGGATATGCTGGACGAGATCAGCAATCAGCTCCCCGGTGAGCTGAAGCAGGCGAAAACCATTGTAGATTCCCGCAATGAGCTCATCGCCAAAGCCAAGCGGGAGGCAGAGGGGCTGGTACGCCAGGCCCAGGCCCAGGCCAAGCAGCTGGTTTCCCAGGAAGCCACCTACAAGGAAGCCCAGGCCCATGCAGAGGAAATGATCCGCACAGCACAGGCGAAGATCAAAGAGCTGAAGCAGGTCACCAACGACTATGTGGATGACTCCCTGAAGCGGACGGAAGAGGCCATCGCCGAAGCCCTGGGTGAAATCCGGGAGTCCCGCAGCCGCTTCCGCAAGCTGGTCAGCCCTCAGGAGCGGGTTGCTTCTCCGATTATCGAAGATGTATAATCGCATCGTTCAGCGGCTACCCGCTTTATAGAAGAATGATTATGGATAATTGCAGAGATTTTTTCATGCATGATTTCAGATACTTTATAAGTTAAGCGTTGGGATTGCTAGTGCTGTATTATATTAGAAAAAAGTGGCTTCAAAGCGCCCAAGTTTGTTTCCTGCTGGTATGTGAATGGGGGTTGCAGGCCACAGCATCCCTGTTCATGATCAAGACCTTTGATGCTATTTTCTGTCTGAACGTTCACGATTTCTTATTTTGGACAGGCATCAATCTTGGAACTTGGGGATTATACTTTGCTACATCTTGTCTACGCGAGATTGTCCAAGCCCGTACAATCCGGATTCTGAATAACGAGGTGCGTCATGACCTATACCAGACACTTCTCGAAAAAAGCTATCGGGACTTTCATGTACAAGACAGCGGGGAATACCTATCTTGGCTGACCAATGATGTGAAGCAGATTGAAAACCTAGCATGGAAGCCATTTTTTGAATGCTTTGGACGGATTGCTCAGGTTTGTTGGTGTATCCTAGCACTGATGGCGCTTCATTGGTCTCTGGTTGCAGCGGCATTGATAATTTCCCTGCTGATGTGGTTTGTTCCGAAAGTGTTTGAAAAGAGTCTGGGGCAGCGGGGAAAAGATTGCAGTGAACAACAGGCTTCCGCGGTGGGAACACTCAAAGATCTGCTGTCTGGATTCGATATCTTTCGGCTGTTTCAGAAGGAGAAGCACTTTTTGGAACAGGCGGACGCTTCCAGTGAATTACTCGAAAAGCCTGCTTATCGTCTGAAACGGGCGCAGAACATTGCCTATGGGTTGATGGGTTATGTGAACGTGGCCTCTCAGTTTATTACAGATATCTTGGTTATGTTTTTGGCCCTCAAAGGTTTTGTAAGCATTGGCGTTTTTGCAGGCGCTGGAAATCTCACCGGCGGTGTGGCAACCGGCTTGGATGGTATTACAAAACACCGCCTGTCTTTCTCTTCTGGGAAACCGTATTTTGAGAAAATCCATTTTCAAAATAAGCCGATTTCTTGCGAGGCAGAACCGCAAGCCGTTTCGATTGAGAATGCGATCAGCCTCCAAAATGTGAGCTTTCAGTATGGAACCTCCCCAGTTTTGGACAACATCTCCATGTCTTTTGAAAAAGGAAAAAAGTATGCATTGGTTGGTCCATCTGGCTGTGGAAAGTCCACGTTGTTGAAGCTCTTGTTAGGGTGGCTGCCTGATTATTCCGGAACGATTGCTATAGATGGAAGGGACATCCGGAATTTTACTCCGGCCCAGCTTCAACGGCAAATGAGCTACATCCCGCAGGATGTCTTTTTGTTCAATACTACCATTCGAGAAAATATCACGATGGGCGATTCGTTTTCAGATGAGGAAATACAAAAAGCATTGCGGGATAGCGCGTTGGATCAGGAAGTTCTTGCAATGGAAAACGGTCTTGAAACTGTAGTGGGCGAAGGAGGAACTTGTATTTCCGGTGGGCAAAGACAGCGTGTTGCTATTGCACGCGCTTTAATCCATAAACGCTCCATCCTGTTAGTAGATGAGGGTACCAGCGCTCTAGACCAGCAGAACGCAGATATCGTAGAAAATACGCTGTTATGCAATCCTGAGTTGACATTGATCTTGGTTAGCCATCATTTATCCAAAGAGCGCAAGGCTCAATTTGCAAAGGTTTATGAGATGAGCTAATTTGTCATATTATGATAAATAGGAGTTTATTTATAGCAGGAAACTGCACCCAGTCTGTCGGGCTGGTCAGCCCCCAGGTGCGGAGTACATCCCCTATGATGAAGAACTATAATATGAGATTTTTCATATCTGTAGTATAAGAATTTTATATTATTTTTCAAAGGAGATTAATATGCGCCTTCTTTTCAAAATCGACACCAGAGATTACGACACAAATGGAAATGCCTTTACAAGACCTTCTGTGAGAAGCATCATCATCCGTGACGGAAAAGTCGGAATGGTACACAGCCAGAAGTATCATTACTATAAGTTCCCAGGCGGAGGAATCAAGTTTGGAGAATCACAGACTGAGACCTTGATCCGGGAGACGCGGGAAGAAGCGGGGCTTCTCATTATACCGGATTCCATTCGCGAATATGGGTATGTGTATCGCATTCAAAAGGGAAAGCACGAAGCTGTGTTTGCCCAGGAGAATTATTACTACATCTGCGATGCTGCTTCTGAAGTGGTGCCGCAGCAGCTGGATGACTATGAGGCGAAAGAACAGTTCACCTTGGAATTTGTGAGCCCCCAAACAGCCATTGCGGTGAACCGCAATGAGGAGCACGGCCCCACAGATCAGATTATGCTGGAGCGCGAAGCGCATGTTTTGGAACTGCTGATTCAGGATGGCCATCTGAAGAAGGACTGACCGCTTTTGGGATTCAGAGATCAAACGGGTAGAAAGCAATTGCTTTTTACCCGTTTTTTCTGCATGCAGCGAAAGGGAAAACAGGGCGGATTAAAAGGAGGGTACCTCAAATGTGAGGTACCCTCCCTGTCATAGAGTGGGATTATTTGTACAGCTCAACCAGCTTCAGCAGGTGCTCGTAACGCTCCTTAGCAGCGGCCTCGTTGCGCTCGAAGAGCTCGGTGGCACGCTCCGGGAACTCACGGGTCAGACGGCTGTAGCGAGCCTCGTTCATCAGGAACTCCTGGTAGCCGCCAGCGGGGGCCTTGGAGTCCAGAATAAAGGCGGGCTTGCCTTCCTTCAGGTTGTCGGGGTTGAACCGGAACAGGTTCCAGTAGCCGCAGGCCACAGCCTTCTTCATCTCATCCTGGCAGTGCATCATGCCGCCCTTGATGGAGTGCATCTCACAGGGGGCGTAGCCAATGATGAGGGAGGGGCCATGGTAAGCTTCTGCCTCGGCAATGGCCTTGATGGTCTGAGCGGGGTTGGCGCCCATGGCAATCTGGGCCACGTATACATAACCGTAGGACATGGCGATTTCCGCCAGGGACTTCTTCTTGGTTTCCTTACCGGCAGCGGCAAACTGTGCCACCTGGCCGATGTTGGAAGCCTTGGAGGCCTGCCCGCCGGTGTTGGAGTACACCTCGGTGTCGAAGACAAAGATGTTCACGTCCCGATTCTGAGCCAGCACGTGGTCCACGCCGCCGAAGCCGATGTCGTAGGCCCAGCCGTCGCCGCCGAAGATCCAGACGGACTTCTTGGACAGGTATTCCTTCTTGGCCAGGATCTCCCGGGCCAGGGTGCAAGCTTCGCAGTCGCAGTAGGTGGCGCCAGCGGCCTGCAGGGACTTCATATGAGCCAGGAATTCACCGTGGAAGTCGCCGAAGAGCTTCTTGCTCTCCTCAGTCTCCAGGAAGGGAAGGGCTTCTTCGACTTTCAGAACGCCCGCTTCCAGAGCAGCCACGTAAGCCTTGGTGGCAGCCTTGTTGGCCTCGCCGTCGCAGTAGGTGTCCAGCCAGTTCTGGGCAGCGGCCTTCAGGTCGGCGTCGGTGTAGTCAATGGCAATGAGCTTGCGGGTCTTCTCGGCCAGGGATTCCCGGATGGTCTCCTGGGCGATGTACATGCCATAGCCATGCTCGGCGTTGTCTTCGAACAGGGAGTTGGACCATGCAGGGCCGCAGCCTTCCTGATTGGTGCAGTAGGGAGCCGTAGCGGCGGGACCGCCCCAGATGGAGGAGCAGCCGGTGGCGTTGGAGATGTACATCCGATCGCCGAAGAGCTGGGTAACCAGGCGGGCATAGCTGGTCTCGGCACAGCCGGCGCAGGAACCGGAGAACTCCAGCATGGGCTGACGGAACTGGCTGCCCTTGACGGTGTTGTCTTGGATATCCTGCTTTTCAGCCACAGAGGAGACCATGTAGTTGAACACATCCTGCTGGGGAAGCTGGCTCTCCTGGGGAACCATGGTGATGGCGCTGGTGGGGCAGACGCCAACGCAGACGCCGCAGCCCATGCAGTCCAGGGGAGACACTGCCATGGTGTAGGAGTACACGCCCTTGCCCTTGCCAGCCTTGACCGGTACAATCTTGGCGGCGGCGGGAGCCTTGGCGGCCTCTTCCTCGGTGAGAGCGAAGGGGCGAATGGTGGCATGGGGGCAGACATAGGCACAGTTGTTGCACTGGATGCACTTGGTTTCGTCCCATGCGGGAACGGTGACGGCAACGCCGCGCTTCTCATAAGCAGAAGCGCCAAGGGCGAACTGGCCGTCTACGTATGCCTCGAAAGCAGATACGGGCAGGCTGTCGCCGTCCATCTTGCCCACGGGAGTGAGGACGTTCTTCACCAGCTTCACGGTCTCGGGATCGCCGACCAGAGTCTCTTCCACAGGAGCATCCACAGCGTCTGCCCAGGCGGCGGGTACGTCGATCTTCACATAGGCGGTGGCGCCGGCGTCGATGGCGTTCCAGTTCTTCTCCACCACATCGCGGCCCTTCTTCAGGTAGGAGTGCTCAGCGGCGTCCTTCATGTAGCCGATGGCTTCCGCCTCGGGCATGACCTTGGCCAGGGAGAAGAAGGCAGACTGGAGGATGGTGTTGGTCCGCTTGCCCATGCCAACCTGGATGGCCAGGTCAATGGCGTTGATGGTGTACAGCTGCACATTGTTCTTGGCAATGTACTGCTTGGTCTCGGCGTTCAGGTGATGCTCCAGCTCCTCAAAGGACCACTGGCAGTTGATCAGGAACACGCCGCCGGGCTTGACGTCCTGGACCATCTTATAGCCCTTGGTGATGTAGGAGGGGTTGTGGCAGGCCACAAAGTCCGCCTTGTTGATATAGTACGGGCTCTTGATGGGCTTGTCGCCGAAGCGCAGGTGGCTGACAGTGACGCCGCCGGTCTTCTTGGAGTCGTACTGGAAGTAGGCCTGCACATACTTGTCGGTGTGGTCACCGATGATCTTGATGGAGTTCTTGTTGGCGCCGACGGTGCCGTCGCCGCCCAGGCCCCAGAATTTGCACTCGATGGTGCCTTCTGCGGCGGTGTTGGGGGAGGGCTTCTCCTCCAGGGAGAGGTTGGTCACATCGTCCACGATGCCGATGGTGAATTCCCGCTTGGGCTCGTCCTTGCGCAGCTCTTCGTACACGGCGAAGACGGAGGCGGGGGGCGTGTCCTTGGAACCCAGGCCATAACGACCGCCGATGACCTTCACCCCGGTCTTGCCGGCATTGGCCAGAGCCATCACCACATCCATGTACAGGGGCTCGCCTTGGGAGCCGGGCTCCTTGGTGCGGTCCAGCACGGCAATGGACTTGGCAGTGGCGGGGATGGCTTCCAGCAGCTTCTCAGGTACGAAGGGCCGGAACAGGCGAACCTTCACCAGGCCCACCTTTTCGCCGTGGGCGTTCAGGTAGTCGATGACTTCCTCTGCCACATCACAGATGGAACCCATGGCTACGATGACCCGCTCGGCGTCGGGAGCGCCATAGTAATTGAAGAGCTTGTAGTCGGTGCCCAGCTTGGCGTTGACCTTGTCCATGTACTTCTCCACCACGGCGGGCAGTGCATTGTAGTACTTGTTGCAGGCCTCGCGGTGCTGGAAGAAGATGTCGCCGTTTTCATGAGAACCACGCATAGCGGGGCGCTCGGGGTTCAGGCTGTGCTGACGGAACGCCTCCACAGCGTCCATGTTGCACATTTCCTTCAGGTCGCTGTAGTCCCAGATGGCGATCTTCTGGATCTCGTGGGAAGTCCGGAAACCGTCGAAGAAGTTGATGAAGGGAACGCGGCCCTCAATGGCAGCCAGGTGGGCCACGGCGCTCAGGTCCATGACTTCCTGGGGGTTGGTCTCGCACAGCATGGCAAAACCGGTCTGGCGGCAGGCGTACACGTCGGAGTGATCACCGAAGATGTTCAGCGCTTGGGTGGATACAGTACGGGCGGAAACATGGAACACACCAGGCAGCAGCTCACCGGCAATCTTATACATATTGGGGATCATCAGCAGCAGGCCCTGAGAAGCGGTATAAGTCGTCGTCAGAGCGCCAGCAGCCAGAGAGCCGTGTACCGTGCCGGAAGCGCCGGCTTCGGACTGCATCTCCACAACCTTCACGGGGTTGCCAAAGATGTTTTTCCGGCCGGCAGCGGACCACTGGTCCACATTGTCAGCCATGGGGCTGGAGGGAGTAATGGGGTAGATACCAGCTACTTCCGTGAATGCGTAGCTGACATGAGCGGCAGCAGTATTGCCGTCCATGGTCTTGAATTTTCTTGCCAAAGTGAAATACCTCCTAAAAGTATTCAAATCGTGACGCATATATCATAGCACCAAATCCCCCGTTTGTAAATCGGAAAAATCTATGCTTCGGGAGGTTTTGCACAAATTCCCGAAAAAGCCGCTTCTGCGCAAAGAAGGGTTTGTGTTTTTAGGACGGATGTTGTATGATATGTGTAAATCAAGGCGAACATGAGGTGATATTGTGATTTGTTGTGTGCGCTCTCTTGGGCTGACCGGGGTGTCTGGATATACGGTGACGGCAGAGTGCTTCATTTCCAATGGACTTCCCGCATTTGAAATTGTGGGTCTGCCGGATGCAGCCGTCAAGGAGTCCAGAGAACGGGTGCGGGCAGCGGCGAAGAGCAGCGGCTTCCAATTTCCCGTGAGCCGCATTACGGTAAATCTGGCTCCGGCCGGGATGAAAAAAACGGGAACTCTATATGATCTGCCCATTCTTCTGGGCCTTCTGGCGGCGTCCAGGTTGGTGAAAGCGCCGGGGCGGGATCAGGCCTTTTTGGGAGAGCTGAGCCTGGAGGGGAAGCTGCGGCCGGTCTCTGGGGTACTGCCAATGGCCTTGGCTGCCAGAGAGGCGGGGATCCGCACCCTCTTTGTCCCGGCGGAAAATGCGGCAGAGGCCACCTTAGCCCGGGGGCCGGAGGTAATTCCGGTGTCCGCGGTGAAGGAGCTGGCGGAGCATTTGAATGGGGAACGGGCCATTGCCCCGGAACCGCTCTGGACGCCTGGCGGCAGCGTTTCCGCCGGCCTGGACTTTCAGGATGTCAAGGGGCAGGAGAATGTGAAGCGGGCGCTGGAAATCGCCGCAGCCGGGGGGCACAATGTGCTCCTCATCGGTCCGCCAGGCTCCGGAAAGAGTATGCTCAGTAAGCGGCTGCCGTCCATTTTGCCGGATATGACCTGGGAGGAGTCTTTGGAGGTTTCCAAGGTCTATTCCGTTCTCGGTCTTCTGACCCGGCAGCAGCCCCTGGTGCAGCAGCGGCCTTTCCGTAGCCCCCATCACACCATCTCCTCTGCGGGGCTGGCTGGAGGCGGCTCCAATCCAAGGCCAGGGGAGATCTCCATGGCACACCAGGGGGTGCTGTTTCTGGATGAGCTGCCGGAGTTTAAAAAAGACACCCTGGACATGATGCGCCAGCCCCTGGAGGATGGCCAGGTCACCATCTCCCGGGTAAGCGGCGCCGTAACCTATCCCTCGGAGTTTATGCTGGTGTGCGCCATGAACCCCTGCAAATGCGGCTGGTATGGGGATCCGTCGGGCCGGTGTATCTGCTCCCAGGGGGCGGTGGAGGCTTATCAAAGCCGGATTTCCGGGCCGCTTCTGGACCGGATTGACCTGATTGTGGAAGTTCCGGCAGTACAGTATGAGGATCTCCGGCGGCAGGATCCGGCGGAGTCTTCCGAAGCCATTCGCCAGCGGGTCAACGCCGCCCGGAAGCTTCAGCATCAGCGCTTTCAGCAGGCGACGGTGCAGTGTAACGCCAGAATGACGCCTGCCCAGACGCAGCTCTTCTGTACCTTGGATGATGGCTGTGCCAACCTGATGCAGGCGGCGTTTCAGTCCATGGGGCTGACCGCCCGGAGCTACGACCGCATCCTCCGGGTGGCCCGCACCATTGCCGATCTGGACGGCAGCGCCGAAATTCAGCCCCAGCATTTGGCAGAGGCCATTCAGTACCGCACCAGTAGCTTGGGGGCATAGTACATCGGCAAAAGCTCCGCTTGCTTAAAAACAGATGTGCCACAATCCGAAACTGGTGGTGACCTCTCCATCTTCAAAGATGCCGGTAAGATTCGCAACTTTGTGAAAGAAGCCATAGCCTGGGGCGCCGCCACGGGTCTCCTGGACGGTAGATGATACGCATTCGCACCAGATGGAGAAAACCGGAAGGCGTCTCCGCCGGGTAGACACATGGGTCCGCCACTACAGTGAAGCAGCGAGATGGTGCAGGATATCCGGGCTCGTAGGGAATGGCCTTGGCCATTCCGCCTCGCAGGCAGCCAGTCCACCAGAAGATTCCCGTCCTTGCAATCCTTCCCCATCTGTGCGTAGGGGCGGGCCCATGTGTCCACCCATGGTGGGCAGTTTGAATTGGCTGAACGTGGGGAACAAAGGGAATATGTTCCCAAAAAGTTCCATTTCCCCGTAAACCGAGGTGGTACGCATTCGCCTCGGATGGAGGAAAGCGGAAGGTGTTTCCGCTGGGCGGACACATGGGTCCGCCCCTACGGTGAAATACCGAGGTAGTGCGGGATGTTTGCGGGGGGTGGTTTAATCGTGAGATGGTGTGTAGGGAATGGCCTTGGCCATTCCGCCCCCAGACAGTCAGGCAACCACTAGGCTGCCGTTCCTGCAAAACTGTCCCCCATGGTGGAACCCATGGAGGACAGTCTGGATTACAGAGCGATATTGGCCTGGAGCTCCTGGATCTTCCGTTGAATGCTCTTGAGGTCCCGGAAGGTTTCCGGCCGTTTGCTGGTGTCTCGGAGGAGGGCAGAAGGGTGGTAAATGGCGGTCATCCAGACGCCCCGTTTTTCTACCCACTGGCCATGCTCCCGGGTGATGCGAAAATCGGAGCGAATCAGGCGCAGGGCGGCAATGCGGCCCAGGCAGACGATGATTTTGGGACGAATCAGGGCCACCTGGTTTCGAAGGTAGTCGATGCAGGCATCCTGCTCAATTTCCATAGGGTCCCGGTTTTTGGGAGGACGGCACTTGACGATGTTGGCAATGTAGCAATTGTGCCGCCCCAGGTCAATGATGCACAGCATGTCGTCCAACAGGCGGCCTGCAGGGCCAACAAAAGGTTCTCCCTGTAGATCTTCCTGCTGGCCGGGGCCTTCGCCCACAAACATCACGTCAGCGTTTCTGGGGCCTACGCCAAAAACCACGTTGTGCCGGGTTTCGCACAGGCCGCACCGGGTGCAGGCCTGGCAGGTTGCTTCCAGTTGAGGCCAATCCAGCATAAATCATTTCCCCCTATTCCGATTTTGCCGCCGTCTCCGGTTGCGCCGCCGGGTCCAGGCGGACCAGACCAGGAGCAGGAGGAAAATCCCCAGCAGAACAGCCAGGATGATGACTACAAATTGCCAGGGGCTCTGGGCAATCTCATCTTTGACCTGCATCACGACCGCCCCAAGGGCGTTTCGCTCCACACCAGTCATGGTCACGAGATCCGTCTGCCCCACGCAGACAGAGCCGTAATATTTCTGAACGGTGCCCACAATTTGCCCGGCCTCCAGAGGTGCGTCCAGACCGGCCTCTGCCGTCAGCTGGTACTGAGTGTTGAGCAGACTTTCGTCATAGTCTTCTGGAAGCATGGTGGAGATGGATTCTGCCGGTGTCACCACCACAGACTGGGTGGCATGGGCCACAGGCAGCTGGGCAATGGGGGCCAGGGGAGAGAGGACCTCCACAAACGTGAACGATTCAAACCCAAAATCCAGGGCTTCAGATGCGGATATGAAACTGCCGTAGTATATGGAATCGTCAGGGCCGGTGCTGCTGGCTCCCAGAACGATGCACAGATATCGCAGCTTTCCGGACTCTGCCACGCATGCGACACAGCGTCCAGCGGGGGTGGTGAATCCGGTTTTGCCGCCGATGACCCGGCTGTCGTAATAGTCGGCCGTAAACGAGGCGTCAATCAGATAATTGGTCGTAACCAGGACCCGCTCTTCATGAAGATTGGTGGCTGGGAGCGTATAGCGGTTGGTGGAGTAAATTTCCTGAAATTTCTCATATTCCAAAGCGGCCATCATGATTTTCGCCAGGTCTCGGGCTGTGGTGTAATGTTCATCGTCATGCAGGCCGTGGGCATTGGCGAAATGGGTGCCGGTGCAGCCCAACTCCATGGCTTTGGCATTCATCATCTCAACGAAAGCAGCTTCCGAGTCGGCGATGTGTTCTGCAATGACTGCGGCAGCGTCATTGCCGGACTCAATCATCAGACAGTATAGCAGCTGCTCCAAAGTGAAGGTCTCGCCGGCCATCAGACCGGAGCTGCTGCCGGAGGGATCCAAATCATGCAGTGCCTCTTCACTGACGGTAACGGTGTCGGTGAGAGTGCCATGCTCCAGCGCCAGCAGGCAGGTCATCACTTTGGTGAGGCTGGCCGGTTCTCTCCGTGTATCGATGTTCTTGGCGTACACCATGGTTTCAGAGTTCAACTCCAACAGGAGTAGGGCCTCTGCATCGAAGTCCAGCTGATCCGGTCCGCCCAGGGCCCGGGGAGCGTCTACGCCGGCGTTGCTGTCCATATCCACATGGGAAGGCGCTGCTGTGGGAGCCGCCGTCTCGGTGGCTTCGGACTCTGTCGGGGCAGATTCTGTGGGGGCAGTGTCTTCTGTAGCAGCTGTCTCGGATGGATCCGCCGCTGTCGCAGCGGCTGGAAGGCTCCACATTTGAAGCACCCAAAACATTGCCAGAAAAACAGATAAAATTTTCAAAATTCTCACGTTCTTCATGTTCATCACCATCATATTCTCTGGAGTGGCTTGCCCACTGCGGCAAAATCGTGTATAATGAAGCAAACAGCTGAAAGGTATGTCCTATTATATCAGCCTGTCAGCTGTGGTGTCAATGCATATTGGGGGGAATTTGCCCATGGGGAAGGTGAAATTTCCTGCACTCCTGCTGGTCCTGACGGGGATCTTTGCCAGCTTTTTGGTGGGGTTGTTCGTTGGCCGGCGTACAGGCGGGAAAATCTTATATATGGAGCAGGAACGCCCGTCCGTCTCCCAGGTGGGTCCCACAGAGGACGAGCCTGAATCGGTGACGGATTCTTCGCCGGCTGGGGAGGCGGAGCGGATCAATATCAATACAGCCAGCGTGGAAGAACTCTCACAGCTCCCAGGAATTGGAGAGGTTCTGGCCCAACGCATTGTGGATTACCGAGAGACCAATGGGCCTTTTCGCTCACTGGACGAGCTCTGCGATGTAGAGGGAATTGGAGAAAAGCGGGTGGAAGGCCTGCGGGATTATGCAGTAGCGAGGTAATGATACATGAAAATTGTAGTGGTAGATGATGAGGCCCTGCTGGTCAAGGGCATTCGCTTTAATTTGCAGAATGAAGGATATCAGGTGCTCACCGGCTCCAACGGCCTGGAGGCTGTGGAGCTCGCCCGGGATCCGGAGGTGGGTCTCATAATCTTGGATGTGATGATGCCAGAAATGGACGGCCTCGAAGCCTGTACTAAAATTCGAGAATTCTCCCAGGTCCCCATTATCATGCTGACGGCAAAGACAGAGGACATGGACAAGCTTATGGGGTTTGATCATGGAGCAGACGACTATCTCACCAAGCCCTTTAATATCCTGGAGCTGAAGGCCAGAATTCGTGCCCTTCTGCGCCGGGTGGGGAATCAGCAGAAGGAGCAGCAGCGGCGGAATTATCTCACCGGCGGCAGCATCAAGCTGGACTTGGACGCCAGGAACGCCTATAAAAACGGCGAGCTGGCAGACTTAACAGCCAAGGAATTTGATGTAATTGAATTTCTAATGCGCAATCCCAACCGGGTCTACTCCCGGGAGGCGCTGCTGGATACCATCTGGGCTTACGAATACCGAAGCGATATCCGCACCGTGGACGTCCACATTCGTCGTCTGCGGGAGAAGCTGGAGGATCATCCGGCGCAGCCACAGCACATCTTAACGAAGTGGGGAGTGGGGTACTATTTTAAAGACTAGGCGGTATGTCCAGCGCTTCAGCAGAACGCAGCTCCGGTATGCCATGATGTACGTGGGGATTACTTCTGTGGTGCTGATCTTTTTGAACCTTTACGCTGCCACCACGATGAGAAACCTGGTGTTCCGCAGTAAGCGGGCTTCGTTGGAGGATAAGGTACAGATGGCTGCCTCGGCGTTTTCTGGTCTTCAGATGATTCAAGAGGAAAGTGCAGAGAAGATCATGGACCAGTTGGGAAATCTAAATGCCACCCGTGTGTTGGTCACCGATGAATCCGGGTTGGTGTTTTACGACAGCCTGGGGGAGGACTCTGCCGTGGGCCAATACGCCGTTCTGCCAGAGATTGTTCTGGCACTGGGGGGAAACGATGTGTTTTACTCCAGCTATTGGGGAGGACGTTTGGAGAGCAAAGCCGCAACCCCCATTCTGTACACGGGGGGACTCATCGGAGCTGTGTATATGATGGAATATGATCTGGACCAGGGGGCATTGATTGCGGCGCTTCAGCAGAACATTTTCTGGATCAGCGTGGTTCTGGAGGGAGCCGTGATTCTCTTTTCCCTGTTCTTTTCCCAGGCATTTTCCAGACGGATGCGGCGCATTTTTGCATCCATCCGCATCATCCGGGAGGGCGACTACTCCCATAAGATGCAGCTGCGGGGCCATGACGAGTTGGCAGTGCTCTCCAGTGAGTTCAATGCGCTTACAGAGCGGCTCCAGGCCTCGGAGCAGCGCAGGCGGCAGTTTGTCTCAGATGCTTCTCATGAACTTAAGACCCCGCTGACCTCCATCAAGCTGCTGTCTGACTCCATTCTACAAAATGATATGGACCGGGAGACTGTCCGAGAGTTTGTGGAGGACATTGGCAACGAAGCAGACCGCCTGACCCGCATGTCTCAGAAGCTCCTCTCCCTGACCAAAATGGATGCGGGCAAGGAATCAGACCGGGAGGTGGCGGATATTTGGGAAACCACAGACCATGTGCTGCGTATGCTGGCTCCGGTGGCCCGTCTCAACCAGATTACGCTCAAAAACAACACCCGCCCCGGGGCTACCATCTTGATGATTGAGGATGACCTGTATCAGATCCTGTTCAACCTGGTGGAAAATGGAATCAAGTACAACCGTCCGGGGGGAGACCTGACGGTGGATTTGACCCGCCAGGAGGAGGACTGGATTTTGTCCGTCTCGGACACTGGAGTGGGTATTCCTCAGGAGTCCATCCCCTATATTTTTGACCGCTTTTATCGGGTGGACAAGGCCCGCTCCCGACAGGCAGGTGGAAGTGGCTTGGGCCTTTCCATTGTCCATGACATGGTTTTGCGAAATTATGGCGTGATTTCAGTTGCGCCGCGGCCGGAGGGGGGAACCTGCTTTACGGTTGTGTTTCCGGCATTTGATATGGAGGCGGATGTATGAGCAAACGGTGGCCTGGGTTATTGCTGAGCCTGTGCCTTCTGATCGGGTGTTTTGGCTGCGGCAGGCAGATGGCTGCGGACCAGCCGAAATCTCCTATGAAATTCTATTATAAGACGGTAGACGCCAGATATGGTGAGGGACAGGGCGCAACCGGATATGAATTACGGGAAGTATACGGACATGAGTCAGACTATGTGTGGATCCTGACGGAGTATTTGCAGGGACCGGTTTCTCAAGAACTGGTTGCTCCCTTTCAGCGCTCGGTCTCTGTGGTATCTGCGGAGCGGGTGGGGACTCAGCTGCAGCTTTGCATGTCCGAAGAGCTGGCTAATTTGTCCGGTGTAGATCTGACGTTGGCGTGCGCTTGTATTACATGGACCTGCCTGGAATGCTCCGGTGTGGAATCTGTGTCTATTCGCGCTGTGGGGCGTCAGTTGGATGGAAAAGAAGAGATTGTGTTGAACCGGACCCATTTTCTCATGGAGGACAGCAGCGCCAATCTGGTCAATGCTCCTTATACGCTGTATTTTTCGGATACCGATAACCGGTACCTCATTGGGGAAGAAATCACTGTGGGCCGGGAACAGGAAGATTTGCCGGTCTTCTTGGTTCGCCAGCTGATCGGAGGTCCCACGGAGCCGGGGCTAGCTGAAACCATGCCGCTGGGTACCACGCTGCTTGGCCTAAGCGTGACGGAAGGGATTTGTGCCGTGGACCTGTCCGGGGAATTCCTGACGAATGCGCCCCAGACAGCCCTGGCGCAGCGAATGACCATCCTCTCACTGACCAATACGCTGACACAACTGGATGATGTGGATTCTGTGGTTCTGTATGCAGAGGGACAGCCCTTGACCCAGTATGGGATGATGGATCTCAGCCAGCCGCTTACCTATGAAGAGGGAGCAATTGGGCCTGTGCGCAAAAGTCTCAATGAGTTTGACGCAGACCTGTACCTGGCGGTGGGAGACAGCGGCTTGTTGTCTCAGGTTCCTGTGCGCATTCACCAGACCGCGAGCGAGATGCCGCCGGAGCTGGTTGTGCAGGCGCTTTTGGCCTATACCAGCCAGAACGGCTACCGGAGCGTGATCCCGGCAGGTACCACCTTGCGTTCAGTACGCCAGGAGGGCACACAGTATGTGGTGGATTTATCCGCAGAATTTTTAAGCGGAGAAAGGGACACATTGTACCTTGCGGTTCGTTCCGTTGTGGCGACGGTGTTAGGACTGGGCGATGGCACGGCTGTACGGATCACCGTAGAGGGGGCCACACCGGCAGAGGATGCCGGAGATTGGTTCTCGGAGCAAGTGTGGAACGATTCTTGGTTCTTCTTATAATGGAGGCAGGGAACAGGCAGCGCCGCATGCGGCATGGGGCACGCGGCGCTGTCTGAGGCACCTGGAGATTTATTCAGAAAAAGGGGCAATACAGAAGCATAAAAATACAAAAAAGCACTTGCGTTCTGATGTCAAATCTGGTATGATTTTGCAGGTAAGAAGGAGTGTGCGTTGCTGAATGACCTGCCGGGCTATGGCCTCACGAGGAGTTCAAGTGATTGCAGAGCAATCGTCTGCCGACGGTTGCCTCTTTTTTTGCCGGTATGTCAAAGAGAAAGGAAGTATATTTATGAATCATTCCGAACCGATCCGAAATGCGCGGAGTTTGGGGCTACCCAAGATGCTCATTTTGGGGCTCCAGCACATGTTTGCCATGTTTGGCGCCACGGTGCTGGTGCCAATTTTGGTCCAGAGCTACGGACTGCCCCTGTCCATCCAAACGACGCTGTTGTTTGCAGGAATTGGCACGTTGTTTTTTCATGTCTGTACGAAGCTGAAGGTTCCTGCTTTTTTGGGCTCCTCTTTCGCCTATTTGGGTGGCTTCCAGGCAGTGGCCAACCTGAATTCCGGGATTTACGCCAATATGACCGGGGCGGAGAAGCTGCCGTACGCCCTGGGCGGTATTGTGGTGGCTGGCCTTTTGTATGTGGTTCTGGCGGCGGTTATTAAGTTGGTTGGGGTGCGGAAGGTGATGCGCTTCTTGCCCCCTGTGGTAACGGGCCCCATCATCATCCTCATCGGCTTGAATCTGGCGCCTTCTGCAGTTTCCAATGCATCCAGCTGCTGGTGGCTGGCGCTGGTTGCCATGGTGATCATCATTGCGGCGAACATTTGGGGCAAGGGGATGATTAAGATCATTCCCATCCTGCTGGGTGTGGTTGGATCTTACATTGTGGCAGTGATTGCCAATGCCTGCGGCGCAACGGTGGTGAATGCCAGCGGGGAAGTTGTACCGCTCATCGACTTTACTACCGTATCTGCCTCCAAGCTGGTGGGCTTGCAGCAGTTTGTGATTGCAAAATTTGACCTCACGGCCATTCTCGTGATGGCGCCCATTGCAGTGGCGGCCATGATGGAACACATTGGTGACATGTCGGCCATTTCCGCTACCGTAGGCAGTAACTTCATTGAGAGTCCGGGTCTTCACCGGACCCTGATCGGAGATGGCATTGCAACCTCCTTGGCAGGCCTGTTTGGCGGTCCTGCCAATACCACCTATGGCGAGAACACCGGCGTTTTGGTTCTGTCCCGGGTCTATGATCCCAGCGTGGTTCGGTTGGCGGCGCTGTATGCTGTGGTGCTGTCCTTCAGCCCGGCCTTTGCCGCTGTGGTCAATTCCATTCCCCCTGCAATCATCGGTGGTGTGTCGTTCATTTTGTATGGTATGATTTCTGCCATTGGTGTCCGCAATGTGGTGGAAAATCGGGTAGACTTCACCAACTCCAGAAATCTGATCATTGCTGCCGTCATTTTGGTGTGTGGCTTAGGCTTCTCTGGCGGCCTGACCTTCACCATTGGCAGCGCGCATATCACGCTGACGTCTTTGGCCATTGCAGCCATTGCAGGCATTGTCCTCAATGCAATTCTGCCTGGGAAAGACTACGAATTTGGCACAGATGTAGCAGATGGCCGCTCCGGGGATTTCGGACGCTATTGATTTTCCGACCACTGTATGTAAAACCGGGCCCAATGGGTCCGGTTTTTTGCCTAGACTGGGGGAGATTTTGCGGAATGTGTCTTTTCAAATTGGGTTTTCTGCGCTATAATGAGGTCACGAAAGGAAATATGTGATAGGAGTGACGATTTCGTGGAATTGTTCTGGTATCCCAAATGCTCTACCTGCCAGAAGGCCAAGGCCTTTCTGGATGCACACCAGATTTCTTACACACTGCGTGACATCAAACTGGAGGCTCCCACGGAAGAGGAGCTGAAAGTTTGGCAGACAGTCAGCAGCCTTCCATTGCGCAAGTTTTTTAATTCCAGCGGTCTGGTGTACCGGTCGCTGGCGCTCAAAGAGAGGCTTCCCGATATGCCGGAGGAGGAGCAGCGGAAGCTTTTGGCCAGCGATGGAATGTTGGTAAAACGGCCTGTACTTGTGAAAGAGGACCTGGTTCTGGTGGGATTCCGGCAGAAGGAGTGGGAGGAAGCGTTGCTTCCTTAAAAAATTGGATATGCGGTATTATTTTGCCCCCATGGAGGGAATCACCACGTGCTTGTACCGAAAGCTCCATCGACGCTTTTTTCCCGGTGTGGATCAATACTATACCCCATTTCTCTCACCGGCCCGGGATCATGTGTTCTCCAAACGGGATTTGCAGGAAATTCTCCCAGAGCGCAATGACGGTGTGCCTCTGGTTCCGCAGCTGCTGACCAAATACCCGGAGGACTTTATTTGGGCTGCTGGAGAGCTATCTGCCATGGGCTACCCGGAGGTCAATCTCAATCTGGGTTGTCCATCAGGGACAGTGGTGGCAAAGGGCAGGGGATCTGGTATGCTCAAGGATTTAGAGGCTTTGGAGCGGTTTTTGGACCAAATTTTTTCTGCACTTCCGTCTGTCCATATTTCTGTCAAAACCAGGTTGGGAATCTCGGACGAGAGTGAATTTTCCAGACTCCTGGAGATATACAACCAGTATCCCATTTGGGAGCTGACGGTCCATCCCCGGGTGCAGCAGGATTTTTACAAAGGACCCATTCGCTGGCAGTCTTTTGCTTACGCCGTTGCACACAGTGGAAATCCCCTGTGCTATAATGGGGATTTGCGGACGCCTGCGGATTGCTGTCGGATGGAGCAAGCGCTTCCATCTCTGCCGGCTGCCATGCTCGGAAGGGGGTTGGTTGCGAATCCTGGGCTCATCACTGGTCTTCACAATGGGGTATTGCTCACAGCACATACGCTCCAGGAGTTCCATGACGCACTCTATGGGGGTTATTGCAGCCAATATCAAAATCGGGAACATGCGGTTATGCGGATGAAGGAGCTCTGGTCCTATATGATCCGCTTATTTCCCCATTCAGAAAAAATATGGAAGAGACTGCGGAAGACCGGAAACGCCAGTCAATACGAGACGGTGGTCCAGGTACTATTCCAGGAATATCAATTGGAGCCGGAAGCAACCGGCTGAGCTGGATCAGGGAGGAACTATGCCAGAAAAATACATTGCTTTTGATGTGGAGACCCCCAACTCCGCCAATCACCGCATGAGTGCCATCGGCCTGGCGGTTATAGAGGGAAATCACATTGTAGAGGAATTCGCGACTTTGATCAATCCGGAGGTCTACTTTAGTCGATTTAACATACAATTGACCGGGATTACACCGGCGGCAGTGGCCGACGCGCCGACGTTTCCAGATGTGTGGCCAGAGCTCAGGCGCTTTTTTGAAAGTGGGATGCTCATTGCACATAACGCGTCCTTTGATATGAGCGTGCTGGCCAAATGTCTCCATGCATATGGAATTGTTTGGCGGGACTCCGTTTCCTATGCGTGTACCTGCCAAATGGGACGGCGCTGCTTTCCCGATCTCCCCAATCACAAGCTGAATACCTTGTGTGAACACTTGGGAATCGACCTGGAGCATCACCAGGCAGGCAGTGACAGCCGCGCCTGCGCGCAGCTTCTGCTGCACTATCAGTCGCGTGGCATGGATGTGCAAGCATACAGCCGCAGTTATGATTTGCTCCATGGCTGTACATGCCGCACAGGCGTAATCAAAGGAACAGCGTCCCCTGTGTGATCTTGGAAGCTGTGCATAGCCAATGTATGGAAATCAAGGAACCCGCCGTGGGTCAATTGTTCCACGGCGGGGCTTTCCTTGGTGGGATGGTTACATATCCATTGCAGGGTTCATATAGTATACGTTTTTCTGATTCAGCTTTTCACGCAGCAGTTGACATGCCTCGCCGAACCGCTGGAAATGGACGATCTCCCGCTCCCGCAGGAATTTGATGACATCATTGACATCGGGATCGTCGCTGAGCCGCAGAATGTTGTCATAGGTGGTCCGTGCTTTCTGCTCGGCAGCCAAGTCCTCGGTGAGGTCTGTCATCGGGTCGCCTTTGACGGCCATAGACGCGGCGTTCCAGGGGAATCCAGCGGCTGCAGTGGGGTAAACGCCTACTGTATGATCGACGAAGTACGGGGCAAAGGCGCTGTCCTGAATCTGCTTATCGCTGAGATTCCGGGTCAATTGATGGACGATGGTCCCGACCATCTCCAGGTGTCCCAGTTCCTCTGTACCCAGAGCGGAGTCACAATGGAACTTGTTGCCAAGCCCCACAGGCGCTTGGTGGGCGATGCAGTGAAAAGCGTCTGACGTTTTGGGGCGCGTGGATGTTAGGAGGACAAGTAGTATGAAAATTAAAAAAGCCACTGTGGAAGATGGGGAAGTTCTGGCAGGTCTGGCGCAGTTGTTATGGGATGGACATGATCTGAAGGAACTTACCGCTGACTTTGTAAAACAACTCAACGACAAAGGATCCGCCTGTTTTTTGGCGTATGAAGCGGAAGCGCCAGCGGGTTTTGCCCAGTGCCAGCTGAGGCGGGACTATGTGGAGGGGACCGCATCTACGCCTGTAGGTTATCTGGAAGGGATCCTGGTACGGCCGGAATTTCGGCGCCAGGGCTTGGCCAAGCAGCTGCTGCAAGCTTGTCAGCATTGGGCCAGGGAGCAGGGGTGTATCGAGTTTGCCAGTGATTGCGAGCTTTTTAACGATGACAGCCTGCAATTTCATCTTCGCATGGGATTTTCTGAGGCAAATCGGATCATTTGTTTTGTGAAAAAGCTGTAGGAATTGAAATGGGGGTGGTGCTGGCGATGCACCAGATTGATATGATCATGGAGCCGGAGGAATACCTGTTCTTTGCGGGAAGGCCACAGGCGCTGGCGCTGTATGAGCTGTTTCGCCGCCAGCTGCTGGCAGAGGTGGGACAAGTTCAGATCAAAGTTCAGAAAACCCAGATTACGTTTGCTGGGCGGTATGGTTTTGCGTTTGTGTCCCATCCCCGGCGGAAAAAAGACGTTGGAATCCTGGTGTCCTTTGGACTGTCCCACCGTCTAGATTCTGACCGGATTTTACATGTCTCAGAACCATACCCCAATCGTTGGACCCACCATATATTGATCGAGCAGCCTCAGGAGATGGATCAGGAACTGCTGGGTTGGATCAAGGAGGCAAATTGGTTTGCAAATGAAAAATCATGACAATCACACCATGACAGAGGTGGTGGCTGCACTGATTTGGCAAGGCGATCGGTTCATGGCCTGCCAGCGACCGGCGCACAAAGCCCGGGGACTTCAATGGGAGTTCGTAGGCGGCAAGGTGGAGCCCGGCGAGACGAAAGAGCAGGCGTTGGTCCGGGAGTGCAGGGAGGAGCTGGCAGTGACGGTGGAAGTGGGGGATGTGTTTATGGATGTGGTACACACGTACCCGGATCTGACGGTCCATCTGACCCTGTTTCACGCATCCATTGCAGAGGGCATTCCACAGAAGCTGGAGCATTGCGATATCCGCTGGATCACGGTCGAAGAGATCCAGGAGTATGATTTTTGCCCTGCGGACCAGGTGATCTTGGACCGTTTGCGTCATCTGTGAGGATTAAAAAAGAGTTATGAACTATTCTGATTTTAAAACCCAATATGCCAGTGGACTGAACCCTCAGCAAGAAGCAGCCGTCCGCGCAGTCCATGGTCCGGTGCTACTACTGGCAGTCCCAGGCAGCGGAAAAACCACGGTATTGGTCACCCGGTTGGGTTATATGGTCTTGTGTCAGGGGATCCTCCCAGAGCAGATTCTCACCATGACCTATACCGTCGCGGCCACAGCGGACATGCGGGAACGGTTTGCCGGCCTGTTTGGAAGCGATCTGGCTGGCAGAATGGAATTTCGCACCATCAACGGCGTTTCAGCCAGGATCATTCAACACTATGAACGGAGTCTGGGGAGAAAGTCCTTTGACCTGGTGACCGACGAGGGAAAGTTGTCTGCCATGATTCGGGAGATCTGCCATGAGATCAACCATGTGTTTGCCACAGAGAGCACCGTAAAAATCATCCGCACCTGGATTACTTATATCAAAAATATGCAGCTATCTGATGCGGAGATTGACGAGCTGCATGTGGAAGACATGAAACTGGGGCCGATTTACCGGGAGTACTGCTGCCGCTTGCGGCAGCACCGTCAGATGGATTACGACGATCAAATGGTTTACGCATACCGAATTTTGAGGCAATTCCCGGAAATTTTGAAGTTTTTTCAAGAAAAGTATCCCTATCTCTGCGTAGATGAGGCGCAGGACACCTCTAAAATTCAGCATCAGATCATCCGCCTGATTGCCCAAGGAAGCGAAAATCTGTTCTTGGTAGGCGATGAGGACCAAAGTATCTACGGATTTCGCGCTGCTTACCCCACGGCGCTGCTGGAATTTGACCAGGTACATCCCCATGCAACGGTGTTGATGTTGGAGCAGAATTACCGTTCTACAGCCCAAATCGTAGAGGCGGCAGACCGGTTCATTCAGCGCAATCAAAACCGTCATCCCAAGCACATGGTTCCGGTCCGTGGCTCTGGGGCGGATATTCGGGTCATTGAGGTCAAAGACCGAAAGGCGCAATACCGCTATCTGGAGCAGGTGGCCAGAACCTGTCAGTCAGAGACGGCGATTCTCTACCGAAACAATGACAGTGCGTTGCCGCTGATTGATCTGATGAGCCGGGCTGGCATAGGGTATCGCTGCCGTCAATTTGACACGTCCTTTTTTACCCACTGGATTGTCCGGGACATTTCAGACATCATTCGGTTTGCCTGGGATGGGGAAAACGGGGAGCTGTTTTTAAGAATTTACTATAAGCTGAGCGCAGGAATTACGAAAACGGCAGCAGAAGCAGCAGTCCGGCAGGGAGGCGGCGCCATTCTGGAAATTTTAGCGGAATCCACGGAACTCTCCCGCTGGTCCCGCACCAGATGTAAGGCACTGTACACCCACTTGAACAATCTGCGCAATGAACCAGCGGATCGGGCAGTTTATCGGTTGGTACATTATTTGGGTTATGGGGACTACTTAGAGGGCCGGGATGCCGACACCAGCAAAATCGCGATTTTAGAGGCCATTGGCGCATCAGAGCCCAACCCGCAGCGTTTATTGGACCGGCTGGAGGAGTTGGCGACCATTGTGCAGGAAGGGGATCCCCGCTCTGATTGCCCGTTGATTCTATCCACCATTCACTCCAGCAAAGGCCTGGAGTATGAAACGGTTTATTTGATGGATGTCGCAGATCATATTTTTCCAGCATGTCTTCCCAGCAAAACGGGAAACAACGGGGAGGAGCGTCTGGCCTACGAAGAGGAACGAAGACTGTTCTATGTGGGTATGACCCGAGCCAAGCAAAGACTGAATCTCTTTCGCTTTCAATCTCCAGCACTCCATGCGACTTTCATAGAGGAACTGGTGCCCAAGCAACCAAAGACGGAGAATCTGCGGCAAAAGATTGACCCGAGGGGAGCTGCCGTTCTCCAGGCTTCTGCGGAGCAGCGGATTCCAACACAGGAGGTCCCAGAAAACATGAAACCAGGTACCTTGGTGGAGCATCAAACATTTGGCCTTGGGGTGGTTGCCAATGTGCAGGGAGACATCATATCCATAGACTTTATAGATGGGCAAGTGAAGCGATTTTCTCTCACGGTAGCATTAAAAAGAAACATGCTGCAGTGCAGAAAGGCGCCTTGAGGAGGAGCGATATGATCAGGGAAATTGTGAAGGATCCCATTTTTCTGGCGCAAAAATCCGATTTTGCGAAGGAAGAGGATCTGGATGTTGCGCGGGACTTATTGGATACGCTGGCTGCCCATCAAGATGGCTGTGTGGGTATGGCGGCCAATATGATTGGTGTTGCCAAACGGATCATTGCTTTTGATGACAATGGCGAGTATATGGTGATGTTCAATCCGGAGATCGTCAAGTGCTGGGAGCCCTTTGAGACCGAGGAGGGCTGCTTGTCTCTGACTGGGCTGCGAAAAACAAAACGGTATCGCGCGGTGAAAGTGCAATACCAAAATGAGCAATTTCAAATCAGACGGAAAACCTTTCGGGGGTGGACTGCCCAGATTATACAGCATGAAGTGGATCACTGCAATGGGGTGCTGATATGAATGAAATCGTAAAAGCGGTACAGGTGAGGCTTTGGGACATGCAGGATCTGCCATATCGGAAGTTTCAAAGTAAGTTGATTCCGACGGTGCCTCTGGAAACCATCATTGGCGTCCGGACGCCAGCACTGCGAAAATTTGCGAAGGACTTTGCCAAGACACCGGAAGCTGCGGAATTTTTGCAAGCGTTGCCCCACCGGTACTACGAGGAAAATAATCTCCACGGGTTTTTGATTGAAACGATGAAAGACTACCGACAGGCAATTCTGGCCTTGGATGCGTTTCTCCCTTATGTGGACAATTGGGCTACCTGCGATCTGATGCGTCCGAATGTCTTTCGGAAGCATCTACCGGAGCTGCTGACTCAAATTCAGATCTGGATGGCGTCGGAGCACCCATATACGGTCCGATTCGGTATTGAAATGCTGATGACCTTTTACCTGGACGGGGAGTTCCAGCCGGAGTATCTGGACTGGGTGGCAGCCATTCACAGTGAGGAATATTACGTCAATATGATGATTGCATGGTATTTTGCAACCGCCCTGGCCAAGCAATGGGATGCGGCGCTTCCCTATGTGCAGCAATGCCGCCTGGAACCTTGGACACACCGTAAGACCATTCAGAAGGCCGTGGAGAGTTACCGGATTTCAGACGAACGAAAGGCATACTTGAAAGACCTGCGGTTTCGAGATTGGAACGGTGCTGGGGAGGGACGCTTGTGACAACCAGAAAAGAGGCTGTGGAGGCTTGCCTGCAGTTGCCCTTTGTCTATGAGGATTACCCATTTGATGACAATTGGACTGCGATTCGGCACCAAGCCAATCGGAAGATCTTTGCGCTGATCTTTGAGCGGGAACATTACATCTGGATCAATGTCAAGGCGGACCCTGTGCAGGGCGATTTCTGGAGACAGGTTTTTCCGGCAGTGGTACCGGGATACCATATGAATAAGCAGCACTGGATCAGCATCATCTTGGATGGAAGTATGGAGCGGGAGGACATTCTCCGACTGATTCAAGATAGCTTTGACTTGACCGCTCCAAAGATCGGAAAGAAACACGACACCTGAATTGATCATTGGAACTGGCAGATACATACAAAAATTCAAATCCTCCAATCAAGGGAAGCCTTGATTGGAGGATTGATCCATAATAGTGTTCTTTTGAGAGATTGACGGAGGAGATGCTCATTTCCCAACTGTTTCCCGCTCCTCATGCAGAGTGCCAGTGCCGCCTTCTACGACGCCATCGTGCTTCAATACCTTTCCAATACTGCCGAAGAAGCATTTACAGTCAAACAGGAAGCTGAGCTTTTGAGCATATTCGCCGTCCAGCCGGGCTTTCACTGTGATTTCCAATTCATCGCGGCCATTGATCTGCGCCCAACCAGTGAGGCCAGGCCGGACATCATTGGCGCCATATTGATCCCGCTGCGCAATCAGGTCGTCTTGATTCCACAGAGCTGGCCGGGGGCCAACAATGCTCATCTTCCCGGTGAGAATACACAGAATCTGGGGCAGCTCGTCAATCGACAGGCGACGGAACCAAACGCCGGAACGGGTGATCCACTTCTGGGGATCGGCGAGCAGATGGGTTGGCATGTTGGCCGGAGTACTGGTGTACATGGTTCTGAATTTTGGCATCATAAAGGTCTTCTTTTGAATGCCGACCCGCTTCTGCCAGAACAGCACCGGACCAGGAGAGTCCAGTTTCACAATGAGTGCAAAGATCAGCATGGGAATGGCCAGGAGAATCAGTCCCACAAACGATAGGACGAAGTCGATCAGCCGCTTGATGATGTGCCGGTACATGTATGTTCTCCTCCAATGTGGATGCGTATGTTTCTGAACGCTTATGCAATACCGTGTCTGCCGCCCAGCGGGCTGCGTCCGGGATCAAATTTTATCATGTTTCAACAAAAAAATCAATATACGCGCGTAGAGAAAGTGGTTTTGGGTGTGACACAATTTCTTATTCGGCTACAGCAAGCAGCTGGTAATGGTGGGCAGCAGTACACCACATTGGGGAGAATGTGCAGTGTGATGATCCGCAGGTTGCCAGCCCCCATCCATTGGACGCTCTTCACACCATTTTGTGCTTTGCATCTGGAAGATTCTGCCCGCACCACACAGGTAAAGCTTGGAATAAACAAAATGCCCAAGACTAGAATAATATTGTACGTCCCACCGTTGGTCAAACTCAGAACCCAGCACCAGCAGCACGCTGGGGAAGGCGGTCAGGGTATCACAGAGCCTGGTCAGGGCAGGTTTGAGGGGAATATCGAATGTCCTGAGACGTGCATGCAGCACCGCCGTGAAATATCACATGATCTCGCAGAGTGAATATATAGCATCGGCCGCTCTCCGTTACGTGGTATTACGAGTTCTCTCGAAAAAAGGTGTGTATTTTATAGTGATGGGGTGGGGTAAGCCAGGTGATCAAAGTTGCAAGTTATTGCCGTGTTTCTACAGACAAGGATGATCAGGCCAACTCTTTTGAGGCGCAGCAACGCTACTTCAAAGAGTATATTGAACGGCAGCCCGATTGGGAGTTGTATGATGTCTATGCCGACGAAGGGATTACCGGTACATCCACCAAAAAACGGGCCGCGTTTCACCGCATGATTCATGATGCACATATGGGAAGGTTTCGCCTGATTCTCACAAAAGAGGTCAGCCGGTTTTCTCGTAACATTTTGGACACCATTGCCTATACCCGAGAGCTTCGTCAGCTAGGGGTAGGGGTGCTGTTTATGAACGACGGCATCAATACGCTGGATCCAGACGCGGAATTGCGGCTCTCTATTATGGGTTCCATTGCACAGGAGGAGAGCCGCAAAACCTCCACCCGCGTTAAGTGGGGACAAACACGGCAGATGGAGCGGGGGGTGGTATTTGGGACGTCTCTGCTGGGGTATGACGTGAAAGATGGAAAAATTTCTATCAATCCAGAAGGGGCAGAGCTGGTCAAGTTGATTTTTCAGAAATATGGGATTGAGAAGAAAGGTACGACTGTCATTGCCCGGGAAATGCGGGAAGCAGGCTTTCGCACATATAGAGGGAATTCCAAATGGAGCAACAGCCATATCATCAAGATTTTGAAAAATGAAAAGTATGTGGGGGATTTGATCCAGAAGAAGACGTACACACCGGATTATTTAACACACGCTAAGAAATACAACCACGGAGAAGAAGCGCTGGTCGTCATTCAGAATCACCATCCGCCAATCATTGACAGAGAACTGTGGAATACCGTTCAAGCTGAGCTGAAAAAAAGAAATGTGCATGGGGAGCTGGGATCCGGACATTCCAACCGCTATGTGTTTTCCGGTAAAATCAAATGCGGCGAATGTGGAGCCAGCTTTGTGTCCAGGAAGAAGTACAACAAGGATGGTACGTTCTGCCGCCGCTGGAGCTGCCGTACGGCCACAAACGAGGGAAGAAGACATATAGATGCCCAAGGAAACGAAGTGGGCTGTAACGTGGGTAGGCTGCTCCGTGATGACGTTGCTATGGATATCCTGAAAAAAACACTGCGCTCTCTTTCTATGGATACCGATTGGCTGATTCACAATGTAACCGATTTGGCACTGGGTGCAATTTGGTTGGATACACAAAAAAGGGAAAATCAGGCGGAGGTGTTGGAGCGCGAAATTGCCCAAATCAGAGAAAAAAAAGAAGACGTCCTGGACGCCTTCTTTTCTAAATACATTACCAAAGATGAGATGCAGATGATGAACCGGCGCTATGACAACCAATTGGCATCTCTGCAAGAACGCTTGGACACTGCACAGGCCAGGGAAGGGGAGAGCCGTACGATCCAGTTGCAACAAAAGATCCAAGGCCAAATCACTGACATAGTGTCTTGCAAGATAGATAGCGACGTTTTCTATAGAAACATGCTGGACTTCATAACAGTCTATCAGGATGGACGGGCGGAGGTAAGAGTCTATTGTTTGCCACAAAAATGGATGTTTCAACTGACTGACACTTGTGGCAAACGTTCTTAAGCTCGATGGAGCAACCGCTTTGCAAATTTGCACATAAAGTTCTTAAAATATAAGAATTCTTCCAGTCTGTGGAAGCAAAGAGCGAAAAGCAGATTTGGGACGATGCAGCAGACCAGGAACTTCAAGACCACATTTGTGAGCAATGGGAAGTGAAATACCGAACAAATTCCGTAGCAGGCCACTCCGGCAACAACAAGTACTAGGGCGTATAATCCGTATTTTTTATAGTACACCGAGACTTTCTCTTTGAGACCGTACTTAAATACTGCATATGGGTCATACCATGCATTGGTACATGCCCTGGAAATTGCGGTTGCAAGCAAGATACCAAACAGCCCCCAAAGCTTCCCCAGCCACAGAGAGCAAACCAGATTGATTGCTGCTGTGAGAATCAGGAGATAGCGGCCTTGGCGGAATAGGCCCATTGTATTTTTATAGGTCCATACTGCATTTTGCATTCC
Source organism: uncultured Eubacteriales bacterium (assembly GCA_900544975.1). Classification (GTDB taxonomy): domain Bacteria; phylum Bacillota; class Clostridia; order Oscillospirales; family Oscillospiraceae; genus Faecousia. The sequence goes on from UQXI01000004.1 coordinate 60,642, forward strand.
CACCATGTAGAAATTCAGTGCAATCACAAGGGGGATCGTAGCAGGTAGCACATAGGATTCCCCGAACATCAGATGGACGATGTCAGAGGAAACGACAAAAATGCCAATCGCTGCCCATCCGAAAAACCAGAAGTTGGCAAGGTTCAGGACATTGAATATATTTAACTTTTTCTCTCGGGACTCTGATGCGTTTAGATTTCCGACACTTGCGGTGATTCCGTTAAATATCTGGCTGAGAAGAGAATTCAATGTTGTGGACAATAGTGTGTAGTTTGAAGATAGCCCTGTAATCGCCAGCCCGCTAAAGTAGGTTATAATAACATTATCAGTGCTGTTTACCAGCAATCCGCACAACTTCCAGATAACTAACGCTCGCACATTTTTGGTTAATCTGTTTCGCTCTTCTTTTTTTAGGGGCCTTATGCACCTTGACTTAATATACGGATACTTCTTACTGGCTATCGTAGATATCGTAATATTGTAAACAAACCCGCCAATGCACTGGATAATCAAATATCCAATATACTCGTGGGTAGCAAAGAGCCAGACGATTTGTAAAATGCTCTGCAGGACTGTGACAGCATAATTTGTTGCAGTAACAATATAATTCTGCTGTGCCGCCATAATTAAGGAGCTGCGATAACTAAAGAAATAGGAGCTGGCCGCATTAAAAAGATACAGCCCATAGATGAGGTATATGCTTTCCTTGATATTTGGCTCCTTAATCAGGAGGTTCAGAAATGGCATGAGAGCAATCCCGATCACTCCAACTACAACGCCAATTACACGGTAACACTGCCCATAAAACTTGATGAGCGATGCAATCTGATCCTTGTCTCCAACAGCCAGCGGTTTGTAGAGGGCATAGACAATCGCACTGCCAATGCCAAGCTCCGCAAGACTTAACATACTGAGTATGTTCGTAAACAACCCGCCTATACCCAAGTATTCAGCCGAAAGCGTTCTGGTAAAGACCATCCGGCAGATCAGACCGATTATGGTATTCAGCGCATAGCCACCGAGCCCTGTGATAATGTTAAGCAGAGAATATTCCGTACGAGTTTTTTGCCCCATAGCCGATCTTATCCTTTGTCCTTTGCAATATGGATTGCCCGAAGTGCCATTCCCTGGGCGAAGGGCATCACATCATATGTTTGCGCAAATACACCGATTCCTTTCGTATCGCCCTGGCACTCATCTATCGCGCCAGTAATTCTGGTCTTTTTCAGCAGTTTTGAAAGGCATTGGCCAGCCATTTCCTGATATTCCTTCTGACCCGTCAAAATATAGCACTTGGTATAAAACCATGCCAGCACAGCCGTAGCTGAGCTGTCGTAGGTATTTTCTCGCTGCAGGATCGAGCCAAAGCCACCATCTGTATGTTGATAAGCGACGTAAAATTCTGCAGCTTCCGTAATCCATTGATAAACTACTTCGCGGTATAGAGGGGATTGCAGCTCGGAGTATGTATCCATCAGCCCAATCACATACCATGCTACGCCTCGCCCCCAGCCGTATACGCCGAGGGGCAGCTTTGTTTTGATGTGGAACGCATGATTTGGAAGTGCAGTATGATTTAACAGCCCATGCTGGTGGTACATGGACAGCTGATGAAACGCAGTTTCTTCGCAAGAGGGGATACCATATGCCCTTGCATACAGTGCAAGGAACGGACAGACCAACCCGATTGTGTCCACATACATTTCGGGATTGTCTTTCCCGCCCGTGTAGGAAATCATACCGTCTTCGTTTATATTGCGCTCAATCAGTGCTCGTGCAACATCCATTGCTGGTCTGACAACCTGTGGGTCATCTGTTGCTTTCAGAATTGCATAAGACAGCATCCCGCAGTCAACCGCAACCGGAGGCACCTTCCAATTCCCGTTTTTGTCCAGCAAAGTAAGAGCCGCCCGTTTTGCTGCAGTGCGGGAGGCGTCGTCCTGGCTTTCCAATAATCCGAGAATCAGTGCCGCTTTTTGCCAGGATTGAATGGATTGGCTCTTGTATTTGCCGCACACAAAGTCCAGAAGCATATAGCGGGAATTGTCTGTGATCTTCACGGTAGGTGTGTGTTTCAGCCATTTGAGAGCCGTCTTTTCCACAGCAGCTCTCCAGTTTGAATTCTCCCATCTGCCAATATGAAACCGGCAATATCGATTTTTCAAATAAAAGAAAAGATCCACCCCATAGTTGATCAGGCAGCATAAAAGTAAGGCGGATAAGGCCATCTTCCATATCATGTTTCGGTCATCCTTTTTATGGCTTCGCCGCCCAGCAGTGCCCGCTTCTTGTATTCTGGCATGACATGTTTCAAGTGGCAGCGAATATTCTCCCCGTGGTTACAAAGCCAGATCCATGCGTTTTTCATGCAGTCTGGATTCCTAAAGCTCTGAACAGGAACGACATAATTCTCATCCGTACCAAATATGTCTTTGGCAATTCCTCTGGCTTTTATCGAGTATCCTGCTACCAGCGTTGGAACACAGGTGGAATAGGCTGCAATGGTTGCGTGGGTGCGCGCGCCGACAAATAGCCTACATTGCGAAATGATTCTTTTCAGCTCCATGCAGTTTCGATCTTCCAGAAGTGCGACCCTTTCAGTAGCCTGGAACGTGTTATATAGGGTTTTCAGAGGATTTCGGTCATCGCTGTCCGGCTTTACAACGTGGGGAATCAGCAGGATGCGATATCCTGTGTTGCTTAGAATATATCGCATCATTTCAATATAGTTTTCCATAACCAGCGTCCCACAATCAGCAGCCAGCGGACTGACGTTCACGCCAACTGTCTGATCGCGAACAAAGCCATCTGGCAGGGGACAGCTCGCGTCATCCAGCTGAAAAGCGGGATCCGGGCAGAGCAGCACATTTTTTTCAATGCCTGCCCGCTTTAAGCCCTCATAGGACAGGCTCTCACGCACAGTGATCAGATCATAGCGTTTCAAATCTGCAATCACCGATTCGGTCAGAGCCGAGGGCTCCACGGAGCATCCCCACAGAACCGTCTTACAGCCTTTCTCGTGGAGCATCCGATTGTAATATCCCAGCTTGTCCGTTCCAGCATAGCAGTAATTGTCGCCACCGATAGACAGACAGATGTCACCGGCAGAAACCTTCTGCAAAAGGGCTTTGTGCCCGTGTCGAATAAATTGGTAGTCATGATGGTTCAGTTTATGATCTGCTGCGCAGAGAAAGTATGTAAGAGTCCCTTTCTTTGCCGGAATATAACGATCTTCTACAACCTCTGCGGTCTGTTCCACATGATACTGCAATTCTTCATCCGGCGAGGCCGAAAACAATGTGGGCTCCACACCCAGGATTTTGGCTGTGGAACGAACAATGGCTTCACAGCCGTGGTTGGCGCTGCCGCCGTGATAGTATAAACGAATTGTGCTCATGGAGCACCTCCCAAAAGGTACTTAGTTCTTTCTCAGGATTCTGTGCAGCTTATTGGGCACACGGACGGTTGAGAAATAGAGTGCGTAGTAAAATAGGTACTTCCACCGGCACGGGTTCCTCACTTCGCCCAGATTCTTTTGGCAGTGATACAGTCCTTGATAAAAGAAGTATAACGATACGTGATCTAGCTTGCCAAAACCCGGCCGGTTCTTCAGCAAACATGTTTGCAACGCTTGATTGAACGTTTCTTTCTTTGCGGTGCTAGTCAAAGCACCGTCATGCCAGCGATATGCATACAGCTTTTCGCTGATGCAAGCAGGCTCAAACTTCATACAGATTCTCTGCCAGTAGTCAAAATCCTCCACAAGGGCCAGTTCGGGGTTGTATTCACCAATGGTTTCATAGACTTTTCTGGAATACAGGAAGCAGGCTCCCACGGGGTTGCTTCCAACGATGGTCTTTCGTGCAAAATCGTTAACCATGATGCATTCTACAATCTTCCCGTCCGCATCAATGACATCACAGGAGGCAAAGGCAAATTCCTGATTCTGCTGCTGCAGGGTGCGGTACATCACCTCAAGAGCGGTTGGATAATAATAGTTGTCATCCGACGTCCAGGTGAGATAATCCCCATGGGCCAGAGAAAAGCCGCGGTTCAGCGTTTTGGGAAGCCGTAAGTTCTTGGGGTTTTTGTAATAATGAATTCGTGCATCCTTGGTTGTGTATTCCGTGGCAATGGAAGCGGTGCGGTCTGTGGAACCGTCGTCTATAATCAAGAGCTCCCAGTTGATATAGGTCTGCGCCAAAACGCTGTCTATGCTCTGACGCATATATTTTTCACCATTATAAATTGGCAACACGATGCTAATTAATGGCTGCATACAAGGTCACGCCCTTTCTGCGGATCTTACAGTCCGATTTTTAGACGGTTCCTAAGCCGACAGGTGTTCTTTATGCATAACTGTGCCATATAAAACCAAATTCGCTGTTTTATTGCCATTCCGCTGGGGCAGCGCAGAGGTCGCAGGCCCTTTACAATGCTCTCAATGCGGGATTCTGCTGTCTCCTGATCCGTCCCTTTCAGGTAGAACATACTCATCTGCATGCTGTACACACAGAAAAGCAAGAGACTGGCCTGATCCTCAGAGACAAGTTCTGGGAAGTGTTTCTTGATGTATGCACAACGCAGGACTCTGGCTTCCAGCGCGTCCAGACGCCTTAAGGAATAGCCCTCGCCCATAATACTTCCGCCGCGCTGCATATAAAAATAGCAGGGGGTATCCAAAACAGAAACTCGCTGTGCCCTGGCGACTGCCTGATAGCTCCAGAACACATCCTCATGGTACTTGCCAACTGGGAACAGAATGTCTCGAATCAGCGCTGTCTTATACAGCTTATACCACACCGGCTGCTTGAGCCAGGATTCTTTGACAATGGCCCGCATAGCTTCTTCCTGGTTTAATACGCAACATCCTGACTGCGTCAGGCTCTTGGAGGGCGTTCCATCGTCCCAGACCATCTCAACGCCACAGGCGGCAATGTCGCTGCCGTCGGCAATCATGCGTTCATGCAGCAGCCTGTACATATCCCGAGCGATCCAGTCATCGCTATCCACAAAGCCCATCAGTTCGCCGGTGGCAACGGCCATACCGGCGTTTCTGGCATCGGACAAGCCCCCGTTCTTTTTGTGAATGACTCGGATACGCTCATCTTTTTCCGCCCAGGCATCGCACATGGCAGGGCAATGATCCGGAGAACCATCATCCACGAGAATAATCTCTAGATTTTGGTAGGATTGCTCGACGATAGACTGAATACAGCGGTCAAGGTACGCTTCAACCTTATAAACGGGAACAATCACGCTGATCTTTTGCTCCTCCACGCCGCTTACCTCCCTGCATCCAAAATGTTTGTGATCGTCTTGACTGGGTCGAAATCGTTCAGTGGGACATTCCGAACATCCCCCAGATTACCAGATTCAATCTGGCGAATGGCTCTGGTAATATCCTCAACGGTGTTCTGACAGAATACATAGCGATTAAATTGGCCAAAGAATTCACGCAAAACCTTCTGCTCCTCCAGTGTGCCATCCATAATGAACAGGATTGTCTTGTTGGTGGCAGAATACTGATAAATTTTGCCCGGAATCTGTCCGCCTTTGCGATTGCAGAGAAAGATCAGAACGTTGGTGCTGTCCTCGATGGGCTTCAGTTCGTTCAAAGACAGCCGCGGATGGATGTGGATATGTTCGGTGTCAGGGAACAGATTGCAAGGATTCCCACAGATGTTCACTTTGATTGCAGATGCTTTTGCTGCTTCAAAAAAAGGAGCTAAATTGCGGGCGGCTGGAGCGTAGTCCCCGAAATAACCATAGTAGTTCTGGTCAAAAGAAACTGCATGCACCAAGTCAGCTTTGTAATAAAATGGCAACGGCTGCCAGTACATCTTATGGGCAGATTCTGGATACTTTTCTTGCTGGTATTTCAGGGTCAATGGACTGACGTAACAAATTTTTTCAGCAAAAGACAACAACCGCTGTTCTTCGCGCCGAATCGAGCTAGAATTTTGAAAACCATAGACATCGTTATGCCAAGGATCTTCCCAAATCTGAATCCAGTGGTTTCCTTTGATATGCCCGGATTTCAGCAGGTTGTGGGCAAGCAGATGACTGGAAGGTGGCGTAGAAATAGACAAGACGTAATCAAATTCTTCGCTGGACTTAAATTTTTGTGCTTTCTTTATAAATGACGCATAAATACCATGGGGGCCATACAAAGAACGAATTAAGTTTTTCAACTTGTGCTTTACGTCAGACGCAAAATGGGCGCCATGGGCTGTGCTCATTGTAGAAGAAGCGATTTCCGCTGCGGCAGTGGCAGCTCTTTTTCGTAGGGACAGTTTCTCATATAGGGAAACACCATAATAAGTATACTGAACAACCTCGGTAGGAATGGCCACAGACTCATCCAAAGTATAGTCTTTTCCATCTGCGCTGAGTAATGTTACACTGTGTCCGGCATCTACAAGTCCTCGAATATATGCAGTATGACACAGGTTGGCAGAAGAATTGGTCAGTATGCAGTCGCCAATGATCACCAAAATTTTCATCTTTTTCCTCGCGTATCGCATTTATAATATAGGCAGCCAATATATTCGGGTGTGCATCAAACGCTCCCAGTTCATTGCAAATTTAGTAGCATGTTCTCCACAGCCCTGACGGTGTTTTCTGTGCTGAAGGTCCTGCCGTGTTCAGCAGCCTTTTCTTTGTAGAAAGCAAGCCTGCCAGGTGTATCCAGCAGACTCTTGATACCATCATACAGGCCATCTTCACTGTTTTCCGTTACAACACCCCACTCGTTATTTTCGCCCAGCATTTCCTTCATGCCGGAAACTTCTACGGTACACACCGGGGTGCCCACAATCAGCGCCTCTGTTGCGGCAGTGGAGAACCCTTCCGCAAAGCTGGCGCAGACAAACAGGTCACATTTGCTCACATATTTATAAGGATTCGTCTGGTAGCCCAACAGTGTGACCATATTGTGCAGCTTGTTCTGACGGATATATGCCTCCATCTCTTGCTGTAAAGGACCGATGCCCAAAATGTAAAGATGTACTGGATCATGCGTCTCTTGCAGGCGCTTGATAACGGAGAGCAGGCGCATATAGCCTTTGGACTGCTTCAGAGTACCGACTGCAATCAAACGAACCTTGCCGTCATTCATCAGTTCCGGCGCTACATCGCTGGCCTCGGCCAGAATTTTTTCGGATTCTACTGTGTTATACAGCACCTGACAGGGCATTTGGAAATCCAGAAGCTGACAGAAGTCATTGCGAACATACTGTGAAACACAAATCGTCTGGACAAATCGATGATAGCACTTCCGGGCTTCTGTTTCATTGCGAAAAGGACCGGCCAACTTGTCCATGGTATGTTGCTCCGAATGAATCCAGGAAACCAGCTTGGTGTTCGGGTTCTGGCACCCACTGACAATGCGGGCAGAAGGGCCTTCCAGATAAGAGACTTCCATGTCATAATGCTTCTTGACACACAGCTTGTGGAGCTGCTTCGGCGTTAGCAGCTTCATCAGCTTACTGTTGCCTGGTACTTCCTTGGTAAACACCGCACGGAAGTGAATGTCCGAAGCCAAAAACTGCTCATTGACGCCACCGCCAAACAGCACCGTCACAGAAATATCAAATTTTGAACGATCCATGTGATTGACTAGGTTTACCAGTACCTTTTCCGCACCGCCTTGGCCAAGATCGTGAATCAGAAACAAAATCTTGAACATCAGTTCACAGCTCCTCGTTGCCTTTTTCGAATCATCTGCCTCAATTTTGCTGGAACCAACCCGTTGATCATGGGCTGAATCGCTCTGAGGTAACTTTTTGCGCCCAGATGCAGCGTCCGGCACCCCTGCAGGCGAACGTAAACGGAATTGACCCGGTAATGATACTTGCGCCGGTTCAAGGCATTCTGATCATTGCGCATCCGGTACAACGGTTCTAGGATGTTACGACAGCGGTATCCGGCGGAATAGAGTTTGATCCAAAGATTTACATCCTCAACCCGGAGCATCCGCTTGTCCACAGTATATCCGCCGACGGCATCTATGCACGCTCTGCGCAGCATCACGGCTGCATGGCTGATGGGGGTACCACTCACGACATCTTCGGGGGTTGGATATTCTGGTACCGTTGTCTGCCCCCACTCACCGCTTTCGTCAAAAAGCTTCATGGGGCAACTGGTGATCTGAAACTCCGGATGGTGCTCCAAAAGGGCAAGCTGCTGTTCAAACCGCACTGGTACACAGTCATCATCGCCGTCCATCCGGGCGATATAGTCACCGGTGGCAACGGCTAAGCAGGCGTTTAGGGTTTGATTCAATCCCAAATTCCGGTCATTGTGCAAAAGCACGATGCGATCATCCTTCGCGGCGAGAGCTTGCGCGACTTCATATGTATGATCGGAAGACCCATCGTCGCATAGGATCAGCTCCCAGTTCGGATAGGTTTGCTTCTGAATGGATGCAACAGCCTGGGGTAACGTGTCAGCACAGTTATAGATGCCCATCAGGACTGAAATCTTAGGATTCATACGCCCCTCCTGAAAACAAGCGCCCATAGGCGATCGCTTACATCCAGCAATAACGCAGAAAGATAGTACTTATATCCCCACCTGTAGTGGAGCAGGGCAGTCCTGTGTTGCTTGACATAGTTGATTGTTTCCTGAATGTAAGCTACATCTGGGTGTCGCACCTTACGCAAGACAGTTTGATAGAACATGGATGCTTTGGCCTGCGACCATTCCATCAATTCTTCCGAAATATTTTCCATTATTTCAGCTGTAAATCTCCAGCTTCTGGGAAGGCTGATGTAGCAACTGTTTACGGTTTTGCTTGTGCGGAATGTGCTGGTGATACTTCCGTCAGTTGTGATGTAGCAATACAGTTTCTGGTTCAGGAAGGCAGTCTTCGCACAATGCTGCAGGTATGCCGCATTGAAAAACTGATCCTCCGCACCTTGGCAATCAGCTAAAAAACGAATGTTGTTCGCATCCAGAATCTCTTTCCGGTACAGTTTGTTCCAGACATATGGGCCGTATGCACCACGCAAGATTTGCTCAGCGGTTCCCGCCTGATCGGCTATCTGACATTGCAGCGATTCCTCATCGTTGAAATGGACAGAACTTCTAAAACAGCGTTGATACTGGCAAGCTACTAACTGAATATCTGGTTCCATGGCGTAAACTAATGTTTTAAACATATTCGGGGATACCAAATCATCTGCATCCACGAAGCCGATGTACCGTCCTTCAGCACTTTCGATGCCAAGATTTCGAGCAGATGGTAGTCCTTGGTTTTCGGTATGAAACACCTTTATTTGCGGATATTTCTGCTGCAAAGAATCACAAAGCGCAGCTGTTCTGTCAGTGGAACCATCATCAATCAGTAAAACTTCAAAATCAGTATATACTCCAGACATAATGCTCTGGATGCAGGATTCGAGATATTCCTCTGCATTATACGCAGGAACAACAACACTCAATGCTACGCTCATGATTCTTGTACCTATTTCACCATAATTTCACTATAGTTTTTATCAAAATTAATCATAACCGGATGATGCCGCCACGTACGTTCCTCCTCTGGGGGGAGCTGCATATAGTTGCCGTATTTTCGACGCAAATGGTCATCCCAACCTGCAAAGCACATAAATTTTCCATCCTCGAAGGGCAGATCCACATATGTGTCCAGCATATCCGGAGCAAAAGTTTGACGCAGAGATGCCATCGTTTCAATTGCCACGACATCCAAATTGTGCTGATCCTTGTATTGTGTAATTTTCTTCAGCCTGTTCTGCCGAGCTTTGTCTCGGCAGTGCTCAGGCGTACAGGCCAAGATCATAGAGGACCCCAGGCGCATCATGATTCCGGCTTTTGGAGGAGCAAATTCTCTGGTCAACAGCTGGTACTCCATACAATGCCACTTAAAAAGCATCCGTTTCAGCTTCCCGTTTGGTATGCGGTCAAGGGGAAAAACATCCAGAAAAATTCCGGTATGATACTTTTCACCCTCACGTTTTTCTTGGAGAAACGTGGTATGATCCTTCCGAATTTTTGAAAAAGACTGACAGAAGCTGGGAGTATTTTCTTTGTTCTGCAAAATGTATCCTGGGGGAGGGGCCTTTTTCCAGAGCTTTATAAAACTCTCATATTCATTTCTGGACATACATACGTCCAAATCATCATCCCAGGGAATGAATGCTTTGTGCCGAACTGCACCAAGAAGCGAACCGGCATAGAGGGAGTATTTCAGATCATTTTGCCGGCAGAACTGATCGAAAACCTTCAAAATTTCCAGCTGAGTCAGCTGGAGACGACGTAACACGTGATTGTCCATTGTTTTATATTCCTATTCAACCTGGCAGTGGATGTTTTGAGGTTTGTACTAGATACGGCTTCAAGCAAACAGACCTACGATAAATTCCCACAAGCTAATCGAAGAATAGCTGCTGCTAAAGTCCTTTGATATCGAAAATTCATACAAAAAGTATCCAAAATAAAGAGCTGCAGCTGCAATCGTAACAAACTGAGCAGATCTTCTTGTAAATAGTTTTTGAAACATCCACGGAAGAGCAATTGCTGTACCAATCTCAAAATATGCAGCCATTCTGGCGTAGAGGTTTGCGCCTCGTACCAATCCGATGGTCAAGATAAACGCACTGACCATACTCATATTCACGAATAGATTTTCTGTTCTGCCTGAGCTGCTGAACAGTCGTTTGCGGAAAATCAACGCAAACAAAGCCGGGACCCAATATACCAAAACGCGCAGGATATTGATTTGGTGATCATCAAAAACTTCGACTTCAGCTACCAGAGCGCCAATGGACTGGGCATACTCCATAAACGCCCCCAGGGTAAAATCATAGGTGGCCATTGCAAAGGCAGTAGCACCCAGCAGTCCCCAAGATACCTTCCCCCAGGGTTTTTCCAAAAGCAACGGTACAATGGCAAACATAAACGCATGGGTATGAAAAAAGATTGCGACAAGAACCAGCAGATAGAACTGCGCATATTTTTTGTCAATGGCATAAGGCAGTGCCAACAGAAGGAAGAACATTGCCAGACACTGTTTCAGCGCTGCAATGTACATGACATAGGTGCCAATGGAAAAGAAAATTAGCAGACTGAATGCCGGGTTGACAGAATAACGTTTGCACAGCTTGACCACTGCAAAGCTGCTTAAAAAAGCTGGGAAGAAGAAGTAAATATGGTAGTTTTTCGTTAAATCGTGCATCAGACTCCGATAAAACATGGACCAGGGGTTGCCGGTCCAGTCTGTAAAGGTGCCATTGGCAAAACCCTCTACTAGAGTTTCAGCATTGCGGAACGAATCAATATATGTTAAAGTGTCATTGTAGCTCGTCCTTAAAAAAGAAAAGCACGTCATCCAGGCAATGACGATTACCATAAAAATGTCTGCTTTTCGCCACATGAAGCTGTGCCTGCCGATATGCTTTCCTGTAAGTTGTGGTTCCGCTGGGTAATAGACTTGTGACAGGTATACCAGAAGCACGCAGCCCCAATATAGTAAGATGAGTTTTGCCACATCAAAGATCCTCTTGAATATTAAGATATCAAAAACGAGCGCTGTAAGTATAGCCGCCCAGATCGTGCATGGTGGCGACTATGCGGTACCCCCATTCCACCCGGTCAAGGGTTTCCTGTGTCCAGGTGGTGGACGGCCTACTGTGCTAATCCCAATGCAGCCGCTATCGTAGCTGACACCACATTCCGCTTATCAAACTCCCGCACCATTTTTTCGTGTGCGGCTTGTCCCATAGCACTACGTTCCGCAATGGGGATAGTAACCATATGGCGCATTTGTTCATACAGGCTCTTTGTGTCTTTGACCGTGCACAGCAGGCCCGTTTTTTCGTGTTCCACTGCTTCCCGACAGCCTGGTATGTTACTGGTGATGACTGGGCGTCCAATAGCGGCTGCCTCCAGTAGTACATTGCTCATACCCTCATGGTAGCTGGGGAGTACCACACAATCTGTGGAGGCATAGTAGGGGAGGGGATCTGTTTGGAATCCGTGGAATACTGCAATGCCGGCAGAAACCAACTCATCCACTTGGCGCTGGTAGAAATCGTCATCATAGAAACCCACCAGGTCTAAAATTACGCGGTTCCCATACGCTCGGTTCAATTGCTGCATGGCTGCAAATAGCTCGTCGATGCCTTTCTCCTTCATAATACGGCCCAAATAGAGGAAATGGACAGCATCATGGTTCGGGTAAGGGACATAGGAATAATGTTCCAAATTGATACCTGCACCGGGCAGGACAGTCTGTTGATTTGCAGGGGTGATCTTCCGTTTGCGAAATTCTTCTGCATTGCATTCGTTTTCAAAGAACACCGTTCTGGCGTCCTTCAGAGCTGACCTATAAAGAATTGAAACAAACTGGGCTAGCCCTGGTTTTTGAAATGCTGTCCCCAAACCCTGCACATTGGCGCAATAGGGGATCCCTGCCGCTCGACAGCAGAGACCTGCATAGATATTAGGTTTGATGGAATAAGTAATCACCAAATCTGGCTGCTCTTGCCGCAACAGCTTCCAGTATCTAAGGAGCAATTGAAGGTCCGTCTTGGGGTTGAGACCCCGACGGTCTACAGAAGTCTCTATGCATCGGATGCCCAGAGCTTTGAAATCATCTTCATGTCCTACAAAAGGCATACTCAGCACCACTTCGTGGGCCTTTTTCAGCTCTTGAATCAGCTCCAGGCGGAAACGGTAAAGCATGTAGGAATGATTGGTAAAAATCAGGATTTTGCTCATTAGCTTGAGTGCTCCTTGGCAGTTACAGTCAAACAGAAAGCTGCGTCACCATTTATGGGAACATTTCAGAACCGCACGTGCGCCAAAGCGGGGCAAAGGTTCTTTGCAAAACGAATTGCAAAAAGAACTCATTGACAACTATATGCGCAGCATTCTGCATGAGATTATACCATGTTTCAACAGATAAATCAATATGCGGGAGGCTTGCGGTACAGGATTTTGCTGGCAGAGAAGGCTCTATTTTTCACAATTGCGGAATCAAATTACAAATATTGCCCCAAACGGCGTTTGTGCAAGGATCCCGTATCGGCGCATATATTGAAACAAAAGGAGGGCCTTTTATGAAAATTGAGGCGCATTTGGTAGAAATCCAGAATCAGAGGACACTTACAAAAGCCCAGGACCCTGATTTTTTCTATGTTCTCCAACGGGCCATGCTTCTGGCGCTGCAGGAACGCGGTACCTTAACAGAGATGCAGTGCCGCTATGCTATGGAGCAATTGAAAGCCCAGTATCACAACGCAGGACGGAAGGAACCGGAGGAGCGCGTCGGAGCCGAGGAAGTGGTATGCTCGCCTAGGGGAAAGGCGGATGATCCTGGTCCATGATGGATACACGGTACCTATATCGGTGAGCAGACCTTTCAGCTCATCGAAGGGCATGGAGTAGCGCTGAGACAGGTAGCGCAGAGAGGCGCCCAGTTCTCCGTCTGGACCGCCATATTGCGAAATAATAATGGAAGCCAGCTTCGGGTTGGGTTTGTCAATTTTGACAGGGTATTGCAGTTTTTTTTGATAAGAAAACATCTCCCTACCTCCTTAGTCTTTGTTACCCTGGTAATCCCAGGGCCAGGGATCGTCCAGCCACAGATACCGGTCGCCTTCTGTGCGATTGGTATGGTTCAGAGGACCGTACTCTTTTACATAGGTTTCGACGCCCTTATTGTACAACTCCTGATAAGCGCGGTACAACTCCAGTGCTTCCCGGTCCTCCCGGTGGGTGTCCAAGTAAAGAGCCAGTTCCTGGATGGCAAAGGCCAGAGCCTGGAGTTCATGCATGGGAGTGTCAGATTTTTCCGTATTGTTGACCATGCCCATGAAGGGGAGGTCCAAACCTGGGAACAGCGTTCCGCGGACCAGTCCACGCCGGGCTTCATATTTCGGCGATTCCTCTTGCTGGAACGGAACGTAGGGATTGGCTAGGGGAGCACAGCAGGGAAGCCGGCCTTCGCCCGGTTGGGCGCATGCAGCGGGCTGACGCTGTGGCTGCGGTGTGGGTCTCATTTCTTCCAAAGGAAATTCCTCCTTTTGCTCCAAAGAATACAGAACGGAGTCGTTCCGGCTCATTCTATGCACCTACCAGTCGCTTGGTTCTGATTGGCAAGGAATAGGACCCGGACAGGCCGCATAGGTTGAAAAGGAGGTGGGGAGAATGAATTTTTTAATACGTTTCCTGAAGAAGTATTTTCCGGTATACCTGTTGGTAATCAGTTTATTTGTGGGGTCGGCGACCATTATGACTCGGACGGTCACTGCAATTGCGGAGGCGTTGCCCATTCCACGGAACGTCACCATTGTCATTGACCCGGGACACGGAGGAGAAGATGGGGGAGCGACCTCCTGTACAGGTAAGTTGGAAAGCCAGTTCAATTTGGAAATTTCTCTACGGCTTCGAGATCTGTTGCATTTCCTTGGCTATAAGACCAAAATGATTCGCACACTGGACACTTCAGTCTACACCAATGGGACTACAATCGCTGAGAAGAAAAGATCGGATCTGAAGCACCGCGTGGATATGGTCAATGAAACAGCGGATGCGTTGCTTCTGAGTATCCATCAAAATCAATTTTCTGACGGGCGCTACAGCGGAGCACAGGTATTTTACGCGCCAACGGACGGTAGTAAAAGTCTGGCAGAGCTGACCCAATCTCTGTTGGTTGCTTCCTTAAACCCAGGGAGTAAGCGGGCGTGCAAGCCGGCAGAATCGGTATATTTGATGCAGCACATCCGATGCACCGGAATTCTGGTGGAATGCGGGTTCCTCTCCAACCGGGAGGAGGAGGCCGCACTGCAAACGCCGGAATATCAGAAGAAGTTGTGCTGTGTCATTGCAAGTGCGGCAGATCAATTCTTGACCCAAGGAGGAAATATGATATAATAGGAACATGGGAAGAGACGATCAAAAAGAATATGAAGAAAAGTTTCAGGATGTTCCCACCATCGGATGGAGCAAAAAGGAGTAACCGGGGATGGCAAAGACAAAGACGATTTTTTACTGTACCGCATGTGGAAATGAAACGCCAAAGTGGCAAGGACGGTGCCCAGCTTGCGGCGCTTGGAATACCATGATCGAACATGCTGAAAAGCCGACTCCAGCGGGAAGAGTGAGAGCAACATCTGTATGGGAGGGGAACAGGAAGCCAAGAACCCTCTCAGACGTCGACATTCAAGCGGAGATACGTTTTTCTACAGGCATGGGGGAACTGAATCGAGTCCTTGGTGGCGGGGCTGTAGCAGGCTCTCTGGTCCTGGTAGGTGGAGCGCCGGGAATTGGCAAGTCTACGCTTTTATTACAGATTTGCGCCTGTCTGTGCAAGGAGCGCCGAGTCTTATATGCATCTGGAGAAGAGAGTGAACGGCAACTGAAGCTCCGGGCACAGCGACTGAACGTGGATTCAGAGAATCTGCTCATTCTATCGGAAACCCGTTTGGGTGATATCCTAGAGGCCGTGGAGGAGTGCAAGCCAGACGTGCTCATTGCGGATTCCATCCAAACGCTGTATAGTGAGAGCAATGAGTCTGCACCAGGTAGCATTTCTCAGGTGAAGGATTGCACCATGTCAATGATGCAGCTGGCCAAGGGGAAGGGAATTACGGTGTTTGTTGTTGGCCACATCAACAAAGAGGGGGCCATTGCGGGCCCCAAAGTCTTGGAGCATATGGTTGACTGTGTCTTGTACTTTGAAGGAGACCGAAACGGGACATATCGTTTGCTCCGGGCAGTGAAAAACCGATTTGGTTCTACCAATGAGATTGGCGTGTTTGAAATGGGGGAGGGAGGACTACAGGAAGTGCCCAATCCATCTCAAATGCTCTTGTCTGGCCGTCCACAACATGCACCGGGAACGTGCGTTGCCTGCATTATGGAGGGCACCAGACCACTATTGGCAGAAGTCCAGGCTCTGGTCACAAAGACGACCTTCAACGTGCCAAGAAGGACTGCAAACGGGTTTGACTATAACCGAGCCGTACTCTTGCTGGCAGTTTTGGAAAAACGAGGCGGTCTTCACCTTGGAACATTTGATGGCTATATCAACGTCGTTGGCGGACTTTCTTTGGACGAGCCAGCTGCTGATCTTCCCGTGGCGTTAGCGGTGGCATCCAGCTACCGGGATAAGCCACTGCCTCAGGACTTGGCTGCCATTGGGGAAATTGGTCTTGCCGGAGAGGTGCGGGCAGTGTCCCATTTGTCTCTGCGCCTTTCAGAAATCGCACGTCTGGGTTTTATACGCTGTGTCATTCCCAAGAGCGGAACAGAAAACATTGAGCCACTTTCCGGCCTGGAGCTCATCCGGGTGCGTAATGTGCGGGAGGCCATTGAGTTTGCGCTATAATTTGAATTGGATGCCTTTCAGGCGCGGTACCATTTGGTTCCGCGCCTTTTCAAAAAAAGGACTTGACTCTCACACAATGTGAGGGCTTATTATATCAGTGAGCTCAGAAATACAGCAGATATCTGCCGGAGGAACACAAAAATGCTGAAAATTGGTGAATTCTCAAAGCTGTCCCACATCAGTGTTCGGATGTTGCGTCATTATGATGAAATCGGGCTGTTGCACCCAAAAGAGGTGGATCCTGACACCGGCTATCGAATTTATGGAGAGGAACAGCTCTTCACATCCGGCAAAATCAACGCATATCGGAAGATGGGATTTGGTTTGACGGCCATTGCAGGAATTTTGCACGAATCCAACACGCATGAATTGCGTGCCATCTTGGAAAGACAGCATCAGTTTCTGCAGAGCCAGACAGAGGAAGTTGGCCAAAAGATTCAGCACGTTAGGCTGGCAATTGCCCAGCTAGGAAAGGAGAATACAATGGCAGATTATAATGTCACGATTAAAGAAATTGGCCAACGATATGTGGCCAGCGTGCGGGATACCCTGGAGAGCTATCAATACGAGGGGCGTTTGTGGCATTACCTGATGAAAGAGACTGCGGATCAAAATCTGCAGCCCGGTGACCCCTGTCTGTGTTTTGGAATTTTCCATGATGCCGAGTATAAAGAACGAGATGTGGATGTCGAGATTCAGATGACCGTAGAAGGAACATATCACAATACGGAGCATGTCCGCTTTAAAACCGAGCCAGCGGTTCGTGTCGCCTCGGTCATGCATTATGGCAGTTATGAGACCATCGGCAATGCAGACGCCGCCATTGCGGCATGGGTACAGAAGAACGGCTATCAAATGTGCGGTGTAATGTTTAACATTTACCATGTGAGTCCCCATGAAACCCAGAATCCGGACGAACTCGTCACAGAAGTTTGTTTCCCAGTTCAGCCAGTCAATGAGGCCTAGATACCAGACCGGGAAGGCGATGCCTTCCCGGTAAAACCAAACGCCCTTCCCAACGCAACAAAATAAAAATTTTGTTGCGTTGGGAAGGGCGATATGCTATACTAAGGCCAAACGGTTCGCTTTAGGAGGTAAATATGCACTACAATTCTGACTGCCCATCAATCCTGCGGGACTTTCTGGCATATCACGAGACGATCAAAGGACAGTCTCCCAAAACGATGTCGGAGTATTATCTGGATCTGAGAATGTTTTTCAGGTTTATGAAGTTGATGCGAAATGGCATGCCAATCCACAGCAGACTGGACGAGATTTCAATTCGGGACATTGATCTGGATTTTATCCGTACGATCAGCACATCTGATATTTTCGAATTTCTATCTTACTTGGCCAATGATCGGACAGAAGATCCGGATGCTGCAGTTCCATCTTATGGTATTTCACCAGCGGCCAGAGCCCGGAAGCTTTCTGCCATTAAATCCTTTTACAAATACCTAACAGTCCGTACCAAACAGCTTACGGTGAATCCGGTAGCAGATATCGAGTATCCAAAACTAAGAAAAAGTCTGCCCAAGTATCTAACTTTTGAGCAATCGGCTGCACTGTTGAATGCAGTATCTGGTCCCAATGAAAAACGGGATTATGCGATTCTCCTCTTATTCCTCAACTGTGGCATTCGACGCAGTGAACTGGTTGGGCTGAATCGTTCCGATGTATATGAAGACCGAATCCGGGTAGTTGGAAAAGGCAATAAAGAGCGGATTGTATATTTTGGTGCATCCTGTCGGCAGGCCATTGACGCATATCTCGTTGAACGCAACAAAAAGATACTGTCAGACAATCGTGCCTTGTTTGGATCTCGAGATAACCACCGAATCAGTGCATCTGCTGTCCACCGGCTGGTAAAAAAGCATATGCTGGCTGCGGGATTAGATGCCAGCCAGTTTTCTGCGCACAAACTGCGCCACACGGCTGCTACCCTGATGGTGTCTAGCGGTGTGGATGTTAAGACAGTCCAGGAAGTGCTGGGGCACGAAAATTTAAATACAACCCAAATATATACCCATATTGAGAGTACAGAATTGAAAATTGCGGCTGAAGCAAACCCAATCTCCAAATTGGATTCCCCAAAAAGGGAGTAGCAAACGCTACTCCCCTCCCCGCCTACTCCGGCTCTTTTTCTATCAGAATGGAGCCATCTTCTGCACTTTCGCGAATGGAATAAGATCTGATGTCATTTTCCCCACTTTGCAGTGTCAAGCGCAATCCCAGTTGCATGTCTTCGATTCCTGCAGTGACCAACAGCAAATCCTGTGGCATGAGACGATTGGCTGCAAAGATGACACGACTGCCGTTGGGCTGTTGGCTGGCATTCCCGGCTTCCTGCTCCAGCTGGACTTGGTGGATGACGGCACCAGTAAAAACGGCAATCTCTGTGCCCTCTGCTGTTAAATTGACAGGAATATTTTCATGAAACAGAGTGGCATCAATTTGCTCTTTTCGGGCCGCATTCAGGGAGAAGGTGTCCTCGTATGCGGCAGGTTCCGGGAAATATGTTTCCTTTAGAATTCCATTGAGCTCAGAATAAGCAATTTCAATGTCCACTTCGCCAACTGCATATGGAGCAATTTCATAAGGTGAAAAGTAGAAGTGCATGCCTGTTTCTGTAAAGTACCAGCATTCACTGGATGTGTGCTCCAAATCAAAGTGCTCCCGGACAATATCTTGATAATCGTCGTTCCAAACGGATTGCCCCGGATTTAATTCTTCACTACGCCGGTCTAATCCATCCATGACCTTCAAGTACAGTGCCTCTGCAACATCTGCATTGGTCAAAACATCAGACAAGGTCAACACGTCGCCTGTCTCTGTATCGAAGCTGCAGGAGATGAGGCTTCGATTGGGGTGCACACCGCCAGAAAAATTCCATGCAAGGCCGGAAAAGCTGATAATAGACGAATCGACACGAACTGGGCGAAACATCACTTCGTAAGAATAGGGCACCCAGCTGCTATCACCAGTGTAATCTTGCTTTGCCCAATTCAAAACCCCCTCAACAGAACTGGAAGCTTCTTTGATTCGCTCTTCCATGGCGTTGGTGATTTTTTCTGCTGCATTTGGAGCGGTTGGTATCGTCGCTTGGATTTTTTGGTACTGATACTGGAAGATGCTGGTGCCATCTTCACTGGTTTCCTCTTCCAAGACGGGAATTAGTGACACTGCCACCAGGGGGACCTCCTGCGCCTGCGTAGCTGGCGGCACAGATTCTTCTTCTGTCTCTGTTGGTGTAGCAGTCGCAGATGGCTCTGTAGGTTCTTCTGAAACCTGGGGCGTGGAAATCGTCTCCTCCTCTGTGGTTGGTGCGGTGGAAGAAGCAGAAGGTTCCGGTTCTCCCTGCTGTCTGCACCCGCAGATGGATACGGCCATTCCCATGCACAAAATTGCTGCAATCCACTTTTTCATTTTGTGTTACCCCCGTTTTTCGTTATTCTGTAATCCAGTGATAGGACCCATCCTCATAAACCAAGCCAAAATATATGTGCTGCGTTGTTCCATTTCCTGGATCGTACTGTAAGCATATGTTTCCCCTATCGGTTGTCACATCTGCCTGGACAATGACCAAATTGGCGTCGGACAAGTAGTTGGCTGTATAAACAGATTGCCGCAAAAAAGGCTGCCCTTCCACCCAGTCGACCAGCGACAGGGAGAGGTTATAAACGGTATTGCTTCCGTACATGGCGAATGTGACGTCAGAATCCGTTGTAGCTGCATCCACATATTCGACAGTCTGATATGCTTCCATGTCGGTGTTTGCAGGGAATCGAAGGATTGGGGCAGGAGCTTGCGCATCGGAGTTGAGGGCAACTGGGATGAATTCTGACTTCAGGAATTCTGAAAGGTCTTCATAGGAAAATTCGATTTTCACCACGCCTGCAGCATAAGGCAGGATGTCATATGGATTAAAAAAGATCACGAGTCCTGTGTCTGAAAAATACCAATAGTCAACTTGTGTGGCCAACGCACTCGGCTGAAAGCGTTCTTCTACAATGCTTTCATATTCATCAAACAGGCCAAAGTCACTTGCTTTTGTTTGAAGCCTGTCCAGAATCATAGACTTCAGAACAAGCTGCCCTTCTGGAAGCAGAATCTCCCCCAAGGACAATCGCGTCCCATCTTCCACATTAAAATTAAATGCTGCTTGTGTGTTGTTGGGATGTGCGCCACCTGTGTAGCTGCTGTAATACGTCGTCATGGAAAAAACAGCGGCATCCAATCTGGTAACCGTGTCCAGGGTATAATAACTGTAGCCATAAAAATCCCAACCACTGTTATTGGTGAGAAGTTGTGTGTATGCGTCGGAGGCTTGGGTCGATAGCTCGTCAGCCTCTGCATTGGATGCTGCTCTGCATTTCTGCAAAGCACCGTTGATCTGGGATTCGGCATCTGGGATTTCCGGCATGAAAAACGAGGTTTCTTGAATTTGCCTGGTAAAGAGTGTGATGTCATCTACCATATCGCTCATTCGTATGATTGCTGTGGTGGTAGATACGCGAGGAGGTGAACTGAGAGAGACCGCAACGTCCCCTTGGAACGATTCTGATTGATCCAGCAAAAAATTCTCCTTTCCCTGTACCTGGTATTCCACTGTCGCTTCTGTCACATCCGGAGCAGCACGTTCGACCGCTTTTTGCTGCATCCCGCTGGCGCAGCCCAAAAAGAGAAGGGCTATGCAGAGAAGTAACGTAAAGAACTTTTTCACCATTTCGCCCTCCTCTTTCACAAGTTGCGCTTCTATCTTACCATAGAAGCACTGGGTTTACAACACGTCAAATTCATTCTTAATATCTTAAATATCTGCGTTTTTTGCACTTTTATGAGGAAAGCCGGAAATTTTGAAAAAGAAGGCACCGTCTTTCTGAAAAAAGCCAGCGGACTAGGTGCAGGACCTGTCCACAAAAAACTTGCGCTTTACAACAAGTGAAAAATCCTTTAAAATGAGGATGTATTTGGTTGCTGCTCCGGTAGCATTTGTATGAAATCGTGACATAGGAGGTCAATTTATATGTCTGTCAAACGTATTGGTGTTTTGACCAGTGGCGGAGACGCTCCGGGTATGAATGCATGTGTGCGGGCTGTGGTTCGGACTGCACTGTATCGTGGTGTTGAGTGCTACGGCATTCGCCGTGGTTGGAACGGCCTAATTCATGGTGATATTGTCAAACTGGATGAGAAGAGCGTAGCCCATATTATTAATCGAGGTGGAACCCTTCTTTACACTGCCCGGAGTACAGAGTTTATGACGGAGGAGGGGCAGCGGAAAGCAGTCAGCACATGTAAATTCCTTGGCTTGGACGGCATTATTGCCATTGGCGGTGATGGTACCTTTCGTGGCGCACAGGCACTGTCCAAGTATGGCATTGCCGTGGTAGGAATTCCTGGCACAATTGATAATGACATCAGCTGTTCCAACTATTGCATTGGCTTTGATACCGCAGCCAATACTGCAATTGAGTGTATTGATAAATTGCGCGATACCATGCAATCCCATGAGCGTTGCTCCGTAGTCGAGGTAATGGGCCGAGACGCTGGCTACCTGGCCATGTATGTGGGTCTGGCCACTGGTGCTACCGCAGTCCTGGTTCCGGAAGAGCCCATTGATTTTGACCGGGACGTCATAGAAAAAATTCGGCAGGCACGCCTGAATGGTTTTACACACTACATGATCGTTGTAGCCGAAGGTGCAGGGAGTGCCGCTGAGATTGCCGTTAAGATCAAAGAAGCAATTGATCTGGATCCCCGGGTGACTGTGCTGGGCCATATCCAGCGTGGTGGAACCCCTTCGGCGCGGGATCGGGTCAACGCTACCAAGATGGGATATTATGCAGTGGAAACACTCCTTCAGGGAAAAAGCGGACGGATTATTTGTACTCATGAAGGTACCATTACCGATGTGGATATCGACGAAGGCCTTTCCATGAAGAAGAGCATCCAGCAAAATGAAGTTGATGTGTTCCAAGCAATGACTGGCATTTAATGATTGCCATAGAGAGGAAGCCGCCTCAAAACTTTGCTTTTGAGACGGCTTCCTCTCAATTCCGTCTAGTTAGATTATGAATTCCAATCCGGCTTCTCCGGAGGCGGATCTCCAGGCGTCCATCCTGCGGGTGGTTCTCCCATATTGGGTGGCGTTATACCCCCAGGTCTGTCCTGCTCCGAATTGCCATCTGGTCGTCCGGGCATGCCGCTGATCCTGCCGGAAGTGGTGGTAATACCGGTCAACGTGATTTCCTCAGTTTGTGTTCCTGCTGTGACCGTGTACGTGTTTCCAAGCTGCAACTCTGGCGTGCTAATTACAGCACTTTGATAGTCCTTTGCTGGCGTATAGCTTCCAATGACCTTACCATCCGCGTCTGTAACGATCAATTCCGTTCCCCCAGTGACCAGCTGAGAAAATACAATCAAAAAGGAATGCTGGCTGGAAGTATTCCCAAATCCAGCGGCCATTCCATTGCTTCCCACGGCGAAAATTGTACCGCCAGTGATCTCCGCTGCGGAGCCATAATCCAATGCCCCATCCCCGCTGGAAGTTGGACCACTGACATAGACGGTCCCCCCATCCATATACAGCCCACCGTTGGAGTCAATTCCATCCCCTCCAGCGTCTACCTCCAAATTTCCACCAGTGATGCGAATCCAACATTCAGAATTTCCCTGGTCAAAGAAGTGATCTCGGGAGAAGTTCCCATTCTCGTCGGAACCACCAGCGGCGTTGAGACCGTCGTCAGAGGCCTTCAGAGCAATGGTTCCACCTGAAATCGTAATTTGCAGGCCCTCTATCCCCTCATAGCTGGAATCAATTTGTACCGTTCCGCCGGAAATTGTGAGGGGCCCATCGCTGTGGAAGCCATCATCTCCGCTGGATATGGTCAATTCACCTCCTGATACATCCAGGGTTCCGTTGGAGTGAACTGCATCGTCTAAAGCATCTATTTGAAATGTGCCGCCGGAAATCTCAATCGCGCTGCCCGCTTTTAGCCCTTTCGCACCAGTTGCCTCTGAGCCCTCTGTTTCTGCTGACGCTTGTTCCCATAGAGAACGAAATTCTGGAGAATTCTTCTGAGGCGCCTGGGCGCTGCCGCCACCAGTTGTAATATGGAATGTACCGCCGGAAATGCATAGTGTGCTTTCTGCCTGAATTCCATCTGCAGCAGCGACGATCTGAAAGGTGCCTCCGCCAATGGATACATACCCCAAGTCTGTAAGTTGGTCCTCGTTGGATTGAATGCCATCTCCCCCAGCCTGAATGGTCATGTCCGCCATCAAAATTTTGATGCCATCTTTTCCTTTCACCCCATCATTTTCTGCAGTGACATGGAATGTGCCACCCGTAATGGATAGGGTGCCTTTACAGAAAATACCATGACATCGATTGCCAGCTACATACAGAGTTCCTTCTCCATTGACAGTCAAATCTGATTGGGCGTAAAGGCAGGCGTTTGCTTCTTTGTCCTCCTCGTCTGCCTGACCATCTGTCAGCGAGTTCTCTGTACCGTCAGGCAGCAAGACAACCGTCTTTTCAGCCTGTTCGACCCAGAGCGCAGGGCCATTTTGACTGGTAATGGAAACCCCATTGAGCACCAACTGAACCTCCTGATTGGCTGCATCAACACGAAGCTGCCCAGAGAGAGAACCGGACAAGACGTAAATTCCCCCTTGGGTAATGGTAATCACCCCATCGGCGATTTCTGCACCGCTTCCAGTGATCTGAGCCATGGCGTTCATACAGGTGATTTGGGTGGCAGCCGACTCATCGTATCCCACCTCCAAGTCGGAAGCAGAAAAGCTCGAATCAGCTGGATGGAATGTTTCTGGTTCAGTGGTTTCTGCCGCTGACTGCGTGGCACATCCAGACAAACAGCCAAGGATCATGGCGGCTGCTGTCATATATATCATTTTTTGCACCTTTCTGTACATTTGCAGCTCCCCTTTCACAGCAATTCGTCGTGCACGGCGGTTTTACCACAGGAAATTTCCAAATTTCCATTTCGGCAGCGCAGATCATCTAGAAATGCTTTTTCACTTGCATTTCCCTTCAAAACAATCCGGTAGCACAGTTTATACAAGCTTCCCATGTTGGATGTCCGTACGCTCTCCAGTTCCCAGCGTACTGCATATGTGTCGAAGAGATCGTCAAAGGCCCCTTCATAATCCAAACCTTCCGGGATGGTGATGCGAAGTACGCGTTCCCCCGCTATGTGCTTCCCAAAACCAGAGATGGACAACAGAAAGCTGACCAGAGCCATCAAGACAGCAAACAGAGCTGCAACAGCTAAATATCCCATACCCGTTGCAAGGCCAATCGCCATGGCCAGAAAGATGCTACCAATCTCCCGGGCTCCCCCTGGAACGGACCGGAATCGGATCAAGCTAAATGCCCCCATCACCGCAACCCCGGTGCCAATGCTGCCATTGACCAACATAATGACCGTCTGCACCATAGCGGGCAGTGTCACGAGAGTGAAAAGGAAGCCCCGATTGCTTGGATTTTGATAAGCATGCGCCCAGGCGATTAAGACGCCCAGGAGAAGGGAAGCTGCCGTACACGCCAGGAATGACCCCAAGTCAAAGACAGCCGTCCCACTTGGTAAGACGCTGGAAAAAATTTCGTTAAGCATAAACGATTCGTCCTTTCTTGTCCCCGTTTTCCATAGATATCTCTACATTTCTGTTGATGGCGCCATGGGCCATGCTATTTTGGTAAGCTACCCCGTATTTGGAGAAGGAAGTGGGAAATATTTGCAAAGTATCCAACAGTCTGGCCATCCACACAGGCATTGCGCATGGTACCTTGATTTCCATCAGAAATTGGCCCTCCGGAAGCAACAACTGCCCCTCCGTGCCGGCATCCAGATGCAGGTTTTCGCATCTCCACCGCAAATTCCAATCGAAGGTAACACGAAGATTGGCATCCTCCAGGCCGTACAACGCCACACGCTGATAGGCAATGTAGGCCGTGGGAATCAAGGTATGGTAAAAACTGTACATATAATCCACTTCCCGCAGAACTTGAGAGTCCACCTCAGGCGGAAGCCTTTGATAGAGGTAGGATTCTGCCGCTTGAAGAGAAAGTGCTACTCTACGCTTGTACACCGTTCCCATGTATTTTTTCTTCAATTCCACAAAGACCGGATCCTGGGGCTTGGGAGAACCGTAGCAGCGCAAACGCAGTTTTTCCTTATAAACCGGCTTCTCTAAAGAGTTACGGATCAGGCGGTGGTCTGGCGTGTCAAAATAGATACTGGAGATCTGACTGACTCCGTACTGATCTGGCTTCATGTACGGGGTTAGCTCCAGAAACAGCTGTTGATAAGTACGAGTTTCCAGTATGTACTTTTGCTCAAAACGCTGAAAAAAGCCGCTTTGTTTCATGATTTCCTCCGTTTCCGTGTTTTAGCTATATTTTACCGCCGGTACCTTAAGCCAGGCTGAGAAAAAGCGTAAACAAATTGTAAATGCCATACCTGTAGCAGCAGTTACGCAGCCACAGGTATGGCATTTTTGCATATTTCATCCAAAAGAAACAGTGAACCGAATCGCGCCCGGCTCCACAGCTTCTGCGGAAATGTTCGCATGATGAGCTTGACAAATCGACTTGGCAATGGACAGCCCAATTCCATATCCGCCTGTCTCCCGGGATCGGGAAGTATCTGCCCGATAAAATCGGTCAAACAGCCGGTTCAGATTTCCACTGGGGAGCTCTGAGCAGGTATTTTCCACCCAAAGGCGAGTGAATTTTCCTTGCTTCTCCAGCTGTACCACAACCGTGCCATTGGGGCCGGCATATTTGACCGCATTTTCCAACAAAATAGAGACCAATTGCCGGAGACTGGCTGCATCGCCCAAAATGCAAACTTCAGCCTCTACCTGAACAGATAAAGAGACCTGATTGGTCTCCGCCAGTACACAGAACGGCTCTGCCGCCTGGGACACCAACGAGCTGAAATCCAGCTGCTCCATTTGCAAGGTTGGGCGCTGTGCATCCAGTTTGGTCAGTGCCAGCATGGATTGCAGTAAACCATCCATACGGGATACCTGATTGCGGATGCTGTCCGACCATGGGCTCTTTCCGGTGGTGAGCTCCAATACATCGTTATTTGCGGAAATAATTGCCAGCGGCGTTTTCAACTCGTGCTCGGCATCCTCCAAAAACTGCCGCTGCTTTTCCATGGCCTCCTCGATGGGCCGGATGGCACGGCGGGAGAAGAGTGCCGTGATGCAGGAAACCACTGCAAACGCAGCAAGACCAATGGTGCAGGAAAGCAGCAGGAAAAACTGATCGCTGGTCCGCTCTGTGCTGCAATCCAGAAAAATGATCATACTGCCGGAATGTTCAGGATTGGGAAATGTACCGTATCGATAATGATCCAGATATCCCCCCAGTTTCCCGTTTTTGACCACACGCTGGCCGTAAACCATAGCCTCTTCCGAAGAAACTGCGGCGATATGTCCTGTATTGACGCGGATCACATTCCCCTGTTGGTCCAGCCATACGAAGAAAAATCTGGTCTTGTACCCCGTATCGGCATTGATCCCCGGCGGTTTCTCTTTTCCCGGCGGTTTCTTTTCGTCTGGAAACCGGCCTTTATTTTCGGAAAGATACTGTAGCATTTGATCCGCACGGTTTGCAGTATTGCTATACTTGAGCAGATTGATTGACCCGAGGAGAATTACAATGACCAGACCCAAAGCGAGCACGACAATGCCTATGAATTTCCGCTGAAGCCGCCGGATCACGGTCCTGCCCCCTTTGTTCGACTTGCCAAGAGGTAGCCCACCCCCCGGTTTGCTTTTATTTCTACGGTACTACCAACTGCATGCAGCTTTTTTCGGAGGCCGGAGATGTAGACCCATACCACCCCAAGCTCTGCATCAGCGTCATAACCCCAAATACGGGAGAGAAACTGGTCTGTAGAAATGACGCGATTGGGGTTTTCCATCAAAAGCTCCAAAATCTGAAATTCTTTGCTGCCCAACCGCTGCTCTCCAGTGGGTCCGGACAGTGTGAAAACCTCCCGACTCAGAGACAAGTCCCCAAATCGCAGTACATTGGTGACCATTTCTGTCCGCCTGCGTGTCATGGCGCGAATGCGTGCCAACAGCTCTCCCATGGCAAAGGGTTTCACCAGATAGTCGTCTGCGCCCATATCCAATCCGCGGATACGGTCCTCCACCTGAGATTTTGCCGTAAGGAGCAAAATGGGAACCCCATTGCCCTCTTCCCGCACACGGTGCAGTACAGACAGACCATCTATCTTTGGCATCATAATATCCAAGATGGCGCCATCGTACTGACCGTGCCGGAGATAGTCCAATGCATCCTGACCGTCATATACGGGATCTACGGAATAGTGATTGTGTTTTAAAATGGCGCACAGCGCATCGGATAGTTCCCGCTCATCCTCTGCCAGCAGCAGACGCATCCGTCATTCCCCCTTTTGCAGTTTCCAGGAAAGAGCATCCAACCCTATGCCTTGGGATGGCATTTATTATAGACGCTTTTGAGGTTTTGACTCACCAGCTGCGTGTACAGCTGGGTGGAAGAGATATCGCTATGTCCCATCATCTCCTGAATGGCATGCAGATCCGCACCGTTTTCCAGAAGATGTACTGCAAAGCTGTGCCGTAAGGTATGCGGCGTAATGTCTTTCTCAATGTGGGCTGTTTCCTGGTAGTGCTTGAGAATTTTCCAGAAGCCCTGGCGGCTCATACGCTCCCCGCTGACGTTTACAAACAACGCAGATTCTCCAGGGGCCGCCACCATACCGGGACGGACATCTTGCATATAGCTGGACAGCGCCTTCACAGCGCCGGGATACATCGGGACAAGGCGGGTTTTTTTGCCGCTGCATTTGATGAAGCAACCATCCAGGCTCACATCATCCACATTGAGACCGATGAGCTCGCTGACCCGCAAGCCAGTGGCGTACATCACTTCCAACATGGCACGGTCCCGATATCCTTTTGCATCCACGCAAGCAGGCTGTGACAGGAGCAGCTCCACCTCACGCCCAGTTAAAATCTGGGGCAGTTTCTTCTCCCCTCGCTCCACATGCACATTTTGAACTGGGCTTTCCCGCAGGAAGCCGGCAGATACCAAATAGGCAAAAAAATTCTTTAGGCTGGCAAGAGAGCGGGAAATGGTTGCACTGGATCGTCCTTCTGTAGCGAGCCGGTGGAGATAGTCGGAAATATTTTGTTGTGTTGCGTCCACAAGCTCTGCCTCCTCAGCATCGCGAAGCCAACCGGCAAATTGACGGATGTCCCGCAAGTATGAGACGGTGGTGTTGCCAGACGCCTGTTTTACGTTGACCAGATAGTTCTCATAAGCAGCGATCAGATCCAACATAGCGACAGCGTTCCTTTTTATGTTAGTATAAATGACTGGCTCAGCTCTGCCACCACAGGGGACAACAGCCAGTGAAAAACGAGAATCGTAGCTCCACTGAAGCAGCATGCAACGGCCAAATCCTGAGACAAACTACGCCCTCCTACCTGAAAGCGGCGCAGCAAAAACCAGAACAAAAAAATGAGACAGATGCCCCGGCCTGCTAAGAGTAGGCCCGCAAAGACCCACCCTGCTGTATGGAGAGTATGTACAAAGGCACACACCGAAAAGGAAAATAAAAAGCCGCATAGTGCAGCGGGTAAAAGCAAATACCAGACACACCGGCTGAAATATGCCAGAACCCCGGCCACAAGCAGCGGCAACAAGCAACACAGAATCTGGGAGCTGATACTGGCCTGTCCAGACAATACGCCGCCGCAAACTTCGTATAACCCGGTTACCGGCATCTTCATACAGGTTAAACATCCAATACAGGCGCCGACAGTGAAGCTTCCCAAAAGTGCTACCATCCAGTCCTGCATAGAGGTTACATGGAAATTATGATAAAAAAGTCTGTGCATCATTGGCCCTCCATATTGACTTACGCCCAGGATTCCGGAGGAGCCAGCCGAAATCATCGCACAGAATGCTGAATCACATGCGAATTCTCATCGTTTTGCTTTTTTACTATACTCCAAATTCCGGAAAAATTCAAGGGCTATTCACCGAAAATCCAGTTTTTGTAAATTATGTACATTTTTATGTAAATTGCGTTATGTCAACTTCTCGCCGCGTGCGTGGATTGCCATTCTGTTTTTATTCAAAATCAACCAGATGTTGTGCCGCAGTGATGGCCTGGATCCCAAATATGGATTTTGCAGGACGACTTGCAAAATCCATATTTGAGGTAAGCGAGAATTACTCTCCTCAGCTTTTGGTCATATTAACTGATCCGGTACTTTTTGGGCACACGCTTTCTCCTCTGCCCTCCCCCGGCGCCGACAATCCCGGCGGCTGCACATGCACCAAAAATCAAAGCTGCCGTCACGGGAATTCCCTGGTACTTGCCTCCAAAGAAAAAGGCAGTCGCCGCAAATAGAAGCAGGATGTAGCATCCACCCAGCAGCAGACAAACGACCATTGACCGGCTGCCCGCCAATTTGGCAGAGCTCCATGCACCAACCGCTGCAGAAACCGCCAGGATCACCATCGCCAATGTTCCTGTCATTTCCTGAGGCAGTGCCTGCCTGTCCATGAGGGCGGCAAACAGGGCGGATAGGCCCAGAGTCAACGCCACACTGATTCCCGTACCTATGGCCAATGCTTTTCCCATACCGGAGGCACTTCCCCGCTTTGGCATCTCCCACTTTTTCTTCTTCATGGTATCGCTCCCCTTTCCATTCCAGCCTATGCGCCGCTATGTGTATTCAGAACCGACCTGTCCCAGAGCAGAAATCTGCATAAAAAGACCTGCTGCAAACACTCGTTTTTTGCAGCAGGTTCGCACGTATTCTCCTGGTCTGATCGCCGGTCTCCCCGGGGCTTTTCGGATGCAACCGAAAAGAGACCTGCCGCAAAAAAGAATTTTTGCGGCAGGTACAATGAGAGATACGGATTTCATGCTCCGGCTGGTCAGGCTCGTTTCGTAGGATCATTAACAGGTAGTGCCGCCAGTCAAATGTATTTGCGCCTCTAGAATCTCCTGCTTCCGTTCCAGGATTTCGTCGGACAGGAGTTCTTTTTCCACGTATTCGAACCCGAGACGGCTGATGGTATCTGCAAAACGTTCGCCGGTCTTTCCTTGCTCCCGGAAGAAGAGAATGGCTTTTTCTACAGTGCGAAGCAGCTCCTCTTCGTCTGTGAAAAGCCGGTTGAGGGGCTGTGCGACGGCCATTTTCTTGCCCCAACGGCCACCAATGTAAATCTTGTAGCCAGACACGCCACCCTCAACCACATCAAAGGGACAACGATTCACGCACAACCCACAATTGCTGCACAGAGCCGGGTCAATGGTCAGCTCACCGTCTTCCAACTTCGCGGCCTGCATGGGGCAGGTGTTTACGATTTGACACTTTTTGCATCCATTGCAGGCGTCCGAATCTACAGTGGGCACCAGCTGCCCGATGATGCCCAAATCGTTCAGTGTAGGTTTGACACAATTATTGGGGCAGCCGCCACATGCGATTTTAAATTTATGTGGAAGTTTGACGGAGTGGTAGCCCAGATAAAAACGCTGGTGAATTTTTTCGCTCAAAGCAAACGTATCGTAGAGACCATACTGGCAGGTCGTTCCCTTGCAGGAAACCACCGGTCGTACCAGAGAGCCAGTACCACCTGTGATCAGGCCGGCCGGTGCAATGAATTCCTGGAAGGCAGGAATGTCATCAAAATGAACCCCCCGGATTTCTACGGTGAGGCGGGTGGTAAACTCCACCTCGCCGTTTCCAAACTTCTCAGCAGCCTGGGCCAAAACGGCAGTCTGCTGCGCGGTGATCTTTCCGTTGACTGTGATGACCCGTGCATTGAACAGGTCAGTCCCTTTGTTGTTCAAAAAGCCCAGTGCTTTCACCCGTTTGATTTCTGCGGCGCTGATGGTACAAGCCATAACAAATTCTCCTTTTTTATCTGTCCAGATTTCTGATTTGCACCTTTATTCCAAGGTGACATCAGTAAAGAGGTTTCCACCCTCCAGAACTTTCACATGTTGATAGCCAAAGGCTTTCAGCCGGTTTTGAAGCAAATATGCCCGTTTGCCTTTGTTGCAGATCAGGAGGATTTTTTCCTCCAGCCCAAAGCCCTCCATCGGGCCAGTGACGGTCGTTAGGTCCACATAAGGCGCTCCCTCTATGGAGGGCTTGAGCGAGGCATCCACAATGCGGTAGTCCTTTGCCAAACCCTGGGCAAATTCTGCCGGCGTGAAGGTCTCAAATGCGCCGTTCAGTTTATTTTTCAGAATGTTCAGGGTGTGCGCAAAGGGATGAATGGCTGTGGAAAATGGAGGTGCATAAGCAAAATCAGCTCCGTCCATTTGATCCAGCGTGGCTCCGCACTGAATGGCAGTCACGGTGATATCCACGATCTTGTCTACCGCGCCAGGGCCTGCCACCTGCACTCCTAAAAACCGCTGGGTGCCACGGTCTGCAATCAGCTTTATGGCGAAGGTCGATGCGCCTGGCATGTAATGCGCCTTGTCGTCTACGATGGTTACCACACTGATTGGGTCAAAGCCCTCTCCCCTTGCCTGTGCCTCCGTGAGGCCAGTCCGTCCCACATTCAGGCCAGGAAGTTGACAGACTGCCGTCCCCAGAGAACCCCGATACCGCAGTTCCTTGCCTGCGATATTCTGTGCAATGATCCGGCCGTTGATGTTGGCGGTCGAGCCCATGGGAGACCATGCAGGTTTGCCAGTGATGGCACTGCGGACCATAGCACAGTCTCCGGCAGCGTAGATGTCAGGGTCGTTGGTTTGTCCCGCCTCGTTGGTCAGAAGCGTCCCCTTCACCATCTCCAGTCCTGTGTCGTTCAGGAATGCCGTATTGGGCCGGATTCCGGCACTAAGGACTACCAAATCCGCCTTATAAGCCTTTCGGTCTGTCAGAACCTTCCGGACTTTGCCATCGTCACCCTCCAGTCCGGTGACACGGACACCAGTCACAACTGGGATACCGGCATCTGCCAGCTTTCCCTCTATGTACGTAGCAAACTCTTCGTCAAATCCGGGCAGCACATGGGGAGCCATATCCAAGACAACGGGCTTCACCCCGCTTTTTGCCAGGTTTTCTGCAATTTCCAGGCCGATATAGCCAGCTCCTACCACCACAGCCCGTTTGATATCGCCTATGGTAATCAAATTCCGCAGAGAGATGGCGTCTTCCGGGGTGCGCATAAAAAACACATTTTTTAAATTCACACCCTCAATCGGGGGCTGTATAGGACTGGCTCCTGTGGCAATGACCAGCTTGTCGTAAGGATACACGGCTGTTTCCTGGGTATCCAGATGAACGGCGGTGACTTCCTTGCGTGCCCGGTCCACTTTGGTTGCCTCCACCCCGGTCAGGACGTGAGCGCCGGTCAACGCCGTGTATTTCTCAGGAGTATGGACAATCAGTGATGATTTCTCCTCGATGACATGTCCCACATAGTAGGGCAAGCCACAGCCCGCATATGAGATCTCTGCACCTTTGTTTAAAATGAAAACCTCGTAGTTCCGATTCTCCCGCATGAGTTTGGCGGCAATCTTTGTTCCAGCGGCAACGCCGCCCAGTATTACAATTTTCATGATATACTCCCCTCATATGAATTTGACATTGCAGCGCTGTGTGATATAATGACTATGACGCAAAACGTCCGAGTCCCGGATCTTCCGGAAGGAACCTCTTTGCTGCAATCAGCAATACTGCTATTTTAGCATTTGCTGCTGCAGATGTAAAATAGGAAAACCCGAAGTTTGCTATTGCTTTTTTCAATACCTCTTCTGGAAAGGAGCTTGCCAATGGCAACACTGAAGCAGCTGCACACCTTCCTCACCGTTGCCGAAACGCTCCAAATGAGCGAGGCAGCCAAACGGCTGTACGTTTCCCAGCCAACAGTGAGTCAGACCATCTTGGAGCTGGAACGGGAATTTGACGCCACATTGTTTGAGCGCACTCCCCGGTACCTAAAGCTGACTGCGAAAGGATCCCTCCTCTGGGAATATGCCAGGCAGGTGGCAGACAGCTATGCACTTTTGGACCAAAACATGAAACATATGCCGTCCACCCGGGAACTTCGCATTGGCGCCACCATTACCATTGGCAATACCCTTCTTCCGGAGATTGCTTCCAGCCTGAAGAGAAGCCAGCCAGATATCTGCCAGCATCTCTATGTAGAAAATACGCAGGCTCTGGAAAACCGCCTGTTGCGGGGAGAAATCGACATTGCGCTGATTGAGGGTGTGATCCTCAGCGATACAATCGTGAAACTACCTTTCGCAGAGGATGCTCTGGAGGTCATTTGTGCCAAAGGCCACCCGCTGTATGGAAAAAAACAGATCCGGGCCGAGGAACTGTGTGGGCAAGGTTTCATTCTGCGGGAGCAGGGCAGCGGAACCCGGATCGTATTTGAGAACTATATGCGCGCTGCAAGAATTCCCATTCGTGTGGTGGGAGAATCCACCAGCAGCACGGCAATCATAGAAATGGTCATGAGCGGTCTGGGTTTGGGCGTGCTGTCACGGCGTTGTGTCCAGCGATATACCTCTAAAAACCTCATCTGCGCCTGTACCATTCAGGGCATGCCCATGAGCCGGTATTTCTATATTTGCTATCAGACCGGCCACCCAATCACTTCTCAAATGGCTGATTTTATCCGTGTTTCCCAGCAATCGGTGCAGATGACTTCGTTTCTCAGCCAAGAAGGAGCTTGCAATGAAACCATGGCGACATTTTAAAACCATTACCCACCACAGGCTGCTGGTGATGATCAACTGCTTTCGAATCGGCCTGATTCGTCAAGGTCTGTCCCATGACCTTTCTAAGTACTCCCCGACTGAGTTCTGGGCTGGCGCCAGATATTATCAAGGCATTCGCAGCCCCAATGCCGCCGAGCGGGAGCAAAATGGATACTCCGCCGCCTGGCTCCATCACAAAGGGCGCAACCGGCACCACTATGAGTACTGGACCGATCTGAATCCCACAACGCGGCAATACGAGCCTGTTCCAATGCCCAGGCGTTACCTGGCGGAAATGGTGATGGATCGCATTGCCGCCAGCAAGGTCTACCTGGGGAGACGTTATACCAATGCCGCTCCCCTGGAGTATTTCCGCTCCTCCCACGAGGGCCCCCTGATGCACCGCCAGACAGAGCGTCAGCTGGCGATGCTTCTCACCATGCTTCGGGATCAGGGGGAAGCAGCTACCTTCCGCTTCATCCGCGAAACAGTGCTTCCAGGCAAAGATTTTTAATTGTAATTATATACAAAAGGTCCCCCAGGCAGAGCAGAACACTTGGTGGGACCTTTGTATATGTTCGAGTTATGCCAAAGCACGCAACGAATGAAGGCATTGTTGGCAGATAGACCGATTCCGATAGGCCAATATGTCCTGAGAAGAGCCGCAAAAAACACAGGCTTGTTCATACTTTTGAATCACCAGAGAAGTGCCGCTGATCTGGACCTCCACATTGTCTTGCTCAGCAATATTCAACTCATGGCGTAATTCCGCAGGCAGGACCACGCGCCCCAACCGATCCACTTTTCGAACAAAACACGCTGATTTCATAGGAATTTCCCTCTTTTCCAGTATTGTAACCTTTCCTTGATGACGGCTGTGCCAGACGTCTATTTCTTATTGTAAATTAATCGACAGAATTTGTCAAATACTTTATCCGGAAAAAGTGCAAAAAATACCTCATAAATCTTCCCAACCATGCGTATAGTCCCCTGAGAGGAGGGCTTGTCATGGTTATGGCCTACATCTGGACCGGGATGGTCCTGACAGCTGTGTTATTTTCCTTTTGGAGCGGCACTGGCGCCGCGCTGTCCCAAGCTGTGCTGGAGGGAGCGCAATCGGGTGTGACCCTCACCCTTTCGATGGCAGGTGCAGTCTGCCTTTGGTCTGGCGTTGGAAGGGTGATGGAGTGTGCGGGATTAAACCGCATTCTGGCTCGTGGCCTGGAGCCAGTCATTGGACGTCTGTTTCCCAGTGCTCGAAAGGATCCCAAAGTGGGGGAACTGGTCTCTGCCAATGTCTGTGCCAATCTTCTGGGACTGGGCAACGCTGCAACCCCTATGGGAATTGCGGCCACCCAGCGTATGAGCCGGTACGCAAAGCCTGGGGAAGCCAGTCACGAAATGTGCCGGCTCATTGTCATGAATACAGCGTCAATTCAGCTGATTCCCACCAATGTGGCGGCAGTTCGGGCGGGACTTGGAAGCGCCGCCCCTTTTGACATTCTTCCGGCGGTTTGGGTGACGTCACTATGCTCCGTCACAGTGGGGCTTTTGGCAGCCTTTCTGTTTCAACGGGTGAGTAAAAATGACTGACTATATCATTCCAATTCTTCTGGCAGGTGTGGCCCTGTTTGCCCTGGGGCGAAAAGAAAATGTCTACGAGGAGCTGTTAACCGGCGCAGCCGGAGGGCTGAAGCTCCTTGTTTCCATCGTGCCGGCCCTAATTGCACTCCTCACCGCCGTCCATATGCTTCGAGCCTCCGGCGCCATGGAGGCCGCTGCGGCGTTCCTCTCCCCGGCCTTTTCCGCTCTCGGGATCCCGCCAGAGACTGCGGCTCTGGTCCTGGTGCGCCCCATCAGCGGCAGCGCTGCACTGGCAGTGGGCGCAGACCTGATGGCTCAGTATGGACCGGACAGCCCCATTGGGCGTACGGCGGCCATCATGCTGGGTAGTACAGAAACTACCTTTTACACCATCAGTGTCTATTTCGGCGCTTCTGGCGTCCGTCGGACCCGTTACGCCGTCCCGGCAGCGCTGTTGGCCGATCTCACCGGCTTTTGCGTTGCCGCCCTTACCACACGCCTGTTTTTCTGAATTTTCTCTGTACTTTTTCTTCTGTATTTGGTATAGTAAAAGGTACGAAAACAGCAAGTGAGGAATACACCATGGAAAAAATTCTGGATTTGATTTCCGGTAAAATGGCGGATGCCTTTGAATCCGCCGGATTTGACCGTTCCTACGGCCGGGTGACCGTTTCCAATCGGCCGGATCTGTGCGAATACCAGTGCAATGGCGCTCTGGCAGCTGCCAAGGTCTATCACAAGGCCCCCATTCAGATTGCCCAGGCCGTAGCCGAGCAACTGCATCACGAAGACTTTGAGTCTGTGGCTGCCGTTGTGCCTGGTTTCATTAATCTGCGAGTATCTGGCGCTTTTTTGCAGAGTTACCTGACGTCCATGCGGCGTGAGCCGTCTTTTGGTGTGGAACAGGAGCCTGTGCCAAAGACCATTGTTGTAGATTATGGCGGACCGAATGTCGCCAAGCCTCTCCACATTGGTCACCTGCGCTCTGCCATCATTGGCGAGAGCATGAAGCGGATCTACAAGTTTTTCGGCAACCACACCATCGGAGATGTGCATTTGGGTGACTGGGGCCTACAAATGGGTCTGATCATCACCGGCCTGCAGGATCAGCAGCCCACATGGTGCTATTTTGACAACAGTTTCACTGGACCCTATCCAGAGGAAGCCCCCTTCACCATCACAGAACTGGAATCCATCTACCCTGCCGCATCCGCTCGGAGCAAAGAAGATCCCGCCTTTGCCCAGCGGGCACATGAAGCTACCTTTGCCCTGCAGGAGGGCCGGCCGGGCTATCGTGCGCTCTGGAAACACATCATGGCGGTTTCCCTGGCAGACATTCGAAAGAACTACGACAATCTGGACGTCCACTTTGAGTCCTGGCTGGGAGAAAGCGATGCGCAGCCGGACATTCCGCCCATGCTGGCAGATATGAAGGCCAGAGGCCTGGCGGTGGAAAGCAACGGCGCGCTGATTTTTCCCGTTGCCGAAGAGGGGGACAAGAAGGAAATGCCCCCCTGCATTCTGGTCAAGTCCGACGGCGCCACTCTATACGACACCACAGATCTGGCTACCCTGGTCCAACGGGAGCGGGATTTCCACCCGGATAAGGTCCTTTACTTGGCGGACAAGCGGCAAAGTCTGCATTTCGAGCAGGTGTTCCGGGCAGCCCGGAAGGCCGGCATCGTCCGTCCAGAAACAGAACTGGAATTCCTGGGATTTGGTACCATGAATGGCAAGGATGGCAAGCCGTTCAAGACCCGCTCCGGCGGCGTGATGCGGCTGGAGCAGCTCATTGGCGACATCACAGAATTCGTCCGGAAAAAAGTGGTGGAAAACCAGATTGTAGAAACCTCCCAGGTGGAAGAAACCACCCGCCGGATTGCGATGGCTGCACTCAAATACGGAGATTTGTCCAATCAGCCCACCAAGGATTATATCTTTGATATGGACCGCTTTGCGGCCTTTGAGGGAAATACCGGTCCTTACATCCTCTACACCGTTGTTCGGATCAAGAGCATTCTGGCTCGCTACGGCTCCTGGCGGCATCTGGAGATTCAGGCGCCTGCCAGCGCAGCCCAGAAGGACCTGATGCGCACCATCACCAAGCTGGCCCCCGCCTTGGAGGGGGCTTACCGGGACTCCGCCCCCAATCTCATCTGTAGCTATATCTATGAGCTGGCCGGAGCCGTAAATGCCTTCTACCATGAAACCCGGATCCTCACAGAGCCGGATCAAAATCTCCAGGCTGGTTATATCGCCCTCATTGGCCTGGCCAAGGACATCTTGGAGCAGTGTATCGATCTGCTGGGCTTCCAGGCTCCGGAAAAAATGTAACATTCCGAAAGATGGACCTGCTCCAGCCATTCGGCGGAGCAGGTCCATCTGACTACAAGGAGGATTCATTAAATTTTTACAGCCTGGCCTACCGTGTCAGGCCGCGCCTGGAATGTCTCAGTGTATTCCACCCGGTCAATTTTACATCCCTCGCCAATGATCACCTGTTTGCCACGGACTACCTTGGCAGTGGTGTATTCCAGCTCCACCCGGTCTCCTTCAATGGTATTGGTGCGCAAACTGGGAGTCCGGCCAAAGGAGCATCCAAAGATACGGAAGGTGCTGTCTTCCCGCTGGACGGTGATGGTACTGCCTCCAATATCGCCAATTTCAGAGGACGCACCGGCGCTGATCTCTACGGTTTCTGCGTTGAGAAGACCGGAAATTTTCGTCAGTCCTTTGAGCTGCACATACTCTCCTTCTAAGTCCCCCTGAATCCGGCTGGAGCCGGAAGAGCGGAACTCACGGCAGTGCACACCGGATTCCGCCCTCATGGAACCGGAAACCCGGAACTCGCCGCCCGAAACCCTCCCTTGGGCCTGGAAGCTGCCAGAGCACTTCAATTCCTGGGCCTGTACAGAGCCATTGCATTGGAAAGAACCGGAGGTAGATAATCTTTCTCTGCAATCTATGCTTCCCTCCACTTTGATAGCACCGGAGCAGCTGGCACTCTGGGTTACAACGTCCCCCTCCACTTTTCCAGAGCCGGAGCAGGACAGGCTGTCACATTTCAGGTTTCCCTGAATTTTTCCAGCGCCGCTGATGGAAACCTTTCCGTACTCCCCCCCAGGCATGGTGGAGCTGCCGCTGATTTTCATATCAATGTGATCACTCATAATGGTGCCTCCCTTAAAAATTCTAAAATACTGCTTTCCCGCTCCCCGTCGCTGAGACAGGCGCTTCGGATTTCTTCTACGGTGAACTCTCGCCGTCCAAACCGGTCTTCCACAATGAGCTGCCTGGCTGAGCGGCGCTGCTGCCGCTCCCCTTCCAGCTCTCCCGCCAGTTGTTCCAGGGACGTTCCATCCCGGCGCGACAGGATCAGCTCCACCCGGGGGCACACCTGATCCCGACGGAAGAAGGTCTCCTGACCGGTGGCTGTGGATTTCCGAATGAACCACGCTTCCGGAATGAGACCCATACGCTTCCACCGGTACAGCGCACCGTAAGAAATGCCGTATTTCTCCAAAACCTCTTTTTTGGAAATCAGGTCTTCCATGGGCTTCCTCCTTAACAATGTTATGCTTGGATTGTAACATAACACTGTTAACATGTCAAGCCCTTTTTTTGCGCAATTGCCTAACACCATATATGCAAACTGCCGGGGCCATCTCCGATCAATCAGAAGACGGCCCCGGCGTTACCAGAATGTTAGATATCCTGTATTTTTTTATTCTTACCAAAGTAGGCCATAAAGTAATCTGCAAAGGATAAAAGCATGGCCAAAACACACAGCGACACCAGCAAGCTCAGTGCGCCGGAAGAAATGTTGGGATAGAGCACCAGAATGATCATACTTACAAACAAAATTGTGGTGCAAATTTTTCCGCTCATAAGGGCGCCATTCAGCATTTTTCTCCTACGCAGGTTGATGAGGCCCATCACCAGCATAAAGCCTTCCTTCACAACAAACAGGGCCAATACATACCACAGAACTGGGTGACGCACAGCCAGGCAAACCAAGAGGGTACATTGGGTTGCCTTATCTGCCACTGGGTCTAAAATTTTCCCCAAATTTGTGACCATGTGAAACCGGCGAGCAATTTTTCCATCTATCATATCTGTGAGGGTAGAAACCGCCAAAATGCCAGCTGCCCACCAGTAATCCGCTGGTCGCTCCGCCCGGAGGAAGAGCACGGTGTACACGGGAATGAGCAGCAGGCGAAACAAGCTTAATATGTTGGGAATGCTAAAAATCTCTTTCTTCCAATCGCGCATAGCAGATAAACGCTCCTTGCTTTCTTGCCATTTATAGTATCACTTTGAGGCCAGAATGTCAATGAAAGGCCTGGAGCAAAGGCGAAAATTAAGGAATGTTTCATCCCCGTCCAGGATCGTGAAACATGGGACATCCAATGGCTGCAGAGCCCTTGACAAACAGGGAAAAGCTTTGTAACATGGACCATAAGGAACCCCTATGATTTGTACTGATACAGGAGGAAAGACATGGAATCTTTGAATTTTGGCTCCAAGAAGCTGGGCTTCGGATGCATGCGGCTTCCCATGACCACCGGTACGGTGGGCGGCGAAGGCACTGTGGATACGCAACAGGTCTGTGAGATGGTGGACGCATTTCTTGCCCAGGGTTTTTGCTATTTTGACACCGCACACGGTTACATCGCCGGTCACAGCGAGCCCACACTGCGGCAATGTCTGGTGGAACGGTATCCTAGAGACCGCTATCTGCTGACGGATAAGCTGAGCGGCACCTTTTTTCAAACGGAAGCAGAGATCCGCCCCTTTTTTGAAAGCCAGCTGGAGATTACAGGGGCCGGCTATTTTGACTTCTACCTGATGCATGCCCTGAGCGCCAAACAATATCAGAAATTTACTGACTGCAATGCCTTTCATGTGGCGCGTCAGTTGAAGGAAGAGGGAAAAATCCGCCACATGGGAATCTCCTTCCACGACACCCCTGAGGTACTGGAGCAAATCCTGTCCGAGCATCCGGAAATTGAAGTGGTGCAAATCCAGTTCAACTATGCAGATATGGAAGATCCCAAGGTTCAAAGCCGGGCCGTCTATGACGTCTGCCGCCGGCACGGCAAACCGGTCATTGTCATGGAGCCAGTAAAAGGCGGCGCGCTGGCGAACCTCCCCGAAGCTGCCGGGGAAATTCTGGACCGGCTCCAGGGCGGCAGCCGCGCCAGCTACGCCATCCGGTTCGCCGCCTCCTTCGAGGGCGTGGCCATGGTCCTCAGCGGCATGAGCACATTGGAACAAATGCAGGACAATCTGGGTTATATGGCCAATTTCCAACCCCTGACTCCGCCGGAACAGGAAGCGGTCCGACGGGCCTGTGCTGTTTTAAAAAACCAAGAGACCATCGCCTGTACTGGCTGCCGGTACTGCGAGGCGGGGTGCCCCATGCACATCTCCATCCCCGATCTCTTTGCGGGATTCAACGCCAAGAAGCAGGATCCCAACACCGCATTCAACTATGCCGCCGCAGTGTCCGACGGGCACGGGAGGGCCTCCAGCTGCATTGGATGTCTGCAATGTGAAACCATCTGCCCGCAACACCTGCCTGTGTCTGCTCTCCTCAGCCAGGTTGCCAAGGAATTCGAAACGTCCACCCAATAAGAAGAGGCCTTTCATATGAAAGCAATCAGAGAAAATAGGCTGGCCGCTCTGCTCTGGCGGTTGGCGGGCCTGATCATTGGAAGCTATGGTCTCATTTTGATGTTCCGCGCTTCCTCTGTAAAACAGCAGCTGTGCTATTTCACCAATCAAAGCAACTTGTTTGTTTTATTGCTGTTTGCCGGGTTGTCTGTCCAAACAGTGGTTCAAATCCGGCGAGACGGCATTCACGGCCCGGTGCCCCATGCCGGATGTGGTCTCCACCTGGCCCTGACATTGTACATTACCATCACCATGGTTTGCTATTGGGCTCTGCTGTCCTGGCAGAATTTCAGCATGGCGGGGGTAAAAATCAGCCAATTCCAAATGCAACTTTCCAATTTCATTCTTCACACCGTTGTCCCCATCTTCGCATTGGTGGACTGGATTCTGTTTCTGCCCCATGGGCGGGTACGTCCGGTTGGCGCTGTGTATTTTCTCACCTATCCTGTGGCCTATTCCGTTTTCATCATCCTTCGGGCACATTTCGGTGGATACTTGTATGGAACCGTGCGCTACCCCTATCCATTTGCAGATCCGGACCTTTTGGGCTGGCCGCTCACGATCCTGATTATGGTCTTACTTCTGAGTTTCTACTATGGCTTGGGACGCCTTTTCATTGCCATAGACCGGCGTTTCGCCAAACGTAAGGGACAAATTCCCACATAGTGTCGTTCTGCCGGTAACATAAGCGTTACCGGCAGATTTCATAGCATATTTCCCGGCCGGTCTCCATAGGCTTGTACCGGCAGGTGATGAACATGGAATATTACAACACGGATTTTGCATTGTCTGCGTCACCAGTGGTGACGGAACTGCCTCCACCCCCTCCTCCGGTTCCCCCGATGCAGAAATCGGAGAGTCGGCTGTGGCGGCTTGTACGGAATCAATGCACCGCCGCCCTGGTGTTCTGCGCGCTCCTTCTGTCTATGGAGTTCTGGTGGCCTTCGGGAGTTCAGACCGCTCGGAAATGGCTGGTCTGTCAGGAGGTAGGACCATTGGAAGCCGCCGCCCAAGTTTTCGTCCAGGAGGTCATCCAGGGAACAAGCATCCCCGAGGCTGTCACAACATTTTGCGAGGAGGTGCTGGCAGGTGTCTCCTCACCAGCTTCTGACCATGCCCCGGACGAAGGTTAAAATCAGCCCCTGGTTTCCAGTCTTGCTGTGCGCGTTTTACCGACTGGATCCAGTGGGCTGCTTCTGGCCCTTTTTGGGAGCCGCCGCCATTCATGAAGCAGGGCACTGCCTGGCTGTCAAGCTTTGCGGCGGCTCCATTCGCACCCTGTCCCTGACGGTACGGGGCGCCGTGCTGCAAACGACTCCCCTGTCCTACCGGCAGGAGGCCATCTGCGCCTTGGCTGGCCCCTGGGCCGGCATGTTGCTTTTGCTTTTGGCCCACTGGTTCCCATGGCTGGCCTTTTGGGGACTGGTACAGGGGATTTATAACCTGCTACCGGTCTATCCCATGGATGGTGGCCGGGCCCTGCGGTGTGC
Organism: uncultured Eubacteriales bacterium; assembly: GCA_900544975.1. Classification (GTDB taxonomy): domain Bacteria; phylum Bacillota; class Clostridia; order Oscillospirales; family Oscillospiraceae; genus Faecousia. Next base: position 103,526 of record UQXI01000004.1, read on the forward strand.
CATGCTGAGCCGGTGGACGCCGGAGAGAGCCGATGCTGTCTCCCGCTGGGTCAGCATCGGGCTGGGTGGAATCATGGCTGCTCTGGGCGTCTACGCCGCCTGCGGGCTTCATCTGGGGCTCTGGGCGGCTCTGGCAGCCGGGCTCTTCCTGTGGCGGATGCTCAACTGTATCCAGGCCGAGCCTCGATAAAATTCTTGCAAAAACCGGCAATTGGGGCTACAATAGATGCAATTCAAAAAATGAGGAATTGCCATGACAAATTTATTGCAGCGCATGTTACCCACGGTCCAAAAACCTGCCCGCTATACCGGCGGGGAGTACAACCAGGTGGTGAAACCTCTGGATCAAGTGGACGTGCGGATTGCCTTTTGCTTCCCGGATACATACGAATTGGGCATGTCCAATCTGGGGATGCGCATTCTTTACGGCGTGATGAACGAGATGGACGGGGTCTGGTGTGAACGGGTCTTCGCCCCCTGGGGTGATATGGAAGCTGCCATGACGGCCCATCAGCTCCCCCTCTGGGCCCTGGAGAGTCAAGACCCGGCCCGGGACTTTGACTTGATTGCCTTTACCATCGGCTATGAGATGAGCTACTCCAATGTAGTCAACATGCTCCGCCTGGCGCAGGTCCCGATCTACAGCCGGGACCGGCAGGGACTGCGAAACCTGGTATTTGCCGGTGGCGTTTGCGCCTTCAACCCAGAACCTCTGGCAGATTTTGTGGATTTCTTTTCCCTGGGCGAGGGGGAAGAGATCACCGTGGAGATTGTCTCTCTGTACCAGAAGGCGAAGCGGGAGGACTGGACCAAAGACCGGTTCCTGGAGGAAGTCTCCCACATTCCCGGGGTGTATGTCCCCTCTTTTTATACCCACACGTATCATCCAGACGGTACCTTGGCTGCCATTACCCCCCGGGAGGGCGCGCCTGAGACGGTGACCAAGCGGATTGTAGAGGACCTGGACCGGGCCTACTTCCCCACCAAAACCATCGTCCCCACCACGGAAATTGTCCATGACCGGAGCAACCTGGAGGTGTTTCGGGGCTGCATCCGGGGATGCCGGTTCTGCCAGGCCGGCTTCTCCTGCCGCCCGGTGCGGAAAAAAAGCCCGGAGGTCCTGTACCGCCAGGCTGTGGAGAGCCTCACAGATTCCGGCAACCACGAGCTCACCTTAGCGAGTCTGTCTACCTCCGATTATCGCGGGCTAAAGGAGCTGACTGACGCCCTCATCCCCTACTGCATGGAACAGAAGGTGAATCTCTCCGTCCCCTCCCTCCGGGCGGACAACTTCTCCCGGGAACTGATGGAGAAGCTCCAGACCGTGCGGAAAAGCGGCCTCACCTTTGCCCCTGAGGCCGGCACCCAACGGCTGCGGGATGTGATCAACAAAAACCTCACCGAGGAGGAAATTCTGGACACCTGCGCCCGGGCCTTCTCCGGCGGGTGGAACAATGTCAAGCTCTATTTCATGCTGGGGCTCCCCACGGAGACGGACGAGGATGTGCTGGGCATTGCAAAGCTGGTATATCAGGTGATTAAAACCTGGCAGGCCCATGCCTCCAATAAAAAGCGGG
>UQXI01000005.1 GCA_900544975.1 uncultured Eubacteriales bacterium
GGTGTTGCCATAGGAAATGGCCTTAGATTTCCCGCTTAGCGGAGCATTAATATGAAATCACATGTCGGATAATTCCGAACATCTTCCCTCCCGCCGTAGGGGCGGACCCGTGTGTCCGCCCGTGGTAGGCATTGCGAATTCGCCCAAAATGGGAGGAAACCATACAATGTTCCCGCCGGGCGGACACATAGGTCCGCCCCTACGGTCAAATACCAAGGTAGTGCGCAAGCGGGCTCTGCGGTGTTGCCATAGGAAATGGCCTTAGATTTCCCGCTTAGCGGAGCATTAATATGACATTACATGTCGGATAATTCCGAACATCTTCCCTCCCGCCGTAGGGGCGGACCCAATGCCAACAGGTTAAGAGGAGAACAGCCGGAAAGAGAAGCCAAGGAAAACATTTACCCTTGTAAATTGCGCTTTATTGACGATTTTTGGGCACCTGTTTCACCTTGCCGTTCTTAACCTGTTGGCATTGGGGGCGGACCCATGTGTCCGCCCGTGGTAGGCATTACGAATTCGCCCAAAATGAAAGGAAACCGTACAATATTTCCGCTAGGTGGACACATAGGTCAATGCTACAAACTTAAGGCAGCTCTACCTGTCACTGCAGAGCTGCCTTAAGTTTGTAGCATTGGTCCGCATGTCCGCCCGGCGGAGAGATGTTGCGGTTTGTGTTTGTATCGGGCGAATTCGTAACGCCACCCTCGGTCGGCGACTTTTTATGGCAATTGTTCCTAGGACTATAAATTTGGTGCAGTATCCACTATTATAAGAGGGTATCCCTATTTCATAGTAAAGGAGCAAGAAAGATGACAGAACCAATGGAACGCGAATTGGAAGAGCTGCTGTATCAGATGGGGATTTATCTGGTACAATCCGGCTACGGCATTGTGGCGGAGGCTGCGAGACTGGCGGTGGAGGAGCCAGGTCGGCTGAAAAGCCTGATGCAGGAATTCTATCCGGAGGTAGGAGCACGCTGCAATTGTGCATGGAGCTGTGTCGAGCGAAGCATTCGGGGCACAGCCACCCGGGCATGGGAGAGCAACGCAAAGCTGCTGTCCAGCATGGCGGGCAGGGAAATCACCCAACCGCCGACAGCAGGGGATTTCCTCTGCATTTTGCGCCACTGCCTGATGAAGAAGAGGGACCCTGAAGTGTAAATCGAGACCGGGCCTGCTGCGGGAAAATGGGACGGGAGCTGCGCGTTGCACCTTTGGGGATACGGGTACAGCAGATATGTGGACCTCCTTCTGTGGCCTTCGCAGCAGGCCTACGGGGAATAAGGCATTTTGGATCTGAGAATACTTTCTGATAACGCGCTGTTTCAATAGATCTATGGCCTGTCCCCTGTGACAGAGGAGAGTATCGAGGTGTTGGGCCAGAAAATGGGGGACGGCAAACGGGTATCCAAGAGGGAATGGTCTTGACTGTTCCGCCTGGCAGAAAGTGGAGGCCTGCAGAAGGCGGAAGGTGATGTGAGCGGAGCGGTCAAGACCGCTCCCTACGCGCCTCCGGTTCCCTGCCGAGTGAACGGCCAGGAGCGCCCATGTCAGGCGTTCGCCTGCGTAGGGAACGGTCTTGACCGTTCCGTCTGGCAAGAACGGAAGGTCTACAGAAGGCGGAAGGTGATACGAGCGGAGCGGTCAAGACCGCTCCCTACGTACATCCAGGTGGTTGTCTCAAATGAATCACGTCGCCCCATCGGGGAGCAATTCTGTGCGTTGCAGGAATTGCTCCCCGATGGGGCGATTTTGCATTTCACAGAGGTTTTACAAGAACATGCTTGGGAATTTTACCGGGGCAGTCTACAATGAAGCCATACCCTAAAACTTGATAACGAGCGGCAAATCGGGAAATACTACCCGTGCCGGAAAGAAAGGAAATGGATATGCGTATTTGCAAAAAAACAACCGCTCTGGTTTTGACCGGAGCCGCGATTCTGTTGGGTATGGCTGGCTGTGGGACCTCGAATCCGGGCACTGGTGCACGGGATGGGGACATCAGCATCGTTGCCCGGGAAGAGGGATCTGGAACACGGGGGGCCTTTGTGGAGATCATGGGCGTTGTGGACGCCGATGGGGTGGACGCCACCGTACAGACGGCGGAGGTGGTGAACTCCACAGCAGTGGTGACACAGACGGTGGTTGGGGATCCCGCCGCCATTGGTTATATCTCTATGGGTTCCTTGGACAGTACCGTCAAGGCCCTGGCGGTGGACGGCGTTGCGGCTACGGTAGAACATGTGAGAGACGGCTCCTATGTGGTGTCCCGTCCCTTCCACATCTGCTACCGGGAAGATGGTCTCACGGATCTGGGGAGAGACTTTATAAAGTTTATCCTGAGCGCCGAAGGCCAGGCCATCGTGGGTGAAAAATACATCGCTGTAGAGGAGGATGCCGGGGAGTACACCCCTTCCGGCATGACGGGGAACCTGTCTGTCAATGGCTCCACCTCGGTGGGGCCTGTGATGATGGAGCTGGCGGAGGCGTATAGGAGCTGGAACCCTGGCGTTACCATCGATGTGCAGCAGACCGGATCTGGAGCGGGGATTACCGCCACGTTGGAGGGTACCTGCGAAATCGGGATGAGTTCCCGGGACTTGAAAGCGGAGGAGCTGGCTCAGGGATTGACCTCTGTACAGATTGCCCTGGATGGCATTGCGGTCATCGTCAATCAGGAGAATCCGGTGACCGGTCTCACCACCCAACAGATCCGGGACATTTTCCTGGGCAACGTCACCCGCTGGTCTGAATTGGGGTAAGCCTTGCCACAGCCGTCTGTGGCGGAGCGCTGTGACAGGAAAGGAGAGGCTATGCAGAAACGATTCAGAGTTCGGTCCGTTTTCAATCGAGAGCAAGGAATGCACCTGGTGTTCCTGTTGACTGCCTGTGTGTCCATTGCGGCGGTGGTGTTGATCTGCGCGTATTTGCTGGGAAACGGCATCCCCACCATTGCAGAGATTGGACTGGGGAACTTCTTTGGGCGGGTCTGGAAGCCCAGCAAGGACCTCTATGGCATTTTCCCCATGATTGTGGGCAGCATCTATGTCACTGCCGGCGCCATTGCCATTGGGGTGCCCATTGGCCTGCTCACTGCCGTCTATCTGGCCCGCTTTTGCCCCCCGGGGCTGTATCGGGTGGTCAAACCGGCAGTGGATCTGATGGCTGGGATTCCTTCCATTGTGTATGGCTTTTTCGGCCTAGTGGTCATTGTGCCTCTGGTGCAGCAGCTCACCGGAACCTCTGGAAAGGGACTGCTGACAGCCTCGGTGCTGCTGGGAATCATGATTTTACCCACCATTGTGGGGGTGGCTGAAACCTCCATCCGGGCAGTGCCGGAGAGCTATTATGAGGGCTCCCTGGCCCTGGGCGCCACCCATGGGCGGAGCGTATTTTTTGCTCAGCTGCCGGCGGCAACCTCTGGGGTGATGTCCGGTGTGATCTTGGGCGTGGGCCGGGCCATTGGAGAGACCATGGCAGTCATTATGATTGCCGGCAACCAACCCATCATGCCACGGGGTCTCCTGGCGGGGTTGCGGACCATGACGGCCAACGTGGTCCTGGAAATGGGCTATGCCTCCGGCCTCCACCGGCGGGCCCTGATTGCCACCGGGGTGGTGCTGTTTGTGTTCATCCTCATCATCAACACCTGCTTCTCACTTCTGAAACGGAGGGATTCCAGATGAAAGCCGTGCCAAAGAAGGACGAAGGTGTGTTCCACAGGAAAGGTCGGACGGCGGCGGAGATTATGGCAACCTCCAGGCGGCAAATGATGAGCTCCTGGGTGCTGACCGCCCTGGTGCGGCTGGCGGCGGCCTTGTCGGTGCTCATTGTGGTGATTTTGATCGGATATATTCTGGTGACCGGTATACCCCATCTGCGGTGGGACCTGTTTGCCTGGGAATACACCACCCAGAATCAATCTATGATGCCAGCCCTGGTGAACACTGTCTGTATGACCTTGCTGACGTTGCTGGTGGCGGTGCCCATTGGCGTGTGTGCGGCCATTTACCTGGCGGAGTACGCCAAGCGGGGCAACCGGTTGGTGAAGCTGGTCCGGCTGACGGCCGAGACCCTGGCGGGCATTCCCTCCATTGTGTATGGCCTGTTCGGCTATGTGTTTTTTAACATTGCCTGCGGCTGGAGCTTCTCGCTGCTGGCCGGCGCTATGACTTTGGCCATGATGATTCTGCCCCTCATTCTGCGGACCACGGAGGAAGCCCTGCGATCGGTACCGGATTCCTTCCGGGAAGGGTCCTTCGGCCTGGGGGCAGGCCGACTGCGGACGGTGTTTTGTGTCATTCTGCCGCCCGCCATGCCCGGAATCCTGGCCGGCGTGGTGCTGAGCGTTGGGCGAATTGTGGGGGAGAGCGCGGCTCTGATTTTTACGGCCGGATCCGGAACGGCCAATCTGGCGTTTGGGAAAACCGGCGTTTTTTGGAAGGATCTGTTCGCCCCACTCTTTCAGTCGACCCGTACGCTGTCGGTCCACATGTATAACCTGATGACGGAAGGCCTGTATGTGAACCAGGCGCGCGCCACGGCGGTGGTGCTGCTGGGTTTGGTCATCGGGATCAATGGACTGTCTGCCCTGGTCGCCAAGCGGCTGACCCGGGGAAAGGAGGGAACATGATGAATACGGAACAAACCCCCAACCACCGTCCCATAGGGCGGGCCAAGCTGGAGGTTGAGAAACTGAACCTGTTTTACGGGGACTTCCAGGCGCTGAAGCAGATCAGCCTCCGGATCCCGGAGAAGGAGATTACGGCCTTCATTGGTCCCTCTGGCTGTGGCAAGTCCACCCTGCTGAAAACCCTGAACCGGATGAACGACCTGGTAGAGGGGTGCCGGATCGAGGGAACCGTGCGCCTGGATGGGCAGGATATTTACGGCAGTATGGATGTGAACACCCTGCGCCGCCGGGTGGGGATGGTGTTTCAAAAGCCCAACCCCTTCCCCATGAGCATCTATGACAACATCGCCTACGGTCCCAGGACCCACGGTGTCCGGAAAAAAGCCATGCTGGACGAAATCGTGGAGCGGTCCCTGCGTCAGGCGGCCATTTGGGAGGATCTGAAGGACCGGCTCAAGAAAAGCGCCTTGGGTCTGTCCGGCGGCCAGCAGCAGCGTCTGTGCATCGCCCGGGCGCTGGCGGTGGAGCCGGAGGTGCTCCTCATGGATGAGCCCACCTCTGCCCTGGACCCCATCTCCACAGCAAAAATTGAGGACCTGGCGGCGGAGCTGAAAAAGCAATTCACCATCGTCATAGTCACCCACAATATGCAGCAGGCGGTCCGGATTTCCGACCGTACAGCCTTTTTCCTCCTGGGGGAGATGGTGGAGTTTGGGGCGACAGAATCCCTGTTTGCCATGCCCCAGGACAAGCGGACCGAGGACTACATTACCGGGAGGTTTGGATGATGCGCAACCGCTTTGACCAGCAGCTGGAACAGCTGCACGCCGATCTGATCACCATGGGGAACCTGTGTGAAACGGCCATTGCCGCGGCGGTGGATGCAGCCACCAAAGGCGATGAGGCAATGGCGAAGGCTGCTATAGCAGACGACAGCAAAATCGATGAAATGGAGCGGTCCATTGAGCACCTGTGCCTGAAGCTGCTGCTCCAGCAGCAGCCGGTGGCCCGGGACCTCCGGACCATTTCCTCCGCCCTTAAAATGATATCCGACATGGAGCGCATTGGAGATCAGGCCACAGACATTGCGGAAATTGCCCGGTTTATCCGGGGCAGGCACCAGCAGACCAATGAGACTCTGCGTACCATGGCGGAGGAAGCCATTTCCATGGTTCAAGAAGCGGTTCGGAGCTTTGTAGAGCGGGATTTGGCCTTGGCCCGGAAGGTCATAGACGACGATGACGTGGTAGACCGGCTCTTTGACGAGACCAAGACGCGGCTCATCACCTTCATCGCTCAGGATGGGGCCAATGGGGAGTATTACCTGGACCTGCTGATGATTGCCAAATACCTGGAGCGCATCGGGGACCATGCCACCAACATTGCAGAGTGGGTCCTGTTTTCCATCACAGGCCGGCACGAAAACTGAAGCTGCCACAGGCCGGTATTTACATCGGTGTGGTATCTCATGCCTCCATGGAGGGAGGACTGGAAGGGGGATCCCTTTCCAGTCTACGCTCCATGGAGGAGCTGACGGCCCAAACTGGCGGCCGGCATCCGTATCCAATGCCGGATGCGGTGGAACCGCCGATTGGGCGATATTGAAGGTACATTCAAGGCCTGCATGGGATGGGGATATGCCCAACCATGCAGGCCCGTTTCTTACCAGGTTCCGCCGACCGTGGTGAGGAAGCGGCGGAAGGTGGCCTGTCCTTCGGCGGTGTGGGGGAAGGCGCTGGCATCCTCCAGGATGTGAGAGAAGACCTTGCCGGTCTCCCGCAGAAGGATCTCTCGAGTGGTTGCGGCGGTGAAGACGTATTGTCCCTTGAGCCGGTCGATCCAGTCGGCATGTTTGGCCAGGACAGGATCGGACCGAATGTCCTTCCGCTTCAAAATGGCTTCTTCCAGACTGGCCAGCTCGGCTTTCAGCGGAGCGGGCAGCACGGCAAGCCCCATCACTTCTGTGAGCCCCGGGGCTTCCCCCAACATGTGGGGGTGTTCGGAATGGGATGCCTCCAGAGGGAGGGGTTCCGCTGTCAGGTGATGCAACAGAATCAGGTCCAGCACGAAACGGCCGTCCTGTTGACGGGCAGTGGCAGCGGCCGTGTTGCGGGGAGTGCCGCCGGCTTCGGCGGGACGGGAGCTACCATTGTCAGAATTGCCCTGCCAGGTGTTCAGGATGTGGTCAGCCAGTTCAATCAGAGGCTCTGGCTCGGCGCTTTGCAAACGCAGCACGGGCAAGGGCCAGTGGACGGCGCCCACCTCTACCTGAGGGAACGCCGGGAAAGAGAGGGTCTGCTCCACAGGGGCTCTGAAGAGGGCGAATTCACACTGGCCCCCCAGGAAGTGTTCCTGTTCCGAAGCAGGGGTGTCCGATAAGGACAATTCTGCATTGCAGGCCAGAAAATAATGAGGGAATTGCTCTACAAACTCCAGAAGTTTGGAGAAACTGGCGGTGTCAAGGGCCATGGGAGTAGGCCGGGCGGGAAAGACGGTGCAGTGTTCTTTATAGTATGGGTCTGAAGCATACCGGAGGAACCAATCCTCCCCCTGGAGTCGGAGGGGAAGGGGCCGGTCATTTTGCCGACCTACACGGCTGCAATGCTCTTCGGGGTGGAACGTCAGATCCAGAGTCCCATAAGGACTCCGGGAGGTCCAGTGCAGTTGCTTGGCGACCCGATCCCGGCGAATGTAGTTGGTATCCTGGCACACCTGGTAATACCAACTGGTAGCGGAGGCCGGGTCTTCGGCATACCGAGCCCGGAAACCGGCGAGAATCTCCCGGGGGAAGGGAGTGAGGGCCCCCATCAGTCTGCTGTCAAAGAGATCCCGGGCGGCGGCATGATCCTGGCACAGGCCTTGCCCGCAGGCGTAGTCCAGCAAACCCTTCAAGATTTCCTCCAGCGCTTCGGGCTGAGGCGCTTCTGAGGGAGGGCAGCTGTCCAGCTGGAGCAGGTCCAGAAGTTTGTTTCGCGCCACATCGTAGTCCTCCGGCTGGGTTAGCCCGCGCTTTGTGGCGTAGGAGACCAGAGCGTCTATGTAGGTAGCAATGTTCATGGTTTAACCCTCCAGAATTTCAATGCCGCCCCAAGGGCGGATGGATAAGATGTGACAGGCGCCCTGCCCCAGGGCGTCGTGGATGCCAGACTGGAAGGATTCCAATCGGTCCAGGGGGACGATGGCCAGAACCGTCCCGGCAAAGCCACCGCCGTGGACCCGGTAGGCGCCCCGGCCTGCCAGGTAATGCTCGCACAGGGCCAGGGCAATGCCCATCTCCTGGTGTGCGATGGCCCCTGCGGGGATGATGTTTTGCAGGTACATGTAAGAAGAATAGCCAGACTGCTTTACGAGCTTTAGGAATTGACCAAAATCCCCGGCCTCCAAGGCAGCCACCTGCTCCAGCACCCGCTTGTCCTCCTGATAAAAGTGGATGGCCCGCAGGACAGCCCGGTCTCCGAACAGATGGCGCAGAGTGGGGAGGGCAGCGTAGAACTCCGTTTCCGGTACCTGGCGCAGGACTTTCTTTTTAAAAAAGCCGCACAGTAGCTTCAATTCCTGGGTGATTGCGGCGTATTCCTCGGTCAAACCGGCATGGTTGGCGCCAGAGTCCACAATACACAGGGCGTGATCACAGGCAGAAAAGTCAAAGGCCACAGGGCGGACCACCGGCTTTTGAGGATCCAGGAAGTCCATGGTCACTAGGCTCCCGACGGCGGAGGCCATTTGATCCATGAGACCGCAGGGTTTGCCGAAATGGACTTGCTCCGCATATTGCCCAGCCATGGCAATTTCCAGGCCAGTCCATTTCCCATCCCCAAAGAGACCGTTGAGGATGGTCCCCAAAAGCACCTCAAACGCGGCAGAGGAGGACAAACCGGAGCCAGGCAGTACCGTGGAGGTCACATAGGCGTCAAACCCTCCTACGTGGCAGCCCAACTGGACAAAACGGGCCACAACGCCCCGGACCAGGGCGGCTGTGGTGTGGAGGTCCCCGGGGATGGGCTTCAGTCGCTGCAAGTCCACCACGCACAGGGGATAACCTGCGGACTGGATGCGAATTTGGTGGGAATTTTGGACCTTGACGGCGGCCACCGTATCCAGGTGGATGGCGGCAGCCAGAACATGGCCTCTTTGGTGATCGGTATGATTGCCGCCGATTTCCACCCGCCCGGGGGCAGAGAAAAATCGGTCTGGCATGGCAGCAAAGGCTGCCTGGAAGCCGGAGACCAGCTCTGCCCGGCGGCTGGGGGATAAGGTTGGAAGCTGCGTTTCATCGGTTGTCATGGAACTACCTCCAGGGGGGCACTGGCTGCCCGCAAATTTCTTCCTATTATATCTTGCATTGCCGGAAAATGGAAGCCCCTAAATAGTGGAATTTCAGCTAGAAGCGATAAAGAAAAAACAAACAAGTGTGATGGACGCAGGTAACGAGATTGCTCCAGACCTTGCCAGGTCATCCCATTCTACAACAAAGCTGCCTCTAGCTGGCCGGAAGGACCAGGGAGGCAGCTTTGTAAAATGATGGGGCTAAAATCGTCGATTTGGCTCTAAAAGCCAATTCAAGACATATTTCTGGCGAATGCCGTTGTAAGAAGCTGGTGGGTCGTGGTCCATGGTTAAAAGAATTTTGGGGTTGTGATCCACAATGGAATCCAAAGGTGTGAGCTCACGTTGTAATGTGCTTTGTTCTCGCACGGACCAAGCCACTTGGTAGTATTCTGTGTTTCCCTCATAGTCCTGAACAATAAAATCCACTTCGACATTGCCTATTTTTCCCACATATACCCGGTATCCCCGACGCAATAGCTCCAAAAAAACGACATTTTCCAGAATGTGACCGTGATCTGCATTTTGTGGACCCAGCAAGTAATAGCGTAGGCCTACATCAGAGAGATAATATTTTTCCTGCCGCTGTAAGTGTGCTTTGCCGCGAATATCAAAGCGGCTGACGCGATACATGAGCAGGCTGTCCGTGATGGCCTCCAAATAATTCTCTACAGTGTGATTGGAGATTTTGCGTCCTGCACTGGTCATGGCATCTGCAATTTTTTTTGCAGAGCAGGTGTTGCCGATGTTATCGAACAAAAAGCGGATCACACTTTTCAACATGGCTGGGTCCTGAACTTTTTTCCGTTCTACAATGTCGTTGAGAACGACGGTATTGTAAAGACCGTCCAGGTATGTGTAAATATTCCGCCGACTTTGCAGGTTTACGGTAAACGGGAAAGAGCTATTGTAGACGTAATTCCGATACAGGTCCTCCCGATTTGCTGTACTGGGAAAGGCACTGACATATTCGGCAAAGGAAAGGGGGAGCATCTTTAGCTCTACATACCGTCCAGAAAGCAGGGTAGCAAGTTCTCCAGACATGAAGTAGGCATTGGATCCTGTAATATACACGTCCGCATGTTTCTGTATGAATAAGCTATCTACTGCTTTTTCATATTGGCTCACGTGCTGGATTTCGTCCAGAAAAATGTAATTCATTTTGTCTGGCTGCATCCTAGATGTCACATACTCGTATAGTTCCCTATAATTGCATAGATTCTCATATCGGGCATCCTCAAAGTTGATTGAGATAATTTGCGATTCCGAAATGCCGCAGGAAAGAAGATGCTCGTGAAATAGATCAAATAGAGTGGACTTTCCACATCGCCGAATGCCGGTAATCACCTTAATGATCTGCTGTTCCTTCCACTCTATTAGAAAATTCAGGTAATCGGGCCTTTGGATGAGCATCAAACCGCCTCCTTTCAAGTTGGTATTAGTATACCACACTGGCACATATATTTCAACATTTTGCAGTAGGATGCAAGTTTTTGACAAAATACAGCTAGGTTTGCAGTCAATTTCTATTGGCAAAGAGCTGTGCAAGGGAAACGGGACTGCCTCCCAGGCCGTTCCGGCCGGGGGAGACAGTCCCGTGGGAATTACACTTTGGAGGTGGTGGAGCGGAGCTGCACGTCGTGGTAGCCACCCTCCACAATGGAGGTGGCGGAGACCAGAGTCAGCTTGGCGTCCCGCTGGAGGTCGGGGATAGAGATGACGCCGCAGTTGCACATGGTGCTCTTGACCTTATACAAGCTGGCTTCCACGTTGTCGTGGAGGGGGCCGGCGTAGGTGACATAGGAGTCCACGCCTTCTTCAAAGCTCAGCTTGGAGGCGCCACCCAGGTCGTAGCGTTGCCAGTTCCGGGCCCGATTGGAGCCTTCGCCCCAATATTCTTTGACATAGGAGCCGTTGATCATCAACTTGTTGGTGGGGCTTTCGTCAAACCGGGCAAAATACCGGCCCAGCATGAGGAAGTCCGCGCCCATGGCCAGGGCCAGGGTCATGTGGTAGTCGTGGACAATGCCGCCATCGGAGCAAATGGGCACGTAGATACCGGTCTTCTCAAAGTATTCATCCCGGGCGGCAGCCACTTCGATGAGGGCGGTGGCTTGTCCCCGGCCAATGCCCTTGGTCTCCCGGGTGATGCAGATGGAACCGCCGCCGATGCCGACTTTCACAAAGTCTGCCCCCGCCTCGGCCAGGAACAGGAAGCCCTCCCGGTCCACCACATTGCCGGCGCCCACCTTCACGGCGTCGCCGTATTGGCTGCGGATCCAGTCGATGGTCTTCTTCTGCCAGCAGGTAAAGCCTTCGGAGGAGTCGATGCACAGAATGTCGGCTCCGGCCTCTACCAGGGCGGGCACCCGCTGGGCGTAGTCCCGGGAGTTGATGCCGGCGCCAACCAGGTACCGTTTGTGACTGTCCAGAAGTTCCAGAGGGTTGTCCTTATGAGAGGAATAGTCCTTCCGGAAGACGAAGTACAGAAGGTGGCCCTGCTCGTCTACAATGGGTAGGGAGTTCAGCTTGTTGGCCCAGATGATGTCATTGGCTTCCTTCAGTGTGGTCTCTGCCGGGGCGGTGACCAGCTTTTCCCGGGGAGTCATAAAAGAAGAGACCTTCTCGCTGGGGTCCATGCGGGAGATCCGATAGTCCCGGCTGGTGACAATGCCCAGAAGCTTTCCGGTGGCGGTACCATCGTCGGTGACGGCCACGGTGGAGAATCCGTTCCGGTTCTTCAGATCCAGCACGTCCTGCAGGGTGGCTTCCGGCGTCAGGTTGGAAGCGGAGACCACAAAGCCAGCTTTAAAGGCTTTGACGCGGGCTACCATCGCCGCCTCGTCTTCAATGGACTGAGAGCCATAGATGAAGGAGAGGCCGCCCTCCCGGGCCAGCGCAATGGCCATGGTGTCGTTGGACACCGACTGCATGATGGCGGAGACCATGGGGATGTTCAGGCTAATGGCTGGCTCCTCCTGGCCCTTCCGGTATTTTACCAGAGGGGTCCGCAGGGATACGTTGGCAGGGATGCAATCCTCGCTGGTGTAACCGGGGATGAGAAGGTATTCGCTGAAGGTATGAGACGGTTCTGCACAGTAATGGGCCATAAGAATGCTACCTCCGAACAAGATTTTTTTCTTATTATAACGTACCGTCGGAGCCGTCGTCAAGCAGGCGATTCTCCTGTTGGCCGTTCTTATTGATATGTTTAAAGTTGCCTACCACCTCTTTCACCTGAGACAGGTAGGCGAAGGTTCCCGGATAGCGGTGTATGATGTGTTCGAACTCCACCAGCTGCCCCTTGTTGATCACGCACAGGAGGATGGAGGTAGCTGCGCCAGAGTACATGCCCCGGCCTTCTATAAGGGTGGCGCTGTGGCCAAGGCGGTGAATCAGCTCTTGGGAGATCTCATCGGGCTGTTGGGTGACAATTTCAAATTTAATGGCGGCCTTTCCATTGCGCAAAATACGGTCCGACACGGTGCTGCTGAGGAAGCAGTACAAGATGCACAGGATCACCGGCTCAATTTGATAGCCGTAGACAAAGTAGGAGATGCCTGCCACGACACAGTTCATGAGGAAGGTGAGGGTGAGAAAGTTGAATTCCGGCAGCTTGGTCTGGATAAGAGCCGCCACGTAGTCCAGCCCGCCGGTGTAGGAGCCGCCACGGATCACCACGCTGTAGCAGAAGCCGTTGATGACGCCTGCCACCAAGGGACCCAGAATGGTACTGGTACCATTTTCTGTGGCATAGGCGAACTGCTCCAGGGGGGCTTGCCCCAAAATGGCCAGGGCCAGGGAAAATGCGAGGGTAAAGGTCAGGGAACGGATGGCCAGAGGCCGGCTGACGAGCTTGAATACCAGCAGCGCCAGGGGAATGTTTATCAGCAGATTCATCATGCTGACCGGGATCCCCAGGCCATATTGCAGCATGGTACACAGACCATTGATGCCCGCCGGGGCAAACCGGTTGGGGAAGACGAAGAGCACATAAGACACCGCAGACAGGCAAGCGGTGAGGAGAATCACCCCATAGGTAAGAATCTTTTTACCAGACATCATAAAAAACGCTCCGCAAAGTCCTCGGTCGGCGTTGTGCGCCGACTTGGGAGAGAATGGACCCGTGTATTGGGTAAGGTCATAGTAGCACAGGAAGAAAAAGGGGTCAAGAGGGGTTCGGGTCTTGTGGTGGGGAGAATTGCCCCTTTGAAACGGGAAATTTTGTGAATTTTGCTCAGGAGCTGGCGGAGCCTTTCTGATACCGCTTGGTTGCTCCCCTCCCCACACATGTAATGAGCCCAATTTCCTGCATTTGCCGGGCGAGGAGGTATGCTCGGGTACGCTTGATATTTAAAAGCTCTTGCAAGTCTTCCTCGCTCATCTCGTCATATTCTTCCAAATAGTCCAAAACAGTTTTCATTTGCGGTGTGATAAGTGGTGCGGTGCTTGCTGCTTCTGTAGGAGTGGTTTGTCTCTCTGCAGGGGCGGCATTCATATTGGGCAGAATCAATTTGAAGGTGTTGGGCGTAATTTCCATGTGTGGCTGTGCGGCGCAGTTCTGATACAGCTGATAGATTTTGCGGATGCCGGTGCCATAGGATTCAATCAGCTTCAGGCGGTGGAAAATCTCCGCCAGATTACGGTTCCGCGGTTGAGAGATTCCATTGCGAATATCCTCGGCTGACAGGCCGGGGAGTAAACCACCAATGGAGATGAACTCCATGTTTGACTCATTCACATTGATGATAATACTGCCGCTGAAGCTGTAGTCCCGGTGTACCAGTGCATTGAGCAGGGCTTCACGCAGGACGGCTTCTGGGTAATCGATCTGCTCAATGCGTTCCAGCCCCTGAAAACGGGATGTGGTACGGTTACATAGCATCAGGTAGGTATAGGTGTCCTCCAACTGCCTGAAAACAGAGCCGGAGAATTCTTTGGTATCTTTGAAGACCGTATTGGCATCATCTCCAAATACCGCCACTTTGGTGGTGTGTTGGCACTGGTCGGAGAGGATCCAGGCGAGGTTGGTATACTGATCATCGTGCAGATTCCGTAGGCCCAGTGCAAGGTATTTATCCTCGGAAAAGTCCACCTGATAGCGGGCAAAGGTTTTTGCCGCTTCTTGAAATGTCAGGTCTTGATGAATGGCGCGCATGCTTTCAAATGTGCCGCCGTCTGATTCCTTAATCATCTGGCGTATTTGCTCTGGAGAGGCCGGGACGCTGGAGGCTCCTTGCCGGATGAAGACGCCAGAGGGCTTTAAGCCTTTGCCCTTTAAATAGTAGGGTTTATAGCTTCCTTCGTTCACTTCAATGCGAATCACCTGGTGATTCTGGAGAACATAGCGAACAAACATAGTGACATCAGGCTGAATGGCGTCACGAATTCCATTGGTGATTCGGGTATAGGTATCGTCAATGTGGTCAATGCCTGTCAGATTTCCCTGGTCGTCAACTCCAATATAAATGATGCCACCGTCGGTATTGGCGAAGGCAATGACCTCTTTATATAAATCCTCCAGCATCTGGGACTTAAACTCCACCTTTTCGCTTTCGAACAGCATCGTATGGACCTCCTTCCAATGGTGCTGTCTCTATTATACTCAAAAATTCACCGGATGCAACCCGAATGGGTGAATATTCACTTTTTGTTCACTGACATGTGAATAAAAAACGGAGAGGGCCTGCGCAAACGCGCGATTCCGCGCTGCAGCAGGCCCCCGGATTGGAATGGGAGGGGTGGGTTATACGCCCAGTAACACTTTGGCGATGCCGAAATACACCAGGAGGGACAGGGCATCCACAATGGTGGTGATAAAGGGGCTGGCCATGACGGCGGGGTCAAATCCCAGGCGCTTGGCGGTGATGGGCAGGATACAGCCCACGGTTTTGGCCAGGAGCACCGTAATGGCCATGGTCAGGCAGACCACCAGGGCTACGGTGACGGTGACGCTGCTGTTGCCCATGAGCAGCCGGTCCACCAGCAGAATTTTGCCAAAGCACACGGCCGACAGCACCACGCCGCAGCATACGGCAGTCCGGATCTCTTTCCAGATCACTTGGGGCAAATCACGGAATTCCAACTCACCCAGAGAGAGGGCGCGGATGACTGTGACAGAGGACTGGGAGCCGGAGTTGCCGCCGGTATCCATCAGCATGGGAATGAAGGCGGTGAGGGCCACTTGGGCAGCCAGTGCGTTTTCAAAGCCGGTGATGATCATGCCGGTGAAGGTGGCGGAGACCATCAGAAGCAAAAGCCAGGGGATGCGCTGCTTGAACAGGTCCCAGATGGTGGCGCGGCTGTAGGTCTTTTCAGAGGGGGACATACCGCCCATGATCTCAATGTCCTCAGTCGCTTCCTCCTCCATGACGTCCATGGCGTCGTCGAAGGTGACAATGCCCACCATGCGGTTTTCGTTGTCCACAACGGGGAGGGCCAGAAAGTTGTATTTGGCAAACATCCGTGCCACCTCTTCCTGGTCGGTGAGGGTGGTGACGGAGATGACATGGGTTTGCATAATGTCCCGGATGGGGGTTTCGTCGTCTTCTGCCAGGAGCAGATCCTTCACGGTCACAAGGCCCAGCAGGGTCCGGTTGTCCGTGATGTAGCAGGTGTAGATGGTCTCCTTGTCCACGCCGGTGCGGCGGATGCGGAGGATGCTCTCCTCTACGGTCATAGAGGGCCGCAGGGTGACATATTCTGTGGTCATGATGGAGCCTGCGGAGTTTTCAGGGTAGCGCAGAAGCTCGTTGATGGACTTCCGGGTCTCTGGGTCGGCCTGGGAGAGGATGCGGCGGACCACGTTGGCGGGCATTTCCTCCACCAGATCCACAGCGTCGTCCAGGTACAGCTCATCTACCACTTCTTTGAGCTCCCGGTCAGAGAAACCCTGAATCAGCAGCTCCTGGGCGTCCGGCTCCATTTCCACGAAGGTTTCTGCCGCCTGCTCCTTGGGCAGGAGACGAAACAGCAGCGGAATGCGGTCCGGCTCCAGCCCGTCGAAGACGCTGGCGATGTCGCTGGGGTTCATGGTCACCAAAATGTCCCGCAGGGATGGGTACTTCTTTTCATTCAGGAGCGACGTGATCATCTTCTCCAGAATGACGGTCTGATTTTCCATGGTGTTTCCTCCTAACTTCTAGTATTTGCGCAATTAGGAAGTAAAAACACACATTGGGCCGGTGAGATTCAGGGAACGGGGACACCCAGGGCGGCAGTCTCCGGTCCAGGTTTACTTCGGCCCGCCGATGTGCCGTTACTGCCTGTGTCCATGGTGTTCCCTCCTTTGTTTGGTCAGATCTGGGGCAAAAATGCCCTGTTTCCTTAGTATAAGCTTCCAAAAGGCAGGTGTCAACGAAATTTTGGCAAAAGTTTGCCTGGCACAAAATTTTCCAGGGCCTGTTGACAAGTTGCATTGTTGGTGTTACAATGCGCTTGTTATGTTACGAAAGGAAGGAGGGATCCCTGTGGTGAAGCTGCGTGGTTCGGGATACAATTGCAATTGGGCTGCGTCTGTGGTGCGGATGTGGGGATTCCAGGGCCTTTGCCGGTGGGTGTGAGGTTGCTCTGTTTCCCGATATGGTGCTGCGGCGTGAGCATAATGGCTTTCGCCGCTTTTGTATGACTTGGATAGAAACATTTGTTTGAAATCAAAAAACGGAACTTAGGTTGACTTGGTAACATTGTTATGTTAGAATGGGTGCGTAACAATGTTCCAATTTCAAGACGCGAGAGAAAGGATGTGCTGCATGAAACGTATTTTTCGACATTTGCTGCCCTTCTGGCCCCAAATGCTAGGCGCAGCCGTGCTGATGACCATATCTGCCATCAGCCAGCTGTTACTGCCCACACTGATGAGCGGGGTCGTCAATGAAGGGGTGTATGAAAAGGACTTCACAGTCATTTTGGGCTATTGCGGTCAAATGCTGGCCATTGCACTGGTGGGGATGCTTGCGGTGATTTTGGGCCGGAAGCTCAGCGCCGCCGTGGTGGCTGGCTTCAGCGCCAACCTGCGGGGGGCGGTGTTTGGCAAGGTGATGGGCATGAGCCACCAGGCCTTTGGGAAGATGGACACCGGCGCCCTGGTGACCCGGTCTACCCAGGACGTGAATACGGTGTCCTGGGTGGCGGATATGCTTTCCGGCGGAATTATCTCCATTCCGGCCATGTTTGTGGGCGGCGTGGTTCTGGCCTACCGGGTGGATGCGGTGCTGGCTACAGTCATTTTGTGTACGGTACCCCTGGTGTGTGTTGTGGTGATGGCAGTGGGCCGGAAGGTGGCGCCCCTCTGGGAGCAGTCTGATGCGTACATCGACCGCCAAAATGAACTGATGCGCCAGCGGCTTCGGGGGCTTCGGGTGATCCGGGCCTTCCGCCGGGAGCCGGATGAGCAGAAAAAAATCGCCTCCGCCACAGAGGTGATGGCAGAGAACATCATTAAGGCCAATGTGTCCATGGGAATTCTGAACCCTCTGGCCAATTTCTGTATGAATGCCGCTGTTTTGATCATTCTGTATCTCAGCGCCTTGCGGATGACCTCCGGCGCCTCTGCTGCCACAGGGGGCGATGTGCTGGCCATGATCCAATATGTGGCGTACATTATGAGTGGCGTCATCAGCGCCGCCTTTGCCGTGGTGATGGTGCCCCATGCAGCCGTGGCCTGCCGACGCATCCTCCAGGTGCTGGACCTGCCGGATGATGAGCGGGAACAGGGGGCAGAGGAGACGCTGGGTGGCAATGTCACCCTGGAGCATGTGACCTTCTCCTTTGAAGAGGGGGCGGAGCCTGCCATTCGGGATGTGACCATGGAGATTTTTGCCGGTAAGCGGGTGGCCATTATCGGCAGTACCGGCAGCGGAAAGAGCACCCTGGTGCAGCTGCTGCTGGGCTTCCGGCAGCCCGGGGCCGGCCGGATTCTCTTGGATGGCCGGGACAGTCTGGAGCTGTCTGGCTCCTGCATCCGGCGGCAGATCAGCTGTGTGCTGCAAAAGACGGCGATTTATGCCGGTACCATCCGGGAGAATGTGGCCATGGGCAAACCCGGCGCCACGGATCAAGAGGTCTGGCGGGCGCTGGACATCGCCCAGATGAAGGAATATGTGGAGTCTTTGCCCGATGGACTGGAGCACAAGCTGGAGCTGTCCGGCTCCAACCTGTCCGGCGGGCAGCGGCAGCGGCTGGCCATTGCCCGGGCCCTCATCCAGGACACCCCCATTTACGTGTTTGACGACAGCTTTTCTGCCCTGGATTTCCTCACGGAGTCCCGGCTTCGGGCCCGCCTGGGGGAAGAGCTGAAAGGCAAGACCCAGATTGTGGTAACCCAGCGGGTGACGACAGCCAAACACTCGGATTGTATTTTTGTCATGGATCGGGGCTGTCTGGTGGATTGGGGCCGCCATGAGGAGCTGCTGCCCCGGTGCCAGGTATACCGGGAGATCTATGTCTCTCAGACAGGAGGGGATGCGGCATGAGGCGGCACAGAACGGATCAGGAAAAAAAGATGACCGGCCGGGAACGGCTGGACCTTTATAAAAAGATATTCTTCGAAGCAAGGCCCATTTGGAAGTGGCTGGCGCTCAGCTGTCTGCTGTGCACTGTGATCATCATCTGCTCGGTGCTGGGTCCGAAAATTACCGGTGAACTGACCAACCAAATATGCAATTACTGGGAGGCCAAGGTCTCCGGCGGGGCGCTGTGGGACCTGGTTCGGGAGATGTTACCGGGGCTCCTGGCGCTGCTGGGGGTATACACCTTGGGTGCCGGTGTGCGGTATGGGAACATGCTCCTGATGAACCGGATGGTCAGCCGGCATTATACCTGCGCCATTCGCATTCGTATGTCCGATAAGATCCAGCGGTTGCCGGTGAAATTTGTGGACAGTACACCGGTAGGCCAAATTTTGGAGCAAATGACCGACGACGTATCTGCCATGGGCAATTCCATTCATCAGATTGTGGACACCCTGATGCAGGGGCTGCTGCAGATTGTGTTCATCGCGGCGGCGCTTCTGGCAGAGGATTGGCGGCTGGGACTGATTGTTCTGGCCACGACCCCCATTTCCATGCTGCTGTCGGTGGTCATTTCCAACGCCAGTGAGAAATACTACCGCCAGATGTTTCAAGAGGGGGCGCAGCTGTACTCCATCGTGGAAGAGGGCTACACCAATTTCTCCACCACCAAGGCCTATAATCTGGAGCAGGCCATGGTGGAGAAGCACCGGGCCGTCAATGGGCGGCAGCAGAAGGTGCAGGCCCGGGCGGCCTTCATTTCCGGTCTGGTGCAGCCCATCATTGTGCTGACCAATGCCTTGACCTATATTGCCATCAACCTGGTGGGCGGCTACCTGGTGGTGAAGGGCAGTCTTCCGGTGGGAACGGTGGTGACCGTGATTCTGTTTGCCCGGCAGTTTTCTGCCCCCTTGGAGCAGATTTCCGAGGGCTTCAGCCAAATGCAGCGGACCACTGCCGCCGCTCGCCGGGTGTTCCACCTGCTGGAGCTGCCGGAGGAAGACCCCCGCCAGGGGGAGGTGCGGCCGGAGACGGTCCGGGGACGGGTGGAATTCCGCCATGTGGCCTTCTCCTATGACCCCCAGCAGCCCCTCATCCGGGACCTGAGCTTTGTGGCGGAGCCGGGGCAGACCATTGCCATTGTGGGGCCCACAGGGGCGGGAAAGACCACCATTGTAAACCTGCTCATGGGCTTCTACGACATCTCCGCGGGAGAAATTCGGATTGATGGGCGGAATCTCGCAGACATGAACCGGGACGAGGCCCGGGAGCTCTTTGCCATGGTGCTCCAGGAGACCTGGCTGTTCCGGGGCACTGTGGCGGAAAATGTAGCCTACGGCCGCCCCCAGGCCACCCGGGAGGAAATTGTGAAGGCCTGTGATGAAGCCTACTGCGACCACTTCATCCGGACGCTGCCCCAGGGCTATGACACGGTGGTGGGGGATGAATCCACCACCCTGTCCGGAGGACAGAAGCAGCTGCTCACCATTGCCCGGGCGGTCCTCACAGGACGCCGCTTGCTGATTCTGGATGAGGCAACCTCCAACGTGGACACCCGGACGGAGATTCTCATTCAGAAAGCCATGGACAAATTGATGCGGGGGCGCACTTGCTTCGTGATTGCCCACCGGTTGAGCACCATAGTCAATGCCGACCGGATTTTGGTCATCAACAACGGCGACATTGTGGAGCAGGGAACCCACCAGGAGCTTCTGGATCAGGACGGTTTTTACGCCAGCCTCTATGCCAGCCAGTATGACAAGGCGGTGTGAGCTTATGAGCTGCGCCGGCGCAGGCCCTTGGGGTAGTGGTTCTTCAGAACATCGCCGGAGCCCTTGCCCCAGCCCAGGGAGAGGCCGCCTGCGGTGACCAGCGTCCAGCCGGAGGGACCGCCTCCCCGAAGCTCTTCCCCGGCCAGGTATTGGACGGCCTCCGGGCTTGCCGGATCCAGGTCCCGGATCCGTGGAGCGTCCGAGAGCCAGAGGGCCAGGGCGTGGGCCGGCAGGAGCCGGTCTCCCCGGCACTGGCCCAGCTCCAGGCCGGGCCGCAGAATCCGGAGTCCGGTGAGATCCGGCAGCTCCTCTGGGGCCCAGAACCAGCTGGGCCCGAAGGACAGGGCCTTTCCCGCCGGGAGCGAAATGCCCAGATCCCGGGCAAAGGCATCCCAAGAGGCCGGAAGGCGATCCGGCTTGGCGATGACGGGTGTCGGGGCAGCGGGTCCCGGCGCTTTACGAAGTACGGCGGCGTAATGGCCCTCGCCCCGAAGCCGGTGGGGCCAGAGGCGGAAGGTATGCTCCAGCCCAGGTCCGGCGCTGCCGTCCCCAGGGGAGAACCAGGGGGCTTCCAAGGTTTCGATTTCAAATTCCGGGTGACGGGTCAGGAAAGCGGCCACAGCGCCCTCGTCCTCCTGAGGGGCGAAGGTGCAGGTGGAATAGACCAGACGACCACCGGGGGCCAGAAGCGCCGCGGCCGCATCCAGGATTCCCGCCTGCCGCCGCGCGCACATCTCCACCAGCTCCGGGCTCCAGTCGGCCAGAGCGGCGGCCTCCTTCCGGAACATCCCCTCCCCGGAACAGGGGGCGTCCACCAACACCCGGTGAAACCAGCCGGGAAACCGCTTGGCCAGGCGCTCTGGGGTCTCCTGGAGCACCAGGGCGTTGGAGATGGCCATGCGCTCCACATTTTGGGCCAGGATTTTGGCGCGTTTTGGGTGATACTCGTTGCACACCAGCAGCCCCTGCCCCTGCATCTTAGCCGCCAACTGGGTGGACTTGCCCCCGGGGGCGGCGCACAGATCCAGGACCCGCTGACCCGGCTCCACGCCCAGCAGCTCCGCCGGAGCCATGGCGCTGGGCTCTTGGAGATAGTACAGTCCCGCCTCGTGCCAGGGGTGCAGGCCCGGCCGCGCTTCTGGCGGGTACCAGAAGCCGTGAGCGGCCCAGGGCAAGGGGGAAATGGGAAAGGGTAGCGTGGGGAAGCGACTGGTTTTTAATGGGTTTAAGCGTAGCCCAAGGGCTCTGGGGCGGTCATAAGAGGCCAAAAACGCCTCATACTCCGGCCCCAGCTGCTGCCGGATCCGGTCTAAAAATGCTTGCGGTAGCATGTGGTTCCTCCTGTCATTTGCATGTATCTTCATTCTACCCGGAATTGGGGAAAATGGAAAGACTTTGCCGAAAAAAAGCTTGCGTTTTTGTCGGTATTTCGGTATGATGAGAATGCGTAAGCCGCTATAGCGGTAAATGAAAGAGGAGGTTCATGTCTTATGTCAGAAACGAAACCCGCCAATCGGCCCCAGGGACCAGAGAAAGGAAGCCTGCCATATTTGCAGGCACGCAACCGGACCCGCCGGATGAACTTACTGTTGATTCTGGCGTTTACGGTGATCAATGTGGCTCTAATTTTCACCGACGCAAATTCGTACTTCCTGTTCTCAGCCTTGCTGCCCTATTGGCTCTTTGGCTTCGGCTATTTACAAGGGGTTACCGTTCTTATGGTAGCTGGCGGCGCGATTTTGCTGGTGTACCTGGTAATTTTCCTGCTGTGGGATAAGCATCCTGTATTCCCAATTGCCGCGTTGGTCTTGTTTGTTTTGGACTGCGGATTTTTGGTTTGGCTTTGCTTGGGAGAACCCATTTCCCATTACATAGTGGACATTGTGTTTCACGTGGCGATGCTGTATTATTTGATTAACGGCGTTACAACGGCCTTTGCTCTGCGGAAAAAGCAAAAGGAAGAGGCTGCGCTGGAGCGGGTCAACCAGGGTCCGGAGCTGTAATTGACAAAAATTTGCAAAGGAGAAATTGTTTGAATTTAATTTGTACACGGGAGATTGTGGTAAGCTGGGAGGCTTGCGACAGATAATCTCCGCAATCCTCCCAAAAGGCATGTAAAAAATTGCTTTTGGAGGATTCCACTTATGAACCGTGAGAATAAACAGAAACAATATGAGAACGGCTATTATAAAACCCATGCTTGTCATGACACCTTCACCTGCAAGGTCTGCGACCGCCCGGTAGTGCCCACAGGGGCGGGAAGCGGCCACCGGAATCACTGCCCCAACTGCCTGTCCAGCCTCCATGTGGATGTGGAGCCTGGGGATCGGGCGTCGGACTGCGGCGGTGTGATGGATGCAGTGAGCGTATGGGTGCGAAAAGGCGGCGAATGGGCGGTGATCCATCGCTGCCGCCGGTGCGGGGAGTTCCGCTCCAACCGGGTTGCGGCAGACGATAACCCCATGAAGCTCATGAGCATTGCGATGAAGCCCCTGTGTCAGCCACCATTTCCTTTGGAGCGAATCGAGGAGTTGACTGCACAAATGGGTGGAGAGGGCCGTTTGACAAAATGAGGCAAAAGTCCTGCGCCTCCCTCCGGCTGGAGGGAGGCGCCTTGATGTATGATAGGAGCTTGGTCTGACATGGCGAGAGGAATCATTCTGTTTGGCCCGGCAGGGTCTGGGAAAACGACCCTGGGGCGGTTGGTTGCAGAGGCGTTGGGGTTTCCCCTATTTGAGCTGGACCGATATGTCTGGCGGCAGGATACGGAGCGGCCATTTACTGTGATGTACTCCACCCAGGAGAAGGCCAGCCGGTTGATGGCGGACATTTCCAGGGGGCGCCATTTTGTCATGGAGGGCTCCATGAGCAGCTTTCACGCGCCCTTTGATCCCCTGTTCGACCTGGCTGTGTACCTTCTGGCAGATACGCAGATTCGGATGGTCCGAATTCAACAGCGGGCGAAGGCGCGGTTCGGGGACAGGGTGTTACCAGGCGGGGATCTCTATGAGGGGCACCAGAAGTTCCTGGATGCGGCAGCCCGGTATGATACCGATGGCAGCCCCAACCAAAGGGCGCATCAAATGTGGGCGGAGTCTCTGCCCTGCCCAGTGCTCCAGCTGCGGGGCGAGGACAGCCCGGCGGAGAACCTGAAGCAGGTCTTGCATGCATATGAAAAAGTGGTCAGAGAGCCCCGGTGCGGCGACCACATGGAGGGACCAAGATGGAGCTGAATCTGGATTTTTTGGTGGCGGGTTACCGGACATTTACAGAACTGGGGATTCCTACGAGCCTACTCCAACTGGATTGATACCGACTGGTTTCCTGGGATTTGGCGTGCCGATACATAGGGCCTTTCTGAAAATGTATCTGGAGTGCGGACACCATTTCTCGCGAGGTGTGCCGATTCCGCCTTTGCGGGTCAACTGGCACTGGTGACGACCCTCAAAAATTTTCAAAAAAAGTTCAAAATTCCTCTTGACAGAAACCCTGGAATTTCCTATAATAATGAGGCTGTTCCGGCGGAAAACTGTTGGAGCGGCACATGGCGGCATAACTCAGCTGGTAGAGTACCCGGTTCATACCCGGTATGTCATCTGTTCGAATCAGATTGCCGCTACCAGGCCCGTTGGTCAAGTGGTTAAGACACCGCCCTTTCACGGCGGTAACATGGGTTCGAGTCCCGTACGGGTCACCACGACAAAGACCACATTTGTCTTTTGGACAAATGTGGTCTTTTTCAAACGACGTGTGCGTTTCTGCACACAGAGGTTGCTTCCCAGATGAAGCTGCCCCGCAGGGGGAAAGTCTGCGGATGTGGGGCACATCGGTTTCCACATGATCCCATTGCATGGATTGCGTGCTTTTTGGCATGGAAACGCCCCTGCCTCCAAAGGTGTTTTGAGGCAGGGGCTTCTTGCGCTGCAATCCCATGTATAGTTCCTTGCCGGGAACCACGACGCCGCAGGCTTTGTTTTTCCATATTTTAGATTGTGAGGTAGTGCAATGGAAACAAAACTTCGAACAGAAAACAAAATGGGCACCATGTCGGTGGGCAAGCTCCTGGCCAATATGGCGCTGCCTATGGTGATCTCCATGTTGGTCCAGGCGTTGTACAACGTGGTAGACAGTGTGTATGTCTCCCGGGTCAGTGAAAATGCCCTGACGGCGGTCTCCATGGCCTTCCCGATCCAAAACCTGATGATTGGCTTTTCCACCGGCGTGGGCGTTGGTATGAATTCCCTCCTGTCCAAGTGCTTGGGCAGCCGGGAATATGACCGGGGGAACCTGGCGGCGGGAAATGGCCTGGTGCTCTCTGGGATTTGCTGCCTGCTGTTCATGCTGTTTGGCGCCTTTGGTACCGGCGTATTTTTCCAGGTCCAGACGGATATTCCGGAAATTCTCACTGGCGGCGTGCAGTATTTGCGGATTTGCACCCTGTTTTCCTTTGGCATTTTTGGGGAGATTGTCTTTGAGCGACTGCTCCAGGCCACAGGCCGGACCATGTTCACCATGGTGACCCAGGGAATAGGCGCGATTTTGAACATTGTATTGGATCCCCTGTTCATTTTTGGCGGTCTGGGCATTCCCGCCATGGGAGTGGCCGGCGCGGCGGTTGCCACGGTGGTTGGCCAGATTGTGGCGTTCTGCCTGGCGATGGTGTTCCACTTCTGGAAAAATCCGGAGGTTTCCCTCACGCTTCCCACCATGCGCCTGCATGGAAGCGTCCTGAAGCCGATTTTGGCGGTGGGGGTACCGTCCATTATCATGGTGGCCATTGGCTCTGTGATGTGCTTCACCATGAATCAGATTCTGGTTGGCTTTACTTCCACGGCGGTGGCGGTGTTTGGCGCCTATTTTAAGCTGCAAAGCTTTATCTTCATGCCAATCTTCGGCCTGAACAACGCCATGGTTTCCATTGTGGCCTATAACTACGGGGCAAGAAAGCCAGACCGGATTCGCAAGACGGTGGTTCTCAGCTGTGTGGTGGCATTCTTGTTTATGCTCTGCGGGTTTGCGGTGTTCCAGTTGATGCCGGAGACGCTGTTGTCCATGTTTGCGCCTACGGCAGAGTTCCTGGCCATTGGGTGCAACGCCCTGCAGACCATCAGTTGGGCGTTTCTGGTGGCGGGCTTCTGCGTGATTCTCAGCTCCGTCTTCCAGGCGTTGGGCACGGGCCTGTATGCCACCATCGTCTCCCTGGCGCGACAGCTGCTGGTGCTGCTGCCTGCGGCGTATCTCTTGTCCCTCTCGGGCCGGCTGGAGATGGTGTGGTGGTCCTTCCCCATTGCGGAGATTGCCAGCGTGATGGTGACATCTGTGCTGATGCTCCGCATCTACCGGCAGAAGCTGCGCCCTCTGGTGGAGGAGCAGAAGGCGCTTGGTGTATAGATTCTGCGTCTCTCTTTGCAAATATTGCCATTTTTTCAGAATTTTACATAGATTTGATGAAACCTGCCGATTTGTCCTGTATAGTTAAATCGCGGATTGCAGGCGAAATCCTGCGGAAAGCAAGGAGGAGAGCGCGATGGATATATTCCATGTATTTCGCCTGCTGGGCGGCCTGGCCATGTTCCTGTTTGGCATGGACACCATGAGCAAATCGTTGCAGAAACAGGCCGGCGGTAAGCTCCAGAAAATATTGGGCGCCTTTACCGGCAACCCTCTGAAGGGATTTCTGCTTGGTATGGCGGTGACAGCCGTGATTCAAAGCTCTGGCGCCACGACGGTGATGGTGGTGGGCTTTGTCAACAGCGGTGTAATGACCTTGCGGCAGGCCATCGGTGTGATCCTGGGCTCCAACGTAGGTACCACGATTACGGCGTGGCTGCTCAGCTTGGCTGGCGTGCAGGGATCTGGCATGCTGGTGGAGATGCTGAAGCCGGCCAATTTCAGCCCCGTTTTGGCGTTTGTAGGCATCGTTTTGTACATGTTCTGTAAGTCAGAGAAGAAGAAAGGCGTCGGCACCATTTTGATTGGCTTTGGCCTTCTGATGATCGGCATGGACAACATGTCCACCGCCATGGCGCCGCTGGAGCATGAGGCCTGGTTCCTCCAGCTGTTCGCCCACTTGTCCAATCCCCTCCTTGGCGTCCTGGCCGGTGCGCTGCTGACCACGGTGATGCAGAGTTCCAGCGCCAGTGTGGGCGTCCTGCAGGCCCTCAGCAGTACGGGGGCCATCACCTTTGGCAATGCGGTGCCTATGATCATGGGTCAGAACATCGGCTCGTGTACCACGGCGCTCCTGTCCTCGGTGGGCGCCAACAAAAGCGCCCGGCGGACGGCCATGGTGCACCTCTATTTCAATGTGATTGGTTCGGTGGTATTTCTCGTCCTGTTCTATACACTCAATTCCATTTTCCACTTTTCTATGATGGGAGAGCCGGTGGATCGTGTGCGGATTGCGTTGGTTCATACGGGCTTCAATCTCGCGGCTACGGCGTTTATGCTTCCCCTGTCCGGGTTCCTGGAGAAGCTGGCAAATTGGACCATCCCCGATTCTGCA
The DNA here is from genome assembly GCA_900544975.1 of uncultured Eubacteriales bacterium. Lineage (GTDB taxonomy): Bacteria > Bacillota > Clostridia > Oscillospirales > Oscillospiraceae > Faecousia. The sequence continues at coordinate 26,748 of UQXI01000005.1, forward strand.
GCAGAGCAGGAGGAGGTCCAGCTGCTGGATCCCCGTCTCCTGGCGACTCCAGCGGCGGCAGTGGATCGGAGCTTCTCCACCACGGCCGACATGGCAGATTTGGGCCGGCAAGGCGTGACCCTGACCATGGCCCTAATGCACAAGTGGGACGAAAAGAAGGCGGCAGAGGTGGACCGGCTGGAGGCAGAATCCGACCGGTACGAGGACGCCATTGGTACATACCTGGTCCAGCTGTCCAGCCGGAGTATGAGCGTGGCGGACAGCCATCTGGTCAATACACTGCTACACACCATCAGTGACTTTGAGCGCATCAGCGACCATGCCCGGGACCTGACCCGGACGGCCCAGGAGATCCACCAGAAGAAGGTGGTCTTCTCCCAGCAGGCCCAAGAGGAGCTGGCGGTTCTGGAAGCAGCGCTTGGGGAACTGCTGACCATTACAGTGAACTGTTTTCGGGAAAAAGACTTGTCGGCGGCACACCAGGTGGAGCCTCTGGAGCAGGTCATTGACGATCTGGTGCGGAAGATCAAAATCCATCATGTGGCTAGGTTGAAGGACGGCAGCTGCTCCATTGAATACGGCTTTGTCCTGGAGGATCTACTCACCGGCTACGAGCGCATTGCAGACCACTGCAGCAACGTGGCGGTGGCCATGATCGAAGTGGCGGAGGGAAGCTTTGATACCCACCAGTATCTCACCGGCCTGAAAAGTGGCGGGAATGACGAATTTGACCTCTATTACAACAATTTCCGGAGCCGTTACCAGCTGAATAGCAGGAAGAAATCCTCCTGACGTTCTTTATGTACAGGGCGCCTCAACTCCCATTGAGGCGCCCTGTTAGACTGCCCGGAGGTTTTTTGTTACCAAACCAAATGACGGACCGCTGTGTCCGCTTGATGGAAACACAGTGTATTTTCCTCTCACTTTTGCGAATTTGCAATGCCTACCACGGGCGGACACACAGGTCCGCCCCTACGAGGATGTACGAACCCGGTGCATGAAGTGATTCTTCGGTATTACCATAGAATGCCCCCTCTTTCTCCTCAAAATGGGGCATTTAAATGATGAAATACGTTAAGTAACTTTTTCCAACTCTCCCCATTCGCCGTAGGGGCGGACCTATGTGTCCGCCCAGCAGAAACACAGTGCGTTTCCATCCATTTTCGGCGAATTCGCAATGCCTACTATGAGCGGACACAATCAGAGACTCGTACCAATGGGATCCGTTAGGGCTCCTTTTGGTACGAGTCTCTGCGCAGTGCGTGGTGCATTATTCCTGAGAGAACATGTCCTTGCCGACCCCGCACAGAGGGCAGACAAAATCCTCCGGCAGGTCCGCCCAGCGGGTGCCGGGGGCGATGCCGTTGTCCGGGTCGCCGGCGGCTTCATCGTAAACATAGCCGCAAACATCACAAACGTATTTTTCCATGGTGGTTCCTCCAATTCTCGGATGGTTTTTTATGTGGTCCTGATTTCCTGGCCTGCGCCAAGGACATCCACGCTTATTGTATGCAGATCCGCACAAAAAAGCAAGAGAGTTCTTTTCCAGTTTTTGGTAGAACGGGAATAGGAAAGACGGGCTTGGTTTATGGGTTGGAGCAAGAGGGATCCAGGACGCTTTTGATCTGTACGTTTCCCAAAATCAAGCGGACGGAAGGGGAGGTGCAAAGGATGCCCATAGCGGGCAGACCGTTCCGCCAAGAGAGGGATACGTCCTTGCAGGTGATGATCATGGGACTCTCCGGCAGGGTGGTGATGTGGGAGGTATCGGCCAGGACCCCAGAACCGGCAGGTTTCCACAAGGAGGTCCCTGCCGCCAAAGCGGAAGCAGCTGCAGAAAGAACATTTCCGTGTTTATGGGGAATTTCCTGAGATGGATTTGGGCGGAAGCGCTTTCCCGGTGGGTCTGGAACGCTGCCGCTTGGTCAGCCAACTGTGGATCCGGTCATACAAAATGTCGCCCCAGTCAAAGATGCGCTGGAGGCTAAAGAATACGGTGGGGGTCATGAGGAAGACGGCAGCCAAGACGATGACCATCTCCAGATCCAGCCGTACAAACTCAAACACGGACCCCAGGAAGAAGAAGCAGAAGGCGGAGGCGGCGGCCATCAGGCCCCAGAGGACCTTCCGCTGGGTGGTGAAGGGCTTGCAGACCTGGAACAGGACCAAAAGCCCGGTGAGGCACATGAGGGAGGCGGAGACGGTGTACAGCTGGTCCGTAGGCAGGTGAAACACCAGGACAAAACCCACAGCCATGAGAACCACGATCAGATTGGTCAGCCCGCCGGGGAAGGCCTTGCGCAGAACCCCGGCCATGAACCGGCCTTTGATCCGTTCCCGGTTCCCCTCCAGGGCCAGGAAGAACGAGGGGGCGCCAATGGTGAGTCCGCTGATCATACTCAGGTGCAGGGGCGTGACCGGGTATGGGAAGGTGGCAAACATGGAGATCAGGGCCAGAAGCATAGAGAAGATGTTTTTTACCAGGAAGAGAGCTGCCGCCCTTTGAATGTTGTTGATGACCCGTCGGCCCTCACCCACCACACCCTGCATGGCGGCAAAGTCCGATTGCAGGAGCACCAGCTGGGCCACCTGGCTGGCGGCCTGGCTACCGGAGGCCATGGCAATGCCACAGTCAGCCTCCCGCAGAGCCAGAACATCGTTGACGCCGTCGCCGGTCATGGCTACGGTGTGGCCCTCCTGCTTCATGGCCCGGATCAGCTTTTTCTTGTTGTCCGGCGTGACCCGGCCAAAGACGGTACACTCCTGGGCAGCCCGGGCGAAATCTGCTTCGGTTTTCAGGGTGGAGGCGTCCACATACCGCTCGGATCCTGCGATCCCCGCCCGGCGGGCAACCTCGGAGACTGTCACCGGGTTGTCCCCGGAGATGACCCGGATGGATACCCCCTCCTGGGCAAAGAACCGGAAGGTGTCCGGGGCCGTGGCACGAATGCGGTTGGACAGGAGGACCAGTGCCATGGGACGGACCAGCTCCGGCTCCAGGGCCCGGTTTTGCTCCGGCGTCCCCCCATACTGGGCCACCAGCAGCACCCGACAGCCCAGGGCGGACCAGGGCTCTACAGACGCCTGGATCGATGCATACCGGGGCCCCAAGATGAATTCCGGAGCGCCTACGACAAAGGCGCCCTGGTCGGCAAAGACGGCGGCGGACCATTTGGTTTGGGAGTTGAATGGGATCCTGGCCTGACATGTCCAGGCAACTTCCCGGGCGAAGACCTCCGTCATGGCCCGGCCGGTGTCGTTTTCCGGCTCCACGCCGCTGTACAGGGCGGCCAGGACGGCTTCCAGGTACTCTGGCGTGTCCTGCTGGTCCAGGGGAATGAGATCCTGGACCTCCATGCCGGGCTCTGTGATGGTGCCGGTTTTGTCCACACACAGCACATCCACCCGGGCCAGCGTCTCAATGCAGTTCATGTCCTGGACCAGGACCTGCTGCTTGGCCAGCTTCATGGCGGACACAGCCATGGCCACACTGGTCAGCAGATATAGCCCCTCGGGGATCATGCCGATGAGGGCGGCCACGGTGGATTGGGTGGAGGTGCGGAAGTCCATCCCCAGCACCTGGAATTGGCGGTAGAACAGAATGCAGCCCACAGGGATCAGCGCAAAGCCCACCACTCGGATCAGCCGGTCCAGGGAGCGCATCATCTCCGACTCTGTGGCTTGGACGTTCTTCTTCGCGCCGGCGGAAAGCTTTGCGGCGTAGGCGTCGGGGCCCACCTGGGTCAGCTGAACCCGGGCCCGGCCAGAGACCACGAAGGAGCCGGACTTCAGGGAATCGCCGGGCCCCTTGATGATGGCATCGGCCTCGCCTGTGATGAGGGACTCATTCACTTGAATTTCCCCGGCGCGCACCAGGGCGTCGGCACAGATCTGGTCTCCGGCGGCCAGCTCCATGATGTCGTCCCGGACCAGCAAGCTGGGTCGGACCTCCATCCGGCGGCCCTCTCGTATGACCTTGGCCGGATGTTCTGCCACCAGCGTCAGCTTATCCACGGCCCGCTTGGAGCGGATCTCCTGGATGGTGCCAATGGCAGTGTTGGCAATGGCAATCACCAGGAACATCATGTTTTTGTAGGATCCGGCAATCACCAGCAGGACAGCCAGAATGAGAAAAATCAGGTTAAAAAAGGTGAGGGTATTTTCGCGAATGATCTGCCCCTCGGATTTGGAGGGGGACTCGCCGGGGTCATTGGACCAGCCACAGGAACGCCGCGCCTGGACCTGAGCCTGGGTGAGGCCCAGGTTGGGGTCTGCTTCCAGAACCGGGAGCGGGCGGCGGGGTGTGGATTCTGCTGCCTGTTTGCGGCGGCGAGAGGGTGATTTCTGTTTTGCCATAACAACCCGGCCCGAGGGCCTGCACTCCTTACATATTAGATTTGAGTCGAAGAGGCGCCATTCTCCAGGGATTCCCGTTCTGGGAGGCCGTTGGGCCGGTCCCACAAAAGCAGCAGGCGGCCTTGCTTCAAGGAAACCTCTGCCGGGAGGCCCAGGAAGTGATTGCTCACGCCCAGGGGAAACCCGGCGGTGAGCACGGCGTCCTCCAGGGGATATTGCAGTCCCCGGAGGGTGACGCCAGAAGCGTCCGCCCCAGAGCAGAACACCGAGAGGATGCCCCCAGCCTCCGGAGGAAATCGCAGGCGCCCCGGCGCCAGGACGGTGGCCAGATAGGTGCTGCCGACCAGATAGCCATAGGCGTTCCGGTTGGACAGATAGTGGAGAAGCTGAAAATTGGCCACGGTGTGGTCCAACCGTGGCCCGTCCAGTGCCCCATACAGGAGAAACCGGCGGTATCCGGCCTGCAGGCCGGCTTTCACTGCCAGCATGGAATCGGTGTCATCCTTCTCCACCGGGAAGCGGTCCACCTGAGGTCCCTGGGGTGTGTAGCCCAGGGAATCGAAGTCCCCTAAGATACCGGTGGGCTCCAGCCCCAGTGCTTGGAGGTGCCGCAGACCGCCGTCGGCGGCCAAAATCCAATCGTCCTGGGCAGGTCGCTCCAGCAGTCCTGCAAACGCAGCGGCGCAGAAAATATGGCAGGTTTTCACGTGGGAACCCCTCCTGAAATCAGATGAGCTGCTGTTCGTTGATCATCAGCTTAAACTGCAACCCCAGCCGCTCGGCGGCCTTCCGGCACAGGATCATGCGCTGCATAAAAATCTCAAAGTAGTCCATGACGGAGCCGTATTTGGTGTCTACCGTCAGCTTCAGCTTCACGAGCGTCCGGTCTTCGTTGATTTTCAGCTGGGACTTCTTCACGGAGTAGTTCACCCGATCGTGGATATCAAAGGTGGCGATGTCCGTGTTTCGCACCCGGCTTCGCCGCACGTCGGCTTTGTCCGCCAGGATCAGGGCGGCGGCCACTTCGTTGACAGGGACGCCGTTGCCCTCGTCGTGGTTGCCGATGGCGGTGACGATGGTGGCGATTTCGGCCGGGTCGCATCCCATGTCGTTGAGGATGCTCCAGGCCATGACGGCGCCGGACTGAGAGTGGTCCACCCGGTTGACCAGGTTGCCAATGTCGTGGAGGTACCCGGCAATTTGGGCCAGCTCCACTGTGCGGGCAGGGAACGCCAGGGTTTCCAGAATGTATTTTGCTGTTTCGGCCACGTGCATGACGTGGGCAAAGCTGTGCTCTGTGTAGCCCAAGGCAGCCAAGGACTGGTCGGCCCGGGTGATGTAGGTGCGAATGGCCTCACTCTGGGTCACTTCGTTGTAAGTCAGCAAAGGACATTTCCTCCTGAGAATTTTGTAGTTTTCTCCCACAAGTATACCACAAATCCCCAGAAGGGGAAAGGGCCGGGTGTGAAATCTTTGTTAATTCCTTCCGCGCAGGAGGGCGTACAGGGCGGCGGGGAAGAGAAACAGGCTGATCCATTGGGAGGTGGACAGCCCCAGGAGGATTCCCCGGTATGCATCGCCTCGGAAGAACTCCAGCAGAAACCGGGCGGGGGTATAGAGGACCAGATACAGGGGCAGCAAATGGGGCTTTCCCCGCCGCTGTAGCCAGGCCAGGAGCAGGAAGAGCACCAGATTCCAGGCCGCTTCCACCAGCTGCACCGGAAAGCGGACAAGCCCGTTGGCCTCAGCAACCGGACTGTATCGGTAGACAACCCCCCAGGCGGAGGGAAGCCCGTAGCAGCATCCGCCCAGGAAGCATCCAATCCGGCCGAATATATGAAAGAGGGGAATGGCTGGAGCTGCCAGGCTGGACCAAAGGCCCAGGGACCGGCTCGTCTGGCGCAGGTAGCAAGCGCCTGCCAGCAGTCCGCCCAAGAGACCGCCGTAAAACACGGAGCCGCCCCACATGGCGACCATCGCTTGAAAAAAAGATGCAAGGCCGTGAATCTGGTCCATCTGCGCAGACCATTGGGGAATGCCCACCAACCCATAAAGCAAGTGCATCCCCAAAAAGACGCCGAAGCTGGAAATGAGCAGGAGCATAATCATGTCGTCTTCGTTCTGCCCGGCCCGTTTGGCAGCCCGACAGGCGTAAATCCCGGCCACAAAAATACCGGCCAGCGCCATCAGGGGATAGATGGTGAATGTCCGGCCTAAAAAAGAAAAAGAGGGGATCATGAAAAACCTCCAAAGTCAGGATGAAAAGAAGAGGGGGTGGCGCCTGCCTCAGCCTTGAGGCAGCCCCACCCCCTGCGGTGCCGTGGCTTAGCCCAGCATACCGGTTCCTGCGATACCGACCAGGCCGGCGGCGCAAACGACACAGAGAACGCCCAGGGCGCCGATTACGGTACCGATGATGCCCAGAACAAAGCCTGCCGTGGCCAGGCCCTTCTGCTCCGGCTGTGCCAGCTTCCGGCCTTTGACACCGAACACGATGCCCAGAATGGCCAGAACAAAGGTAAAGTAGCACACCACAGGAATGAAGCTGCCGATGATGCCGAGGATGCCGCAAACCAGAGCTGCGATAGAATAGTTCTTTGCATTGTTGTTTTCCATAAGTAATCTCCCTTCTCTCTCTTGATGTTGCAGGTGTACAATCTGCAACATGATTGTACCATATTCGCTGAATTTGTCAACTGAGGACAGGCATTTTCCGGTAGCAAATGTGTAATGTATCAAATTGAGAAGGGATTGGGGGAGGCGGCCGCTGCAAAGTGAGCGCTGGGAAGGAACAACCAGGACTGACCGGAAGGTGTTCTTCCGGGACAGTCCTGGTGCATTTTACATGGAGCCTATAGGCTGGAGTAACCGTTTCCTGTGACTACCGCTTCGACCTTCACGCCCTGGCGGCACAGGGGGCAGCTTTGGGCCGGATAACTGGCATAATCCGGCAGATCCCACAGATGAAACAGGGAGTTGATGGGGGTGCCATCTGCAGCCGCGCTGGTGGCGCTGTAAATGGCAGAAACGCCGACCACCTTGCCGCCATAGTAGCGGACGCACTCCATGCTCCGGGCGATGGTAAGGCCGGTGGTCACGGAAGCCATCAAGATGAGGACATGCTTGCCTCTCAGCATAGGCTGGAGATTCTCCCGAAAGAGGAGCTGAGACTCGCTGTTGAGCTCTGGGGTGATCACATAAATGGTCTGATGGGCGTTGATGGACATGAAGCCGGCCTTGGTCAATTCTTCCGCCAAGCAGGCCCCCACCACTTGCATACCGTCTAAACAGACAATGGTATCTACAATGGTGCTGGTCACATACTGCTTGACCAGGGCCTTTGCCACGGCCTGTGCTTCGCTGAGGCGGCTCTTCTGAAAGGTCACGTCGATCAGATAATTGATGTGACTGTGACTGGTGGCAAAATGTCCTTTGGCTACCCGCAGGGCAACGTTGCTCTTTCGCACAGGAAGTTTGACAAGATTCAACATGGATGACTCCTCCGATTCCAAAAGGCGCTATGCCCAGCCTCTGCTGTGCAAAACGCCTTTTTTTCATTGTACAATATGTTTGTGTGCAAATGCAAGAGGAAGCTCCAAGTTTTTCTTCGGCATATCGACGAGATTTGCCTTCGGTTTTTGTGCAACCTGCTCAAATTCAAAATCTGCCCCATGCCCTTATGTAGCAGGATGACGGGGGATGGACCTTTATGTCCACTTTCGCGGAATTTTGTCGAAGGAACTCGAAAAAGAAATAAAGTGTTGAAATATGTATTTTTACCATTATAATCATAAAAAAGAGAAGAGGAGGGAACGCTTTGGCAGAGCTGGATGAGATACTTTATCAGCTTGGGGTTTACCCAACGCAGCGTGGCTATCAAATCACCAACATGGCTGTCACCATCGGCTGGAGGGAACCTGAAAAACTGCAAATGTTGACCAAATGGTTATATCCTGCTGTGGCCTTGAAATGTGGCTGTAGCAACGCTGCCGTGGAACGGAATTTACGTGCCACGGTCAACCGAGCCTGGGATACCAACCCCGGTCTGGTTTCACAAATTGCGAAGAGGGAGCTTGCCAGCTCCCCCACCGCTGGGGATTTTGTGTGGATGCTTTGCAGGTATCTGACCGAAAAACAGGAAGGAGCGTAATCGAGATGTACTTTTGCGGTTGAAAATCAGGGATCCTCGTGTTACTATCATACCACTGATGTTGATACAGGAGGCATCCATATGGGAAGAACCGCACCCAACGGCACCCCGGTGGTGGTGCAGACCGGCGCCAGTGTCATTGTTATCAATCCCGCTGGCGAAATTCTCATGCAGCAGCGCCAGGACGACGGCACCTGGAGTTACCCCGGCGGTCGGGTTGAAATCGACGAGACAGTGGAAGACGCCGCCCGGCGGGAGGTCTTGGAAGAATCCGGCCTTATTGTAGGCAAGCTGGAGCTTCTGGGCGTCTTCTCCGGGAAAGAGCTGAACCACGTCTATCCCAACGGCAACGAAGTCTGCGGCATTGACATTGTATACGTCAGCCGGGACTACACCGGCTCCCTCCACTGCACCGACGGAGAGTCCCTCCGCCTGGGCTTCTATCCCCCAGACCATCTTCCCCACCCCATATCGCCTATGAACGCCAAGCAAATTGCAGCCTACGTGCAGAGCATTGGAAAATAGGCAGCGGTTGTTTCCAGCCCTCGTCCAAAGGACAGGTATGCCCCCCGCCACCGGCCCAAAAGTGCAGACTGAAGGGAAGTGAAAAGCGCTATGCAAATGGAAGGACCATGGCATAGCGCTTTTCCCATATCGCATACGGATACACAAACTCGAAAAACGTCATTGACTTTGAGATATAGGCGCTTTATAATGGTAAAGATCGTTTTAACGGACTTGGCATTGGGGGGGTATGCAATTGGAAGATCAGAATTCTGGGACGGTACAGTCTGTCCTGCGGACGGAAGAAAAGTATCTCTTATCATACCCACAAGCCCTGAAACTGCAAAGCAAGCTACGTCATCTGCTGCCTGTTGACGCCTTCGGTGGCGAGAATGGGTACCGGGTCCGCAGCTTATATTTTGACTCGTTTCACAATACAGACTATCACGATAAGAGCGCCGGAACTTATCACAGGAAAAAGGTCCGTCTTCGTATTTATGATGAACGGCAAACGGATGCAAAACTGGAGCTGAAAGAAAAACATGGCGCCTTGCAGCATAAAATCAGCGTGACGATATCCAGGCAGGATGCGGAGCAGCTGTGCCAGGGAGACTATCACGTGCTACTGGAATATCAAACGCCGGATGCGATGCGCTTATATACTATAATGGCTCTGAATCTTTACCGTCCTGCGGTGATTATTGAATATGACCGCCTGGCATTTACGTATGATTTGTTTTCTACACGGATTACGTTGGATTCCAACGTTCGGTCATCTGAGCTGGTGTTGGACCTGTATCAGCCTATATTGCCGTGGGACTATGTAGTCAATCAATCTGTGATTTTAGAAGTGAAGTACAACCAGCTTCTTCCGGGCTTTCTATCGGATGTGCTGGACCATGAGAATTTGAACAAGCTGTCTGTGGGGAAATATGCCCTTGGACGGAGGATATTGGACCGATATATATAAAAAGGGGAAGAAAGTATGACCAAACAAGATATTTGGGATCTGTTCTATGGGGTAGATACAGCGATGCGTGGAAGGAACATCGTCGCGGTTCTGGTTGCGGCAATGATCATTGGCGCCGTGATCTTCATCACGTACCGGGTGACCCATCTGAGTACAGCATATTCTGCCAAAATCAATGCGACCAATGTGGCAGTTACGCTCATTACTGCGGTGATTATGCTTATGATCAGCAGCAATATCGTCATTTCTCTGGGAATGGTGGGTGCACTTTCTATCATCCGGTTCCGTACCGCAATTAAGGATCCTTGGGATACCGTATACATTTTTTGGGCAGTGGTCGAGGGACTGGCAGTGGGTTCCCAGAATTTTAAACTGTCCTTCATTGCCGTAATCTTCATTGGGATGGCGCTGATTCTCTTGAGTTGCCATACTACCCTGCTTCACCGATATTTGTTGGTGGTGCGATGTGATCCGGAAACCGAGCCACAGCAGGTTCAGACTGTAATTGCCACGCATCACAAGCATTGCAAGCTCCGGGCTGCAAACCGCTCTGCGAACTCCAGCGAATTGATCTTTGAGGTGTTTGTACGGAAAGCCTTTCAGCTTTCTCTCATTGCCAAATTGCAAGCCATGCCTGGAGTTGTTGCAGTCAATTTCTTAGAGGAAACGGGGGATACTGTGGGATGAAACACGGTATCAAGGCGAAATTGTCTGTTTTCATTGGATTTGCGGTGCTTTTGACTGCGGTGGTATTCCTCAGCGCTCAGAGAGAGGATGCCAAAGTTCTGGAGCTGATTGCTGAGGAAGGTACCCATCCCCTGATTGATTTTTTCATTGAGCGGGATGCAGGTACCGCCACGGTGTCATTGTTACTGGCGCCGGGTATTCCGCGGGAAGCTCAGATTTATTATACCCTGGATGGAAGTGACCCGGACGCAACTGATGCATGTTATGTGGAGCCTCTTGTTCTGCCGTGTGAGGATGTGGGCAGGGGAGTCACGGTTCGTGCGGTGGTCTCTTATGGCGACCAGCTGTCCTCAACTTTTACAAGGACGGTATTGCCATTGGAGAATGCCGGATTGCCTGAAGACGTGGTCATTGTAAGTATTTCAATCGATCCCGATCATCTGTATGACTATGAGACCGGAATCATGGTGGAGGGCAAGACAAAGGACGATTTTATTGCAGCAGGGGGCGACTACGACAGCTTACAGCCTTGGCAGCTGCCTGCAAATTTCAAACAGCGGGGAGAAAATTGGATCCGGGATGGATATGCAGAGTTCTATGATAGCCAAGGGAACTTATTGGGAGGACGAGATGTGGGCATTAGCATTGCTGGCGGCGCCTCCTCGTATTATGATATTAAATCTCTGAAGCTTTCTGCAAACTGGAACCGCCCCGGGGAACCTGCAGATTTTCCGGCCAGTTGGCTGTTTCCCCCGTCTGCAAAAGGGACAACGGTGCCAGCTGTCGATTCTTATAACAAAGTGATTGTGCGCAACGGTGGACAGGATCGGGATGGTACCCTGTTACTATGGAATGTGCTGTCGCCACTGGCCAAAGAATCCGGACTTACCCATGTAGCAGACGCAATACCAGCCATTGTGTATTTAAACGGAACGTATTATAGCTATATGTGTCTACAGCAACATGTAAACAGGGATTACCTTGGCAACCTCTATGGTCTGGACAAAGAACAGATCGTTGACAATGAGTTGAGTACAGAGGCGGACCTGTTAAGGATCACCGGCTTGGGCCAGCTCCTACAGCAAGACATTCGGGACCCTGCGGTCCGGGAACGGGTTGAACAGATTGTAGATGTGGACAATCTCTTTTTGTACTATGCCTTTGAGATGGTAGTGAATAACCTGGACTGGATACACAATAACTACCGGTGCTGGCGTTACACTGGGGAGAACATGGAGGGCAATGCGTTTTCCGATGGACGGTATCGTTTCATCCTCTATGATTTGGATGTTTGCTTGCGTCAGACCCCCGATCAGTTTGAGGAGTTGTTGACAGAAGGATCCTACTATTACTCGGAGCTTTTGAACTTCCTTTTGGGAGATTCCGGATACCGCGAAAAATTTGTGAACAATGTGTTGAACCTTACGAATACAACGTTAAGCCCAGAAACCTTGTGTGCACGCCTAACGGTGGAAAAAGAGAAACAGATGGTTCTGAGCCAGAATGAAAAGTTTGGTTGTTTCATTACCAAAAGCTTATCCGAAACCTCAGAAAAGGTTTACGACGAGGTATATGAAATGGCTTTCAACCGGGAACGCGCGATCCATGCGCATTTGGAGAATGATTTCTCTTGTCAAAAGGCCTATACACTGTCCATTTCAGTAGATGCCCCGGGAAGCTGTGTGCGTCTGGAAAATATGCGGCTTGCCTATGGTGACCACTATACAGGTACCTACTTTGCAGAGTGTGGCGTCACGTTACATCCGGAGATTGGACCGGATCAAGAGTTTGATCACTGGCTTGTAAATGATGTGGTCTATGACACACAGACACTCTATCTGGATGCTGCGAACATTGGGACGTCCTCGTCTGTGGAGGTCATATTGGTCACAAAGGCTTGTCGTACCGGGAAGCTGGTCATCAACGAGGTTTATTCCAAGGGGACTGCGGATTGGATTGAACTGCGGAATGTAGGTAGTGAACCGATGGACTTGTCCGGAATTTGCATTTCTGACGATCCCGGAAAACCTCGAAAATGTGCACTCCCACAGGTTACGTTAGAACCGGGAGAATTGCTGGTGTTGCTATGTAAGAACAATCTGACATTAGCCGGGCACTTGGTAAATTTCAACCTTTCAACGGGAGAATATTTGCTGCTCACCCAGGAGGATGGAACACAAATAGACGGTTTGTGCATTCCCAATTTGCCAGAAGGAACCAGCTATGGTCTGTCGGAACAGACGGGGCAGTATATTATATTGGAGTTTCCAACCAAAGGGGAGCCCAATGGTTGAGAGACAGAAGCGGCCCGAGCCCCATCACGTCCAGCGGAACAGCGAAATAAGATCAATATTTTCTTACTTCCGGTAGCCCGGTTTGGGTTACCGGAAGTACTTTTAGGATGCAAAGCACTGTAGATTCGCCACAGACTGGTGCAAGAGGCTGCATAATCTAGTTGGCGGACATATAGATCCGCTCCTGCAACGATGAGAGACCCTGGAAAGAAGTTGCCTGAGAGATTTTTGTGTTTTTAGGTGTTTCCTGGGGACAGCTCGATGGCAGCTACCAGATAGTTGCATCTCCAGTGCAGATCCCTTTGTTTTTTCTGCTTTTTTCTGCCAACACCCGGTGACAACCGGGTGTAAATTTTTCTGGAGTTTCCACATGTTTTGGCCGGTCCGGGAAATACTACCTCTGACAAACATGGTAGAAAGCGGTGGTGTCCTTGCAGACCTTTGCCTGCGGAACCAAAATCATTGCCGGGCCCGGCGCCCGGTGGAGTTTAAAAGACCAGGGGGCCAAGCGGGTCTTCCTGGTGACCGATTCCTTTTTCTCAGAGAAAGGCACAGCCCTGGAAATTGCCCAGGCACTGGGGGAAACTTACGAGATTTTCGATCAGGTGATCCCAGACCCCACGGCAGAATTGGTGGCCCGGGGCACGGCCCGGCTGAAGGCCTTTCATCCGGACCTGGTGGTGGCCCTGGGGGGCGGCAGCCCCATGGATACGGCCAAAGCCATGGTGTATTTTTCCGGCGAGCAAATTCCCCTGGCAGCCATCCCCACCACCTCCGGTTCTGGAGCGGAGGTGACGGATTTTGCCATTGTGACCCATGATGAAGTGAAGCACCCCTTGGTCAGTGAGCGCCTCCGGCCCCAATGGGCCATTCTGGACAGCGAGCTTCTGGCGGAGCTGCCCCGGAGCCTCATTGCCGATGCAGGCTTCGATGTCCTGGCCCATGCCCTGGAGGCGGTGGCCGGGCGGAATGCCAGCCCCATCACCGACGCCCTGGCCCGGGACGCCTTCCGCACGGCCTATTCCCTGCTGCCGGCATCCTACGGCGGGGATCCCTCTGTGCGGCTGGCCATTCATCAGGCGGCCACCATGGCGGCAATGGCCTTTTCTCAAGCAGGTCTTGGCATTTGTCATGCCCTGGCCCACAGTCTGGGGGGCCAGTTTCACGTCCCCCATGGGCGGCTCAATGCGATTTTGCTGCCCACCGTGGTGTCCTACAACGGGGTGGCAGCCGGGGCGGCCTATACGGCCTTAGCCAGGCAGGCAGGGCTGGGCGGTTCTGCCGAGGCCATCGCCCTGCGGAACTTGAAAAACGGATTGGTACGCCTGCGCCGGGAGCTGCGCCTGCCGGCTACCCTGGCGGAAGCCGGCGTCGCTCCCCGGGACCTCCAGCGGAATCTGGGGACCATTGTAGAGGCGGCTCTGGCAGACCCCTGCGGCAAAACCAACCCGGTGGAGCCCACCCGTGGGCTTCTGGAGGAGATTTTGAAGGAGGTTGCAGGCCGTGGGTGAGACCTTGCACTCTGTGGGTATTGATGTGGGAACTTCCACCACACAGCTGATTCTCTCCCGCCTGACAGTGGAAAACCGGGCCAATGCCTATGCGGTTCCCGATTTCACCATCGGAGACCGGGAGATCCTGTACCGGAGCCCCATTCACTTCACCCCGCTGCGGTCTGCCACTGAGTTGGATGCAGCAGGCATCCGGCAGATTGTGGCAGAGGAATACCGGCTGGCGGGGATCCAGCCCCAGCGGGTATCCACCGGCGCCATCATCATCACCGGGGAAACTGCCCGGAAGGAAAATGCCCGGGCAGTGCTGGATAGCCTGAAGGAATTTGCCGGGGAGTTTGTGGTGGCCACCGCCGGCCCGGACCTGGAGAGTGTCCTGGCCGCCAAAGGCGCAGGTGCGGAGCGATTTTCTGCACAGACCGGCAAAACGGTTCTCCACATGGACATCGGCGGCGGAACCAGCAATCTGGCCCTGGTGGAATCCGGGCATGTCACCCAGACCGGCTGCCTGAATGTGGGTGGACGGCTCATCAAAATCGCAGGGGGCGTGGTGCAGTATGTGTCCCCTGTTTTGAAGAGCCTTTGCAGCCTGACCCCTGGCCAGCGGGCCACAGAGGCGGACCTGGCGCCGGTGGTGGAGCGTCTGGTTCAGACCCTGGAGATTGCGGCAGGGTTGCGGCAGGGAGAGATTCCCCCCGACCTGCTCACCAATCGGAGCATTCCCCTGCCGCCGGGGCAGATCACCCTGTCCTTCTCTGGCGGTGTGGCGGATCTGATTCGGGAGAACGACCAGGAAGCCTTTGCCTATGGGGACATCGGCGTGCTGCTGGGCCGGGCCATTCGGCGCAGCGCCCTGTGTCAGGGCGACTATGTACTGGGGGAGGAGACCATCCGGGCTACGGTCATCGGGGCTGGTTGCCACAGCACCCAGCTCTCCGGCAGCACGGTGTTTGCCCGGGATGTGGCGTTTCCCCTGCAGAATTTGCCGGTGCTCGCCCTCACGGATCAGGAGCAGGCCCTTCCGGCCCGGCCCCTGGCAGAGCGAATCCGGCAGCTCCGGGCCCGTTGGGAGGAGGATACCCCGGCAGCCCTCTTTTTGCCCGGTCTGCAAAATCCGGGCTATGACGACCTGTGGGATCTGTCCGGCCGCCTGGCGGAAGTACTGCCCCAGCTGGGCAGCCCCGGGGTAGTGGTCACCGGGACGGACATGGCCAAGGCCCTGGGCCAGGCATTGGCCACCCGCCTGCCGGGGCCGCTCCTGTGCCTGGACGGTCTGGACCTGTCCGAAGGCAGCTTCCTGGATGTGGCCGCTCCGGTGGCGGCAGGGAGCGTATATCCGGTGGTCAAAAAGACCCTGGTTCTGGCCTGAGCAGGGACCGGCTGTTCCAGTGGAACCTGCCAACAAATCAAAAGGAAGTGAATCCATGATTTTAAAAACAAGGCTCTTGGGCACCACATACGCCTTCCGGGACGTGAAGGACGCCCTGGCCAAGGCCAACGAGGACAAAACCGGCGACCGCCTGGCGGGACTGGCGGCGGAAACGGCCCAGGAGCGGGTAGCTGCCAAAGTGGTAGTAGCCAATCTTCTCCTGTCCGATCTTCGGGAGCACCCGGCGGTCCCCTATGAGGACGACGAGGTGACCCGTATCATCCAGGACGATGTCAACGAGCCCCAATATGCCAAAATCCGCAACTGGACCGTCTCGGACCTGCGGGAGTGGATTTTGGATGAGCGTACCACCGGGGCAGACATTCGCCGCCTGAGCCGGGGACTGACCTCGGAAATGGTGGCAGCGGTGGCCAAGCTCATGAGCAACCTGGACCTCATCTACGCCGCGCAAAAGATTCGCGTCACCGCCCACTGCAACACCACCATTGGCCTGCCCGGCACCCTCTCCTGCCGTTTGCAACCCAACCACACCACCGATGATCCGGATGGCATCCTGGCCTCCACCCTGGAGGGACTCACCTTTGGCGCCGGTGACGCCGTCATTGGCCTGAACCCGGTGACGGATTCGGCCCAGCGGGTGAAGGAGGTCCTGGAACGGTTCCGGGAGGTCAAGGAGCGGTGGAACATCCCCACCCAGACCTGTGTCCTGGCCCATGTCACCACCCAGATGGCCGCTGTGGAAGCCGGGGCGCCTGCGGACCTCATTTTCCAGTCCATCGCCGGCAGTCAGAAGGGCAACGAAGCCTTTGGCTTCTCCGCCAAAACCCTGGAGGACGCCCGCGCCATGGCCCTGTCCCGGGGCACGGCGGAAGGACCCAACGTCATGTACTTTGAGACGGGCCAGGGCTCCGAGCTGTCCTCCGAGGCGCATTTTGGCACAGACCAGGTGACCATGGAAGCCCGGTGCTACGGCTTTGCCAAGCGGTTTGCGCCCTTCCTGGTGAATACTGTGGTGGGCTTCATTGGGCCGGAATATCTCTACGACGCCCGCCAGGTGACAAGGGCCGGTCTGGAGGATCATTTTATGGGCAAGCTCACCGGCATTCCCATGGGCTGCGACGCCTGCTACACCAACCATATGAAGGCGGACCAGAACGACATCGAGAACCTGGCCACCCTGCTCACCGCTGCCGGGTGCAATTACTTCATGGGCATTCCCCACGGCGACGACGTCATGCTCAATTACCAGACTACCGGCTTCCGGGAGACCGCCGCCCTGCGGGAGATCTTCGGCCTCACCGCCATTCCGCCCTTCCAGGCATGGCTGGAACACATGGGCTTTGTGGAAAACGGCCGCCTGACCCCCAAAGCGGGGGACGGCTCCGCCCTGCTGTAAGGAGGTAGCTATGAATCAAGAGGAACTGAAAACCCTGGTGGCCCAGATGCTGCGGGAGCTGGCTCCCCAGCCGGAGCCCCAGGTGAAGGGCAGCGAGTACCGGCCCACGGTATCGGAATCCAAGCCGACCCGGCAGCCCGAGGACCCCGGTCAGCTGCTGCCGGACATTTCGGAAATTGACCTGCGGGAGCAGTATCTGGTGGAACACCCTGTGGATGGTCCTGCTTACCGGCGGCTGAAGGCAAAGACCCCGGCCCGTCTGGGTGTGGGCCGGGCCGGCCCCCGCTATAAGACTCTGTCTCTTCTGCGCTTCCGGGCGGATCACGCCGCTGCGCAGGACAGCGTATTCTCTGAAATTGGCCCGGAATTTGCTCAAAAACATGGGCTGATTCCCGTCAAAACCTGCTGTGAAAGCCGGGAGCAGTACCTGACCCGGCCGGACCTGGGCCGGCGGTTTGACCAGGAGAACAGCGAAATCATCCGTAAGAGCCTTCCCCACGGGGGAAAGATCCAACTGGTGATTGGCGATGGGCTGTCCTCTGCCGCCATTTTGGCCAACGCCATGGACTGTGCCCGGGCCATTGGCCAGGGCCTCAAAACCTACGGCGTAGACCTGGGCCCCATCCTGTATGTGGAAAACGCCCGGGTGGGCGCCGGGGACTTTGTGGGAGATCTCACCGGCTGCCAGGTGGTGTGCATTTTGGTGGGAGAGCGGCCAGGCCTTGTGACGGCGGAATCCATGTCCGCGTATATCACCTATGGCCCCCACACCGGCATTTCGGAATCCAAGCGCACCGTGGTGTCCAACATCCACCGGCAGGGGACTCCCGCCGTGGAAGCAGGGGCCCACATCGCCCAGCTGCTTATGAAGATTCTGGAGGCCAAGGCCTCCGGCGTGGATCTGCTGCGAGGTGAGGTGTCGTGAGGCCGGTCATTCCTGTGGAGGTACTCTCTGTGCAGTACCTGCCCAATGCGGACCCTGCCCTGTGCCGCAGTCTGGGCGTTCAGGGCAACTGGCGGTGCCTGGGACTGCTGTCTGCCGACAGCGACGACGTCACCTATATTGCCCTGGACGAGGCCACGAAGGCCTCTACCGTCCAGGTGTCCTATGCCAGGAGCCTTTACGCCGGGGCGGCCAACGCCTCCACCCCGCTGGCCGGGGAAGTCATTGGGATTCTCTCTGGCCCCACGCCCTCGGAGGTGCGCAGTGGGATGGAGGCCGCCCTCCGGGTCCTCACCGGCGGAGAGGTGGGCTTCCGGGAGACAGAGGCTCGGGATGGAGTGGCCTATCTGGCCCACACCGTGAGTCGCACCGGGACCTTCCTGTCCCGGGAAGCGGGCATTCGGGAGGGCGAACCCCTGGCGTATCTCATTGCCCCACCGGTGGAGGCGATGACAGCCATGGACGCGGCGCTGAAAGCGGCCGATGTACGCCTGGCCAAGCTGTATGAGCCCCCCTCAGAAACCAACTTTGGCGGCGGCCTTCTCACCGGGACCCAAAGCGCCTGCCGGGCCGCCTGCGAGGCCTTTGCCGCTGCTGTAGAGGAAATCGCCGCCTGCCCCAAATAGCCCGAAGCGCTTGTACAGGCGCGGGATTGTGCCAGCCAATGGGTTGGAGCATTGTCATCAACAAGGAGGAGTTATCATGGATCAGGATTTGGCTTCCCGGCAGGAGGCCAGGGAGCTGGGAAGGCGGGCGGAGGAAGCGCAGAAAACCCTCCGCACCTTTTCTCAGGAGAAGTTGGACGCCATTGTCCAGGCGGTGAGCCGGGCATTTCTAGCCAGCGCCGGGGAACTGGGCCGCATGGCCTGCGAGGAGACGGGGTTTGGCAACCCCCAGGACAAGGAAATTAAGAACCGGTTTGCAGCCGAGCGGGTCTGGGAGGCCATTCGGGACCAGCGGACGGTGGGAATCCTCCGGGAGGATCCGGCGCAAAAGGTCTGGGATGTGGGCGTGCCGGTGGGGGTCATTGCCGCCATCGTGCCCTCCACCAATCCCACCTCCACGGTGTGCTATAAGGCTATGATTGCCCTGAAGGCCGGCTGCGCCATTGTATTCTCTCCTCATCCGGCGGCGGCGAAATGCACCCGGCGGTCGGTGGAGATTGTGGCTCAGGCGGCGGAGGCCGCCGGGTGTCCCCGGGGCGCGGTAAGCTGTCTGCAAACACCCACCATGGAGGCGGTGGACGAGCTGATGAAGTGCCCGCCTGTGCGGCTCATCCTGGCGACCGGCGGCCCCGGCATGGTGAAGGCGGCCTACTCCTCCGGCAAACCGGCCATCGGCGTGGGCGCCGGCAACGGCCCGGCCTATATCCACAAGTCGGCAGACATTCCCAAGGCGGTGGCGGATATCATCCGTTCCAAGACCTTCGACAACGGCACGGTCTGCGCCTCGGAGCAGAGCATCATTGTGGAGCGGCCCATTGCCGAGCAGGTCCGCCAGGAGGCGCTGAAGCAGGGGGCCTACTTCCTGTCTGCCGAAGAGGCGGGGAAGGTGGCTGCCATTCTCTTCCGGCCCGATGGCCGCTTGAATCCGAAGATTGTGGGCCGGAGTGCACAGAAAATCGGGGAGCTGGCAGGCATCCATGTGCCGGCAACGGCCAAGGTCCTGGTGGCCCGGGAGACCGAGGCAGGGCCCACCCGCCCCTATTCCTCGGAGAAGCTATGTCCGGTTCTGGCCTATTACGTGGAGGAGAACGAGGAAGACGTGATGCGGAAGGCCGTGGCCGTCCTGGAGTACGAGGGCGCAGGCCATAGCTTCATGATCCACGCCCGGGACGAGGCAGTCATTCGCCGCTTTGCTCTGGTGATCCCTGTGTCCCGGTTCCTGGTGAATACCCCCGGCGCACTGGGAGGCATCGGCGCTACCACCAACCTGTTCCCGGCCATGACCCTGGGCTGTGGCGCGGTGGGCGGCAGTTCTTCCTCCAACAACATTGGCCCCATGGACCTCATCAACATTCGCCGGGTGGCCTGGGGCGTCCGGGACGTGGAGGAGTCGGCCCAGGTCCACTGTACGGTCAGTGAAACGGTCATCAACGCCCTGGCGGCGGAGATTATGAAAAAATTAATGTAATAAAAGGAGACGAACATGATGTCTGATTTGAGTAATACCAACGCATTGGGAATGGTGGAGACCAAGGGCCTTGTGGGAGCCATTGAGGCGGCAGACGCCATGGTCAAGGCAGCCAACGTGCTGCTGGTAGGCAAGGAGCAGGTAGGCGGCGGTCTGGTGACCGTGATGGTCCGGGGCGATGTGGGCGCTGTGAAGGCGGCTACCGATGCCGGGGCTTCCGCTGCGGAGAAGGTGGGCGAATTGATCTCCGTCCACGTGATTCCCCGTCCCCATTCCGAGGTGGCCGCCATTTTGCCCAAGGGCCGGGAACTGCCTGGCGAGGAAGTGTAACCCATGGCCCTCTATACCGAGGCGGCAGTCCGGGCCAACCTGCGCAATCGGGAGGGACGCCGGGTGTTCTACCTGGCCTCCGGGGATCATCTGACCCCCGGAGCCCGGGACTTCCTCCGGGACAATCATATTGAGATTCTGCCCCCTGAGGCGGCCAAGCCCCAGGTGTACAAGACCCTCCAGGGGGCGGAGCTTCGGGAAAAGCCGGAGCATATGACCCACCTGGACGCCCAGGTGCTGGTGCCCAAGGATCACCCCCGGATTCGGTTCCGGGGCTGTGTGGACAGCCTGGAGGCCGATCTGCTCCTGGCCCAGCGGGAGGCCCACGACGAGGGCTACCGGGCCATTTGCAAGGACCTGGGGGATGCCCTGGAATTTGCCCGCCAGGCCCTGCGCCGGGATGTGCTGAACGAGCCTATGGAGCCCATGCGCCTGGGCGGCCTGGATCCCGCGGAGCTCCGGGCCAGGAGCCATACCCCGCAAAAATACTACAATCAGCCCCATTTCATGCCGGATCACACCCAGAGCCGAACCCTGCTCACCATCAACCGGGCCCGCACCACCACCCGGGCGGCGGAGCTGGCCTGCTACCAGGCGTTCCGGGACCTGAACGGTCTGTGTACCCGGGAGGACCTGCTCCAGGGCTTCAACCGGCTCAGCAGCTTCCTGTGGATTCTGGAGATCCGGCTGGCTTCGGGGCAGGAGAAGAAAGGGTGAGCCTATGGAGGAACAAATCAGCCGCATTGCCGCCCAGGTGGCATCCCGGCTTTTCGTAGAAGTGGAGGCCTCCGGCCGCCACGTGCATTTGACCAAGGACCAGGCCATGACCCTGTTTGGCCATGGCCTCACCCCCAAGCGGCCCCTGTCCCAGCCTGGGCAGTTCGTCTGCCAGGAGCGGGTGGAGGTGTTGGGACCCAAGGGAAGCTTCCCCAAGGTGGCGGTCCTGGGGCCGGAGCGGAAGGAGGGGCAGGTGGAAATCTCCCTCACGGACGCTGTGACCCTGGGCGTTCCGGCGCCGGTGCGCCTGTCCGGCCAGGTTCGGGAGTCTCCCGGGATCACCCTCCGGGGACCCAAGGGGGAAGTGCGCCTGCACCAGGGTGTCATTGCCGCCCGGCGGCACATTCACATGCCCCCCGATGAGGCCGCCGCCCGGGGACTCACCGATGGGCAGGTGGTACGGCTCAAGATGTTCACCAGTCGTCCCCTGATCTTTGATGATGTGGTGGTGCGGGTGGATCCCAGCTTCACCCCTCGGGTGCACATCGACTTTGACGAGGCCAATGCCTGCGCTTATCAGAGCGGAGACTTTGGGATGATCATCCGTGGATGAGGCGTTGGTTCAGGCGGTGACAGACCGGATCTGGGCCGCCTGGGGGGATGGCCGGCCGCCGGCTTTGCTCCTGGGGCGGGCTCCGGAGGAGGATCTGGGATACCGGTATGTGCAGGAGCCGCCCTACGAGGCGGTGGTGATGGGCAGCCTCACGCCGGGACAACTGCTTTGCTTCCGGGAGGAGCGGGTGCTGGAGGCCCTGCTGGGGGGCACTCCCGTGTACCTGTACACCCCGGGCCTGCCGGGAAAACAGGGGAAAAACCGGGCCCTACAGGCCCGGCTCACGGCGGCGCAGCGGGAGCTGAAGGCCTGGGGCGTGGTGTTCCTGGATGGTCCGGCCCACCGCCGCTTGGTTTCCGCCGAGGAGGCCCGGCGGCTGAAGGCCCAGGGCCGTCCGCCCACCCCCGGGGCCGTCCTCACCCCCCTGGCCCGGGAGATTTTAGAGCAGCCGTGAATTGGGCGGTGCAGCGCCAAAGGAGGTTCACCATGGAAATTGGAACAGTCACAGGCTCCGTCTGGGCCACCCGGAAGGCACGGGAACTGGGAGGGCGCACCCTCCTGGTGGTGCGCACCGGCGCAGGCAAGACGGTTGCCGCGGATTTTGTAGGGGCAGGAGCCGGAGACCGGGTCCTGCTGGTCAACGGCTCCACCGCCCGGCTCTACTGCCCGGAGTCTCCGGTGGATACGGCCATTGTGGCCATTTTGGATCAGATGGAGGTGGACCATGTCTCCACATGAAATACTCATTGCCATCATGGCGGCGTTTGCCGTGCTGGGCGCCCTGGACCGGATTTTCGGCAACCGGGTTGGGCTGGGGCCGGAGTTTGAGAACGGCATTCTCTCTCTGGGCTCTCTGGCCCTGTCTATGGTGGGAATCATCAGCCTGGCTCCGGTGCTGGCGAAGTTACTGCGGCCTGTGGTAGTGCCGGTGTACCGGGTGTTGGGCGCGGACCCGGCCATGTTTGCCGGGACCATTCTAGCCAACGATATGGGAGGCGCTCCCCTGGCCCAGGAACTGGCCGGGAGCCCTGAGGCCGCCAAGCTGGGCGGTCTTCTGGTGGGCGCCATGCTGGGAGCGACTGTGGTGTTTACCATTCCCGTTGCCCTGGGCATTCTGGATCCCGAGGACCGGCCGGCTCTGGCCAAAGGCGTACTGTCCGGCATCGTCACCATTCCCGTGGGCGTCCTGGTGGGCGGTCTCGTGGCGGGATTTCCCGTGGGGATGGTTCTGCGGAACCTCATTCCCATTGTGCTCATCGCCCTGCTCATTGCCCTGGGTCTGTGGAAGTGGGAGCGGGGGATGATCCGGGGCTTTGCCGTGTTCGGCAAGATCATCGTGGCCATCATCACCGTGGGCCTGGCGGCGGCGCTGGTGGAATCCCTCACCGGCCTGGTGCTGATCCCCGGCATGGCCCCCATCTCCGAGGGACTCACCATCGTGGGAGACATCGCCCTGGTGCTGGCGGGCGCGTTCCCCCTGGTTTGGGCCATTACCAAAGTGTTCCGGAAGCCCCTGATGAAACTGGGCGGTCTTCTGGGCATGAACGACACGGCGGCTGCCGGTCTCATCGCCAGTCTGGCCAACTCCATTGCCATGTTTGGCATGGTGAAGGACATGGACCAGCGGGGCAAGGTGATCAACGTGGCCTTTGCCGTCTCCGCCGCCTTTGTGTTTGGGGATCACCTGGGCTTCACCGCCGGGTTTGACCCGGAGATGCTGGTGCCGGTGATCCTGGGCAAGCTGGCAGGCGGCGTCACCGCAATCTTTGTGGCCATGGCCATCACAGGAGGGAAACGACATGACGAGATCCGAGCTTGAGCAGGCCGTCCGGGCCATTTTGCTGGAGCAGCTGGGCGGTCCCCAGGTGCTCCAGGTGGATCTGCCCCAGGTCCAGGTGACGGAGCAGAACCGGCTGGACACCGGCAACCCTCAGGACCGGGTCTGGACCCATGATCTCCTGACCCTGGCCCAAAGCCCCCGCCTGGGGGCGGGGCTGATGGTCATGGAAAAGACCACCTTCCCCTGGCATTTGACGTATGACGAGATTGACTATGTCATCGAGGGCCGCCTCACCGTGCACACCCAGTCCGGCCCCGTCACTGCCGGCCCCGGCCAGGTGATTTTTATCCCCAAGGGCAGCCAAATCCAGTTTTCCGCCCCGGAATTCGCCCGGTTTTTGTACGTCACCTACCCCGCCGACTGGCAAAACCAGCCGTCATAGGTGGAATTCCACCAGCACAGAACGGTCCGGACACTTCTGTAGTGCCCGGACCGTTCCGCAATTGCTTATTTCTGCGGTTCCTGTGTCTTTGCCAGTGCTTGGTGTGTTTGAGCGTCCTGCTCCCATTCCCGTTCCGCGTCGGTCATCAACAGACCCAATTCATGTTCTGTCAGCAGGATCTGCCCCCGCATCCCCTGTATCGTCCCCAGGGGCTGTACCGACTCCAGAATGGAAAGACCGAGCCGGTAGCCCAGGTAAAGTCCGTGGCGCAGGACGCCAAACTCCCGTTCGTCCCAAGCCATTTCGATGGAAATGACATGCTCCCGGGCGTCTCCGGCCAGTTCGTCTATGAGGTGTTCAAAGGTGTCGTTGGCGAGTCTGCGTTGATCACGGTATTCCCAACCGCCATCCATCCAGCTGGCGCCGAATTGGTTGGTACGGAAAAGGTCCATCATGGACAGGGGCGGGGCCTCCCGCTCATAAAACTGCTGAAAAGCGGTGCAAAGGCCACGCGCCACGGCGCACTTCCGCACAAATCCCAGGGTTTCCCGGCACAATGCCTCCGCCTGCGCCAGCTGCTCTGCTTGTCCGCTGTCCAACGATTGAGCCAGGGCTTGGATCCCTGCCCGGTACGCTTCCTCGCTCTCATTGGCGGGATCCTCTTGGAAATATGCCTCCAGAAATAGCTCCGGTGGGCAGGTGTTCCAAATTTGTTGGGTGATGAGGGAAATTTGATTTTTGATGTGCATGCCGTACTCCCACTAGACTGTATTTTGAGTGGCAAACGAAGCGTTGAGCAAGTCTCCGGCGCGTATGTGAAGGGCGTCCGCAATGTTGAATAAAATCTCCACTGAAAATGACTGGATAATGTTGGGCGCCTCTATGGAACTGAGATGGGAGCGGCTGATCCGGGCTTTTTCTGCCAATGTTTCTTGGGACATCCCTTGCATTTTGCGAAGAGCTGCAATGGTCAGACCAAGCTCAATTAAACGGTCCCGGTGACAAAACTCCACGTCTCTGCTCATTGCCGCCTTCCTGCTCCTTACTTGTAGATGCAGTCTATTATACGTCTGTTTGCGCCCTTTTTCAGCACGATATTTTGAGCTATTGCCTAATATCTTGAGCAGATGTGTTTCAGCATGATTTGGATATAGAAAACCGACTGTGAATTTGGAGCAAATTTGCCTGGAGATATCTCGATGGGATTTGATCAGAGACCGCAGTAGGATGCGTAGGGAACGGCCTTGGCCGTTCCGCCCGCAGGCACCCGGTCTACCAAAGATTCCCCGCTCTTGAAGCATTTTCCCGAAGGCCGTAGGGGCGGACCCATGTGTCCGCCCGTTGTGGGCAGTTGGAATTGGTGATATGTAAGTGAAGGAGGAGGTATTTCGGGGTATTGCGAATTCGCCCGAGAGGGATGAAGGCGGAAGTTGTCCCTGCCGGGCGGACACATAGGTCCGCCCCTACGGGGGGCATTCGGTTGTGCGGATTTCATTGGGGTGTTGCGAAAGGTAGCGTGGGTTTGGCGGGAGACCGTAATGGGCTATATCTGGACGATTTTGACCGTTCTGCCCTAAAGGCAGCCGGGTTACCAAAGATCTCCCGTTTCCGTACCATTTCCCCGAAGACCGTAGGGGCGGACCTATGTTGTCAAGGCCGGATTGTTTACAGAATGTTCGGGATGATGGTTTACAGGTCTCTGGGGTAGATCTTTCTGGAAATGAAGAGCTTTTCAGACAAATTGATCTTAGCGATCTTGTACGCTCCATAGCATACCCGGACCTTATTCTCAGAACGAAAAAGCAGTTCCACATACTTCCCGGCAAAAGATTCGCTTAGGTAATATCTGTGCTTCTGAATGGATAAGTACCCTTTGCAGTTCACCTTGCGCAAGGTCGCACCAGCATCGTACTCCGGCTCACCCCAGGTGCTGGGCAGCTTCCGCGCGCTGGAACGGTAGTGCTTCTCCGGCACATCATAGTTAAGGGCCGCATGGGGACGCTCCACATTGTATTCCTCCCGGTAGTGGTCAAAGATGCTCTGGGCCTCCACCAGATCTCGGATTGTGTACCGCTTCAGGACATCTTCCTTCAACGTCCGATGAAACCGTTCCTCTTTGCCCTGCGTCTGGGGGTGCAGGGCCCGGCCATGCATTGGCAGGATGCCCAGCTGCATCATCCAGATCTCATAGGGGGTATAGCCGTTGGTGTGATCTGCCCAAGGCGGTCCATTGTCTGAGAGGATGGCGTCAGGGAGCCCATATTCTGAAAATACCCGCAAAAGGCTCCGTTCTACGCTTTTCCACCGCTCATTGTCATACGCGTCCAGGCAAAGAAGCTTCCTGGAGCAGTCGTCGCTCATGGTCAGTGGGTGGCATCTCCTGCCGTCTGCCATGGCGAAGTGGCCCTTGAAATCCATTTGCCACAGCTGGTTGGGCTCCTCCTTCTGGAAACGGCGATAGGGCTTGTGGGCTTCGCTCTCCTCCGGAGAGATGCGTCCACCGCGCTTGAGGATCTCCGTTGCGGTGCTAGCCGCCGGCAAGTTTTGATAGCCTTTGTCTTGCAGATACCGTATCAGCTTCCGGCCTCCCCAGGTAGGGTGCCGCGTCCGCGCCTCCAGGATCAACGCCTCTGTCTCCGGCGGCGTCCGGTTGGGATGGCCACGCGTGGTATGGCTCCGGTCCGACAGCGGCTCCCCCGCCTGATACCGTCGCATCCACTTGTACGCCGTTGGGCGCGATATCCCCGCCTTCCGGCACAGCTCGCTAATACTATCCTCCCCGCACAGCGCCGCCAGCACGAATTCCTCTCTGCTCTGTTCCACAGTTTTCTCCTTCCAGGACATTCCTCAGCACCTCTTTCTTCTGAGCGTTGTCCTTCCATTTTACCTCGAAAACTGTAAACGATCCCCCCGGCTTTTCTGTAAATGATCATACCAGTCTATACACTATGTGTCCGCCCGTGGTGGGCAGTTTGAATTTGTTCCACGTGGGTAAAAGGGGAATGTGTTTTGAGATGGTGCGAATTCGCCCGACAGGGATGAGAATGGGGGATGTCTCTGCCGGGCGGACACATGGGTCCGCCCCTACGGGGAAGTCGTTCGGTTGTGCGGATTTGATCGGGGTGGTGCGAATGGGATGTGTCGGGAACGGCCTTGACTGTACCGTTTTGTAGGAATGATGTATGGCAAAAAAACAGGCGAATTTGCGGCCCGATGGGGGCTGCGAATTCGCCTTTTTTATTGGGTGCGGTGTTCGGGGGAAGGGCTGGATGTGGCAGGGGTCGATGGGGGCGTGGAATGTCACAGGAGGCAATGGTCCAGTTCCTGAATGAAGCGGCGGAGGGTGGGGGAATTCAGGGTGTAATACGTACTGGTACCCCGCTTGGTGGTGGTGACGAAGCCTTCGTTGGTCAGGAGGTTCATGTGATGAGAGATGGTGGCAGGGGCCAGGCCCAATTTTTCGGAGATGTCCTGGCCGTTGCACTCCCCGGATTTCAGGGAGCGGAGAATTTCCAACCGGCTTTTGTCGCCAATGGATTTGAGCCGACTCACCAAGCTGGAGGACTGGTCCGAATACTTCTGGATGAGATTGGTGAGAAGCTCATAATATACCCCGAAATAAATATGGGAATCTGAAAAATCCCAGCTGAGGCCGTGAAAGCCCATGAGGCAGGGATACACGGTAATTACCTCGGACTGTGTGGTGATGTTCAGATTGTGGAATATCCGACTGGGGTCGTCTCCGATTTGGGTTTCGGCATAGGCGGCGGTTTGGCGGCACAGGGCGGTGACATCCGGCAGGTGCTCCAGGAACAGGCCGGTGGCTTTGCGCAGGATCACGTCCAACTCCTCCAGGTATTCGTCCATGGAGTAATACAGGGCGGTGCAGACCCACTTCACATCTTCGGTGCAGCCGTTTTTCATGAGAAACTGAATGAGTTCATCTGTGCAGGTGACGTGGTCCAGAGAGTCGTCCGGTACGTCCAGGAACCGGCACAGGATTAGATTCACAGATTGCGGCGTTTGGGCGCCATACTGGCTTCCGCGCTTCATGGCATTGTACAGGGACCAGGCCAGGGAGTTGAGCGCGCCGTTTCGAGCAGTGAAGAAAAAGCGGAGGCGATCTTCTTGGACGGCCAGGTTGGAGTTGACGTAGGTCTCAACCTCTGCAAGGGGCTGCAGCAGGGGCTCCAGCTCGAAAAGTGGGATGTCGTATTTTTCCGAGAGGTAGTGGCAGACCTCGTCCACATTGTGCTGAATGTCGAGGCCGGGGCGGAAGCGCCGCTCCAGGAGGAAGATGCATTCGGCTTCCGGGCAGATGCGGGTTGAAAATTGGATGTTCATGGGAGACCCCTTTTCTTTCACTGTTTCGATTTCTGGCGGTGTCAGACGGTAGGGGCGCACATTGTGCGCCCGGGTGGAAAGCTTGCTGGTTTTCCGGTGTATGCCGAATATGTGGCGCAGACTGGCGGGCGCACACTGTGCGCCCCTACGGGGTGCGGGTGAGATGAGAGACGGCTGGAGCCGGGTGGCAGGACGGAGTGTGCCTGTAGGGGCGCACATTGTGCGCCCGGGTGGAAAGCCTGCTGGTTTTCCGATGTTTGTCAAATGTGTGGTGCCGGCGGGCGGGCGCACACTGTGCGCCCCTACGGGGTGCGGATGAGATGAGAGACAGGGTGGAGTGTGCCCCTACGGGGTGTGGTTGCGTGATATTTCGACTGATATGGAACAAGTACATTGTAGTCCGTTTTTTTGCGAGTGTCAAGTCTTACTTTTGCGGTGAGTATCGAAGAATAAATGAGAAGCAGGGTATCAGATATCTTTGAAAATAGCTAGGTTTTGCCCCCAAAACCCCCGAGAATCAAGGGAAAATAGGGAAATTCGGAGAGACACTGGAGAAGTAGGCTGGTACTCGCCGCCGTTCCTTCCATAGAAATCTAAAAAAATTTCGAAAAAAATGGAAGAAGCTATTGCGCTTTTCGATTTGATGTGCTAGAATACACCCACAGCGAAGCTGGCTTCGCATAAAATTTAACACAGCAGAAAGGAAGACAGACGATGAAGAAAAGACTACTGGCATGTCTCTTGATCCTGTCCCTCCTGGCCACTGGCTTGGGCTTTGTCCCGGCGGTGCAGGCGGCGGAAGATGGGATCTCCGCGCAATGGACAACCAAAGAAAACCTGGCCCCTGCGGACCAGGAAGTCATGCTCCGTCCGGAGAAGGGCGACCTCTCAGAGGATAGCGCCCTGGAAATCACTGGCGAGAGCAACCGGTATCAGGACAGCGACATGGTCACTGTCATTGTAGAATTGGAAGACGCCCCCCTCGCGGAGGCTGCTCCCACCGATGTGAAGAGCTTTGCAGCCTCCACCCAGGGTGTGGCCCTGGAGCGGGAATTGCGGAGCACCCAGGACACCATCAAGGCGGAGATCCGCTCCTGGAGCGGCGCGGTTTCCACCCAGTCTGTGAACGGCGCTTCCGACCTGGAGTACTCCTACACCACCGTCCTCAACGGCTTCTCCATGAAGATGCCCTATGGCGACATCGCCCGGGCCCGGGAGCTGGACGGGGTGAAGCGGATCTTCGTGGCGGAGCAGTACAGCCTGCCCACCACCTTCGGCGAAGACGAGTACACCATCTCCATGACCAGCTCCACCGGCATGGTGGGCGCCGACAAGGCCAACACCCTGGGCTATGACGGCACCGGCACCATCGTGGCCATTCTGGATACCGGCTTTATGCAGAATCATGAGGCCTTCTCCGTGATGCCCACCGATGGCAAGTACACCAAGAGCGACATTGCCAACCTGCTGAAGGGCAAGCTGTCCTGCGGCGTGACCAATGCCGACGAGGTGTATGTGAACGAAAAGGCGCCCTTCGCCTTTGACTACGCCCATGGCGATACCAACGCTGAGGCGGTGGGGCAGTCCCACGGCGTTCACGTGGCTGGTACTGTGGCCGGTAACAACGGCGACGACTTCCAGGGTGTGGCTCCCAATGCCCAGCTCATGATCATGAAGATCTTTGCGGACAACTCCGGCTCCACCGGTGATGATATCATCCTGGCCGGTCTGGACGACGCCGTGAAGCTGGGCGCGGACTCCATCAACATGTCCCTGGGTTCTCCTGCCGGCTTTACCGAGTACGGCGACGAGGACGAAGAGGAGACCGACGGTTATCTCACCTATTATGGCGTGTATACCCGTGCGGAAGAAGCCGGCGTCAGCCTCATGATCGCTGCCGGTAACGAAACCTCCTCTACTTACTACAATCCCTCCGGCACCCAGCTGTCCCTGGCCCAGTATCCCGACAGCGCCATTGTGGCCTCTCCCTCCACTCTGGCGGCTGCCATGAGCGTGGCCTCTGTGGACAATGCGGGCTACTACAAAAATCATATTCAGCTGGCTGACGGCTCCCGTTTTGCTTACAACGACGCTGCCGACTACAACACCCAGTCGTACTATAATATTCTGGAGACGTTGGACGGCAAGACCCTGGAATATGTGCCCATCTCCGGTCTGGGCGAAGAGGCCGACTTTGATGGCCTGGATCTCACCGGCAAAGTGGCCCTGATCGTCCGCGGCACCATTAACTTTGATGTGAAGGCCGCCAATGCCGCCGCGGCTGGCGCTGTGGCTGCCATCATTTACAACAACGCTGCCGACGGCGCCTTTACCCCGGCTCTGACCAATTACACCATCCCGGTCATCGGCATCTCCAAAGAAGCCGGTGAGGCCATGGTTGCCGCTGCCACGAAGACCGTCAGCTTCTCTGCGGACTACTACGGCAAGGCAGAAAACCCCACAGGATACCAGATCAGCTCCTTCAGCAGCATCGGCCCGGCTCCGGATCTCACCATCAAGCCGGAGATCTCTGCCCCCGGCGGCCTGATTGTCTCTTCTGTCCTGGGCAGCAACGATGCTTATGAGGCCATGTCCGGTACGTCTATGGCGACGCCCCATATGGCTGGTGAGGCGGCTGTCCTGCGGCAGTACCTGAAGGAGACCTATTCCACCATGTCCAACAGCGACTTGGGCGAGCTGGCCACCAGCCTGCTCATGTCTACCGCCGTTCCCTCTTTGGACAATGGCAGCGGCACCTACTTCTCCGTCCGCCGTCAGGGCGCTGGCGTGGCCAATGTGTACAACGCCATCCTGTCCGGCGCATACCTCAGCGTGGAAGGCTCCAACCGGCCCAAGGCCGAGGTGGGCTCCAGCAAGGACGGTTCCTTTACTTACACCGCCACGGTTCACAACCTGACGGGCGAAGCCAAGACCTATTCCGTGGACACTGCCGCTCTGGTAGAGACCATTACCGAGATTGACGGGATCAACTATATGGCCAACTCCGAGAAGCAGCTCTCCTCCAGTGAGGTGAACGTGAGCTACACCGGCCTCACCGGCGGCAAGATCACTGTGGCTGCCAACGGCACTGCTACCTTCACTGTGAAGGTGCAGCTGACAGCCAGCGGCAAGAAGTACCTGAACGACAACTTCACCAACGGCTCCTATGTGGAGGGCTTCACCTTCCTGACCGCCGAAGACGAGGATGGCATCAGCCTCAGCGTTCCCTTCCTGGGCTTCTACGGCGATTGGGGCGCCCTGGATCTGTATGACGCAGACCCCGGTAGCCCGGTGCAGCAGATGCTGGGCACCGCTCTGGTTGACCTGGACAATGCGGGCAGCGGCTATTTTGTGGGTGTGAACAACACCAGCCAGACCTACAATGAGAGTAAGATGGCCTATGCTCCCCGCCGTGGCAACCGGCAGCTATCTGCCCGGATCAGCTTCCTGCGGAACGCGACCGACGTCCAGCAGACCATTACCGACGAAAAGGGCAATGTGGTATTCGACACCGGCAATCTGGGCTGGGCACGGAAGACCTACGGTGCAGTCACTCAGATGGGAATTCAGTATACTGCAATGCTCTATACCCCCGGCTGGCATGGTCAGCTGATGAAAGACGGCGTAAATGACGCAGGCGATTGGGCGCCCGATAGCCAGTGGTATACCTATACCATTAAAGCGACCCCAGTTGGCTCCAATGTGCCCCAGACCAAGGAATTTAAGTTCTACCTGGACAACACCCGTCCCACGGTAGAGGACATCCAACTTTACGAAGAGGATGGCAATGTCTACCTCAGCTGTGTGGTTTCCGATAACTTCTACGTCCAGCGGATTCGCGTGATCGACAGCACCCAGGAATATTGGTATCTGGCTGAGGCGGATGCCTTTGACCAGATCACGGAGACCGGCGCCAAGACTCGGGTGACCATGGACGTGACGGAGCTGGCTTCTGAGCTGGCCAGCGACGGCAAGAACCCCGGCCGTGTAGGCCTCCTGCTGGAGGACGTGGCTTACAACCAGAGCTTGACCTTTGTGGACATTGGCCCCCAGAGCATGACCCTGGAGAGCGTCAACGTGGAGGTTGGCGAGAGCAAGCAGATTGCCGTCTCCATCAAGCCCGAGCGGATGGCAGACAGCAAGCTCACCTGGAACTCCCAGGATACGTCTGTCGCCAAGGTGGACGCAAACGGTGTGGTCACCGGTGTGGCCGACGGCGAAACCATGATCACTGCCACAGCAGTTTCCGGCCTCAAGGCCTATGCCAAGGTCAAGGTGGGCAAGGGCGCCCCGGTGCTCCTCACCTATGGCGAGGCGCCCCAGCTGAACGACCGGTTCCAGACGGAAGACGGCTTCTGCTGGAAGGTCATTGGACCTGACAGCGTCCAGCTCCTGGTGGACCAGAACAGAGCCAGCTCCTATGCGGCCAGCTAT
Organism: uncultured Eubacteriales bacterium; assembly: GCA_900544975.1. Lineage (GTDB taxonomy): Bacteria > Bacillota > Clostridia > Oscillospirales > Oscillospiraceae > Faecousia. The sequence continues at coordinate 59,742 of UQXI01000005.1, forward strand.
GCAAATATTTCCGGCGATGTTGTGATTCCTTCCACCGTGGCATACGGCGGCAAGACCTTCCGGGTGACTTCCATTGGCTACCAGGCCTTCTACAGCAACCGGGGCATCACCTCTGTGGTGATTCCCGAGGGTGTGACCGACGTGGGCTATAGCGCGTTCTTCATGTGCATGTCTCTGGCCAAGGTCTCTCTGCCGGACACCCTGGAGCATGTGGATACCTATGCGTTCAATACCTTTATTGCCACAGAGATTGACAAGATCCCTGCCAACATTCAGTGGATTGGTGAATCTGCCTTCCAGAAGGCCAAGATTTCCAAGCTGGATCTGCCGGAGGGGCTGACCCACATCGGCAACAAGGCGTTCATGAACTCCTCGGTAGAGTCTTTGACCCTGCCTGAGAGCGTTACCGAGTATGGCGATCACATCTTCTATGGCAGCCAGAACCTGTCTTATGTGGAGCTGCCTGCCAATATGAAGGAGATTCCCATGGGCATTTTCTGGGACTGCAAGTCTCTGAAGCGCATCAACCTCCCCAACGGCCTGGAGAAGATCGGCAATGCGTCCTTCTATGGCTCCGGTCTGGAGAAGCTTACCATTCCTGCCTCTGTGAAGGTCATTGACGACTGGGCCTTTGCCTGGCTGACCAGCATGGAGACCATCGACATCCCCGATACAGTGGAGACCATTGGCTTTAATGCGTACATTTATTGCAAGGGCGTCAAGACCATCAACATAGGCTCCGGTGTGAAGACCATTGGCAAAGATGGTTTCCGCACCTGGAACCTGGAGCTGGGGGAGGCCCCTGTGATGAATGTCAAGACCGAGGCCACCGCCACCGCCCTGCGCCGCAGCGGCTACGGCCAGGAGATTCTCCTGAACGGCGTGCCCTATACCGGTTACAATGGCGTCAGCTTTACGGACGGCCTCTTCTCTTACATGCCCATTTCCGATACAGAGGTCCAGGTTGTGGGCTTCAATGATCAGACAGGTGAGACAGACATTACCATGCCTGCTGAGGTCTACTGCGAAGGCGATGACCGGACGTATACCGTCACCAGCATCAAGGAGCGTACCTTCTTCAAGAACCAGAGCGTCTTTAAGTTAACCCTCCCCGATACCATTGAGGAGGCAGGCGAGCGGGCCTTTGACCAGATGTTCAATGTCTGCGAAGTGAACATTCCCAAGAACCTGAAAGATGTGGGCTATCAGGCCTTTGGCTACTTCGGATGGGATGCAAAGTCCATTGGATTGCAGTTCAATCTGGATCAGGTTCTGGAGATTCCCGGCACTGTGGAATCCTGGGGTGATTGCGGCTTTGCCGGCAACATGCACAAGGCTATTGTGGTTGGCGAAGGTGTGGAGTCCATTGGTAACTACGGCCTGGCCGCCAACTACAAAGCTACCTCTGTGACCCTGCCCTCTACCTTGAAGCAGATTAACAACTTTGCATTCCAGGGCTGTAAGAGCCTGACCTCCATTGAGATTCCGGACGGTGTCACCTTCATTGGCGACGGTGCTTTTAGTGAGGTTCCTCTGGAGTCCATCCAGCTGCCGGAAGGCCTGACCTACATCGGCCGCCAGGCTCTGGGCGCTTACGTTTACAATTCCGATTACACAGCGCAGTACTGGGTTGGCCCTGCGTATGTAGAGCTGAATGGCGCGCTGAATTATCTGGGCTACAACGCCTTCCGGCCCGATGCCGAGATCGTGGCAGTGCTGAACAGCCAGCGGAACATGGTCGTGGCCTCCAGCGATCTGGAGAAGCTGCCCACCGTGGTTTGGGACGGCAAGACCGACATCCCCTTCAACGATGGCTCTTACATTCCCGCCGGTAAGACCGTCACCGTGACCGGCGACGTGGTCATTGATGGCAAGCTGACCATTGAGGGCAAGCTGATTGTGGAGCCCAACGCCACCCTCACCATCACGGAAGACGCCGTGATCGTTGGCGAAGAGAACATCGAGTATAAGACTTGCAATGGCGGCGAGGGCTGCTACAGCAAGGCCTTCACCGATCTGAACACCAACGCCTGGTATCATGCCTACACCGATTACGTCATCGCCCACGGCCTCATGAATGGCGTCAGCGACACCCGGTTTGCTCCCAATGCCCAGTTGACCCGTGGCATGCTGGTGACGACCCTGTACCGTCTGGCTGGCGAACCCGAAGTGACCGAGGCAGCCACCTTCACCGATGTGGCGGAGAACCAGTATTACACCGACGCCATTGCCTGGGCAGAGGATGTGGGCATTGCTCAGGGCATGGGCGAAGGCAAGTTTGCACCGAACGGCACCGTAACCCGGGAGCAGGGAATGACCTTCCTGTACCGGTATGTGGTGAACGTTCTGGGCGAAGAGCCTGGGAAGAATGGGGATCTGTCCATCTTCCAGGATGCTGGTAAGATCTCCAACTATGCCAAGGAAGCCATGGCCTGGGGCGCCGCTGCGGGCCTCCTGGAAGGCTACGGCGACGGCACGGTGGGTCCCAAGAATTCTGTCACCCGGGCCCAGATGGCCAAGTTCCTGACCATTCTCTCCAAAGCGTTCTAAGCGTTTCTCATAGTTGCTTCCTTTCTGTAGGGAACATCCCCCATGGGTTCGCCCATGGGGGATGTTTCCGTCTTATGGGCGTATGAAGAAAGTTTTTGTGTCTTTGACCCTTGTATTTATAGAAATATTGCAGTAAAATAAGGAAAATAACAAAAACCAAAACCCCTGGACGGGGGTGGTACGTATTCGCCCCAGATGGAGGAAAGCAGAAGGTGTTTCTGCCGGGCGGACACATGGGTCCGCCCCTACGGCGAAGCAGCGAGATGGTGCGAGACGTAGGGAATGGCCTCGGCCATTCCGCCCCCCACAGGCAGCCGGTTTACCAAACATTTTCCGTCTCTGCAATCCCTCCCCCTCAGTGCGTAGGGGCGGACCTATGTGTCCGCCCGTGGTGGGCACTATGAATTTGTCCTATGTAGGTAACAACCGAATACATATCAAAAACCCCCTATTTTCCTACCAACCGGGGTGGTACGCATTCGCCCCAGATGGAGGAAAGCGGAAGGTGTTTCTGCCGGGCGGACACATGAGTCCGCCCCTACGGCGAAGCAGCGAGATGGTGCAAGATATCCAGCTTGTAGGGAATGGCCGTGCCGTTCTGTTTATATGGCGAAGCCTTAAGGCGATGCAGACTTGTGTTGTTAGGTTAGGAGTTGAATCCATGCGTATCACGAAAAAAGAAATTAAGGAAATCATACCGAAAGCGGATTATGACAAGGGCTGTGCATATTACACCCAGGGACGTGTGGTCAGCTACCGGGAGGAGGACACGGAAGACGCTGTCAAAATCAGCTGCAAGGTGCAGGGTACGCAATTGTACACCGTCAATGCCTCCTACTCTGCCAGGGGACTGGCGGCCCACTGCACCTGCCGCCGATTTGCAGACACCCATTGCTGCAAACATCTGGCGGCGGCGCTGCTGGCGCTGAATGCCTCCCAAAAAGATGGAGATCAGAGCGACTACCGGGTGGCGCAAATGCTCCAGGCCTATCTGAACCGGCCGGAGGCTGCCATCGATGAGACCCGGCAGGCCCATCTAGTCCCCGGCCTCGTCTTCCAGTTTGCGAATGAATATCCTAGGATCCACTTGTCTGTGGGATTTGACAAGCTGTATGTGGTCAAGAGTCTTAAAACCTTTCTGGACTGGGTCCAGCAAGGAGAGGTGGTGGCCTATGGCAAGCGCCTGACCCTGTGCCATGCCCTTGCTCAGTTTGACCCCCAGTCCCAGGCGCTCATTCAGCTGCTGATGAATGAATTTCAGTCGTTCCGCTCCTTGGAGTGGCACGACAGAACGCGTTACAGCTATTACGATTCTGCAGAGAGCAAGAGCAGTGTGTGCCTAACCGGCGATTCCTTTGACCGCTTTTTTCAGATGTATTTTCATCAGACCCTGGTGGACTCCCTGGAAAAGCGGACGGTGGTTTTGGAAGAAGGAGATCCCCCAGTCACCATGCGGCTCCGCCGTCAGAGAAGTGGCGCTGGCCTGACGGTGGAGCTGCCGGAGGAGACGAAATTCTTTGGCAATCACCAGGTTCTGTATGCCTATGGCGCCGGAAGGCTCCTGCGGTGTAGCCGGGAATTTCAAGCACAGGTGTACCCCATGGTGATCTGCGCAGGCCCCAGCGAAATGCAGATGAAAATTGCCCTGTCGGACCTACCGGTCTTTTGCAGCTGCGTCCTGCCAGAGGTACGGGATCTGGTCACGGTGGAGGATCCGAGGGGATTGCTGGAGGCCTACTCTCCCGACGATTGTACCCCTTGCTACTACTTTGACATGGAGGGCAGCCGACTAACCGCGGAGCTAAAGTTCCGCTATGGGGAGCTGGAGGCGCCCTATGGCCTCACGCCGCCCCGGGGGCTGCCGATGAAACGAAACCCCAGGCAAGAGCAGGCGGCGCAGACGCCCCTGCGGCGGTACTTTCAGGAGGACAACAACCATGTGTTCTTCCTGGAGGGGGAGGAGGCGGCCTATCATTTCCTCGCCGATGTATTGGATACCTTCCATGCCTATGGAGAGGTCTATGTCTCCCAGCGCCTGGGGGACAAGCAGATCCGGACGACCAAAGCTACAGTGGGCATTTCCGTTTCTGACGGCCTCCTGAGCCTGGACCTGGACACCGGGGAGTTCCCGCCGGAGGAGCTGGAAGACCTGTACCGCAGTCTGCTGCGGAAGCAGCGATATCACCGGCTGAGAGACGGTCGATTCCTGAAGCTGGACGGTTCGCCCTATGAGACCCTGGCGGAGATGGCCCATATGACCCTCTTGTCCCCTGGGGAGCTGGCTCAGGGCCATGTGACCATGCCAGCCTACCGGGGGCTGTATTTGGACAGCCTGCTGGGGCAGAACGAGGGGCTCCAGGTGAGCCGGGACCGGAAATTTCGGTCCATGATCCGGGACTTCAAGGCGGTGGCAGAGAGCGATGAGCAAATTCCGGCCCATTTGGAGTCGGTGCTCCGCCCCTATCAAAAGGTGGGCTTTCGGTGGCTCAAAACCCTGGAGAGCTGCCATTTCGGCGGCATTCTGGCCGATGAAATGGGCCTGGGAAAGACGGTGCAAATCATTGCCTATCTGTCCACGGTGCCCTTCCGGGAGAAGGGAATGCCCAGCTTGGTGGTGTGTCCCACCTCCCTGATTCTCAACTGGGGGGATGAGCTGGCCCGGTTTGCCCCTCAGCTTCGGGCGGCCCTCATTCTGGGTCCAGCCACGGAGCGGAAGCGGCAGATGGAGTCCTGCGGAGACTGGGACCTGTGGGTGACCTCCTACGACCTTCTGAAGCGGGACGTCCAGCTATATGAGGGCCGCAGCTTCTACACCTGTGTACTGGACGAGGGCCAGAATGTGAAAAACCAGTCTACCCTGGCCTCCAAGGCGGTGAAGTCCATTGTGTGCAGCCAGCGCTTTGTGCTCACCGGGACGCCCATTGAAAACCGGCTCAGCGAATTGTGGAATCTGTTCGACTTTCTCATGCCCGGTTATCTGTTTTCCCACCCTGCCTTTGTGGAGAAGCTGGAGCGGCCCATTGCCCAGAGCAAGGACCCCCAGGCCGGGCAGCAGCTGAGCCGTCTGGTCCAGCCGTTCCTGCTCCGCCGCCTGAAGCAGGAGGTATTGAAGGAACTGCCGCCCAAAATGGAACATGTCCGCAAGGTGCAGCTGTCCCCGGAGGAGCGGAAGGTCTATTGTGCCGTGGCCAGCGCGGCCAGGACGGCCTGTGCCGGGGAGGAGCAGAGCAAGCTTCAAATTCTGGCGGCTCTGACCCAACTGCGACAGGTCTGCTGTGACCCCAACCTGTGCTTCTCCAATTACCAGGGGCCTTCAAGCAAGCTGGAGGCGTGTCTGGAGCTGTGTGCCGGGATGGTGGAAAATGGACACCAGATCCTCCTCTTCTCCCAGTTCACCTCCATGCTGAGCCGGATTCGGAAGGGGCTGGAGGAACTGGGAATCTCCAACTATACCCTCCAGGGGGACACCCCCAAAGAGAAGCGGGCACAACTGGTGAAGAGTTTTAACAGCGGCGGGGCCCAGGTGTTCCTGATTTCTCTGAAGGCCGGCGGTACCGGGCTGAACCTGACAGCGGCGGATGTGGTCATTCACTATGACCCCTGGTGGAATCTGGCCGCCCAGAACCAGGCCACGGACCGGGCTCACCGCATCGGCCAGCAGGCCAGCGTTCATGTGTATAAGCTCATTGCCAAGGACACCATAGAAGAGAAAATCCTGGAGCTCCAGGAGAAAAAGTCCGCCCTCATGGAGGTCATTGCCGGAGGAGAGGGGCAGAGCATTCTCTCCATGTCCAAGGAAGAGCTGCTGTCCCTGCTGGGCTGAGCGCGGCGGGGAGGAACCACATCTGCAAAAATCGCCGGGGGATGTCTCGCAACAGTGCATTGAGACATCCCCCGGCGGCTCGTTATCTGGCGTTGACCCGGGCCATATCCCGCTGATCGGGCTTTGGCTGGATTTCGCCGGCCTTGGTCAGGGCCACTTTGGTGAGGATTGGACCAAACAATTCGTAAATGAGGACGGAGAAGAGAATGATATCCCGGATGATCTCGCCCTCTGCCCCCATCTGGGCGGCGACGGTGACAGACATGCCCAGGGCGACGCCAGCCTGGGGGAGCAGGGTAATGCCCAGGTATTTGCACACCTTTGCTTCGCATTTCATCAACTTGGATGCGGCAGAGGCCCCGGCGATTTTACCCATGGACCGGGAGAGGATGTAGGCGACACCGATGCCCACCACGGCCAGCTCCCCAAATACCCGCAGGTCCAATTCCGCGCCGCTGAGCACGAAGAAGAGGATGTAAAGGGGAGCGGTCCAGCGGTCCGTCTTAAACATGATTTCCTCAGAAAAGTCGCAGACGTTGCAGAACACCGTGCCCACCATCATGCACACCAGGAGGGGGGAGAAGCCAATGACAATCTCTCCACCCAGGGGAATCTGCACCTTGGACAGGGCGGTGGACAGGATGACAAAGGTGACGGCTACGCTGAGGCGCTTGGAATTGGAGTGAAACAGCTTTGCCACTAGGGAAAACAGACCGCCCACCAGGACGCCCAGACCCAGGGAGCAGACAATCTCCAGCAGCGGGTTGAGAATGACGGACAGGAGGCTGAAGGAGCCGCTGATCATGGTCTTTGCCACGCCAAAGGAGATGGCGAAGACCACCAGACCCACCGCGTCATCCAAGGCCACAATGGGCAGCAGAAGGCTGGTCAAGGGTCCCTTGGCCTTATACTGGTTGATGACCATGATGGTGGCGGCGGGGGCGGTTGCGGTGGCTACGGCGCCCAGCACGATGCAGGTGGAGACCGGCAGCTTCTCCCCCAGGACCAGATGGAGCAGCAGAAGAACCACATCCACCAAAAGGGCGGCGGAGAGAGCCTGGATGATGGCAATGACCGTGGCCTGCTTGCCGGTGTGCTTCAAAGCGGACAGCCGGAACTCGTTGCCGATGGAGAAAGCAATGAAGCCCAGGGCAACGTCACAAATGAGGCCTAAGCTGGACACATCGTCAAACGAGGCAAAGCCAATTCCCGGAATGCCCAAAAGCCCCAGACAGTTGGGCCCAATGAGCACGCCGGCCACCAAATATGCAGTCACGGCAGGCAGATGCCAGCGCTTGATCAGCCGACTCATCATCAGGCCGGCCAGGAGGGCAAAAGCAATTGATAAAAGCGTTTCCATACAGATACTTCCTTTTCTCAGGTTCGTTTTCCAGGACCCATTATAGCACGGACTGTAAAACATGCAAGGCAAAAACGAGCGCTGTCCCGGGAAAATGCGGCGCGCTAATTTTTCATTGTTTGTAGGGCAAATTCCTTTTTTTGTGGTAAAGGAAGAGTTGATTTTTGCCAAGAGTAAGCGTATACTTAGGGCCACCTGAAGGCGATGCCGACGGGAAATGATTGTTTGGAGGTTTGAGTGCAAATGAAAAAGTGGAAACCTGTGTTATGTGCGTTGCTGATTGCAGCAATTGGCTGTTCAGTGACCCTGGGTGTGGCGGCAGCGCCCCAGGCGGAGGTGTTCAATGAGCAGCGTACCAAGATTTCTCACAGCCAGTCGCCCATTAAGACGGTAGACGGCATTGTGGATTACATCGGCGATGGCGTGGTGTCCGCCGCAGATCAGGGCCAGGGGGACCGGGGGCAGAGCTATTCCTGGGCGGCCATTGCCCATGGGGACGATGTGTATGTGTCCACCTGCTACAACGCCATGGGCAATACCCTCACCCTGATGGATTCCGCACTGGGCCAGCACTTCGACCCGGAGACCATGACGGCCATTCTGAATGTGCTCTACAATGGTTCGTTTTATACCGGGGAGGAAGACGGTGGCTCTGCTGGCGGCATTTTGGTCAAGGTGAACGCAGTCACCGGGGAAGTGACGCTGCTGATGTCCAAGGCCACCACTGGGGAGAACTGCCTGTTCCGCAACGCCTGTGAGTATCAGGGAAAGTTCTATTTTTGCGGTTCTGTCAACAGTTTGCCCTGTATTTATCAGGTGGACCCGGAGACAGATGCCTGCAAACTGGTGTACCAGGGCATGACCCGGCAGGATTACATCGAGGGCTACATCGCCGGAATCTGTACAGGCATCCGGGGCCTGTGCGAATTCAACGGTCAGCTGATTGTCAGCTGTGTCACCAAAACGGGCCCTCAGATTCTCTCCTCCACCCATCCCTGGGACGGCCAGGAGGCGTTCACCCAGATTGCCAGCCAGGCGGATCTGTTTGATTACCCGGCCTATCACTATGAGGACAGCATTTATGGCGGCTCTATTTGGGAGATGGTTCCCTTCAACGGGAGTCTGTATGTGTCCATCTGCACCGGCACGCCGGACAATATGCCGGATGAAAATACCATGCAGTCCTTTGCATTGGTCCGGGGAGACCAGGATGAGGACGGCGTGTGGAGCTGGCACGCGGTCATTGGCGACCAGTGGGAAGATGGCGCCAAGTATCCCTTTGGCATTGACCCTTCCCGCACCCGGGCCGGTGCAGGGGTTCTGATGGTGTATGGCGATTACCTCTACATTGGCGAGTACAACGACGAGGAGATTGCACTGGAAAATGTACTGTTTGACATTGACTTTGATTTTGTCAATGAAAATCTGCGGCAGTCTGTGAATCTGTACCGGATGGACCGGGAGGAGCAGATTGAGCTGGTGGTGGGAGATCCCACCCCCATGTTCCCCGAGGGCGGCATTTCTGGCATTGGTTCTGGCTTTGGCCAGCGGGAAAATCAGTACATCTGGAGAATGACCGAATACGATGGCAAGCTCTTTGTAGGCACCTTTGACACCAGCAGCCTGCTGGAGCCCATTGGCCAGTTCTCCAACGGCGACATCCAGAACATGACCAAGGAAGAGTGGGAGAGCCTCCTGGCCTTCATTCGCACCCTTCTGAGACTCCAGCACAAGGAAGAGGGGACGCAAGCCCTGGCCGCAAGCCAAGAGGAAACCAGAATGGCGGGGCTGGTGCAGCTCTTTGATACCTACACCGATGCCCAGCTGGCGGCCTGCCTCACAGGGGAGAGCATCAGACCTTATGGAACAGAACCTGCAGACACTTCCATTCAGGATCTTCTGCACACAGCTAAGGGAATTCTCACCTGCGCGCACTATCTGAAAGATTCGGTCCGGGGCTTTGACTGCTATGTCACCAGTGACGGAACCCATTTCGAGACCATCACCACCAACGGGTTTGAAGACCCGTACAATCATGGCCTCCGGGTGTTCGCCGAGACAGACAGTGGACTGTGCATCGGTACGGCCAATCCCTTCTATGGCACCCAGCTGTGGAAAATGAGTGAAATCAGCACGGGGGCTGCCACCTTCTCCAGCAACTTGGACATAGATTTCCACTGGCAGATTACACAGTACCAGGTGACGGCTCCGGCCAATACCCGGGTATTTGACTTTACAATGACGCCGGCCAATTCCAGGAATGTCATTTTGGTCAATGGAGCGCCCATTGAGGGGCATCGTGCCCAAGTTCCCCTGGTGGTTGGACAGAACACCGTGGTTGTGACCAACCAAAGCGCCGGTGGGGAGCGGGAAATTGCGTATACGTTCCAGATTACGGTACCGCCCTGCAATGGGGGAGCCAACTGCCCCAGCGCCAGGTTTACCGACGTAGATCCGACCGGATGGTATCATGAGGGGCTGGATTACGTGGTGGAGCATGGTTTTATGAATGGCATCACAGGGAACCTGTTTGCGCCCAACGAACCTGTTACCCGTGGGATGGTCATGACGGTGCTTTATCGCATGGCCGGTACGCCCCAGGGGACGTGGACAAGTCCTTACACCGATGTGGCGGCAGACCGCTATTTCTCAGAGGCAGTGGCCTGGGCAACAGAAGCGGGCATTGCAACCGGGTATCCGGGAGGCGTCTTCCGCCCGGATCAGCCTGTGACCCGGCAGGAGCTGGCCACATTCCTGTGGCGGTATGCACAGGATGCCGGTATGGACACCACCGTTTCTGAAGACGCCAGCTTGAAGGGATACCGGGACGCCGGTTCTGTGCAGCATTATGCCCAAGAGGCCATGCTGTGGGCTGTAGCCACCGGCCTCATTCAAGGGGTGGGAGCCGATACCCTGGCGCCCACTGGCACGGCCACCCGGGCCATGATGGCTACGATTTTGTACCGGATGGCAATGTAACAGGAAAGCGGGAGATGCGCTTCTGACGCACGACAGAAATAGATAGGGATCAGGGCCTGGCGCAAAAAACAAATCTTTGCGCCAGGCCCTGATTGGCGTGAACTTGCTGAAGCCCAAAAGAAGATGGAACGGTTCCCCCTTGCGGAAAGGCTCAGATCCGGCGGTATAAATTTAAGACGGTGGAGGCCCGGTCGGTGAGGCAGGATTGGGCGGCCAGGCGCTGTGCACCGGCCCGGGTGATGCGCCAAAAGTGGGGGGTCATTGCCAGAAGATTCTGGATCTGGGCCCCTTCTGCGGTGAAGGAAAAGGAGACGGAACGGCTTTCCACCAGGGCGAAGCCAGGCAGGGTGGGGATGGAAATTTTTTCCTGATGTAACACTTCCGGATAGATCACCTTCTTCAGCTCCAGCAGGTGATCTTCCGCAGCCAGAACCTGGAGGTAGATGCCGCCGGGGACCAACACCCGGTGAAATTCCCCTGGTACCGTGAGGGCAAACATGCTCAAGATCAGGTCCAGGCTTTCCGGTGGAAAGGGGAGATGGGCAGCGGTGCCGCAGAGCCAGGTGCCGGATTTGTACTTCCCGGCGGCCAAACGCACGGCGTCTTTGGAGATGTCCAGGCCGTACAGGGCAGCGTCTGGCAGCGCGGCTCCCACCTGGGCGCTGTAGTATCCCTCGCCGCAGCCGGCGTCCAGGATGGCCCGGGCTTCGGAACCATAGCGCTGTGCGGCCTGACAGACCGCCTGCGCCAGCGGGGTGTAGAAGCCTGCCTCCAGAAAGGCCCGACGCGCTGCCACCTGCTCCCGGGTGTCGCCAGGATGGAGGGAGCGCTTTTGGGTCACAGGCAGCAAATTGACATAGCCTTGCCTGGCAACATCAAAGCTGTGCCCCTTGGGGCAGGACCATTGCCGGGCGCCCAGGGTGAGTGCAGCCCCGCAGGTGGGGCAGAGAATATCAGGCATAAGAACGCCTCCTTGCGGCACAATAATGTCGTACCTTCATCTTACCCCACCAAGGGCAATCCGTCAAGGCGCACAGGAAGGAGATCATTTGGTTGAAACGAAGCATGTTACGGGCAATGGTTTTGGTGCTGGCACTGGCATTGGCAGTGTTACCGTCTGCGGCACAGGAGCCGGGAGAGCAATATTTGGCGATGACCTTTGACGATGGACCGTCTGGACGGTTTACCCGGCGCCTGTTACAAGAACTGGAGCAGCGGGAAGCCCATGTCACGTTTTTCCTCTGCGGTTACCGCATGGAGCAGTATCCGGATATGGCGGCAGAAATGATTGCCGCCGGTCATGAGATTGGCCTGCATGGCTATAGCCACACTTGCATGGCGGACATGTCCATGGAAAAGCTGGAGCAGGAGCTTTGCCGGACGGAGGCCCTGCTGCAGGAACAGACGGGGACGACCACCTGCCTGCTCCGTCCCCCCGGGGGAAAAAGGTGTCAGACGGTCACCCAGGGGGCGGCCGCCCATGGCCTTTCTCTCATTACCTGGTCTGTGGACCCCAAGGACTGGGCCACCAATGACCGGGACAAGGTGGTGCAGCGCGTATTGGACCGTGTCTGTGATGGGGATATTATTTTGATGCACGATATGTCGGACAGCTCTGTGGATGCGGCCCTTGCCATCATCGACCGGCTGGAGGAAGCGGGATACCGGTTTGTCACCGTCTCGGAGCTGGCGGACCTTCGGGGAAAGACCATGGAGGCTGGATGCTTATATACAAGCTTCCACCCCACCTTTACAGTGGATGCAAATTGAAAATGATACCAGGGCGTCTCTGAGGCTATGGCCTGAGAGACGCTTTTCCCTGCCTTTTCGGGGATTTTCACAAAAAATGCGGAAAAAAGAGGCGCATTTTTTCCGATAGTTTTTTACTGATTTTTTTCCAAAATCGCAAAAATGGGATAGACAGGAGTTGCGGTATATGATAAAATGATATTCGGTGGAAGTTGGCATTCTGCCGGTTTTACCGTATATCTATACACAGAATCAGCGGGATTCCCGGTTACAGTGTGTCCTGCATTCTGCGATTCTATTTTCAGGAGGACTTATTATGGATATGGAAACCTATGGCCTGGAAAAATTGGGGATTCTGAACCCTAGCGCTGTTTACCGCAACCTGGGCCCTGCCCAGTTGACAGAGGCCGCTCTCCGCCGGGGTGAGGGGAAGCTGAGCAACACCGGTGCGCTGGTGGTCACCACCGGCAAGTATACCGGCCGCTCTCCTGACGACAAGTTCATCGTGGATACGCCGGCCATTCACAATGACATCGCCTGGGGCAAGGTCAACCGCCCCATTGCCAAGGAGCGGTTTGACGCCATCCTGGCCAAGGTCTGCGCCTATCTCCAGGGCCGTGAGATCTTCATCTTCGACGGCTTTGCCGGGGCCGATCCCAAATACACCAAGAAATTCCGCATTGTGAATGAATTGGCCTCTCAGAACCTGTTCATCCGCGACCTGCTGATCCGTCCCACCACCGAGGAGCTGGCTGCCTATGGCGAGGCAGATTACACCGTCATTGCCGCTCCCGGCTTCAAATGCGATCCCGCCATCGACGGCGTCCACTCGGAGGCTGCGATTATGATCGACTATGAGGCGCATCTCATCGTCATCTGCGGTTCCCAGTACGCTGGTGAGATCAAGAAGAGCGTGTTCTCCACCATGAACTATGTGCTGACCAAGGAAGGCATCCTGCCCATGCACTGCTCTGCCAACATGGATCCTGTGACCCATGAGACGGCCGTCTTCTTTGGCCTGTCCGGCACCGGCAAGACCACCCTGTCTGCCGACCCCAACCGGAAGCTCATTGGCGACGACGAGCACGGCTGGTCTGCCGACGGTGTGTTCAACATCGAGGGCGGCTGCTACGCCAAGTGCATCAACCTCTCTGCCGAGAACGAACCCGACATTTACAACGCCATCCGGTTCGGCTCCCTGGTGGAGAATGTGGTTATGGATCCCGTGACCCGGGAGTTCGACTTTGACGACGCCAGCCTCACCGAGAACACCCGCGTGGGCTATCCCGTGAACTACATTTCCAATGCAGCCATTCCTGGCGTAGGCGGCGTTCCCAAGGTGGTCATTTTCCTGACCGCCGACGCCTTTGGCGTTCTGCCCCCCATCTCCAAGCTGAGCCCGGATGCAGCCATGTACCATTTCGTTACCGGTTTTACCTCCAAGCTGGCCGGTACCGAGCGGGGCATTACAGAGCCCAAGCCCACCTTCTCCACCCTCTTCGGCGAGCCCTTCATGCCCATGGATCCCGCTGTCTACGCCAACATGCTGGGCGAAAAGATTGCCAAGTACGGCACGGCAGTTTACCTGGTGAACACCGGCTGGGCCGGTGGCTCTGCCCAGGAGCTGGGCAAGGAAGGCCGGATGAAGCTGCGCTACACCCGGGCCATGGTCACCGCTGCCCTAAACGGCGAGCTGGCAAATGCCGAGTACGAGCACTCCGAAATCTTCAACGTGGAAATGCCCAAGGCGGTCACTGGCTGCCCCTCTGAGATCCTGAACCCGGAGACCCTGTGGATTGCCAACGGCAAGACCAAGGAGGATTACGTGGCTGCCGCCAACAACCTGGCCAACATGTTCTCTGAGAACTTTGCCAAGAAGTATCCCGATATGCCCAAGAACATTGCCGAGGCTGGCCCCAAGGCGAAATAATTGTGCAACCTGGAACCCGGGGGCGCTGCCCCCGGGGACTGCTGCGGGGAAGGGCCATGTGTCTGCCTAACCTAGCGGCTGTATGGCCGTTCCCCGCAGTGGTCCCCAGTCAATTTTGACCGCACATGCGGTTTTACGGAGGTTTTGCCATATGGCACAAAATGGAAAACAGAAGATCCAAAAAGTCCAGTTCGTAGAGACCGTGCTGCGGGACGCCAACCAGTCGCTCATTGCGACCCGCCTGCCCTACGACAAATTTGAGGCGATTTTGCCCACCATGGACAAGGCCGGTTACTACGCCTGTGAGTGCTGGGGCGGCGCAACCTTTGACGTCTGCCTGCGCTACCTGCACGAGGATCCCTGGGAGCGCCTGCGGAAGATTCGGGCCAAGATGCCCAATACCAAGCTGCAGATGCTGCTCCGGGGCCAGAACGTCCTGGGTTATTCCCACTATCCCGACGATTTTGTCCGGATGTTTGTCCGGAAGTCGGTGGAAAACGGCATTGACATCATCCGCATTTTTGACGCCCTCAACGACGTGAACAACCTGAAGGTAGCCGTGGAGGAGACCGTCAAGGCCGGCGCCATTGCGTCCGGCACCATCTCCTACACCACCAGCCCTGTCCATACCCACGCCAATTACGTGAAGATGGTGAAGGAGCTAAAGGCCATGGGCGTGTCCACCATCTGCATCAAGGACATGGCCGGCATCATGGGACCCAAGGAGGCCTATGACCTGGTCTCTGCCATCAAGGACGCTGTGAACCTGCCCATTGACCTGCATACCCATTCCACCACCGGCCTGGCCTTCATGACGTACCTCAAGGCGGTGGAAGCCGGTGTGGATATCATCGACACGGCCATCTCTCCCTTCTCCGGCGGTACCTCTCAGCCCGCCACCGAGACCCTGGTCTATGCCCTGCGGCAGCTGGGCTTCCAGTGCGACCTGGACGACAAGGTGCTGAAGGAAATTGCCGATTACTTCAAGCCCATCCGGGACGGCTATGTGAAAGACGGTACCCTGATGCCCAAGTCCATGGCCACAGACACCCAGTGCCTGAGCTATCAGGTACCCGGCGGTATGATCTCCAACCTCCTGAGCCAGCTGAAGATGATGAATGCGCTGGACCGCTTTGACGAGGCCCTGGTGGAGACGCCCAAGGTCCGCAAGGATCTGGGGTATCCGCCTCTGGTCACCCCCACCAGCCAGATGGTTGGGGTACAGGCGGTGCAGAATGTCCTGGCTGGCGAGCGGTATAAGAACGTCTCCAAGGAGATTAAGGCCTACTGCCGCGGCGAATACGGCCAGACGCCCGCCCCCATCGATCCTCAGATCCAGAAGAAGATCCTGGGCGATGAGAAGCCCCTCCAGGGCCGCTTTGCCGACACGCTGCAGCCCATCTTCCAGAAAACCAAGAAGGAACTCCAGGGCATCGCCCAGTGCGACGAAGATGTGCTGAGCTACATCGCCTTCCCTCAGCTGGCGGAGAAGTTCTTCGAGGAGCGGAAAGCCAAAGAGGAGAACGAGGCCACCTACACCATTGAGGCCATCTGAGGAGGAACCGGGTTATGATGCTGACAGAAGTGATTTCCACTTATGGAGAGGCCGGCCTTGCCGCTGTGACAGGCTACGCTGTGGTGTTCTTCGGAATCGTCCTGTTGATGACGGTGGTGTCTATTATGGGCAAGATCATGCAGGCCACCCGGAAAAAGGATGGGTCCGCTCCGGTCCAGGCTGCCCCTTCGGCGGCCCAGCTTCCCACCGCGCCGGGCACGGCCGGTAAGCTGAAGCTCTACAACACGGATCCCAAGACTGCCGCGATGCTGATGGCCATTGTGGCCGACAAGATGGGCAAGCCCATCAATGAACTGCGCTTCATTTCCATCAAGGAGGTTGAGAAAAAATGAAATATAAGGTGACTCTCAACGGCCGTACCTATGAGGTTGAGGTCGAGGCCGGAAAGGCCATGCTGGTGGACGAATATGAGGCCTATGCGCCTGCCCCCGCCGCCGCTGCGGCTCCGGTGGCAACGCCGGCGGCTCCGGCGACTGCACCCGCCGCCCCGGTTGCCACGGTTGCCGGGGATGCGGTAAAGGCCCCCATGCCCGGCGTGGTGCTGAAGGTGCAGGTCCAGCAGGGCCAGGCGGTGAAGGCCGGCCAGGTGCTGGTGATCCTGGAGGCCATGAAGATGGAAAACGAGATTGTAGCCCCCAGAGCCGGTACGGTGGCTCAGATTGTGGCTGCCAAGGGCGCCTCTGTGGAGTCCGGCGCGCCTCTGGTCGTTCTGGCGTAAGGGGGATGGCCCATGCTTGCATTTAACATTGGACAGACCCTTTTACGGCTCTGGAATGACTCCGGCGTCAACGCCTTCTTTGTGGGCGACGGCTGGAAGAGCCTGGTGATGATTGCCATTGCCTGTGTGTTTCTCTATCTGGGAATTGTCAAGAAATTTGAGCCCCTTCTGCTGGTGGGCATTGCCTTTGGTTGCCTGCTCAGCAACCTGCCCATGGGTGGGATGTACCACCAGGAGCTGTGGACGGCATTTATGGACAAAAACAGCGAATTCTACCACAGCTATGGCCATGTCCTGGCCAACGGCGGCCTGCTGGACTTTTTCTACATCGGCGTGAAGACCAGTCTGTATCCCTGCCTCATTTTCCTGGGGGTCGGCGCGATGACAGACTTTGGTCCCCTTCTCTCCAACCCCAAGAGTATGCTCATGGGCGCTTCTGCCCAGATGGGCGTGTTTGTGGCCTTCTTCCTGGCCATTGTCTTTGGCTTCACCGGCCCGGAGGCCGCTTCCATCGGCATCATCGGCGGCGCGGATGGTCCCACGGCCATCTTCCTTACCTCTAAGCTGGCGCCCTGGCTGCTGGGTCCCATCGCCATTGCGGCTTACTCCTACATGGCGCTGATTCCCCTGATTCAGCCTCCCTTCATGAAGCTGCTGACCACCAAGAAAGAGCGCCAGGTGGTGATGAAGCAGACCCGTGAAGTCAGCAAGACCGAGAAGATCATTTTCCCCATTGTAGTGACCATCTTTGTGGCAGTGCTGCTGCCCTCTACGGCGCCCCTCATTGGCTGCCTGATGCTGGGCAACCTGTTCCGGGAGTGCGGCGTGACGGCGCGGCTGTCGGACACCGTCCAGAATGCGCTGATGAACATTGTCACCATCATGCTCTCCACGGCGGTAGGCGCTACCATGGTGGCTTCCTCCTTCCTGAGCGTGGATACGCTGAAGATCATTGCGCTGGGTGTCTTTGCATTCATCCTGTCCACAGTGGGCGGCCTGCTCATGGGCAAGATCCTGTATGTGGTGACCAAGGGGAAGGTCAATCCCCTCATCGGCTCCGCGGGCGTCTCTGCCGTGCCCATGGCTGCTCGGGTCAGCCAGGATGTGGGCCGGAAATACAACCCCAACAATTACCTGCTGATGCACGCCATGGGCCCCAATGTGGCCGGTGTCATTGGCTCCGCCATTGCGGCAGGCTTCCTGCTGTCTGTGTTCGGCGGCTAAGGCAATCTGCGGAAAACGGACCTGTTGTCAGACGGGTGGCCTCGACCACTCCGCCTGGTAACAGGTCCGTTTATGATGATTTGAGAAGAACCCGGCCTACCGCTGTGTGCCCAGGAAGAAGAGGGCCAGGGTTCCGGGGCCGGAGTGGGAGCCGATGACAGGACCCACGTAGCTGATGACCACATCCTTGGGATGGTAGGTACGGCGGAGAAGATCTGCCAGGTATTCGGCATCTCCCAGGCAGTCCCCATGGCTGATGAAGAAGACCTGATTGCCAGGATCGATTCCGGTTTGGCCCACCTTGGCGGCCATGGCGTCTATGGAGGCCCGGCGGCCCCGGGCTTTGGATACGTTCACCAGGTGGCCCAGGTCATCCACATGGAGCACCGGCTTGATTTTCAGCATGGTGCCCACGACGGCAGTGGCTGCGGAGATCCGGCCGCCCCGCTTTAAGAACATCAGATCATCCACGGTGAACCAATGGCACAGATGGAGTTTCGTTGCCTCCACGAAATCCGCCACCTGCGCCAGGCTTTCTCCCGCTTGCTGGCGCTGCACGGCGTGGTAAACCAGAAGCCCCTGCCCCATGGAGGCGCAGAGGGTGTCCACCACCCGGATGGTTCGGCCGGGGTATTGGGGCGCCAGCTCCTGGGCAGCCAGGACGGCAGCGGCATAGGTGGAGCTGAGGCCGGAGGAGAAAGCCAGAATCAGAAGGTCTTGCCCGGCGGCCAAAATGGGGGCCATGAGGGTGCTCCAGCCCTCGGGGTTTACGGCGGTGGTGCTGGTGGGTGCGCCGGTGCGCAGCGTTTTGTAAAATGCCTTCATCTCCAGGCGGCTTCGGGGGTCGCCGTCCAGAAAATTCTCGTATTCCGCCCCCTGAAACTGGACACGAAGGGGGGCGTAGGAGACCCCCAGGGTTCGCGCCAGGGAGGCGGGCAAATCGCAGGAAGAGTCGGTGAGGATTTGATAGTTTGTGGTCATAGGGAAACCCTCCGTTTCATAGATAGGGGGAAATCACGCCCTGCCGCAGGTTTGTCTGGACTTCTGCCCGGATTATGGTATAATAGCCGCAAAGCGGCCATGATTCTTTCATCGCCGTATGTTCCTCCCAGTGAAAACGGACGGCTGGGTATGGAACCATATGGGAATTGTCCGCGCAGGTGACATGTTGGACCGGTAGCTTCATAGGATTATCATAAAGCAAAATGGCCCAAATGTACAGTGCCCGGCAAAAATTTTTGCCGTTGGCAGAGAGGGGAGAGCAAATCAATGACAGGGCTGCTGCTCCGGCTGTTTGTCCGGAATGCGGATCAGACGGATGACCCCAAGGTGCGAGGCGCCTATGGCGTCCTGTCCGGGATTGTGGGAATTCTGTGTAATCTCTTGCTATTTACCGGAAAGCTGGTGGTAGGTACCATTTCCGGCTCTGTCTCCATCACAGCGGATGCGGTGAACAATTTGTCGGATGCCTCCAGCTCTCTGGTGACCCTGGTGGGCTTCCGGATTGCCGAAAAACCGGCGGATGAGGACCACCCCTATGGCCACGCCCGGGTGGAATATATTTCCGGCCTGGTGGTGGCGGCTCTGATTTTGCTCATCGGCGCGGAGCTTGCGAAGAGCTCGGTAGAAAAGATTTTTCACCCGGCTCCGGTGGAGTTTTCTCCGGTGGTGGCTGTGGTGCTGGTGGTGTCCATTTTGGTGAAGCTGTGGATGGCGTTGCTGAACCGCACCTTGGGTCGGCGCATTCAGTCGGCTGCTCTGCAGGCCACGGCGGCCGATAGTCGGAACGATGTGATTTCCACAGCGGCAGTGCTCTTGGCGGCGGCGGTGGAGGCCTGGAGCGGCTGGACCATCGACGGCTATGTGGGTCTTTTGGTGGCCCTTTTCATCATATGGTCTGGGGTGGGAATTGCCCGGGATACCATCGATCCCCTCCTGGGAAAGGCGACAGATCCGGCGCTGCGGGAGCTGATTGCCGAGGAGGTCTTCCGGAGCGACAAGGTCCTGGGATTCCATGACCTGATGGTCCATGACTACGGCCCTGGCCAGCGGTTTGCTACGGTCCATGTAGAAATGGACATGCGGGAGGACCCCATGGTTTGCCATGACATCATCGATGACATTGAGCGGGACTGCTGGGAACGGCACAAGATTCACCTGTGCATCCACTATGATCCCATCGTCACCGACGACGAGGAGCTGAACCATATGCGCGCCCTGGTGCGACAGTATATCCAGGAGCTGGATCCCCGGCTATCCATCCACGATTTCCGGATGGTGCGGGGCCCCGGTCATACCAACCTGATTTTTGATATGATCATTCCCTATGAGATGAAGAGCCGGAAGGCAGAGCTGAAACGCCAGATTGACCAGGCGGTCCGGCAGGAATCTGACCGGTATTTTACCGTGATTACCTTTGACGAAGCCGCCTTTCACGGCCAGGAAAAGGGAGATCGGAGGGAATAATCACCGGGCTCCCGGCGGTCTGGGCCGGGGTAATCATGGAAATAAGGAGTTGTGCTATGCTGGAAATTTTGAAAGCCATCCTCTACGGCATTGTGGAGGGAATTACCGAGTGGCTGCCTATCAGCTCGACGGGCCACTTGATTCTCCTGAAAGAGCTGATTCCCTTGTCCGTGTCGGATGAATTTTGGACCATGTTTGAAGTGGTCATTCAGCTGGGCGCCATTGGCGCGGTGATTGTGCTGTTTTTCCATAAGCTGAACCCCTTCTCCCCCCAGAAGACCGGGCTGGAGAGGCGGAAAACCTGGGACCTGTGGGGTCATGTGATTGTGGCGGTGATTCCCGCTGGCGTGCTGGGCGTGCTGCTGGATGATTGGCTGGATGCCCACCTGTATAATTACATTACGGTGGCTGTGACGCTGATCCTGTATGGCGTTGCCTTCCTGTTCCTGGAGCGCAACCGGCAGACCCAGCCGACCATCCGGCGGACCGGGGACATCTCCTGGTCGGTGGCGGTGTACATTGGTCTATTCCAATGCCTCTCCATGATTCCGGGGACCTCCCGGTCCGGGGCTACGATCCTGGGCGCTATGCTCCTGGGCCTGAGCCGGGGGGCGGCAGCAGAGTTTTCCTTCTTCCTGGCCATTCCCACCATGCTGGGGGCCAGCCTGCTGAAGGTGCTGAAGTTTATCAAGGACGGCGTGGGGATGACCGGCCAGGAGGCCGCCATTCTGATTGTGGGCTGCGTGGTGGCCTTTGTGGTGTCGCTGATTGCCATCCGGTCCCTGATGAACTATGTAAAGCGCCATTCCTTTGCGGCCTTCGGCGTGTACCGCATCGCCTTAGGCCTGGTGGTTTTGCTGTACTTCCTGCTCAACCGCACTGCATGATCCGGATCATTCCAATATGACAGGGGCCTGCTGCAACACTGCCCGTTTGCAGCAGGCCCCTACCAGATTCCAGGGTGCGTCCAGAAGGCCGCACCCGATATTTATGGGTGTTTTGTTTGACGGGCCCGGGTGACAGCCGGAGGGTCCGGCAGTTCCAGGAGGTAACGCTCACAAGCATTGATGATGGTGGTGCCGCCCCGGTGCAGCACCCGGGGGCGACCCACGCCATAGCGGGTGTGGACATGGCCGTGGACCAGATATTGGGGGGTGTACCGATCCAGCAGGGGGAGGAAGGCGGCAAAGCCCTGGTGCGTCCGGTTGTCTTCGTCGCCATAGCCCCGGGCGGGGGCGTGGGTGACCACAATGTCCACGCCGCCGGTGCGGTAAAGGCGGTAGCGAAGGCGGCGAATGCGCCGCTCCATGTCTCGTTCGGTGTACTGGTGGGGGCCGCCGGAATACCAGGGACTGCCGCCCAACCCCAGGATCCGCAGGCCACCTACGCGGACCACTTGATCCTCGATGCAGGTGCAGCCCTCTGGGGGATGGGTTTGATAGCTGCCATCGTGATTGCCGTGGACGTAGAGGACGGGAGCCCGTCCCATGGTCACCAGAAAGGAGAGGTACTCCGCATCCAGGTCGCCGCAGGACAGGATGAGGTCAATGCCATCCAATCGTCCGGGCCGGTAATAGTCCCACAGGTATAGACACTCTTCGTCGGAAATCAACAGAATTTTCACAGGAGGGTCCCCTCCTTTTCCGGCGGGAGCCGGTCCCGGTAGATCCCCTGGAGCCGGACCATGGCCTGAGACATGGGCAGCAGCCGGTCGAAGGGAGGGATGTCGCCATCTACACAGTCGCAGAGCCAGTCCATATAGAGGATTTCTTCGGGGGAGTACCACTGGTTGCCGTCGTTGCGTAGTGCGCCATCCTGGGAGCGAATCAGCCGGTGGAATGGGTCAATGGAGCCGTCTACAATACCCCGCTTTAAAATTTCCGCCAGGTGCAGCACACCGTCGGGCAAGCCGGGGTGGGTCAGCACATCCACCACGCCGCTGCTCATCCCCCACCAGTAGTTGACGGCCTGTTTTTCCCGCTGGGCGTCCAGATCGTCCCAGCCGCCGTTTAATATGCTACGGACCATTTTTTCATAGAATTTTCCCCAGTGCCAATAGGGGGAGGCCAGCGGCTGAATGCTGCGGTCCGGCAGGACCTGGAAGACGCCCCACTGCTGCTGAGGCAGCTCCGGAGTAGGGATGTCCCGGTTGGAGATGACGGAAATGCCCTGACGGGTGAAAAGGTCCAGGGCGTTGCCAGGGGTGCAGGACCAGTGAAGCTGGATCCGGACCCGGGGATTGGCCAGCCGTGCCCCCAGGGCAAAAGCGTTGATCCCGGCAGGGACGCCGAAGATGGGATAGCTGGCCACATATCCCACCCGGTCGTTTTGGGCCATGGCTCCGGCAATGGCGCCGGTGATGAACTTGCCCTCATAGATCCGGCTGTAATAGGTGCGTACGCCGGTGTAGGGCATGGATACCGAGCAATTGAGGATCCGGATGCCGGGATGCTTGGCGGCAATTTTCCGGCAGGCGGCAATGAGGGGCGGCGTGGTGGCAAAAAGCACCTGCGCCCCTTCCGCAATGGCCTGCTCCATCACCGCCTCGGCGTTTTCCCCCGGCTGCACCTTGTTATAGGTGCGGACGCGGATCTTACCGGCCAGGGCTTGCTCCAGGTATTGCCGGCCCTGGTCGTGGGCGCTGGCCCAGTCGCTGTCTACTGGGTTGCGCTCGTTAATGAAGGCGATGTTCAGGTGATTGGGCCGAACGGCGCCCAGGAGCCGGTTCAGGAGGCCCTTGTCCGCCACCTCCTGGGGAGACGTACTGACGGTGATGGGGGCGGGGTTGGACAGGACCTTGACGTCAGCCCAAATGGCGCTGAGGCTTTTGACCAAGTCCTGAGCGCTCTGATTTTTCAGATCCTCCAATGGATACACCCGGAGCCACACCAGCAGGGCGTCGGCAGGGGTGAGGGGCAAGCTCTCGCCCCCCAGCTTCCGGAAGGCCTCCTGAAAGTAGGTGTAGCTGGAGAGAAACCGCTGCCGCTCTTCCTTGGTCCAAACATGATCCGGCTCAAACCCCAGAGCGGCCTGGAGCTTGGCGAAGCCCCCCGGCTGGCTGAAGCGGACCTGGTACAGGCCGGTCATGGGAAAGGAATTTAAAAATTCATAGTAAACCTGGATCGCCTGATCCTGAGAATAGGCGGGAATGATCCGGGTGACGTAGGCATCAATGGCCGGCGCACCGTAGCTCTTCAGAACGCTGACCCGTTTGTTCCCCTCCTGGACATAAAAGCGCCCCATGTATTCATAGCAGCGGATGGGATCCCGGATGCCCTCTCCCAGATGGGCCATACACAGCTCCACCCACTTGGCGGCAAATTCTGTGTTGGCAGCCAAAAGGGGCATGAAATTGGCGGCAAACGCAGAGGCCCGTCCAGCGGCTTTGGCGCCTACAATGCCCTCTGTGGGGATGCTGAGGAGCCCCATATCCACCCGTCCGGCGGCCATGGAGTCATCCAAAATCTCATCCAGCACCTGGGGATAGGGATAGCGGCCCCGGAGGACACATTCCCGGTAGTGTTTCTGACCCGCCTTCAGCGCCTTGGCGTATTGTTCATTTGCTTCCTGTCTGCTCAAATGTGGTCCCTCCTTGCTGGTGTCATGGCCGTTTGGCCCTATTATAGAGAAACTTTTGAGAAGACGCAAGGGGATTGTGGGAATTCTTGGGACGATTCCAAGCCTGGTTTCCGGCGAGAAATTGTGGAGCACTGCAGAAAAGGCTAGAAAATCCTGAGATGCGGTTTACGTATTTTTTAAAATAATTTCGGAAACCATCTTGACAATCACGTAACCGTGTGGTACAATCTAGTCATCTTGAGAGACGGAGGAGTGATTCAAATGAACTGGATTCTGCCCGGCACGGTTCTGGAGGTGGATGGGTCCCGGCCGGAGGCAGCCGATGAGCTGTTTTCCTCTCTGTTCGTCACCGGCGGCCTGGTCCTGTCCCAGGTGTGTCAGATTACCGGACTGGAGCCATACACGGTCCAGAACTGGGTGAAGCGAGGGTTTTTAACCCCACCGGTGAAGAAAAAGTACAACCGCCGCCAGCTCAGCCGCATCATCATCATCAACATGCTGAAGGCTGCGCTGCCTATGGAATCCATCTGCTGGATTCTGTCCTATGTCAACGGCCAACTGGATGACGAAAGCGATGACATCATTGACGACAGTGTGATGTATCTCTTCTTCCTCCGCCTGGCCGCGGCCAACCGGGACACCTGGCCGCCCCAGGGACTGCACGAAACGCTGGACCGGGTGCTGGCAGGCTATCAGGAGCCCTGTCCCGGCGCCAAGCATCGGGTGGCGGATGCCCTGGAGGTGATGCTGACAGCCTGGTTCTCTTCCCAGCTGCAAAAACAG
The DNA here is from genome assembly GCA_900544975.1 of uncultured Eubacteriales bacterium. Taxonomy (GTDB): domain Bacteria; phylum Bacillota; class Clostridia; order Oscillospirales; family Oscillospiraceae; genus Faecousia. The sequence continues at coordinate 84,479 of UQXI01000005.1, forward strand.
GCGGCGGAGCAAATGCAGCAGCTGAGCATCTAAAATTTCACGGCACATTCATACAAAAAAGGAGATATGCATATGGAAAACGGAACCTATCACTGGACGCCCAATGGCGGGGACGAAAAGCCCTCCCGGTCCAAAGGACCCAGTGGCAAGCAAATCGGCAGAATTCTGACTGCCGCAGTGGTTTTGGTGTTGGTTCTTGTGACGGCCAGCACCTGCTGGTACACCGTAGACGACAAACATCAGGCGGTGGTGACCACCTTTGGCAAGGTCACAGAGGTCACCGGCGCTGGCGTCCACTTTAAGCTTCCCTTTGGCATCCAGGAGGCCCAGAAGGTGGCGGTCAATGTCTATCAGAAGATCGAGCTTGGCTACCGCACAGATGGCAGCACCCCCGAGGGCTACGAGGTTGTGGACGACGAGGGGAAGATGATTACCGGCGATTACAACATCGTCAATGTGGACTTTTTTGTGGAGTATAAGGTCTCCAATCCAGAGCGCTACCTCTATGGCTCTTACGCCCCGGAGGATGTGCTTCGGAACCTGATCCAAAGTCAGATCCGCAATGTGGTTGGTTCCACCCAGGTGGATAGCGTCCTCACCGATGGCAAAGAGGCCATTCAGATGCAGGTAAAGGCCCTAGTCACCGAGGTGCTCCAGGAGTACGACATTGGCCTCACCCTGGTGGATGTGAAAATTCAGGACGCAGAGCCTCCCACTCAAGAGGTCATTGAGGCATTCAAGGCGGTGGAGACCGCCAAGCAGCAGGCTGAGACTGTGGTCAACCAGGCCAAGGCCTACCAGAACGCCCAGATCCCCAAGGCAGAGGGTCAGGCGGACCAGTTGATTCAAAACGCCGAATATCTGAAGCAGGCGCGGATCAACGAAGCCACGGAGCAGGTGGCCATGTTCCAGGCCATGTATCAGGAGTATCAGCGGAACCCGGAGATCACCCGGTCCCGGATGTACTATGAGGCCATATCCCAGGTGCTGCCCGGTGTGAAGCTGTACATCAACACCACAAATGCCGACGGTGTGGATATGGTACTTCCCCTGGAGAGCTTTGTAGACAGTGGAGAAACCACAACGGCGCCTACCACGCCGCCAACTGAGGGAGGGAACTGATCAGATGAAGAAAAAAATCATCCTGGGGATCGTGGTGCTTCTGGCGCTGGTGTGCCTCTTGAGCTCCATCTATACCGTAGAGGAAAACCAGTATGCCTGCACGGTCCGCTTTTCCAAAATTATTCACACCACGCAAACGCCGGGGCTGCATTTTAAGGTCCCCTTTTTGGACAGTGTGAAGTATTTCCCCAAGGCCATGATGCTCTACGATATTCCGCCTTCCGAGGTGCTCACTTCGGATAAGCAGAATATGACTGTAGACAATTACATCCTCTGGCGGGTGTCCGACCCCCTGTTGTTCTACCAATCTCTGGGTTCCACGGTGGTGGCGGAGGAGCGGCTCAACGCTCTCACCTATAACACCCTGAAGACGGTGATGGGCACCCTCTCCCAGGCGGATATCATCAACATGGACGATGCGTCCGAACGCAATGAGATCTATGCGGGCATTGCCTCCAGCGTAAACACTCTGGCGCAGAATTATGGCATTGAAGTCGTGGACGTGAAAATCAAACGGTTCGACTTGCCGGAGGCCAATGAGAATGCCGTCTACGCCCGGATGATCTCCGAGCGGAACCAGATTGCGGAAAAATACACCGCCGACGGAAATTACGATGCATCCATCATCCGCAACGATGTGGATAAACAGGTCAACATCATTGTCTCCAACGCCAAGGCGGAAGCGGCCAAGTTGGAGGCGGAGGGCGAGGCCGAGTACATGCGGATGCTGGCGGAGGCCTATGATACGCCGGATAAGAAGGAATTCTATGAGTTCACCCTGGCGCTGGACGCCCTGAAGCAATCCTTGGACGCCGAGGACAAAACCATCATCCTGGGGGAGAATTCGCCCCTGGCGCAGATCCTTCTGAATCCCTGAATCCGGCGGAGCGGTTTGCCGATTGCTTGAACGGTTCCGGATGCTGCGAAACCTGGAGTTTTATTCCGGATTTCTTCGGAAATCCGGAGGAACTCCCAAAAAAATGAAGGAAACTTCGCTGTAGCCTGTTGACCTTTTACTGCAAATCTGCTAAGCTGTTCGTAAGATATGAGGAAAGGAAGATGTGTACATGGAAATTGCAATTTGGCTTGGGCTCCTGCTGCTGTTCGGCGTCTTGGAAGCTGCCACGGTTGCGCTGGTCTCCCTGTGGTTTATGGCGGGCGCTCTGGCGGCCCTCCTGGCGGCTCTGTGTGGCGCGGGGCTGCCGGTGCAGGTGGGCGTATTCCTGGTGGTCTCGGCGGTGCTTCTGGCCGCGCTCCGGCCCCTGGTGCGCAAGTATGTGACACCGCGGATCACGGCGACCAACGCAGACAGCGTCATTGGCAAAATTGCCATTGTCACGGAGTCTGTGGATAACATCGCCGCCCAGGGGGCGGTGAAGGTAGGCGGCGTGGTCTGGACGGCCCGCAGCACCACAGAGCGGCCCATCCCCACAGGCACCCAGGTCCGGGTGGACCGGATCGAGGGCGTTAAGCTCTATGTCACCCCGGCGGAGGTTCCCGCCATGCAAGCGTAACAAATCAAATTTGGAGGTAAGAAATATGGAATGGATTTGGATTGCGGCAGCTATTGTGGTCCTACTGATCGTTGTCATTCGCAACATTCGGGTGGTCCAGCAGTCCCAGGCTTACGTCATTGAGCGTCTGGGCGCCTTCTCCGCCGTGTGGGGCGTGGGCATTCACTTTAAGGTGCCGTTCTTGGAGCGGGTGGCCAAGCGGGTCAGCCTCAAAGAGCAGGTCTTGGACTATCCCCCCCAGCCCGTCATCACCAAGGACAACGTCACCATGCAGATTGACACCGTGGTCTATTTCCAGATTACGGACCCGAAGCTGTACGCCTACGGCGTGGAGCAGCCCATGATGGCCATGGAGACCCTCACTGCTACCACCTTGCGGAACATCATCGGCGACCTGGAGCTGGACCAGACCCTCACCAGCCGGGATGTCATCAACACCAAAATGCGCGCCATCCTGGATGAGGCCACGGATCCCTGGGGCATTAAGGTCAACCGGGTGGAGTTGAAGAACATTTTGCCTCCCGCGGACATTCAGAGCTCCATGGAGAAGCAGATGAAGGCCGAGCGGGACCGCCGTCAAGCCATTCTCCAGGCCGAAGGGACCAAGAAGTCTGCCATTCTGATCGCAGAAGGCGAGAAGGAATCTGCCATTTTGCGGGCCGACGCTGAGAAACAGGCCGCTATTCTGAAGGCCGAGGCTGAGAAGCAGGCGGCCATTCTCCGGGCCGACGGCGAGGCCCAGGCCATCCGGTCGGTGCAGAAGGCGCTGGCGGATTCTCTGGCCATGCTGAATCAGACCGCCCCCAATGACCAGGTCATCAAGCTGAAGGCTCTGGAAGCCATGCAGAAGGTGGCCGACGGCAAGGCCACCAAGATCATCATCCCCAGCGAGATCCAGGGCCTGGCTGGCCTGGCAGAGGGTCTGGTGGAGTCGGTGAAGGAAGTGAAATAAGTGCCTTGGGGCCTGTGGCCCCAAGGGTAATAAAGGAACGGGCGCGTTGCAAAATGTGACAAAATGATGCATTAGCGCGAGGAGAAAAAATAAAAAACAAATCGGTCAACTCCGAAAAAAGGGGTTGGCCGATTTGCCTTTTTGCTGTATGCTTCATGTGTGAAAAACAAACACCAGCAAGAATAGTTTAGCGCATATGAGCGCGGAGGTCAACTGGTTCTTACAATCAATTTAGAAAAAATATTGCCAGAGACAGCACCGGTAAGGCTGGCCAGCGCACAGCTTGAGGAACTGGACTACAGGAAACTGTACGAAGCGTATTCGACCAAAGGTCGAAAATCGGCAGCCGATGCAAAGGTGATGTTCGAAGTAATATGCTATGGATACCAGTGCGGTATCTACAGTGACAGAGACCTAGAAGAAGCATGCCGGTACACTTTTGTATGGCGTGGCAGAGTAGAAAAGAATCTGGCAAAGGTGAAGCGTGCGGTAAATGAAGGGGTTGGACTTACAGACAAGCAGAAGCTCAGAGAATATTTGGCGGAAAAGGGAAAGGGAATCGCCTTTGTGCATGGTACCGGGAAACGGAAAAATGCAGAGCAGAAGGAATACGAGCAGCTTGTGCAATACCTGGAACGGTGGGAAAAGTACGAAGAACAAGCGTGCAGCGTCTCTGGCGAATATTACAACGGAAGAAGGGATCATGCTGAGGATGTGCCGCACGATTCAGGTGGAGGGTGCGTTTGGTCTTATGAAGCATGATTTTGGCTTTCGGCGTTTCTTTTCCACAGGGAAACGAAATATACGCACGGAGTGATTCTTTCTGGCGATGGGATTCAACCTAAAAAAGCGGTGGATGAAATAGAGCAGAAAGCGCGAAAAGACGCATTTATCCACAATCAAAACAGCGTAAACTTAGAAAAATGCAGAACATCTAGATTCAGGCCCCACCAAAACGGTGGAGTCTGCGTAAGCATGCCCGAAATGTAAAAAATTTTCCACAGTTTGGTCTAAAATTCTGTCTTCGGGATGAAAATGAATATAAATGAGGGCCTGCCGCAAATTTGTTGTTTGCAACAAGCCCATGGTATCCGATTGGATTACGCCCCTGCCTCCGTCAGCAGACGCTCCAGTACCTCATAGGTCACGGAACCCACGGCGTTGTAGGTAATCACACCGTCGGCGTCGATGACCACGGTTTGGGGCAGCATGGTGGAGCCGCCGAAGGACTGGATCACCCCACCGGTCTCGTCCAAGGCGAAGGGAAGCCGATAGTCGTAGTTCGCCAAATAGGCCTCCACATCGTCGGTCACAAGGTCGGAATGAATGGCCACCACCGCCACCTTGTCCCCATAGTTCCGATAGACCTGGTCAAAGTAGGGAAGCTCCCCGCAGCAGGGGGTACACCAGGTGGCCCAGAAATTCACAATGACAACCTGGCCCCGGTGTTCGCTCAGGGTAAAGGCGTCCCCGCCGTACACCGGAACGGTGAAGTCCGGGGCGCGCATTCCCACCTCGCTGCCCCCAGGGATATCGTCCGGGGCGGACGTTGTGGCCGTAGAAGCCTCCGGCTCCGCCGTGGTTGGCTCCGGCCGGTTAAAATACCACAGCGCGCCTGCCAGCACCGCCAGCGCCACGGCCCACGCCGTCAGGCGAATCTTCCGACCACGGCGCTTTTGCTCCGGCGTGGCCGCAAGCTCGGGGCCTCGGAGGGTGATCTTTCCGGCCTTGAGGGAGATGGCTCCGGTGGGGCAGACGTCAATACACTTGCCGCAGTGGATACACTCGTGATCGCCCACATGGCGGATGTCCATGGGGCACTGGGCCGTACAGCGTCCGCAGTTTGTACACTTGGGCGCTTCCACTTTCACGCCCACCACAGCGATTTTGGCAAACAGGCCGTAAATCGCGCCCAGGGGACACAGGAACCGGCAGAAGGCCCGGTAAATGAACACACAGGTCAGGGTAATGAGCAACAGGATGACAAATTTCCGGGTAAAGAGGATGCCCAGCATAGAGAACTTATCGCTGTTGGCGGGATTGGACAGCAGTCCAATGGCGCCCTCAAAGGTGCCCGCCGGGCATATGTACTTGCAGAACGCCGGAACTGGATAGCTTTGCATGGCGTACCAAAAGGGAACCGCAAGGACAAAGATGGCCAGAATCACGTATTTCAGGTAGCTGAGCACATGGGTGACACGGCTTTTTTTGACCTTAAACGTGGGGATCTTGTGCACCAGCTCCTGCAGCAGCCCCAAGGGGCACAGATAGCCGCAGATGGTGCGGCCCAGGGTGATGCCATAAAGCATCAGAATGCCCAACACGTACACCGGCGTGCGGCTGCCGGAGGCGGCGATGGCGTTTTGCAGCGCGCCCAGGGGACACGCCCCCACGGCCCCGGGGCAGGAATAGCAGTTAAAGCCCGGCACGCATACGCTTTTGGTCTTGCCGGTAAAGATCTCTCCGGTGATATAACCCTTCAGATGGGCGTTGTAAAGAAGGGCGGCATAAAGCTGAATCAGTCTGCGCTGGGTGGGCAGATGATTCCGAATCCAGCCGGTGAGCCTACCCAAGGCCGATACACTCCGTACAGATATTGATCGCCTTCACCAGCACATCCCGCAGGCCGCCGTTCATCACACCCAGCACGATAAACAAAATGGCGACCCCGTACAGGCCGGCGCGAAGAAGGCCCACGGGCAGCCGGCGGGGAGTCGGCTGTTCGGACGTTTCCCGTCCCACATGACCCTTCAGCGCGGCGATTTCCCGGTTCACATTGCGCCCCCAGGCATAAGCCGCCGCCAGAACCACCCCGAAAGCGGCCACGACCCACGGCGCCACATGGAGCAGCATCTGTCCCATGACCTGCTCCAAATCCCAGGAGACGAAATGTCTCCCATCAAGGAGGTACACCAGGCAGGGTACGGCGCAGACCAGCACCGCCCCGGCGGCGGCGAAGCAGATGGCCCGGCGCTGCCGCTCCAGATCTTTGGCCTCATCGGGAAGTGCAGCAACGCGGGTCTTCATGAGCCGCAGCCGGTTCTCCGGGGAAATGGGGGCGCGGGACTTGTCCTCTCCGGCCACGGACTGCGCCAGGAGCGCCGCTACGGTGAGCAGTACATAAATTACCATCAGCGGCCGGAGGGGCCGCAGATGGGCCGCCACAATCTCCACGCTGTAAACGGGGGAGCGGTATACGCCAGAGGCGTCCAGATTGGCGGGGCTGTTGCCCACCAGATAAATGTCGATACACTGCCAGGCCAGCGCCACCAGTACCAGAACGGTTGCCAGCGTCATGACCCAGCGTATCACTTGCGTTCGTTTTGCCATTTTCCCTTTCCTTTCGTTTATGATGAGTGGATTATAGCACGCCGTGTCGTTTCCCGCAACAGAAAATCGAAAATCGCCGGCGCGCCGTCTCCACTTCTTGACACAGAAACCATTTTATGCTATCTTACACATGGTAATCTATATTTGAAGGGAGAAAAATACATGAAATGCACAAAGATCCTACTTAGCCTGCTGCTGGTGACGGCACTGCTCCTGTGCGCCGGCTGCAAAAACACCCCGGACGAGCAGCCCTCCACCGAGCCGTCCACCACCGCAACCGCCGCCCCCACGGAGGAGACCACCGCTCCCACCGAGGACAACGCCGCCCCCTATCAGATGGGCGATACCATGCGGGACTTCACCGTTACCACCTTTGACGGTAAGACCGTGACCCTGTCTGAGGTTCTCAAGGAAAAGGACATGGTGCTCATCAACATCTGGGCTTCCTGGTGCGGCCCCTGCGCTGCGGAGTTCCCCTTCCTGGAAGAGGCCTATGAGCAGTACAAGGATCGGGTGGAGGTCATCGCCGTTTCCTGCGAGTCCGAGGATACCGACGACGTACTGGCAGCCTATGCCGCCGAGAAGGGTATGACCTTCCCCGTAGCTCAGGATACTGCGGGCCTGGCCAACGCTTTCGACGTGCACTCCATCCCCACCTCCATCGTCGTAGACCGGTTCGGCACCATCTGCTTCATCGAGGCCGGTTCCCAGTCTGACGTGTCGGCCTTTACCTGCCTGTTCGACCTGTTTGTGGGCGACGACTACACCGAGTCCATTATGCAGTACGGCACCCCCCGTGTAAAACCCAACGTGGAGCCCTCCTCCGAGGCTGACCTGGCCGCTGCCCTGAATGTGGAGGGCGGCTCCCTGGTGTTCACCAACGACGCCGACGAATATGCTTGGCCCATGGTGGTGGGTGAGCAGGACGGCCGCTCCGTAACCACTTCCTCCAACCATTTGGTCAACCGCAGCGAGGCCGTGGTCAACGCCACGGTGAACGCCAAGGCCGGCGACGCCGTCGCCATCACGTTCAAGGTGTCCAGCGAGGCTGCCTTCGACCTCATGCAGATCCGCGTCAACGGCGAAACCGTGAAGTGCTTCGGCGGTGAACACGATTGGATGACCTACGCCTACGCCTTTGACGCCGACGGGGAGTACACCGTGTCCATCGCCTACACCAAAGACGAACAGGGCGAATCCGGCGAGGATCTGCTGTGGATCGACAGCGTCGCCCTGCTCTCCGGCGACGATGCCGCCGCCGCCCTGGAGGCCAACCCCGCCTACCTGGTGGGCGACACCACCGCGCTGACCGTTTCCAACCCCGATGCCAAGGAGATCGTCTTTAGCGATCCCAGCCAGCTTCCCGAGGACACCACCTTCTACATCGTGCCCGGCGACACCGCCGACTTCCTGCTGACCCTGGCCGCCGATGTAGACCCCGAAGCGACTTTTGTTTATTGCTACTTTGACGGCAACCAGGCCTGTGTGCTGGATTACGCCGGCGAGGGCGGCTACGCCTTCTCCAGCGGCATTGACAGCATGGAGACCACCGGCTACAGCTACGCGGATGTGTTCGTATACAATTCTCTGGATCCGGACAACGCGCTGGCCCATATCATGTACTTTGCCAGCGAGGAAAATGTCAATGAAGTGGTGGCCTCTTACCTGTCCGACGAGAGCGGCAACGCCCTTGTGTCCTGGCAGTACGCCGACGGCACCCAGCCCTCCACCACTGACCGGCCCCAGGTGTCCGAACCCGCCGGCGGCGAAGTCACCTACACCGTCAAGTATGTGGATCAGAACGGTCAGCCCGTAGCGGGCGTGACCTGCCAGGTCTGCGACGACGATAACTGCATGGTGTATGTGTCCGACGAAAACGGCGTGTGCGAATTCACCCTGCCTCCCTACGCCTACGAAATCCACACCCTCAAGGTTCCCGAGGGCTACGAGGGCGACACCGAAACCGTCACCACCGCGTCTGCCGAGGGCGACGAGCTGACCTTCACCCTGGAGAAGAAGTAAGTTTCTCCGCGGCACAGCCTCGGATGTTAAAACTAGGGCGCGTTGCAAAATGTGACAAGATGATGCATTAGCGCGAGGAGAAAAAATAAAAAACAAATCGGTCAACTCCGAAAA
>UQXI01000006.1 GCA_900544975.1 uncultured Eubacteriales bacterium
TCATGGCGTAGTTTCCGCCTGTCGGCGAAAACTACGCTATGATGGGAATTTGTTTGCGTACCGCGTCGGTATCTCCTCGTAGGGGCGGGCTGTGTGTCCGCCCGCAGTGGGCACTGAAAATTTTCCGGGTGCTTTGTATATACCTTGGGAAAGAGCCAGGGCATGAAACACTTAATACCAAAATTGATGTAGGTTTAAACGAAGCCAAATGCGTTGTGTATCCCGCAGTTTTTGGGAGAGAATTGCAACTGTACATTGTATTTTCTCAGAATATGAGGTATAATGGTTGATAGATAATAATGCTGGAGGCATTCCTGTTGGCCCCAGGCCGGAAAGGTGAGAACGACCATGAAAATCAGCTATAAGCCGCTGTAGAAAACACTGATTGACAAGAATCTGACCAAGAAAGATTTGCGGTTCCAAGCGCATTCACAACAAATCATATCACCAACATAGGAAAAGGAGAACGTATCTCCATACAGACCCTTATCAAGATTTGCAAAACGCTGAACTGTGATATTGCCGATGTGATTGCGCTGGTGCCGGATGACGACCCGTAAGGGAGAAAGGGCATCACAATGAAAAACGGATTGACTTATATCCAAGTTGGAGACTACTACATCCCCAATCTTGCGTTAGACCCTGACCCGGTAGAGCCAGTCAGAGACATTGGCAAGTATGGCGTATGAGATTGAGTTACTTAAGGCAGCATCGGCGCAAGCTGTACCAAGAGTTGGTGTCTATCCGTAAACTTGAAACGCATCTACTGAACATCAACGACACAGCCAACGACTGGCTGGACCGGATGATTCCGGACATAGCAAAATCGGCGGGAGCCACCGAGGAATTGAAAGCCCGCAACCCTATGCGCTGGGTTGGTCTGATGAACAACTGCAAGGCCAGAGCAGAAGAAATCATTTTCTCTGAGTTCATTTACCAGTAATCGCTTACAGGGGTCATTTTTATGGCTGATGGGCGGGGCTCCTGTGCGTTGGCCGGGACCCCGCCTAATTGATTCGGAGCCGCGGATTCCTCTTGAGTTTATAATTTATCTCCAGTTTAACTTCCCGCTCCCGCTTCGTGCTATAATACTCTCAACCTGACTTGCGAGGTGTTCCCATGACCATCAAAAAGCGCCTACTTTGGTCCAATATTCTGATGATCGTTGTCCCTGTCATTGCCGCTTTGGCGGCGGGGATATGCTGTATCGCGCTGCTGTGGCTTATGCTCCAGAGCGGCGGACTTCCCCTGGAAGACAGCGGAGATTTTTCCTGGGCCAGCCGGGCAGTGGTCAAGCTGGTGAGCCGGTCGCTGGAAGAGAGTAAGCCTTTGGATACCCTGGGCGAGACCCTCCGGGCCAACGGGCTGCGGGTGACAGTGATTTCCGGCGGCACAACAGTTTACACCTGGGGAGAGGAACAGCCAGACGATGCCCGCCTGCTCCAGGCTGCGGAGAGCCTGGGCGGAACACAGGCGCTGGCATCTGCCGGAGAGCACAGCCTTTCCGTCACACAGAAGGAGATCAACGGTACTGCCTATCAGATCCGCGTCTATGGGTCCCGAAGCGAGGAGCTACCCTCCGGAATGAAGTTGGTTATCGTTCTGACAGGGCTGATTTTGCTGTGTGCGGTGCTGGCGGCCATTTGGGGCACAAACCGTTTCCTCATCCGTTTTGTGTTCAAAAAAATCAACGACCCTCTGACGATTTTGGCCGATGGCGTCCAGGAGATCGGCAGCGGCAATTTGGACTACCGCATCGACTACCGGGAGAAGGACGAGTTCGCCCCGGTATGCGAGGCTTTCAACGAGATGGCGGCACGGCTGAAAACCTCCGTGGCGCGCACCCGCCAGGACGAGGAGAGCCGGAAGGAGCTGCTGGCGGGCATCTCCCATGATCTGCGCTCCCCGCTGACCTCCATCCGAGCCTATGTGGAGGGCCTGCTGGACGGCGTGGCCAAGACGCCGGAGGCGCGGCAGCGGTATCTGCTGACCATCAAGGCCAAAGCGGAGGACATCGACCGCATGGTGTCCCAGCTGTTCCTGTTCTCCAAGCTGGACATGGCGGAGTACCCGATGGAGCCCCGGACGCTCCGGCTGGACGAATTTGTCACGGATTTGGCCGCGGAGACAGCGGGAGAATACCAAAGGAACGGCCTAGAGGTCACAGTGGAGCCCATCTGTCCAGTCACGGTCACCGTGGACCCGGAGCTGCTGCGCCGGGTGCTGACCAACATCATGGACAACAGCGCCAAATACAAGACGGCTGACCTGGGTCATTTGAAGCTCCTTGTGGAGGACGCCGGTATGGATTGCCGGATCACCCTCACCGATGACGGCCCCGGTGTGCCGGAGGAGGCCCTGCCCAAACTCTTTGACGCATTCTACCGCAGCGACCCGGCTCGGAAGAACCCGGCAGGGGGCAGCGGCTTGGGGCTGGCCATCGCGGCAAAGACCATCCGGCGTATGGGTGGAACCATAACGGCCCGAAACACCCCAACTAGAGGGCTGGAAATCACCATCACACTGCCCAAGGAGGATAGCCATGCAGAAAATTCTGATTGTTGAGGACGATCCGGACATCGCCGCCATCGAGCGAGACTACTTGGAACTGAACGGCTGCCAGGTGGAGATCGCCGCCGACGGGGAAGCGGGGCTCGCTCTGGGCCTGGGCGGCGGGTTTGATTTGATTCTCCTGGACCTGATGCTCCCTGGTGTGGACGGTTTCACCGTCTGCCGCAAACTCCGGGAGAGAATCGACACTCCCATCCTGATGGTGACGGCCCGCCGGGAGGACGTGGATAAAATTCGCGGCCTGGGCTTGGGGGCGGACGATTACATTGAAAAGCCCTTCTCTCCCAGCGTGCTGGTGGCGCGGGTCAAGGCACACCTGGCCCGCTACGAGCGGCTCACCGGCGGGCGGAAGCAAACCTCTGAAATCCATATCGGCGGCCTGTCTCTGCACACCGACACCCGCCGTCTCTATGTGGAGAGCCAGGAGGTGGAGCTGAAAAACAAGGAGTATGAACTGCTGCTGTTCTTCATGCTCCATGTGGACATCGTGTTCAGCCGGGAGGAATTGTACGAGAAGATCTGGGGGCTGGAGGCCATGGGGGACAACGCCACTGTGGCCGTCCACATCAACCGTCTGCGGGAGAAGATCGAGCCGGACCCCGCCAAGCCCCGGTACATCCAGACGGTCTGGGGTGCGGGATACCGGTTCCGGGGACAGTAACCAGGAATAATAAAATAGTTATGAGGGAACTATCTGTGAGGCAAAATTCTTTCTATCAATCCGGCGCCATGCTCCTGACCGCCCTGCTTTTCATTGCAAGCCTTGTTCCAACCCGCTTTGCCGCCGGAAGTGTGGGAGAGGTCAATCTGCATATGGGACAGTCTGCGGATACCGTTTATCTGACCTACACCTCATCCAGCAGGACAGCAGCTCCGGTGCGTGTGCCGGCGGGGAGCGCGGCCTACCTGGCCCAGTCCTCCTGGTCCGACTCCGCCGGAAAATACATCCACAAAGCGGAGTTGACCGGATTGACTACCGGAACGGAGAATGCGTACACGTTGGAAAACGGCGCTTACAGCAGCGGTTTTACCACTGCCGCAGAGGCCGGGGCGTTCATGTTCGCGTTTCTCACCGATACACAGGTCGCCTTTGATGCCGACGCCAAAGCCACCGCCGCGCTGTTTAACCAGCTGAACCAGCGGGACGATTTGGCTTTCGTCTATATGACAGGGGACTTCACGGGCTCCTCCCAGGACGAGCGCCAATGGGAGCTGCTGTTCCAAGGCGGCGGAATCCACGCGGAGGCGGGACAGAAATTCTTGGGCAGTCATCTTCTCGCCGCCGCGCAATGTAGTATCATTGTCATTAAGAGGTGAACGTATATGTGGCTCGTTTTCGCGTTCGGGTCCGCAATTTTCGCGGGCCTTACATCCATTCTGGCCAAGTGCGGCATTCGGAAAACGGACTCTACCGTGGCCACCGCTATCCGAACCATCGTGGTGCTGGCCTTCTCCTGGCTGATGGTATTCGTGGCGGGGTCACAAGATCAAATCAGCGGCATCGGCGGGAAAACGCTGCTGTTCCTGATCTTGTCCGGCCTTGCTACCGGGGCTTCTTGGCTGTGCTACTTCAAGGCCCTCCAGCTGGGCGACATCAACAAGGTGGTACCCATCGACAAATCCAGCACCGTGTTGACCATTCTGCTGGCGTTCGTGTTTCTCCACGAGGCTATCAGCCTGTCCAAGGGCATCGGTGTGGCGCTGATTGCCGTGGGTACGTTTCTCATGATTGAGAAAAAGGAGACGGATGGGCAGCAAACCAACGGCAGCGCATGGCTGTGGTACGCCCTGGGCTCTGCGGTGTTTGCCAGCCTGACTTCCATCCTGGGCAAGGTGGGCATCTCCGGGGTGGAGTCCAACCTGGGTACGGCAATCCGCACGGGGGTAGTGCTGGTCATGGCCTGGGTCATGGTGTTCGTCACCAGGAAACAGGGGGAACTTCGGCAAATTCCCACAAACGAGCTGGGTTTTATCTGCCTGTCGGGCCTTGCCACCGGGGCATCCTGGCTGTGCTACTACCGGGCCTTGCAGGACGGCCCCGCCAGTATCGTCGTCCCCATCGACAAGCTGAGTATGTTAGTCACAGTGGCCTTCTCCGGACTGGTGTTCCACGAAAAGCTGACCCGCCGGGCTGCCCTTGGCCTGCTACTGGTGACGGGCGGAACGCTGGTTATGCTGTTTTGAATAGAAGCGAAAAACGAATCCCGGAGCGTAGCCTGCGCTTCGGGACTCTTTTGCTTCTCGTCTATAGTTTCATAGAGACGCCATCCGGTTTGGCCAGCAGCGACCCGGCGCACAGGGCGGTAAAGGGGGCCACTGTCACCAGACCGAAGGAGCCGAGCACCGTGTGCAGCAATTCCGCCGCCACATATTTGTAGTTGAGAATATTGGACAGGGGTGTCCCTTGGGCCATAAACACCATCAACAGAGCGGCATATCCGCCGGAGTAGGCCAGCAACAAAGTTGTGGTCATGGTTCCCATCGCGGCCCGCCCCACGTTCAGCCCGGACTTCACCGCCTCCCGGCGGCTTAAACCGGGCCGCTTTTCCACCACCTCACAGACGGCGGAGGTGATGTCCACGGACAGGTCCATGACGGCCCCGGAGGCGCCGATGAAGATGGATGCCATAAAGATCCGCGTCAGATCCAAATGCTGGTACCCGGCGTAGAGCAGGCTTTCTGAATAGGCCATCACCGCCCCGTGGATTTGAAACAGACGGGTGAAGACGCCGCCCATGGCGCAGGTGACGAGAATGCCCAGGAACGCCCCGGACACGGCGGCGGCGCAGCGGCGGTCAAAGCCGTAGACCAGGGAGATAATCAGCACCGTCAGCGCCAGGGTGACCGCCAGCCCCACCCAGACGGGGTCCCAGCCCTTCAGATACAGCGGGACCAGCACCTTCCAGAGCATCAGCACCGTCAAAACGAAGGACAGCAGCGCCCGCAGCCCAGTCTGCCCGGCGAAGGCCACTAGCAGCAAGACGAACAGCGCTGCCAGCAGTGCCTCCCAGGGGGAGCGGTAGTGGTCGATCATTGAGACGCTGAGGATTTCCTCCCCTTGATAATTGATGCGCACCAAGGCTCTGTCCCCGGCGGAAAAGAGTTTGTCCTGTTCCAGAGAGCCGCTGAGGAGATTTCTCCCCTCGGCGATCTGCCCCCGGAACGGACCGCTTAAAACCCGCAGCCGGCACCGCTGCTCCCCGGAGCGGACCAGGCCGGTGTCTACCACGGTGGACTCGTCGGTGGACAGCACCAGGGCGGGCCGGATGTCCGACTCCTGAAAGGCCTCCCGGTCCTCGAACCCGGTGGGCAGGAGGACCAGGAAGAGGATCAGCAGGGCGCAGACCAAAACCGGGGCATGATAACGGTTCAGCCTCATTTCACCGCCAGTATTTCAGCCAGCTTGTTGTAAATTTCCGTGTTGTCGTAGTAGCCGCCGAACTGCTCCGCGTTCACGCCGCTGGCGAACATCGCCACCGGCAGGCCGGTGTGGCTGTAAGAGGTGAAGGCGACGCCGGATTTGTTGTTCAGGATGTGGGTGATGGTGACGCTCAGCGGCTCGTAGGTGCCGTAGGCCACGTACTCCGCCTGGACGGCCATGCCGGTGTCCCGCTCGTTGACGCTCTTTTCATAGGCGTTTTTCAGCAGGCCCAGCTCATAGTCCGTCAGCACCAGCTTGTCACTGGCGTCCCCGCTGGCCTTCAAGCCGAACAGCTCCTCCACATCAGCCAACACGGTTTCAAAATCCGCTTTGTTTTCCTTGTAGGCGGAGACATAGTCGCTGTCATATTTGGCGAAGGAAATCTTTTGGCTGTCCAGCAGGGAGAGGTAGGTGTCGTAATCCGTACCAGCGAAGCCGATCGTCAGCCCTCCGGTCTCGTGGTCGCCGGTGACCAGGATGAGGGTCTCATCCGCGTGCTCCTCTGCAAAGTCAATGGCAATTTGCACCGCATCGGCCAGGGCCAGAGTGTCGTGGATGGTGGAGGCGGCGTCGTTGGCGTGGCAGGCCCAGTCGATCTTGCCGCCCTCGCACATGAGGAAGAAGCCAGTGTCGTCGTTGTCCAGCACTTGAATGCCCTTTTTCACATAGTCAGCCAGGGACCACATATTCTCGGTCCGGTCCAGATCGTAGGCCATGGCGGAGGAGTCCGCCAGATGTTCGTCAATGAGAATTACAGGGCCGGAGGTGACCTTCTCCGCCTCGGCCTGGGTCTTGACCACCGTGTAGCCCGCTTTTTCCGCCAGGGCGTACAAGTCCTCCCGCTTCCCGTCGGAGCCGGTAGGCTTCAGCAGCCCGCCGCCGGCGAAGTACTCAAAGCCGGAGGCCACCAGCTCCTCGCCGATCTCGTAGTAACTGCCCCGGCTGGCCTGATGGGCGTAAAAGGCGGCGGGGGTGGCGTGGTTCAGGTTTACGGAGGAGATGACGCCTACCTTCATGCCCAGCTGGTCGTGGACCTTTTCGGTGATAGTCTCGTAGGAGACGGTGGCGGTCTCGTCCACGTTGATGGAGCCGGAGTAGGTCTTGTGGCCGGTGGAGATAGAGGTGGCGGTGGAGGCGGAGTCGGGGGCGAAGGAGTTGGAGTCGTAGGTCACGACGGAACCCACTGTCTCAAAACCCATGAAGTTCAGGGCCACCGGGCCGTCCAGCACCGCCCCTTGGTTATCGTCCAGGCTGGGGACGGCCTGCATATAGTCGCTGTCCGCCATTGCGCCCAGATAGTCCGCGGCGGATTGGAACTGAGGGTAACTCATGCCGTCGCCGATGAAAAGAAACACGTACTTGGGCGCCTTCGCCTGTGCGGGAGCCGCTGCGGAAAGCGTGCCGACTGTGGCGCCGCCGGTCTGCACGGGACTGGACGCGTCGGTTTTTGGGGTGGCAGAGCAGCCGGAAAACAAAGCGGCTGTCAAGGCCAGCGACAAAGCGATGGGTAGGATTTTTTTCATATGGACTTGTTTCCTCCTAAAAATTTGTTTGCCTCATTGGGACAACTCTATCATAAAGCGTATATGTAATATCCGCTACCTGGGTCTGGAAAAATCCTTGTAAAATGCTGGCAATAGAACGCCCGCAGATGCAATTCACGTCTGCGTACTTTATATTTTATCTTCTGTTTACCTCCAGCAAAAACTTGGTTTAACATTGCCTGCTATCCTATACCCATCCAAGAAACAGGAACCAAACCAAATGGATACAACGTGCCGGGTATCCGGCAGCTTCAACGGCAGGGCATCAAAAAATAGGAGGTACTTCATATGAAAAAATTGCAGGAAAAAATCATGCGTGCCAGCTTTGGCAAGCTGCTCAAGCGATGGGTGATCGCCGCGCTGTGCGTGACTCTTCTGGGCGGCGGGGTATCCGCCGCACTGCTCTCGCCCCAGATCAGGGAAACCATTACCGCCGTTCAAACCATCCATCAGCAGAAAGACCAATGGGAACATGACTTTCCCGGCGATGGTCATGACCGTGAGGAAGAAAACAGGGAACGGTTTGAGGCAGAGGACGTTTTCCGTGCCAGCATCACCCGGCCCTCAACCGCCGCGTTCATTTCCATGAGCGTCACCGCCCTGCTCTGCGGCCTGCTGGCTTTGTCCTGCTGGCTGTTGGTGGCGGCGTGGCTCTATCAGGCGGCGGTGCTGTCCGGCATGAGCGGGCCGCTGTGGGGCGTACTGGGACTGTGCGGAAATGTATTCGCCGCTGTTCTGTTCGTCATTGTCCGCAGCTTTTTGAAAAAGAAATGTCCCGCCTGCAGGCGCTGGCAGGCTAAAAAGACGGCCTATTGCGCCGCCTGCGGCAGCGCCATGAGCCAGAAATGCACGACTTGCGGCGTACACTGTCCGGTGGATTCCCGGTTCTGTCCCGTCTGTGGCGTAAAGCTGGAAGATGCCGGATCTCAGGGCGGAGAGACATGCTGACCTGGGAATTTTCCGTGCTGGACTTCATCCAGGCCCACCTGCGCAGCGGGATTGGCGACATTGTGATGCCGCTTATCACACACCTGGGGGATAGCGGAGTGATTTGGGTTGTTCTGGCCCTGGTACTGCTGATTTACCCTAAAACGCGAAAGACAGGAGCCGCCCTGGCGGTTTCCCTCGCCCTGGAGGTAATATGCTGTAATCTGATTTTGAAGCCCTTTGTGGCCCGCATCCGTCCCTGTGACATCAACACGGCAGTACAGCTGCTGATTCCCCGCCCCGACGATTTTTCCTTCCCCTCCGGGCATACGGGAGCCTCCTTCGCGGCGGCGTCCGCTCTGTATTTCAGCGGGAGCAAGCTGCGGTTCCCGGCCCTGATTTTGGCGGCGCTGATCGGATTTTCCCGGTTGTATCTCTATGTCCACTATCCCACCGATGTGCTGGCAGGGGCGGTGCTGGGGGCGCTCCTAGGCTGGGTGGGTTGCACCCTGATTCGTCTCGTGGAGAGGAGGTTTTATCACCATGACCACTCCGCTCAATTTAGAAGTTGAAGCGACTCTTGAACTTGAAATTTTATCCGGGCGCATCCCGCCCGGACAGAAGCTGCCCTCCATACGAGTCCTAGCGGGACAGTGGGAAACCGAGCTGGTGACAGGCCGCCGCAGTGAGGCCCTGCGGGTGGCTCCTGACGCGGAGCAAATCACATACCGCCGTCAGGAAAAAGCCACTGCCCTGGCACAAGAGTGCATCCGGCATCTTAGACTCCTGGGATATTACAGCAAGGAAATGAACACGCTTATTTTCACCAGCGTTTGAAAGAAGGAATCCACATGGCATTAAAACTGTTTCAAGGCTTCTGCATGGCTCTGGCGGACAGCGTCCCCGGTGTGTCCGGCGGCACGGTGGCCTTTATCCTGGGCTTCTATGAGCCGTTTTTGAACGCCATCCACAGCCTGTTCGGCAAAGACCCCGCCGCCCGGCGGGCCGCGTTTTTCTACCTTCTAAAACTGGGCATCGGCTGGGCCATGGGGCTGATTGGCTCCATCTCACTGCTGGCCCGGCTGTTTGGGAGCAACATCTACTTTCTCAGTTCCCTCTTTTTAGGGCTTACCCTGGCCTCCATCCCCTTCATCGTCAAGGCGGAGCGCCGGCAGATCTTAGGAAAACCGCAAAACTGGCCTTTCGCCCTGCTGGGGCTGTCGCTGGTGTGCGGCCTGACTTGGTTTCGGGCCGTCTCCCCCAGCGGCGGCGCACTGGACTATACCGCTCTGGAACCGCTCCAGTACGGCTATCTGTTCCTTTCCGGCGCGCTGGCCATCTCCGCCATGGTGCTGCCCGGCATCTCCGGATCATCCCTGCTGCTGATTATGGGGGTGTATCTGCCCACGGTCAATGCGGTGCATTCCCTGCTCCACTTGAATCTCGCCGCACTGCCGGGGCTGTGCGCATTGGCTCTTGGCGTGCTGGCGGGGGCGGCGCTGTCGGTTCGCGCCCTCCGCGCCGCCCTGCGGAAACAGCGCAGCCGGATGCTCTGGCTGATTTTGGGATTGATGCTGGGGTCCCTTGTCTCCATTGCGGTGGGACCCGCTGCTTTAGACCCGCCATGTTCTCCGCTGGGTCCGGACAATTTCAGTTTTTTCGGTTTCCTGATGGGTATTGCGGTTCTGCTGGGCTTGGAGGGCCTGAAGAAACTGACACAAAAGCGTGAACACAGGGAACAAGCCGCGTTTATGGATCAGGACGGTCATACGGAGGCACTATGAGCGCGTCGGAAAGACATTCCGAATCGAATTTTGGGTCTGGCGTTTTGACCATTTTGGCTTCCAGTTGGTGGTGAAGCTGCTGGGTCTGGTCTACCGGCTGGCCATCACCAATATCGACGGATTTGGCGATGTCGTCAACGGTTACTACAACGCGGGATTTCAGATCTATACTCTGCTGCTAGCCCTTTCCTCTGTGGGCATCCCCAGCGCCACCTCCAAGCTGGTGGCCCGGGCGGAAACCGCTGGGAATCAAAGGCGGAGCGGGGACGTTTTCCGCACTGCCATGGCGCTGTTCTTTGGCATTGGTCTGCTCAGCGCCGCCGCCCTCTATCTGGGCGCGGACTTGACTGCCTGCTTTGTCATCCAGATGGACGGGGGTACAGGGGACCCTCCGGACCCTGTCCCCCGCTGTCCTATTCGCCTGCCTGTCCTCCGTCTTGCGGGGATACTACCTTGGATTGGGGTTCGCAAAGGCCACCGGCAGTTCTCAAGTGGCGGAACAGCTCCTGAAATCTGTCTTAACCGTGGTGACGGTTCTGGCACTGACTGGCTATTCTGCCCAGGCCATGTCTGCCGGACGGATTCGGGTCTTTCACCCGATAGGACGTGCCTCACCGGGCGCACATGCGGCAGAAGGCCGAGTACTCAATGGAAGTACCCGGCCTTCTGCTTTGTTAAATCTTCGAGAAAAAATTCAGCCCATGTCGGTGTCGTGGCCCGCCGCCCATTTCGATGCACCAACCCCTATCAACGAATGAAACGGAGGAAACGAAATGTTTGATACCAAGAGCGATTATGCGCTGAATAAGCGGGGCAAGAGTGCCATCGTCTGCTCCAGCGCTACCGGCGCACATATCCGGCTGACCCGTGAGGACTTCGCCAGCGAGGAAGCGTTCAAGCGGTGGAAGTCCTGGTCTGACCAAGACACAGTATCGCCGTTTGTGGTTGCACTACGTTCAGAAATCAAATCCCCCAGCATTGCCAGTCTGATGTGCCGGATGGCAAAGGAAAAGGTCCCGGTTTGGAGGACTTCCATTTCCAACGTTCACCAGCAATCTTCTTTCCTACGGTGCGGCCCCCAAGGATGTGCAGGAGCTGTTGGGACACTCGGATGTCAACACGGCCATGAACATCTACGCCCACGCCACCAGGGAGGCGAAGCGTTCCAGTGCAAGGCTTCTGGGCAAGGTAGCGCGCAACGGCTGACGGTTTTTCCCTTAAGTTTTCTTGCAAGGGAAAAGGGCAGGTAGGCAGGGGCAGAAGCCATTGAAAATACTGGATTTCCGGGGGATGTTAGCCCTGTTAATTGACAAACTATCAGTTTGCAATAGGCCTTTATGGATGTAGCGAATCAGCCCTTTTCAGGGGTAACTGTCAGACCGGTGATTTCATCCGTGTTGTTCCGCACCAGGACGGCGGAGCCCGTAGCCGTTAAGGTCAAGGTGCCGTCGCCTTTGACGTCGGCGGTACGGTATCCGGCGGCTTTGGTGAGGTCCGTATCCGGGGAGGTCTCATAGACCTGGAACTCCACCGTGGTATCTCCCCGGAGCTGCTTGAAGACCTTCTTCAGGACGATGATCTGGTCGTCTTCAATGAGCCCCTGGGTCCGGGCGTCTTCGGTGAGGGCGGTGTTGACCTCCACCTTCTCCTCGGTGCTCAGCCGGGAGGCCTGATCATTGTAGTTGTAATCGTAGACGAAATATCCAGCCACACAGCCAGCTGCGAAGAGGAAGAGGACGCCCAGAAGGATGGCCTGCCGCTTCTTCAAGAGCAGGCGATCCCCGGTGTCATATTCCAGATGCATCCGGTAAGCCAAGGGAATCATCGCCATTAGGAAGAGGATCAGCAGCACCGATTCCAGGGGAAACAGAGCCAAATTCTTAAAAATCCGGGGAAGCTGGAACAAGGCATAGGACTTATTGAAAACCACATGGTAATACCAGGCCATGATGGGAGAAGTCATAACAATGTTGACGAAAAAGTCCACACAAAACCGGGAGAGAATCACCCGGGTTGCCGTTACCCGAGCCCGGTACAGGAACAGGGCGAAAACCAGAGAGCCAGCCATTTCTGTGAAGATAAAGGGGAAAAAATACACACCCGATGGGAACAGCAGGCACCCCAACGTGTCGGATACGGCAGCAGACAACGCGGCCACCACAGGGCCGAACACCATGGCGCCCAAGGCATTGATGAAGAAGCCGACGTTAATTTTCAGATCTGCAGCAATGGGAATGCTCAGGCCTTTCAGCGCCACGCGAAGTGCAATCATCAGAGCGGCAAACACCAGAATTTTGGTGTCCTTCAGCTCCAGCGCAGCGTCGCGCCAATAGGCCTTGGAGAAGGGGGTTTGGTACAGGGCGGTGGATTTGGTTTGATTCATAAGACGGGACCTCCTAAATTTTGATGGGGCCGGGTGGGCAGCAACTGCTGCGTCTCAAGGCGCGCAGACAAATAAAACACTCCCCACAGGCCAAAGCCTGGGGGAGCCAAAATTTGCCAGCATGTGCGCCAGTGGGAGGGACGGCCAGCCGTGCAGCCTTCCCCAATGCCCAACTGAGCATCGTTGCTACATAAAGGAGGTTGTTCCACCTATATGCAACAGCGGGTGCGGACCATCTATCGCGGAGAAACTCCTTCGTCTGCCAGACAACTCCCCATTTTGGCAGCACTTCACGCAGAGGGTCCTACTCTGTCGGGAAACATTTTATACGAAAAAGGCCCTGTTGTAAATACCAAATTTGAAAAATTTGCAAAATAGGGAAGGAGGTGGAATGTCGACGAAAAATCCAAAAATTTCTATTGCATTTTGGGAAGAATCTGATACAATGACAGTTGTCCAGCGTCGCAGGGAGTAGGAGATTTCGCGTTAAGTACCGTTCGGATGGGAGGTTGCCGGCGGGCGAAGGGGCTGTGCCCCGCGATGAATTTTCCGCAACCGCCTGAGCCGGATGCCCGGCCGCGGCAGGCCGTGACCCGCTTCTGCCGTTTGGTCCAAAAACGCTGGTAGCCCAGCGTCCACGGGGGCATGACAGCTGGCGCAAACCGCACATTCCCCTCTGAACCTCCTCCATTTTTGAAAGGAGGACTTTTTTATGTCCAAACAAGCCGTTACCAAAGAAATCCGGCCCGCCGCCAAGGGGCGCATGGCCACCCGTGTCGTTGCAACCTGCGCCCTCTTGTGTGCCCTGAGTGTGGTATTTGCCCGGTTTACTACGGTGATGCCCTCGGCCATCAGCCGGTTCTCCATTGAGGCGGTGCCCATTGCTCTGGCGGGATATTTCTTTGGCCCCCTTGCCGGTCTCATGGTGGGTGCGGTGAGCGATACGGTGGGCTGCCTGTTCTCTGGCTACGGATGGGATCCGGTGCTGACCGTATCTCCCATGCTGCTGGGTCTCTTTGCGGGCCTTCTGCGGCCGGTGCTCTACCGGATGGAGAAGCCCTGGGACTTCTGGCGGGGGGCCGTAACCCTGCTGCAGGGGAAGGTGCTGGGCAGCGTCCTGTGGCAGAGCTACTGGCTCATCTTCCTGGGCTATTCCAAGAAGGCCATCGGGCCCCTCATGGCATACCGCTGTGTGGAAGCCGGCCTGGAGCTGGTGCTGGATACCCTGATTATTTTTCTCCTGTTCCGTACCGGGATCTTCCAGCGGATGGGACTTTGGCGGCCCAAAGCATCCAAACAGAATTAAACATCATTCACGGCCCCTGCCCGCAAAGGCGGGGGCCGATTTCATAAAGGAGATCGTGCTATGAACATCACAGAAGCCCTGACTTATATCCATTCCGTCTGCTGGAAGGGGTCCATCCCCGGCCTTTCCCGGACCCAGGAGCTGCTTCACCGGATGGGGAACCCGGAGAAAAGACTGAAGTTTGTCCACATTGCCGGGACCAACGGCAAAGGCTCCACCGCCGCCATGATTGCCTCCATCCTGCGCAAGGCGGGCTACTGTACCGGTTTGTACACATCTCCGTTTCTGTTCCGGTTCAACGAGCGGATGAATGTGAACGGCGTGGACATCGCAGATGAGGAGCTGGCAGAGATTACGGAATTTGTCAAGCCCCATGCGGAGGCCATGGCGGATCACCCTACAGAGTTTGAGCTGGTGACTGCCATTGCCATGGAATACTTTGCCCGGCGGCAGTGTGACATTGTGGTCCTGGAAGTGGGACTGGGGGGAGAGCTGGACTCCACCAATGTGATTGATCCGCCGGAGGTGGCGGTGATCTGCAACCTGGGCCTGGACCATACAGAGGTGTTGGGCAATACCTTGGAAGAGATTGCAAAGGCCAAAGCGGGAATCATCAAGCCCGGCTGTACCGCCGTGTTGTACCGGGGGACGCCCTCTGTGGAGGCAGTCTTTGAGGAGACCTGCAACGCCCAGGGCGTGGAGCTCCGCAAGGCAGACTTTGACGCACTCACCGCCCGGTCCCACAGCTTTGCAGGACAGGTGTTTGACTTTGGCCCCCGTTTGTCCTTGCAGATTCCCCTCCTCGGAGCGCATCAGCTACGCAACGCCGCCGTGGCGCTGACGGCGGTGGACTGCCTGATCCGGCGGGGCTGGGAGATTTCAGAGGAGCAGATCCGGGACGGACTGCGGGATGTGGTGTGGCCCGGCCGGTTCGAGCTGCTGCGGAAGCACCCCGATGTGATTGTAGATGGTGGGCACAATCCCCAGTGCCTGGAGGCCCTGGCTCAAAATGTCCGGGATTACCTGGATGGACGGGAGATCACCGCCCTCACCGGTGTGATGGCGGATAAGGATTACACCCACATGTATAAAACCATGGCCCCCCTGGTGACCCGGTTTGTCACGGTGACCCCGGACAATCCCCGGGCCATGGCGGCAGATGCGCTCAAGGAGATTTTGACCCCCTTCGGCAAACCTGTTACAGCTTGCACCACGGTGCCCCAGGGCGTGGAGGAGGCCCTCCGGCAGGCTGGCCCCCAGGGGCTGGTGTTGGCCTTTGGCAGCCTGTATATGGTGGGAGACGTGCGCAAGACAGTGCTGGGCGTGTAAGCGTTTTGATTGCCCGAAGCGCAATGCTTGCATTTTGCAAAGCCCTGTGCTATGATAAGAAGGATCCATGCAGCAGGTGGACGGTCCAGAACATACCATCCTGCTGCATGACTACGAAATTCACATGGAAGTGCCTTTTTAGCCTCCCGAGGCTGCAAAGGAGAATAGGGAATCAGGTGCAAATCCTGAACGGTACCGCCGCTGTGAGCGCGGAGGCCACACATAAGGCGAAAGCCCGTCATTGGGAAACTGAGAAGGCGATGTGTCGGCCGGTGAGGCGCAAGTCAGAAGACCTGCTTACATGTTATGCTCTGCATGGGCTTCCAGCCCGGCACGGGCGGATTTGTTGCGGAAAAAACGGCCGCGGCAGCATAGGCTGCCGCGGTTTTTTTGTCCCAAATTGGGGGGATTATCATGGCGAGGATCCATTCTCACAATGACTCCGGCCATCTTTCTGCCATAGACCGGCTGGCCCATGGGTCCCGTCTGCGGCCTTTGAACTCCATGCTGAAGCTCCTGTTCTCTGTGGCTCTGTTGCTCAGCTGTGTCGCGGCGCGCAGTCCGGCGGTTTCCCTGTTTCTGGTGGTGACACTGGGTGGGGTAATCTGCGGTTTGGGCGGCACACCGGTGCGAACCTACCTGGCACTGCTGCGGATTCCCATGGCATTCATCCTGCTGGGCGCCCTGGCCATTGTGCTGGAGGCATCCTGGGCGCCTGTGGGATCCTGGCAGCTCCGGCTGGGCGGCCTGTATCTGTGCGCCTCCCCCCAGAGCCTCCGGCGGGGCGGAGAAGTGCTGACCACCGCTCTGGGCGCGGTCAGCGCCATGTATCTGCTGGCGCTCACCACGCCCATTCACGAGATCACCTCCACCCTCTCCAGACTTCATGTGCCGGGGATTCTGATTGAGCTGATGTATCTCATCTACCGCTTCATCTTCCTCCTGTCGGAGACCGCACATCAAATGCACATGGCTGCCCAATCCCGACTGGGATACTGGGGCTGGCGGCAGTCGATGCAGACCTTTGGCAAATCCATGGCCAACCTTCTGGTCACCGCCCTCCGGCAGGCAGGCAATACATATGACGCCATGGTGGCCCGGTGTTATGACGGACGTCTGGCATTCTGGACCGAAGCAAAACCGGTCACGCCGGTGCAGGTGGCAGCCGTGGGGGGATATCTGGCGTGCTTGGCGGCTGTGTGGCTGCTGGAAAGGAAGTTTTTATGAAACAAGAACCCCTGCTGGAACTGCGCAATCTGCGCTATTCCTACGATGGGAAGGTCCCAACACTGGACATCGCCCATTTCCTCCTCCGCCCCGGGGAGAAGGTGGCGGTACTGGGCGCAAATGGCGCGGGGAAGTCCACCTTCTTTCTCTGCCTCAATGGGGTTCTCCCGGCACAGGGGGAAATTCTGTACCGAGGTACCGCCATCACCAAGAAGAACCGCAATGCCCTGCGGAAAAACGTGGGGATTGTGTTTCAGGACCCGGATCAGCAGATCATCGCCTCCACCGTAGCTGGCGAGGTCTCCTTCGGCCCCATGAATTTGCGTCTGCCCCTGGCGGAAGTCCGCCGCCGGGTGGAAGCGTCTCTTGCCTATATGAACATCCAGGCATTGCGGGACCGGCCTCCTCATGACCTCAGCGGTGGGGAAAAGAAGCGGGTGAGCATTGCGGACATCATTGCCATGGAGCCGGAAGTCATTGTGTTCGATGAGCCAACCGTCAGTCTGGACCCGGAAAACCTGTCCCGGTTTGAGGATCTTCTGGCTCAATTGAAAGAAGAGGGGCGGACCGTCCTCATTTCCACCCACGATGTGGATTTTGCCTACCGCTGGGCAGACCGGGTTGTCCTGCTCCAAAAGGGCCGGATTGAGGCGGATGGAGAGACCGGCTCTGTCATGGCAAACGAGTCGGTGCTTCGGGCTTGCAGCCTGAGACCTCCCATGCTCATGGAGATTTCCCGTATGCTCATGGCCCGTGGCCTGCTGCCTGCTGCCGGAGAGGCCCCGCGTACGCTGGAAGCAATTCAAAACTTATTACAGGAGGCATTGATATGAACAAAACAAGTCGAACGCTGCGCATTTCGTCTATGGCTGGGGCGGTTGCAGCACTTCTCAGCATGCCAGCCAGCGCCATGCACGTCATGGAGGGTTACCTGCCGGTGGGATCTTGTGTGGCATGGGGCGCCCTGTGTCTACCTTTTTTGGTGATGGGCTTCTTAAAAATGAAAAAACTCTTGGCTGAAAACCGGAAAAACATCGTTCTGCTGGCTGTCTGCGGCGCATTTGTATTTTTGCTGTCGTCCTTAAAAATTCCCTCTGTCACCGGCAGCTGCTCCCACATGACCGGCACGGGACTCAGCGCCATTTTGTTTGGGCCATGCATTTCCAGCATTTTGGGCCTTGTTGTGCTGCTCTACCAGGCCATTTTGTTGGCCCACGGAGGGCTCACCACCCTGGGCGCCAACACGTTTTCCATGAGCATCGCGGGACCATTGTTGGCCTGGGGAATCTTTGCCCTCCTTCGGAAGATGAAATGGAACCGCAATGTGGGCATTTTCCTGGCAGCCTTCTTGGGCGATATGTGCACCTATTGTGTCACCAGCATCCAGCTGGCCCTGGCCTACCCTGCACCCCACGGGGGCGTGGCTGCCTCTGCGCTCCAATTTCTGGGGGTGTTTGCCCCCACCCAGCTGCCGCTGGCTGTGCTGGAGGGCATTCTCACCGTGGTTGTGATGTTGGTTCTGCAAAATTACGCCGGCCGGGAGCTCTCGGCTGTGGGCTACAGCATGGAGGGGTAACATGAAAAAGAAAGACAAAATCACAGTAATCGTTCTATTGCTGGCAGCGCTCCTGATCGTGGCGCTCCCTCTGGTCCTCCAGGCAGGCGCTGAATTTGGCGGCTCAGACGATGCCGGCAGTCAGGTGGTGGAGTCGCTTTCCGAACATTACGAGCCCTGGGCCACGCCGCTTCTGGAGGTTTTCCTGGGCGGCGAACTCCCTGGGGAATTGGAAAGCCTCCTCTTCTGCGTTCAAACCGGCATCGGCGTAGGCGTCATTGCCTTCTTCCTTGGCCGCTTTACAGAGCGAAAGAAACAGGAAAAGGCAAACCACTCCCAGGAAAACACCGCGAAAGCTTAAGGGGACGTCCCGGTTGCGGTCAAACACGGCCCCGTTCCTATACTACCCTGATCAGAGACAGCAAAAAAGAGGACCTGTCTCTGATCGGGGTTATTTGCATGCCAAGAGAAGAAACGACGCCGGCGGAGAGGCACTGGCGCTACCTTGCTGTGCATAAAACCTCAGAAATGGGCCAGGCAGCCTGGGCATAGTCTGAGGTGCTCACAATGCCCCACATCCGAAAAGTACTTCCGGTAACCCAAACTGGGCTACCGGAAGCAAAAACGTTGTGATTTGATGATCCTCTTGGCGGGGCGCCGTTCGTCCGGGCCAAATTGCCCATCCTGGCGGCAGATCCCCCCATCCTAGAGAAATGAATTAGCCTTGGTAGAAGCCACAGAAGCTGCTGGGTACCACAGCGTCTGCGTCGGTCTGGACCTGAACACCACCGGTCACCTTGGCCTCGTGAATGGTCGCGATGATGTTGCCAAAGCCTGTGTCACCCAGATCAAAGAGGCGGTCTGGAGTCCGGATGGGCTCCCAAGTCTCCTGATCCATTTCCCCGGTCTCGTGGCCCGGGACATAGAGATACAACTCGTTGGTGGTACCATTGTTCCAGTAGTCATACAGGGACATGGCAAACATCGGCGTTCCATCCTCCAGCTTCCCTGCAAAGGCAATGTCGGAGAAGTGGTAGGTAATCCGGGGCATGATGCCATCCAGGTACATATCCAGCAGCGGCGTCTTCTGGAGCTGACGGATAACAAAGACGGAATAGCTGTCATCCGTACCATCATCATCGGTGTCATAGCCCAGAGAGAGCACTCCATGGAAAGAATCCTGGATATACATCGTACCTGCGGCATCGGTGAAGTAGGTGGAACCCTCTTCGTCAGTGACCTTCTGCATGTTCGTCATTTCGTCAATGTACCACAGGCGGCCCACATTGTCCAGCAGAACCATAGTGGTCGTGGGAGTGTAATAGATGGACGAAGCCCATTTGCCCAGGTAATCTTTGTTGAGGTTCTGCTCACCCTCACCTTCCAGAGTGGTGATGCCGCAGAAGACCACCTCTTGCATGGAACCATTTCCCGTTTCTCCGGTCTGGAAATTCTCATCGGATTCCTGCAAGTAGGAAGACAGGTCAAAGCGATGCCACATGAACATGTGTTCATTGTCGTCGTAGGAGCCTCTGATCTCCTCTTCGGCCTCATGGGTAAAGGGCTGATCCACATAGAGGTAAAAGTTCATAATCCCGGTGAAGAGGTCGGTCGTCTCAGAGTAGGTCATGCCAAACAGCATATCGCCGTCAATTGGCTCGAGCATATCCTTTACCACACCGGTTTCGGGATCCACTTCATAGAGCATACCAGCGTTGCCATATTCGTTGACCCAGAGGGAGCCCCGTCCCAATGTGGAGCAGGACAGGGACGTACCGTAACCCTGGAATTCCTCAGGCCATGTGATTCTCTTCTCTGTGCCAAAGGTAGCCACGCTCTTCACCATGTCATACTGGTAGGTTGCGCCGCCGGTGACGTTGCCGATGCCAGCAGACTGAGCCGAAACAATTCCCTTCAGAGTCAGATCCAGCGCAGACACATGGATCTCACAGGTATCCAGTTTGGTGGGATCGTCTTTAGCCGCCACGGTGATGGTGCAGCTGCCCTCACGCACTGCCGTCACAGTGCCGGATGGATCCACCGTAGCGATCTCCTCATGGTCAGAGGACCAGACCACATCTTTGTGCGTGGTAAACCAGGGATCCAAATCATACAGGAGTTTCCGGGTAGCACCCACGCTCATCACCACGGTTTCATCCCGCAGCAGAGGGGTGCCTACCACATTCCGGTCGATTTCCGGTACATTGGCATGAGCCTCTTTGGCAGCGGACTCCGCTGTCAGAGGCGCGAACATGGCGCAGGTCTCGCCTGAAAGGGTTCCCACCTGGGTGCAAGCGCCAGTGGTAGGATCGACCTTCTGCAAGGTGATTTCCATGTTGGTCATGCCCTTGGGATAGAATTGTGCCCAATACAAAGACTCTGTATTGTGGTCCCAAG
The DNA here is from genome assembly GCA_900544975.1 of uncultured Eubacteriales bacterium. Taxonomy (GTDB): domain Bacteria; phylum Bacillota; class Clostridia; order Oscillospirales; family Oscillospiraceae; genus Faecousia. Next base: position 20,445 of record UQXI01000006.1, read on the forward strand.
TCATACTCTGGAGGTAATTCATCTGGCGGTCTGTCTCTCCCACTATCTTAAAGGGTCCCAAACTGGTACCACTCCAATCGGTGACCATCTCCGCCTTCCACAGCTGGGCCTTGGATTCTACGCCGGTCTCCTCATCCACACTGGTACCCATTACATACAAGGAACCTGCGTCATCACATGCCAGGGTCAGTCCAAAGACGCCAAACCGTCCGGCCACCCAATCTTCCTGGTATGCATTCATCTGCTCCCAGAGATCCTCGTCAAAGTAGGAGCCCTTCAAGTTAATGGAGTACACCTCAAACTGACCATCGGCTCCGTCGCCGCGCGCTGTCAAGGCAAAGAGCTTTCCTTCAGCATAGCTATAGGCCATGTCCTGATATACCCGCCCCAGGTGGGCAATGTAGGTGGACTCCAGATCGATGGAATCTGTCAGGAAGTCCTCATAGGGAATGCCATAAAGGTTGCCGTTATCTGTCTGAGCAAAGACCACACCGTTCACATACTCTGCACAGACAACATTCTGCAAGCTACCGAACAAGGCCGTCTCATTCTTCGCAACATCTTGGCCAAAGGAAACCCAAGCGCCGCCTTCTCCATCGGAGCTATTCTGGAATGCCACCAAACTGCCGTAGCTGCTGCCGGCACCGTTCAGGTTCACCGCATAGTATGTCTCGTTTCCGGCGTAGTCACAGACTGCCACAACCACTTTGCTGCCGTTGGCCTCTGTGTAACCCGTGAGGTCCAGAGATCCGGAGACTGCCTTGCCCTTTTGCGACAGGGGCATATCCGGGTAGCTGTAGCTCACAGCCTTGCTGGCAGAGCCATTCAGCAGGATCACAGCGGCGATGTAGTTTTCATCCTGTGCCGTCCAGTACAAGGTCTTGCCATCGGCGCTGAGGGTGAGGGGGCGGCTGCCCACCAGCTGGGGCGCCGTATTGTCCACAGTGAACTCATAGGAGAGGCTGGCGCCCTTGCCCAAATCATCCCAGCGGACAGAGCCATCATCGTTGATGTAGTAGTCTGGCGCACACAGGAGGCTAAAGCGGATCCGAGTTCCCTCGGGAATGGTCTCCCCGGTTTCGGGGTCCACATAATCCCAGTCAAAGCCCACACCGTAGTCTCCGGTGGTGTCATACCACTGACCGGCGTTCGTATAGTAGAAGCTGGCCATCATGTAGTCGTCAAAGGTCTCATAGTCGTTGACATAGTAGAGCTTGCCCGTATCCGCGTCGGTGATCCGGACCTCCACATCGCTGGCGTTGCGGATCAGAGTGGGGAACAAGGCGTAAAACTGCCACTGGCTCTCCGGCCGCGTGCTAAAGGCGTTGCGCTCGGGGTAATAATGCCGGTCGCCTTCCAGGCCGTTGGAATCGCTATAGGAGCCATAGATGTTGCCTGTGTAGTACAGGCCCCTTCCGTAGCCCTTGGGACACCAGGTCATCGCGTTTTTCACAGAAGCATCGATGTGGCTGGGGCGCTGGAGGGTCCCGTAGGCATAGTCCAGGTAAGAACCCGTGTCGAAGGAGGAGGGGTCCGTCCAGTTGCCGTACCAGCCCAACAGCGGAATGGAATGGGTCACATCCAGAGCGCCCTCTGCATCTGCCACAGGCCGGACGTAAACATAGCCCTCTACATAGAAGCCATTGGTGTAACCCAGCGCCTTCATATGCTCCACGGTCTTTGCCGGAATCCGGAGTTCTACGGTAACCTGGGCGCTGCCCCCGGCGGGAACGGTAACCTGGCCATCCTTCACAGCATCGCCAGAGTATGTAAGCTCCGCGCCCAGGGCGGTCATCTGGTCGGCGCTCAGGTTGTAGGTCTTGCCCTCAGCCTCCGCCGTCACCGTGTCAGTGGTGAGTACAGAGGTGTCCAGGGTGTAAGCTCTGTCCTGCCCACTCAAGTTGTACAGGCGGAAAGAGAAGCTCCAGCCCTTCTCGCCGTCCCCCAGCTCTGCCTTCACCTTGCCGTCGGATTGACCGTCCACCAGGATCATGGACTGGGCATTCACCAGATTCTGCACATTGGCCAGGCCAGCGCCCTGATTCCGGACGGAGTACGCAACACCCGTGCTCTCCTCAATCAGAGGCGTCGCTGTGGACATCAGCAGAGATTGGATGAGATCCCGGGCCGACAGATCCTTGTTGCCGGTGACTTCCTGCACCTTGGGCAAGAGGCCGGACTCCCGGACATACTGCCCAGCCAGAGCCACCAGGCCCGCCACATGGGGGGTTGCCATGGAGGTACCGGACATCACCTCATAGCCGTCGGTCTCCTTCAAAGCGCCGTTGACAGAGTAGATGTTCCCGCCAGGAGCCGTGATCTCCGGCTTGATGGTGAGCGCATCTGTGGTGCCCCAAGAGGAGAACTCGCTCATCGTAGGGTACTGGACATTCTCACCGTTGTTCACATGCAACCCCTTCGTAACCTTCAGGGTACAGGCGTACAGGCCAGCCTCATTCTTCTGGCACATGGCGAAAATGGCCTGTGCATCCTCCAGGGACAAGCTGCCGCAGGGAATGGTTGCGGTGGATCCCTCCAGCGAGGCGCTGAGTGTGCCGCTCACGTTGTTGTAAATGAGAGTAGCCGCAGCACCGGCAGTCTCTGCATTCTGGTGCTTGGCGGTGAAGTAAACCCCGTTGCCCCGGGCAGTCAGGACCACCTTGCCAGTGAAGTCAAACCCATCAAAATCTTCCGCCGTAGCAGCGTAAATCCGCTCATCGGTCTGGGGCTGGCCCGCAAACAGATTGGAGGGGTCCCCCAGGAAGACCACGTCATAGGTGGTGCCTTCCCCCTCTTCGTCCAGGCTCTTCCACGCCCGCTGCATCCCGTTCGGCATCAGCCCAATGGCAGGCTCGAACGTATCTCCGGCGGCGGAGGTAAAGAGGCTCTCATATTCTGATACAAAGCCCACATTGTCCACACTGGCCACAGACAGCGCATTCTCATAGGTGGACGGGCTGGAAACTCTATGGGTACCCGCCTCATCGGTGTACATCAGCCCAAACGCCTGATCCTCGTCCGCCCAGTTGCCGTCGTTGCCGGCAGCTGCACACATGACGATGCCGCTTTCCGAGAGCTCATTCATAATTCGGTTCACAAAGGCGGAGCCTTCCACCGTATCCTCATGGGCCGTGACAAAGCCGGGATAAGGCGCACCCAGAGACAGGTTCACCGAGTCGCAGCCCAGAACCACAGCATCCTCCACAGCGGCCATGTAGTCGCTGGAGTAGGCGCCGCCTTTCTTACCGAAGACCTTCATGGTGATCAGCTGCGCATCGGGAGCTACCCCCGTCACGCCCACAGCCTGGGCAGCGGAGACGTACAGGGTACCGTCCTTCTCATAGCACTCCAACTGCTCCAGCAGCAGGTGAGCGTCATAGGCAGACACACTGCCATTGCCGCTGAGGTCGGCATAATTGGCGCTGTGAATCTCCGTGCCCTTCACCGCATGGTCCAGAAGGGCCTGGGCGTCGTTCCGATCCAGCTCGCCATCCCCATTGAAATCATAAATGCTGACGTCTTTTGTGGGAATATAGTCCCCAGCAGAGGTGATGCCAGCCACATGGGAGCCGTGTTCGCCCTGCTCGTCGTTGTCGTGGGTCACATCCAGATCGCCGTCTATGTAGTTGAAGGCAAAGGGCAGTTTGCCGTTCAGATACAGGTCCTCTGCTGTGAGATTTTCATACCGCTTGGCCGCATGGAGCTGGTTCAGGACACCAGCAATCTCCTGCGCGTCCATCAGGTTCAGAGAAGCCTCATACGCCTCCAGACTCATGCCCTTCTTCTCGGCCTGGAGCTTCAGCGCGTATTCCCAGGCAGCGCTGGAGAAAGACTGATGGTCTGTATCAGTACCGGTATCCACCACAGCAATCCGGGAGCCCGCACCGGTATACCCGGCATCCTGCTGCACGCTAGCAGCACCAGTCATTTGCTGGGCCACCACGTTGCTGGGATCTGCAGTCGTCATGGGTTCATACCGGGTCTCCAAATACACGGCCTTGACGCCGGGTACCTGGCGGATTTCCTCCAGCTTGCCATAGGCCACGTTGGCAGAAATGGCATTGGTCGCCAGCGTCAGGTTCCAGACCACATCCAGGGCTTCCCCTGCCAGACACTGGCGGGAAATCCGGCTGGCCATCTGTTCCTGGGCGTTGTCCAGGCTCTGACGATACTGGACGGCAGCCTGGCTGGTGAGAGCCTCGCCAGAGGCCTCCATGGTAGTCAAGGTGGAGTCCTGCTCCAGGACAATCATCACACGGACCACATCGGTCGCTTCATAGGGCTCGGTTCCGCCCATCTCGGCGGTGTCACCCTGGGTGTTCATCAACTCAGCAGATACCTGGCTGGGGTCCAGCTCCTGGAAGTCCAGAGAGGGGGCGCCAGCGTCCACTGCGTAAGCGCTGCTCAGGCTCATGCCGCAGATCAGGGCGGCCGCCAAAACCAAGGCCAGCAAGCGCTTCAGACGGGAATGCTTCATGATCGTTCTTCCTTTCTGATTCTCAAGTATTGGCAAGCCTTCCGTCCACATATTGGTGGAAGTTCAGAATCACCTGGGCGCTTTGCGCGCGGGTGCCGTAAGCCTGCGGCTCCAGGCCAGCGCCAGTGCCAATCAACAGCTTCTGGCTTACCGCCCAGATCATGGCCTCCTTGGCCCATCCGCTGATGCGGTTGCTGTCAGCAAATCCGTCCAGCACACTCTCGCTGCCGCCAGTGACTTCCAGACCCTGGGCCTTGGCGTAGCGATACATCATCGTTGCCATCTGCTCCCGGGTCACCTTGGCGTTGGGGCTGAAGGTGGTTGCGGAAGTGCCGCGAACAATGTCCTGCTCCGCAGCCCAGGCCACATAGCCTGCGTAATAACTGCCGGACTTCACATCTGTAAACTTCGACGTAGCGTCCCGGTCCTCCTCCACCCCGGCCATACGGCCCAGAACGGTGACGAACATGCCCCGGGTCATCGCCAGGTTGGGGGCAAAGGTGGTCTCGGTCATCCCCCGGAAGAAGCCTTCCTGCCACACATAAGCCACGGCGTCATAATACCAGTCTCCCTCGGCCACATCCGTAAAAGGCAGCTTGCCGACCTGCAGACGGGGTAGCTCCAGGTGCACTCCCTCCTGGGCGTTGAAGTCCTCCACCGTCACCGTCAGCCAGGTGGCAGACACATCGGTTTTTGCAGTAAACTCCAAGGTGGCCAACACACTCCCGGCCTTCAGAGCGTCCTGACTGGAGGTGGCATAGGCGAAGGTCACCGCATGCTCCCCAGCGTCCTCACTGGTGACGGTCCCTGCTTCCTTCAGACCGGCATAGGTGAGCAGCGCATTGTCATACTCCACCGTCAGCCTGCCGCTGGTGGTTTCCTCCGCTGCGGTGAGAGTCAGAACCACAGTCCCGTTTTCCAGGACGGCGTCGGCTTCCACCAGTCCGACTTCCTGCGCCGCAAGGGCAGTCACCGGCAGCAGCGCCACCAGCATGACCAGCACGAGAAGTCCGGATAGCAATTTTCTCATTGTGTCTCATCCTTTCCGTAGACCCCGGGGAACTCCGCCGGGGTTCAAAAATATATTGCATCCCAAAGCCCCAGGTTCCGATTCTCTTTTCCCAGGAGCTGCTGTCACTGCATCTCGCTATACGTTCAAGTCGCTCCCTGTGCCTTCCAAATGCTGCCTTCATCATACACCACCGCTTACAGAATTGCAAGTATAATTTCGGCAATTTGCAGAAATGCAACTTAAATATTCACTCCAAAACCGTCTGTCTGCACAAAGCCAGAAAGATCCCTGCCACACTTGCCCCATACATAGCCTCCAGGAGCCACCGCCTCTTGGCGTCAAGCACCACTGAAGCTGACAACATCATCGTCATTTCCCCATAGGTATGGCTGAATCCGCCGAAACAAACCGGGACATTGCGAACCCGTTTCGGCTGGCAGCCCTGTGTCCACGATTTCCGGTCCTGCCAGTCTGGAGCGGCAGTGGGGAAGACCTCCCCCGGCCCTCAGTTCCAGGCCACAGAGCCATCCCGAAACAGCCGCTCCACCCTGGCCCGCAGGCGGTCTGCCTCTGGAGTATCCGCATCTCCATACTGATCAATCCACTGAGCTGCCGCAGTCTGGGCCTGCTGCAAGAGGCCCACATCCATGGAAAGGCTGGCAGCCCGGAAGGTGGGCAGCCCGTGCTGCCGGTGTCCAAAGAAATCCCCCGGTCCTCGGAGTTGCAGATCCTCCTCTGCGATGCGAAACCCGTCCCCGGTTTTGCACAGGGTTTTCAGCCGGGCCTGGGTATCCGGATTCCGGTTGTTGGACAGGAGAATGCAATAGCTTTTTGCCTGGCCCCGGCCCACCCGGCCCCGCAGCTGATGGAGCTGGCTCAGTCCAAAGCGGTCGGCGTCCTCCACCACCATCACCGTGGCGTTGGGCACATCCACGCCCACCTCAATGACCGTAGTCGCCACCAGAATTTGTATCTTTCCCCGGGCAAATTCCCCCATCACCGCCTCTTTCTCCGGCCCCTTCATACGCCCGTGGAGAAGACCCACCTGCAGATCCGGGAACACCCGCTGCTGTAGGGTCTCTGCCCAGGCCTGGGCCGCTTTTCCGGATTCCGTCTCCCCCTCCTCCACGCTGGGGCAGACCACATAGCATTGGTGGCCCGCCTGAACCTGCTGCCGCAAAAAGCCGTTGAGCCTGCCCCGGTAAGTTTCGTTCACCAGGAAGGTATCCGTCTTCTGCCGTCCCGGCGGCAGCTCATCCAGCACGGAGACGTCCAGATCGCCATATAAAATCAGCGCCAGCGTGCGGGGAATGGGGGTGGCGGACATCACCAGCAGATGCGCCCCCTGCCCCTTTTCCGACAGCGCCGCCCGTTGCGCCACGCCAAATCGATGCTGCTCATCGGTAATGACCATGCCCAGGCGGAGAAATTCCGTGGTCTCCGACAGGAGTGCATGGGTCCCAATGGCCAATTCCACCTGTCCCCCGGCCAGAGCCAGCCGCACCCGCCGCTTTTCCCCGGCCGGCAGGCCCCCCGTGAGGAGCGCACACCGGACGCCCAGGGGCTCCAATAGCGTCCGCAATGTGCGGTAGTGCTGCTCCGCCAAAATCTCCGTCGGGGCCATCAGCGCCGTCTGCGCCCCATTCCGGGCCGCCCAGTAGGCGGCAGCCGCAGCCACCACCGTCTTACCCGAGCCCACGTCTCCCTGGAGCAGCCGGTTCATGGGCACGCCCCGGCGCAGATCCCCGGCAATCTCCTCCATCGCCCGCCGCTGCGCTCCGGTGAGGGCAAAGGGCAGAGCCGCGCAAACAGGCTCCAGGTCCAGGTGGTTATACGCCTGCACCTGCTGCACCGTCCGCCTGGCCCGCATGAGGCTGAGGCCGGCGGAAAATACAAAAAACTCCTCAAATACCAGCCGCCGCCGGGCCTCCTCCAGCTCTTTGGCATCCTGAGGCTGGTGAATGGCCCGGTAAGCCGTCTCCGCCGGGAGGATCCCATACTGCGCCCGGACCTCGCCAGGGAGAATTTCCGGTGGCGTTCCACAGTTCTCCAGCGCCTGCAACACCGCCTTCGAGACAGTCTTGTTGGTCAGCCCCGCCGTCAGGGGATAGACCGGCAAAATCCGCCGGGTCACCAGAGGGGCCTCCTCCGGCGCCTCAAAGGCCGGGTTTGTCATATTGTAGCCGATGAAATCCCCGGAAACCGCCCCATAAAAGATATATTCCCGGCCATATTGCAGTCGCTCCGCCACATGCTTCTGGTTGAAAAACGTGAGATTCAGCCGGGCAGAGTGGTCCGCCACCGTCACCTTGGTGATTTCCAGCCCCTTCCGGATGAAACTGGTCCGGGGACTGGTCATGACCATCGCCCGAAAACAGGCCGGCTGGTCCACCTCCAGGCTGGCAATGGGCGCCAGCCTGGTGCGGTCCTCATAGGTCCGGGGATAGTGGTACAGCAAATCCCCAATGGTGTGGATCCCCAGCGCCTCGAACAGCTTGGCCTTTGCCGGTCCGATGCCTTTGAGAAATTGAATGCCGTCTGTAAGCTGTGCCATCTGAATGCCCCCTTTTCTTTTATAATAGCACAAATGATTGAAATCATCAAGGCCCCAGAAGATTCTCCGGCCCCTGATATTTTGGGACCGTTGGGGAAAACTGACTGGGAGGTGATTGGAATTGAAACGATGGAACAAGTGCCTGATCTCCCTGTGTCTGGCGGGGTACCTGCTGGGGATTTCCCGAGGGTATGTGGCCGTGTGGAAAGACGGAGACCCGCAGCCCTGGCTGATTACGGAAATGCCAGTGTCTGTGCTGCCTCCAGCTGACCAGAAGGCTCTGGAGCAGGGCATCTCCCTGCCCGAGGACTACCCCCTGGCCAAAGCCCTGGAAGATTATTGCTCCTAGCACAGATTTCCTCTTGATTTTTCGGGCAAAAGCGGTTACTATTACAGTATCAAAAACACCTGCTTGGCAAACATGCGGAGGATGACACAAGATGGACGATTTCGGTTCTGATTTTATTACCATCACCGACGAAGACGGCGTCGAGTACGAGCTGGAGATTCTCTCCGAGTTGGATTACCAGGGCGCCCACTATCTGGCTGTGGTCCCCGCCACCAGTCCCGAGGAAGAGGAACCCGAGGAACTGGAAGTGAGCCTCCTCCGGGCCGATGAGGAAGACGGCGAGCCCATTCTCTCCGCCATCACAGACACCGAAGAGCTGGAGGCTGTCTATCAGCTGATCATGGATCAGCTCTACGAAGACGAAGCAGACGAAGACGCCTGACCTATCGCTTGATTATTCTCCCTGCTTGGTGCGTGACGCATCCATTTAAACCCACAGTTTATCTTCGGGATGCAGGACTTCTTCATTGGATTGCAGGCCTCCCGCCGGCGCCGAGACGATCGGTGGACGTTGGAAGCAGTGAACATGTAAGAGCGGCAACCCACCTGCCCTTTTGTGCAGGTTATAAACGGGTGTGCACGGCCGAAGTGGGGTATGACAGGGCGCGCAGCTTTGCGCGCCCTGTTTTAAATTGTCAGGGAAAACCCTCCCTGTGGGCTTTTCCGGCATTTTCATGCCTTCAAATCATTGGCCCTGCTGCCAGACGAACCGGTTTTCACGGTTCCCCTGGCAGCAGGGCCATTCTCTTTATACTCTCCGGATGATGCCCATGGGGGTCTGCTGATCGTCCTGCCCCAGGGGGTTGTCCTTCAAAATCCGGGCATAGAGTCCCCTGTCCAGCGCCTTGGAGGAGACGCCCAAAATCTGGCCCTCCAGGTCGTTGATGTCCACAATGCAGGTCTCAAAGCCAATCCGGGCCTTGATATCCCGGGCCACCTGGTCCGGATTCACCGGCCCCAGGACCACATAGTGGTTGTAGGGCGGGATGGTGTTATGGCAGGGGCCGTCGATGGACCGGGCCTTGTAGCCCGCCACCTTGTAAAACCAGCCCTTCTTCCGGAACAGCTTCTTGCCAATCACAGAGACGAAGGCGGCAAAGAGAATCCGCAGGGTCCCGCACTCCCGCAGGGCGTATTCCATGGTCTCCGGCATCCCCAGGCCAATGCCGTGGGGGGTCTTGGTGACATGCTTGCTCAGAGTATAGGCCAGCTTCCGGGGATGAATCTCCTCCATGGGAATGGCCCGCTTCTGGGTGCAGGCCACGCACTTTTCCGAAATAAAGAGCACATCCCCGGGCTGCAGCAGGGGCGCGCCATACTGCTGGGCCACATCGCAGATGTTGTCCTGGTCCGTGATCAGGTGGGTGGGGATGGGCAGGCGGAGGTACTGCACACCATCCACCTCAATGACGCCCTTTTTGCCCTCGTTGGGCTTCAAATCCGTTTCCATATGATATCCTCTCTTTCCCTTACGCCATCTCCAGCGCCAGCGGGCCGCCGCCCAACAGGTGGAAGTGGAGGTGGGGCACCGTCTGCCCCGCATGGGGCCCGCAGTTGCTCACCACCCGGAAGCCGCCCTCCAGCTCCTTGCCCAGCTGGGCAATCACTTCCATGCAGTGGGCCACCACCGCGCTGTTTCCGGCGGTGATGCAGGCGGCACTTTCGATGTGCTCCTTGGGAATCACCAAAATGTGAACGGGCGCCTGGGGATGGATATCCCGAAAGGCCAGAACCGTATCATCCTCATAAACCTTCTGCGACGGGATTTCCCCAGCCACAATCTTACAGAACAGGCAATCAGCCATGGCAGCAATCCTCCTGCGTAAAAATTCAGCCGGTGGGGACCGGCTGCAGCTGTTTTTTGTTATTATAACACAAACGGAACCTTTTGCAAGACTTTTGCCGGTTTGGCTACAAATTCCAGCATTTTTAGGAAGTTGGCCTTCTTTTGTTCAGCCCTCTGTTCAGAATTTGGTAAAATCACCAAAAGGCACGCCGCCGCTTTTCTCTCAGATTTCCCACCAGCACTCGCCCACGCCCACTGGGACAAATCCCAGCTTCTCATACAGGGCCATGGCCCGCCGGTTGCTCTCTGCCACCTGCAGCTCCACCGTCTCCCCCTGCATCACCGAAATGAGCGCCGCCGCCACATCCCTTCCGGCGCCCCTGCGGCAGGAGACCAGGGACAGGAGGGTCTCTCCTTCCACCTGCCCAATGCCCAGAAGCTCCCCGTCCCGGTGGACAAAATATCCGCCCCCTTGCGCCACCAGCCGGGGCAGATCAGCTTCCCGCAGAGAAAGTGCCGCCGGAACCTCCGCCATCCTCTCGTTGTAAATGCGCAGAAATTCCCCGCCATGCTCCGGCAGCAGCGGCCAGAGGGCCGCATCCGTGGCCGGGATCCTGGCCCGCTGGCAGGTCATACGCACGAGACGGATCTGAGGCGCCGTCTCAGGCGTCTCCGGCAGGCGGGAGGCCAGGACCCGCCGGGCCCCTGCCATCCGGCAAAACCGGGCGCATTCGGCTAACAGCGCCGGGGTTTGCCCAGGCTGGGCCCATTGCACCACACAGTAGGCCTCCCCCTTCCTGGGCACTTCCTGTAAAATCAACGTGGCGCCGCCAAATTCGCTGGTAAAGACGGGAATGTTCTGCATAAAAGTCTCCTTCCCCCGGCATGGGGACTATGGCTCCGGGCATACTACCTCCATAAGAAGGAGGGGATCCCATTGGATTATGAGCTCGTGATCATTGGCGCAGGACCGGCCGGGTGTGGGGCGGCGCTTTACGGCGCGCGGGAGGGTCTCACCACGCTCCTGCTGGAGCCGGCCGCACCTGGCGGGCAAATGTCTGTCACCGCCTGGGTGGAAAACTATCCAGGCGTCCCCGGCACATCCGGCCCCCAGCTGGCAGAAGCCATGCTGGCAGGTGCAAAAGCCGCAGGCGCCACCTTTCTCCAGGCCCAGGTCACTGGTCTCAGCCTGTCCGGAACGCCCAAAACCGTAGAAACCACCGCCGGAACCTACACCGCAGGCGCCGTGATCCTGGCCATGGGGGCCGCCCCCCGAAAACTGCCCCTTCCCGAAGCCGAGGGCTTCCTGGGCCGGGGCCTGTCCTACTGCGCCACCTGTGACGGCATGTTCTTCCGGGGCAAAACCGTGGCCGTATTGGGGGGCGGGAACGGAGCCGCAGCCTCCGCCCGTAGCCTGGCCCGGCTGTGCAGCCAAGTCCACGTGATTTTCCGCAAAGACGCCATGGGCGCAGACGCCCGGGAGCAGGAAGCCCTGGCCGCCTGCTCCAATGTGAAGCTCCACCCGGGAACGCTCCTCACCGGCTTGTCCGGCCAGGACCGGCTGGAAGCGCTCACCCTGGAGGACCGCGCCACCGGCTCCACCAGGGAACTCCCATGCCAGGGACTCTTTGCCGCCATCGGCCGCATCCCGGAAACGGCCCTTCTAAACGGGCAGGTGACCCTAGATCCCAGCGGTTACGTCCTGGCCGGAGAAACCACCCAGACCTCCCTCCCCGGCGTCTACGCCGCCGGAGACATCCGCACCAAACCCCTCCGCCAAATCGTCACCGCCGCCGCCGACGGCGCCACCGCCGCCCACCAGGCCGCCCAGTATCTGGGGCAAGGCGCTCCCTAGCCCCAAATGGGGCTGTCTCAAAACTTCGTTTTTGAGGCAGCCCCATGTTTCCATCTTATTTCCTTCTGCCCCCAAATCTCCGCCGGTATAGCCCCTCCAACCGGGTTAACAGGAGATCCGTGAGAAGAAACGTCAGAACGCCCAGCCCAGCCCCCACGGCCAGCATCCAGGGGGCCTCCTGGCGGAAGGTTTCGGCTACTTGCTCCAGGGACAGGACGAAGAGGAGCACCGTGTACATGAGGGCGCACGCCACGAGGAACAAAGCCAGCTTGGCGAGGAGGCGGAGCAGCGCTGGGGTGATCCGGTCCAGGGAGCCCTTTACGATGGGGTAGTAGCCCAGGAACAAGAACAGGGCCGCCGCCTCGGGGTCCGGGCACAGCAGGCAGCTCAAAATGGCCACCGCCCCATACCAGGCCCAGGCGATCCGCCTGCCGCAAGTGTCCACCACCGGCACCAGCAGGACGCTGGCCAGGACCGGGCAGCAATAGGAGGCGGCAGGGAACATGCCGCCCAGGACCATCCCCGTGAGGGCCAAGGCAGCCAGAACGCCGCACAGGGCCATTTGCTTGGAAGTTGTCCGTTTCATACTCAACGCTTTTGCCTCAGCATATCATTTTTGATATTCCAAAGCTTCCGGGACAGGTCCACATAATACGTGTGCGGATTGTCAAACCGCTTCACCTCATCCCAGAGGGTACCCACCTGCTGCTGGCAATAGGCACGGATCTCATCCAATGTGGGCTTCCGGTACACCAACTGTCCCTGCCGGAAGATGGGGACCTGCAGCTCCTTGGCCGTAAAATTATACACCGTCTTGGTCTTCCATGTGGCCTCGGGGTCAAAAATCTCCAGGTCTTTGGAGTCATCCACCGTCTCGTCATGGAGGCACAGGTAATCCGCAATGGCCTTTCCGGTGTCGTTTCCGTAGAACCGGTACAGCTTCTTAAAATGGGGGTTGGTGATCTTCCCCACGTTTTCCGAAATCTTGATCTTGGGGACGATATTTCCCTCCCCGTCCTCCACAGCAGCCAGCTTGTACACGCCACCGAACACCGGCTCCGACCGGGCGGTAATCAACCGCTCGCCCACGCCAAACATGTCGATGCAGGCTCCCTGGCGCAGGAGATCCTGAATGAGGTACTCGTCCAGGGCGTTGGACACGGAGATCTGGCATTCCGTCCAGCCCGCCTCATCCAGCATCTGCCGGGCCTTCCGGGTGAGGTAGGCCATATCGCCGGAATCCAGACGAATGCCGCACTTGGTGATGCCCAGGGGCTTCAGAACCTCGTTGAACGCCCGGATGGCGTTGGGTACGCCGGAATGCAGGGTATTGTAGGTGTCCACCAGGAGGGTCGCATTGGTGGGATAGAGCCGGCAATAGGTCTTGAAGGCCTCCAGCTCGTCATCAAACATCTGCACCCAGGCGTGGGCCATGGTGCCGCCGGCCCGGACCCCATAGAGCTGGTCAGAAATGGTGCAGGCCGTGCCGTGGCAGCCGCCGATGTAGGCAGCCCGGGCCCCCAGGATGGCCGCGTCGGAGCCCTGGGCCCGGCGGGAGCCGAATTCCAGCACCGTCCGCCCCTCTGCCGCCCGAACCACCCGGTTGGCCTTGGTGGCAATGAGGCTCTGGTGGTTCACCGCCAACAGCAAAAACGTCTCCACCAGCTGCGCCTCAATGGCAGGCGCGCGCACTGTGAGGATGGGCTCCTGGGGGAAAATGGGCGTCCCCTCGGGTACCGCCCAGATGTCGCCGGTAAAGCGGAACCGGCTCAAATACTCCAAAAACTCCGGCGAAAACAGGTTCCGGCCCCGGAGATAGGCAATGTCTTCGGCATCAAAGTGCAGATCCTGGATATAGTCGATGATCTGCTCCAGCCCTGCCGCAATGGCAAACCCCCCGTCATCCGGGCATTTGCGGAAAAATACGTCGAAGTAGCAAATGCGGTCCTGCAGTCCACTCTCAAAGTATCCGTTTCCCATGGTCAGCTCATAAAAGTCGCAGAGCATGGTCAGATTCAGCTTTTCTTTGGTTTCCATACCGGCACCTCACATGGGGCCCTCAAAAGAAGGCCAATTTCATTATTCTGATTATATGCCTTTTTCTCCCAAAGCGCAACCTCTTTTTCGTTGACATTTGTCCGGGCAGCCTGTATCATCAAAGAAACGCTGGGCTTTCGCCCTCATTAGAAAGGAAACCACCATTATGGAACTGACAATCGGCATGAAAGGGACCGTCTCCACCCTGGCAGAGCGGCAAGACACCGCCCTGGAAGTGGGCTCTGGGGATCTCTTGGTCTACGCCACCCCCTGCATGGCGGCTCTCATGGAGGGGGCAGCCTGTGAAGCCATTGCCCCGGCCCTTTCCGAGGGGCAGACCTCTGTGGGCATCGCTCTGGACCTGGCTCACACCTCCGCCACCCCCGTTGGCATGGAGGTCCGCGCAGAGGCGGAGGTCACGGATATCTCCGGAAAGATCATCACATTCCAAATCACCGCCTTCGACGAAGCCGGAGAAATCGGCCGCTGCACCCACCAGCGGGCCCTGGTCAACGCCCAGCGGTTTTTAGAAAAGGCTTACGACAAGCTGTGAGGCAGACCGGCGTGTCTCCCCGCCGTGAAGGCCAGCCTGTCAGAGAAAGGAAATGCCCTCACTCCGGGCGTCGGTATCCCATCCTTGCAATTTCTCCAAAACGCCAGTATAATAAGCCTGACCAGACAGTTTGCTGAAATTGGAGTGAGAGAAATTGGAACAGCGCAAGAAGCAATGGGGAGACCGGCGGGATGGCTGGTGGCTGCGGGAGCTGCCAGGAATGACCCAGTTTACCCCCCATCTGTATCCCAATCGGGCCGATAACGAGGCTTACATCAACGTAGACATCGATCTGCGCCCTCTGGATGCCTATTTGGCCAAGAAAAATGCCGGGCGGGCCGAGGACAAGTATACCTATTTCCACCTGATCAGCGCCGCCATTGGCAAGGCCTTCGTCCTGCGGCCGAAGATGAACCGATTCATTGCCTACAACCGGGTCTACCAGCGGAAGTACATCTCCGTGGCCTTCGTGGTCAAGAAAAAATTCGAGGACAGATCCGAAGAGGGGCTGGCCTTCCAGTATTTTGATCAGGATTCCACCCTGGACGGCTACCACCAGGACCTGATGCAGACCATTCACCAGTGCCGCCGCACCGATGTGAAGGATCCCTCCTCCGGCATGATGGACAAACTGGTGCGGCTCCCCCGACCCATTTTGCGGTTGGTGATGCATACCTTGTTCTTCCTGGACCGGCACGGCAGGGTCCCCCAGGGGATCATCGCCACGGACCCCAACTATTCCTCTATCTTTATCAGCAATTTGGGCTCCATCGGTCTGGAGTGCGGCTATCACCATCTGACCAACTGGGGTACCAACTCTTGCTTTGTGGTCATCGGGAAGAAGCACTGGACCATGACCTATGACGAAACCGGCGCCAGGGATCCCCATCAGGTGATCCCCCTGGGTATCACCCTGGATGAGCGGATTGCCGACGGCTACTACTATTCCGGTACGGTGGCGTTGGTCAAGGAGCTGCTCCAGCATCCGGAGCTTTTGGAGCTCCCTGCCAGCACTCCGGTGGAATACGCCATCCACCGGTAAGGAGGAGATTCTATGGCAATTCAGCCTGGCGTATACCGCCACTTCAAGGGAAACGAGTACCTGCTTCTGGGAGAGGCCCGACATTCTGAGACCCTGGAACCTATGGTCGTCTACCGCGCCCTGTACGGCGACGGCAGCCTCTGGGTCCGGCCTGCCGCCATGTGGGAGGAGCTTGTGGAGCGGGCAGACTACACCGGTCCCCGGTTCACCTATCTTCGCCCGGAGCCGTAATCGCCGGGCGCCATCCAGATTGCAAAACCCCCGGATCCATTCTCCCTCTGCTGTCAGGCAGAGGGAGTGGATCCGGGGGTCATTTTGATCTTGCCAGGCTCACCTGGCAGCACCTTTTACACGCTTAGAATTTTTGATCCAGCAGCGTCAAAAGTTTGGCCATTTGTACCCGGGTCACCGGCTTTTCCGGTCCCATGTAGCCGTCGCCGTAGCCGACCATCAGTCCGGCAGCATGGGCCCAGGCAAGGGCCTCTTCCGCATACGGGGAGACCTGATCGGCATCCAGGAAAACAGGGAGCGAGGCGCCAGGAACCGGTGTCTTACCCAGATAACCGGTTACATACCGGTAGACAAAGGCGGCTGCCTGCTCCCGGGTCACGGGGGCGTCCGGGGCGAAGGTATGAGCCGAGACGCCCTTGGCAATGCCGTTGGCTGCAGCCCAGGCCACTGCTTCGGCATAGTACGTATGGTCCGCCACATCCTGGAAGGGGGAAGCGCCGTTCCCTTGGGGCTCCCCAGCCAGACGATACAGGGTGGTCACCATCATGGCACGGGTCATGCTTTTGTAAGGCCCAAAGGTGGTGGCGTCCATCCCCTTCATGAGCCCGTGGGAGATGACATAATCGGTGTAGGGATGGTACCAGACCGCAGGATTCAGATCCGCAAATGCGCGGCTGGGGCAGTCCTCCTCCCCCTTGCAGATCTTCTGGTCCCGCTCGCTGTAGAGCCGCCACAGCTGGGTGCCGTAATAGGGGTTGGCAGTGCCAAGAAACACCCCCTGGTCTGTGGAGCAGATGGTCCGCAGACCGTGGTTGGCGCCATCGCCAAAGCCGTCCCGGGTGATGGCGTCAAAGTTCACGCCATCGTTGGAAACCAGCAGGTCAAAGCCCCGCTCGCACTGCTGGGCATAGTAGTTGACGCCAAAATAGAAGACGAAGTTATGAATGGTGGAATCATAAAACACCTGGTCGCAAGCGTCAAGCAGCTTCTCCAGCTGCTGCCGGAGCATAGCCTTTAGCCGGTCGCCCACCGCGCCCTGGGCCTCTGCGCCCTGGGAAACCAGGAGCTCTGCCACAGTGGTTTCATTGGCGGCGGCGTATTGCTCCAGGAAATCGGGCTGTGCCAGTTCCTCTTCCAGCTTGCTGCGGATCCGCGCCTTGAAGGCTTCGTAATCCCCCAGGGTTTCCCGGTAATCCGGCACCGGGTCCCAATCGGTGGACATGTCTGTGGCAAAGCCGGCCAGATCCCGGAACAGGTCGAAGGTATACTCATTGAACAGCGTAGCCTTCAAAAACAGGGACAGGTAGGGGTTGTTCTCCTGGCCCAGCGCCTGCAACAGGACATCCTCCAGCAGATCCGCCCGCCCGCTGATATCCTCATAATCCATGTTGGCCACCTGCCCATCGGTGAGCTGGGTGAACATGTAGGTGAGGGTAGAGGTGTCAAAGGTACCAATGTACAGCTCGTCATTGTGGACGCCGAAGCGCCAGACATACTGGTTGGAGTGGTTGCCCAGACCGGCGCCCAGGTTCCCCAAGGGGCCCTCTGGGAAATAGGGGTTGTCGTCCTGGCCGCCAATCTGCTCAAAATGCTCCTCCGCATCCATGCGGTAGAGGTAGATGGAGTGATCCAGGTCGTTGTACAGATGCTCAAAGTTGCCGGTAGCAGGCACAGCGGCCAAGTCCAGCATGGGATCGTTGTAGGTTCCCAGATACAGGTATCCGTTATAGACCCACAGGTTACAGGCCATGGAGTAGTTGATGCCCAGGCCAAAGCCGTATTGGCTGTGGTCGCCGATGACCTGTGTCCAGGTGAAGGAACCGTCCGCCAGCTTTTCACCCCGGTACATGGCAAAGCCCTGCTTGTTGGTGACGCCGGTGCTGGGATCGGTCTTGTCTGTGACCACAGTCACGTAGAGGTAGCCGTTGTACGCAATGATATCCCAAACGCCGCCGCCGTTGAGGCCGTCAATCTGCATCACAGCAGGCAGGCCCTCAAAATCATCCTGGTCGGCGATGACCCGCCAGGTATCCAGCGAGGCGCTGGGATCCGAGTTGGCTACAATGATGCCGCCCGGGGTCCCCTTGCCATCGTAGTTGTCTGTAGCCAGGCACATGAGGATTTCTCCATCATAAACCAGCAGCCCATGCACACCGTTGGACACGCCACGGGTTCTGTTGATGTTGTAGTACACAATGTTGGCCTCGTTGGTGGCCGGATCGATCTCAACCAGAGTCGCTGTGGGGTTGCCCATGCCCGCAAAGTACAGCTTCCCCTGGAACTCAAACACCATCCGGTAACCGGACAGGTAGTTTTTCACCGCCATCGTCGGCGCATAGCCTGGGAAAATGTCAGGATATTGACTCCAGACCTCCCGCTCCCGGAAAATCACCTTGGCTTCCCCTGTGACCTTATGGACCGCCATAATCACCGGCGTCCAGTCGCTCATCAGGGTACCGTCAAACGTATCCACGCCAAAGGCAATCTGGACAATCTCATTCGCAATTTTCCCGGTGTTGAGCTCCGGGTCCAGAAGGCCGGAGTTCTTCATGCCGTCCAGGGTGGTCTTCACATTGTTGTGATAGATGTAGTACGTAGAATTGTAACAAGTGCCAATGTATATATAGTCTCCGGCCTCTGCCATGGACCAGGAATAGCTCTGCCCCCGGTCCTGTTCCTCCCCCGTGAGGATCCCATCCACTTCCCCTGCGCCCAAGGTGGGATGGGATACTTTGTCAATGGTATAACCACCATCGGAGAAGATCCCCTCTTCATAGGGCTGGTAACGGATGTTCCCGTGCTTGTCGGTGTAGATGCCGTCATAGGCCAGCGCCGTTGTCGCCAGCAGGCACACTACCAGGAGCAGTGAGACCAGCCTTGCCGTGTGTTTTTTGAGTCGCATACTGTTGCCTCCTGTAAAAATTCTGGGGCTGGAGTCGAGGTATCTGCCTGTGTCCACGCAAAGCGGGCAAAAGGGACTTCCTTTTCCCCAACTGCCGCTTTGATTATACAGAGCCATATCCAGTTTTACAACTGGGTTTTTCAGAAAATTTAATCCACGTCCGGCTGACAAAGTCATGGGTTTTGTTCACGTACACAAAAGGACCGCAGCAAAGAAACGCGCCTGTGCGCGTCTCCTTGCTGCGGTGGACAGAACCGTTTGGAACGGCGAACTGGATATTTAAGCCTTACCGGCGCAGCCCAGGACGTTCACCAGCTTGTGGCGAACCAGCTCCTTGATGTTGGCGCGGGCGGGCTTCAGGTACTCCCGGGGGTCGAACTTGTCGGGATGGGCGTCGAAGAACTCCCGGATGGTGCCGGTCATGGCCAGGCGGAGATCGGAGTCGATGTTGATCTTGCAGACGGACAGCTCTGCGGCATGGCGCAGCTGATCCTCAGGTACGCCGATGGCGCCAGGCATCTTACCGCCGTGGGCGTTGATCATCTCCACGTAGTTCTGGGGCACGGAGGAGGAGCCATGGAGCACGATGGGGAAGCCGGGCAGGCGGCGGGAGACCTCCTCCAGCACGTCAAAGCGGAGCTGAGGCTTGGTGCCGGGCTTGAACTTGTAAGCGCCGTGGGACGTGCCGATGGCAATGGCCAGGGAGTCACAGCCAGTCTTGGAGACGAACTCTTCCACTTCCTCGGGGCGGGTGTAGGAGGCATGGCCCTCCGCCACAACCACTTCGTCCTCAATGCCCGCCAGGGTGCCCAGCTCGGCCTCCACGACGACACCGTGGTCGTGGGCGTACTCCACCACCTTCTTGGTGATCTCAATGTTCTCTGCGAAGGGCTTGGAGGAGGCGTCGATCATCACAGAGGTAAAGCCGCCATCGATGCAGCTCTTGCAGGTCTCGAAATCGGGACCATGATCCAGGTGCAGCACCACGGGGATCTCGGGGCACTCCAGCACGGCAGCCTCCACCAGCTTCACCAGATAGGTATGGTTGGCGTAGGCCCGGGCGCCCTTGGACACCTGGAGAATGACGGGGGCCTTCTCCTCCCGGCAGGCTTCCGTGATGCCCTGCACGATTTCCATATTGTTGACGTTGAAAGCGCCGATGGCGTAGCCGCCGTCATAAGCCTTCTTGAACATTTCAGTCGAAGTTACCAGAGGCATTGCAAACACTCCTTGTCTTTTTCCGGCGGTCACCCGCCTGTTTTCTGGAGTACATTATACCACAAATCCGCCCGAATTCAATTATTTTATTTGCCATTCCCGGCGCTTTGTGATATAATTTAATCGTGTGCGCCTAAATAGGAGGCATGCTGTTCAACTTGCATAAATTTTCGAATCTGTTTCCTGGAGGTACTATAAATGTCTACCAAAGCTCTCACAGGCTCTGTCATCATTGGCCAGTCCGGCGGCCCCTCCGCCGTCATCAACGCCAGCGCCTATGGCGTTATCAAAACCGCGTTGGAAAATGAAAATATCACCAAGGTATACGGCGCATTCCACGGCATCAAGGGCGTGCTGAACGATCAGCTCATGATCATGGACGAGGAAGATCCCAAGGAGCTGGAGCTTCTGCTCTCCACCCCCTCCTCCGCCCTGGGCTCCTGCCGGTATAAAATTGCCGACCCGGACGTGGACGACGCCGACTACAAGCGGATCCTGGAGATCTTCCAGAAGTACAACGTCCGCTACTTCTTCTACAACGGCGGCAACGATTCCATGGACACCTGCAATAAAATCTCCAAGTATATGAACCGGGTGGGCTATGAATGCCGGGTCATGGGCGTGCCCAAGACCATTGACAACGACCTGGCCGGGACGGACCACTGCCCTGGCTTCGCCTCCGCCGCCAAGTATATCGCCACCTCCGTGATGGAAGTCTCCCGGGACTGCCACGTGTACGACACCGGCATGGTCACCATCATCGAGTGCATGGGCCGCCACGCCGGCTGGCTCACCGCCGCCGCCGCTCTGGCCGGCGTCAAGGGAGATGGCCCGGATCTCATCTACCTGCCCGAGGTGGACTTCCACATGGATTCCTTCCTGGCAGATGTGAAGCGGGTTTATGAAGAGAAGAAGAACTGCATCGTCGCCGTGTCCGAGGGCATCCACTACGCCGACGGTACCTTCGTTTCCGAAGCCAAGACCTCCGGCACAGACGGCTTTGGCCATGCCCAGCTGGGCGGCCTGGCTGCCAGACTGGCCGATGTGGTGAAGGCCGCCACCGGCGCCAAAGTCCGGCCCATTGAGCTGAGCCTGCTGCAGCGCTGCGCCGCGCACTGTGCTTCTGGCACGGACATCGCCGAGTCCTTCCTCTCCGGCAAGACTGCGGTGGAAGCTGCCGTGGCCGGTGAGACCGACAAAATGGTGGGCTTCGCCTGTACACGGGACGAAGACGGTTACCGGTGCGAGCCCAAGCTCTTTGACCTGTCTCTGGTAGCCAACACCGAGAAGAAGGTCCCCACAGAGTGGATCAACGCCCAAGGCAACCAGGTAACCCAGGCCTTCATCGACTACTGCCTGCCCCTCATCCAGGGAGAGACTGGCATGATCAAGGAAGACGGCCTGCCCCGGTTCTGCCACCTGAAGCGGGTCTTTGCCAAATAGGAATTCCAAGCGTGTCACGAAAAAGGCGGGCGCACGCTGTGCGCCCCTACGGCTTGGATCGTGTTTCCTTTACGTCATAAAAAGAGGGGGCTGTTGCGAACATTTTCTCGCAGCAGTCCCCCTTTATGTATTTAATCCTCCACAGAAAAACTCCAGATGGCCTTGATTTGAGACTCCAGCGTTTCGTAGGACCAGGACTTCTCACTGTTGGCCCGGGAATTGGGGTCCAAAACGCGGAAGGCGCCGTTTTCATACCCGGCGATGACAATGAAGTGGCCCACTTCCGTGAAGTCCCCAGGCCCCAGGGCGCAGATCAGAGGGCTGGACTCCAGGGCCTCGATCATGGTGGTTTCCCACAGAGCCACATCCTGGGCGGTAAGGCCAAAGTGGGCGCAGCCTTCGCTCATAAGCGCCCACGCAGTGCCGTCGCTCTCCGTGACATAACCGGCCTCGGACGCATATTGGGCGACTACAGCGGGATTACACGAGGTGTCGCCGGTGAGACCAATGACCACCATAGACAAGGCCGTGGGGCCGCATCCCGACAATCCCATCATCTCCTCTGCCTGGCTGCCGCCGTAAGGATAGTATCCCCATCGGACGTCCCATTGGAGCAGATGGGGAATCTCCCCTGGGGTGTAGTCCTGGGTCAGATCGGCGTGGAGGTCATAGGTCCCCGGATATCCTGCCACAAAGTCATAGGTCTCTGGATTGCGCTTCAGCAGCTCCCGCAGCGCCTCCGGACAGTCCGGCCCCGGCTGAGTCGGTTTCGTGGGAGCCGCGGTTTCGGAGGGCCACGTAGGCTCCAGGGATTCTACAGGATCCGTCTCCGCAGAAGGTTTCCCCTCAGCCGACAGGAGGGGCAGCGCTGCCAGAAGAACAATCAAAGTCAGTCCAGCGCCAAACAGGTAGGCCATGGGGTTTCTCTTCTTGCGTCTGTGGGATATGCGACGGCGTCGGTTCATCTTGGCAGGCTCCTTTCCCAACGGGAAGTGGGGTTGGGTTTGTAATTTTAGAGGTTCATTATACCTCCTTTTCCGAAAAAATGCAATCAAAATGTGCACAATACCCAGGGCGGCAACCGGTACGTTTGCGCCAGAGGACAGCGAAAACAGTTTTGACTTGACAAAAATGAGTAGGGAACGGTCTTGCCTGTTCCGCTTAGGTCAGTTTACAAGGAACTACACCCAGACCGTGCGTACCGTTCGGTACACGGCGGTTCAACCGCATAAGTGCAAGGACTCGTACCGGTCGAGGATGCTGTAGGACCCGCCTCACGACGGGCCTTTGGCCCGCCCTTCCCATTGCCGGGCGGATTCGGGTCTTTTCCCCGTTAAAACGCACGCTCACCGGGCGCACTCCAAAAAAGACAGTAGGCAAAATGCATACTGCCTTTTTACTCCGGAATCATATCAGTCTATCCGTTCAGATTTTTGAGAGCGTCGGGATCATTTGAGATAACCGCTCCAACAGTCTGACATCTTTCTAGGTCTGAGCAGTCACCACATGTTGTCACACCTTTTTTCAACGCACACTGGCGAATGCCGCAAAGGTTATCACAGTATACAGTTTTAATCCCATCCACACGACAGCCTTCACAGTTGATATGTTCAGGCAGAATGGGAGCATGATTTTGCTCCGCCCATAGCTTTGCAGTTTTCTCACGCAACTCTTGGTCGTCATGGATTGTTGCAAGATATGCGTCGCATTTTTCACAGTCCAGCCCGCAATATGCAATCATATTCCTCATGGTTATGTACCTCCTAAAATTCCGATTGATACATTCCGCCCGCTTTTCAGCAGGTCAATCATTCCTCACTCAAACGCAGGTCTGCAAGGTCGGCGTTTGGGTGGCGTTTTATTTCAGACAGCCCCAGCAGATAATCGGCGGTCACGTCGTAAAATTTCGCCAGCTTGATAAGGGCATGGTGGCTGATGTCCTTGAAGTCCTCCGCTTCATAGCTACCCAGCGCAGACTTGGAGAGGTTTGTCTGCTCCGCAAGCTGTTCCAGCGTCAAGCCACCGCTCCGCACGCAGGTCTTTCAAGCGTTCTTGGATTGTTAAGGCCATACTTTTCCCCTCCTCATCTATCCGGCAAACCAGAATTTAACTATTTCTGCGAATTTGAATAAAACGTAATATATCGTTATATAAACGTTCTTTATCCTCCAAATCAATCATCAGCCATCTTTGTCCATTCCACTCTTTTGTATGATTATATATATTTTGCAACTCAACCGCACAGTCTGGGAGCATTTCCTCAATAAGCGTTTTTTCCTTTCTGCCAACAACAATCAAAATCGTAAAATAACCCTCTCTTGGATATATGGTGCATAATGATTTTCCAGATTTTTTAAATTTAACGTTCCATCCTTTTTCCAAGCTGCACATACTGTATTCTATTTTTTCATTACATTTATATGCGCCCTTGACTTCTGAACAAAATTGCATAAAAACTGGATTTCTAACATATTCACCTATTTCCTCAATTGTAGGGCAGTTGCTCTTATCTTGTAAATCAATCATGTTGATATATCCCTCCAAACTCCGACTTATCGCTTTGGTTCTCTCATGATACCACAAATCCGAGAGCGTGGAAATAGGGAGTTTTCCAGCCGAATTTCCGCCCTCTTGGATATACGGCACAGACGGTCAAAAAAGTGTAGACTTGGGGTAGTTCATCGTATACATGGATGAAAAACGCCCCACCTGCAT
Organism: uncultured Eubacteriales bacterium; assembly: GCA_900544975.1. Taxonomy (GTDB): domain Bacteria; phylum Bacillota; class Clostridia; order Oscillospirales; family Oscillospiraceae; genus Faecousia. Next base: position 44,619 of record UQXI01000006.1, read on the forward strand.
TTGACCTTTGTACCGCTGGCAAAGGACAACCGTCTGTGCGCAAAAGAAATCATGGGCAGCCGGGCCAGACAAAGTGGCCGGACAATTTTCACGCCTATACGGCCTATGTGGAATGCGCTGCAAAAAAAGCCCGGGTTTGGCTGGCGTTGCGGTGAATCTCAGCCTGGAGCGCCTCCAGACTGGGAAACCGCTGCTCTCCCCGGAGAAAATGCCACAGCTCCAGGGTAATTCTCTGGCCGTACAAATCCCCGTCGTAGTCCAGCAGCCAAGGCTCTATGGTGAGGCCCTGTCCGCTCACTGTGGGCCGGACGCCGATGTTGGTCACCGCCAAGTGCGCCTCCCCCTGGACCCAGACCCGGCAGGCATAGACGCCATGGGGCGGCAAGAGCAGCTCTGGCGAGACCTTCAGATTGGCGGTGGGAGCGCCCAAGGTCCGGCCCAAACGGGTTCCAGGCACCACCGTACCGGTGAACTGGTGGGGATGCCCCAAAAATTGGCGCGCCCGGTCCAGGTCGCCGGACTCCAGCAGGGTTCGGATATAGGTGGAGGAGACGGTGATCCCCTCCAGCCGGTATTCCGGAATGACGGCGCAGCCAATGCCCAGCTTGGCACAGGCCTCCAGGAGGCGGGCCGCCGTCCCCGCTCCCCGGGCCCCGAAGCGAAAATCGTGGCCGCAAATCAAGGCGGCAGCGTGATACTGGCCCAGGAGAACGGAATGGAGAAACTGTTCCCAAGGCATGTCCCGCATCTGCCGGTCAAAGCGAATGGGCAGGACCTCGTCTATGCCGTAAAGCGCTTCCATCAGCCGGACCCGATCCTGAGGGGTGCTGAGGAGCGCCACCCGTTCACCGGACACCAGGGTATCTGGATGGCTGTCGAAGGTCAGCGCTGCGGCGCGGCAGCCCAGGCGGTCCGCCTCCTGGCGGCACCTGGCCAGGAGCTGTCCGTGGCCCAGGTGCACGCCGTCAAAAAAGCCCAGGGCGATGACGCGTGGCTGGTTCAAATCAATTCACCTCAAAAAAGCTTTTTATGGTTCGCATCCGGCCCTCGTCACACCGGCCCAGGGCCAGGAATTCCGAAGCGCCGTAAAGCCGGTAGGTCCCCGGCGCCAGGTTCAGGGAGAATGCCGCGCCGTCCCGGCAGGCCCGCTCCTGCCGGGGCGTCAGTTGTACCGGCGGACTGTCCTGAAACAGGGAATCCACAGGAAGCAGCAGGGATGAGACGTCCTGCCCGGACTCAAACCGGTCCAGCAGCTGCTGCAATGGAATCGCCCTGTCCAGGGTGTACACCCCCGCCCGGCTGCGGCGTAACGCCGCCATACAGCCGCCACAGCCCAGGGCACGGCCAATGTCCTCACAGAGGGTGCGAATATATGTACCCTTGGAGCACCGGACCCGAAGGCGGCAGTCACCGTCCTGAAATTCCAGAAGCTCCAGTTCATGAATGGTAATCTGCCGGGGCTGCCGCTCCACCTCCTTGCCCTGGCGGGCAAGCTCATAGAGCTTCTGGCCGTTCACCTTGACCGCAGAATACATGGGAGGGGTCTGCATCTGCGGCCCCAGAAAACGGCTTAAAACGGCTTCCAGCGCCTCCTGGGTGACGTCTACCGGCCGGGTCTCTAAAACCCGGCCTGTGACGTCCTGGGTGTCGGTCCGCAACCCCAGGCGCAAGGTAGTCAGGTACTCCTTCTCGGCGCTCTCAAAAAACTCCACTGCCCGGGTGGCCCTGCCCACAAAGATGGGCAGAACCCCGGTTGCCATGGGGTCCAGAGTCCCGCCGTGGCCAATGCGCCGGGTGCCGAAGACCCGGCGCAGCCGGGCCGCCACATCCTGGCTGGTCCAGTCTTGGGGCTTGTCAATGGGAATGATTCCGGTGGCCATAGGGGCCTCCTTTCCAAACATAGGATCAGTCGTCGCACCACATGCCCTGGGCCCGAAGGACCTGCAAAACCCGTCCCCGGGCTTCCTCCTGGCCAACAGGCAAGGTAGCGCCGGCAGCCGCCTGATGACCGCCGCCGCCCAGGGCAGCGCAGAGCGCTGCCGCATCATAGCCAGGGGCGGATCGGACCGAGAGCTTGGTTGCGCCGCCTTCCACCGTGCGGAAAGTCACCGCCAGGTTCACCCCCTCCAGGTTCCGGGCAAAATTGGACACGTCCTCCATGTCGTCCTCTGTGACCCCGGTTTCCCGCTCCACTTCCAGCGGGATGGGACACAGGGCAATTTTGCCGCCCTGGAGCAGCTCCAAATGCTGGGCCAAGTAGGCGTTGAGCCGGAGGCGGCACAGACGTGTGGTTTCAAACAGGCGCTTGTTGATGGGGTAGCTCTCCGCCCCGGCCTCCAGACATGTGGCCGCCACCCGCAGGGTGCGGGCCGTGGTGTTGGAGTAGCGGAAGCAGCCGGTGTCGGTGGATACCGCCACATAGAGAGCCTCCGCCATGGGCCGGTCCAGCGAGACCCCCATGGCCCCCAGGATTTCATAGACAACCTCCCCGCAGGCCGCCGCCGACGGATCGATGTGTCCCTGGGGCGCAAAGCCGGGATTGGTACCGTGGTGGTCAATCAGCATGTCCACCGCCAGGGCTTCCGCCCCCTTGCAGAGCATCTCCCGGCCCGCCACGTCTACGCTTACCACCAGGGCTCCAGCCGGGGCTTCCGGGCAGGTGAGGCCCTCATGATAGGAGCGGTACCGCTCTGTCAGCTGGGGGTTTTTTAAAATTGCCGCCTCTTTTCCCAAGCTCCGCAGCCCCCGGCACAGAGCGGCAGCGGAGCCGGCGGTGTCCCCATCGGGGCGGCGGTGCGTCAGGATCAAAACCGACGGCGCGCCCAGCAACACGCGGGCGGCCTCAGGAATGGTCAGCGCTTTCATCTTCATCATCCTTTGCAATGTGCAGAGAGTTGAGCAGATCCAGCATATGGGCGCCCCGGGTGATGGAGTCGTCCTCCTGCCACTGAAGCTCCGGGGTATAGCGAAGCTGCAGCGCAGCCCCCAGCTCCCGGCGGAGATAGCCGCTGGCAGAACGGAGTCCCTTCAGCGCCTCGCCTGCTTTGGACTTGTCCAGGAAGCTGACGCAGACCTTGGCATAGCGCAAGTCTGGTGTGGTCTCCACCCGGGTGATGGAGATCATGGTAGCCTGCACCCGGGGGTCCTTCAGATTGCGAAGCAAATCTGCCAGCTCTCGCTGGATTTCCTCGTTGATGCGGCCGATTCGATTGGATGCCATTGGCACATCCTCCTCTTGATGAATTGACAGGGAGCCAGGCTCCCTGGGCGGTGTCTCCCCTGGCCCTGGGGCGGACCGGCTGTTTGGGAATTCGGTGCAATCACTTTAGGTTGCCCATTCTACCCCATGTTATGGCCGCGCAAAAACGAATGTTTGAATGGCCAAAACACAACCGGCGTTTTGAGAGACCTTCTTTCGAAAAGACCCGCCGCGCCGCGTCCTGCGGTGCGGCGGGTAACGCATTATTGTTTGATTTCTTCCATGGCGAAGCATTCGAAGACGTCGCCCTCTTTGATGTCGTTAAACCGCTCGATGGACATGCCGCACTCGTACCCGGCGGTCACTTCCTTCACGGAGTCCTTAAACCGCTGGAGAGAGCCCACTACGCCCTGGTGCAGGACGATGTGGTCCCGGAGCACCCGGACCTGCGCATCCCGGGACACCTTTCCATCCTTGACATAACAGCCGGCGATGGTGCCAATGGCAGACACCTTGTAAGTCTGCCGGACCTCGGCGTGGCCGATGACCACCTCGTGGTACTTCGGCGCCAGCATGCCCTTCAAGGCGGCCTCAATCTCATTGATGGCGTCGTAAATCACCCGGTACATCCGCACATCTACCTTGGCCCGCTGGGCGCTGGCCTGGGCGGCCGCATCGGGGCGAACATTGAAGCCGATGACGATGGCGTTGGCCGTAGAAGCCAGAAGAATGTCGGACTCGTTGACGGCGCCCACGCCGGTGTGAATCACCTTGACCCGGACCTCGTCGTTGGTCAGCTTCAGGAGGCTGGCCTTCAACGCCTCGGCAGAACCCTGCACATCGGCCTTGACAATCAGGTTCAGATCCTTCATCTCGCCCTCCTGCATCATGGCAAAGAGGTTGTCCAGAGTGACCTTGGTATTGAGCTGGGCGGCTGCATCCTTCTCTGCCTGACGGCGCTGCTCCACCAGCTCCCGGGCCATGCGCTCGTCGGAAACGGCGTTGAACTCGTCGCCGGGAGCGGGGACGTCGGCCAGGCCGGTGATCTCCACCGGGACAGAAGGCCCGGCTGTCTTCACAGTGCGGCCCTTGTCGTCGGTCATCACCCGGACACGGCCCACGGCAGTGCCGGCGATGATCACATCGCCCTGGTTCAGGGTGCCGTTCTGGATCAGGAGGGTGGCAATGGGACCCCGGGTCCGGTCCAGCCGGGCCTCAATGACGGTGCCCTTGGCAGGGCGGTTGGGGTTGGCCTTCAGCTCCTGCACCTCGGCAGTGAGGATGACCATCTCCAGCAGCTCGTCAATGCCCTGGCCGGACTTGGCGGAGATGGGGCAGATCACCGTCTCGCCGCCCCATTCTTCGGGGACCAGATCATACTCGGTCAGCTGCTGCTTGATCCGGTCGGGGTTTGCCCCGTGCTTATCCATCTTATTGATGGCCACAATGATGGGAATCTGGGCGGCCTTGGCGTGGTTGATGGCCTCCACCGTCTGGGGCATGATGCCGTCGTCGGCGGCCACCACCAGAATGGCAATGTCCGTACACATGGCGCCGCGGGCACGCATGGAAGTGAAGGCCGCATGGCCCGGAGTATCCAGGAAGGTAATGGGATTCCCATTGATCTGGACGGTATAAGCGCCAATGTGCTGGGTGATGCCGCCGGCCTCGCCGGATACCACGTTGGTCTTCCGCACGGCGTCCAGCAGGCTGGTCTTGCCGTGGTCCACGTGGCCCATCACCACCACCACGGGACTCCGGGGCTGGAGCTCCTCGGCGGTGTCCACATGATCGTCAATGAGTCGCTCTTCAATGGTAATGGTGACCTCCCGCTCGACCTTGCAGCCCAGCTCCGTGGCCACGTATTCGGCGGTGTCAAAGTCAATGGTCTCGTTGATGGAGGCCATGACGCCGTTGCGCAGGAGGGCCTTGATGACCTCCGCCGCCGTCTTTTTCATGCGGCTGGCCAGCTCTGCCACCACAATTTCATCGGGGATTTTCACAGTGAGCGGCGTCTTTTTGATGACTTCCATACGCAAGCGGCGCATTTTTTCCTGCTCTTCGGAGCGGGCCTTGCTGCTCTGGAATTTTCCGCCCTTTTTATTGCTCTTGCTGCCAATTTTCTGCTTGCCGCCGGTAATATTCTGGATCCGCTCGGAAACCAGGGTATCCACCCGGTCGTCAAACCGGGCAGAGTTGACCTGCACGGCAGAGGTATCCACCACACGGCGCTCCCGCTTGCGCTCCGGCTCTGCGGGCTTGGGGTCGGGCTTAGGTGCGGCAGCGGCAGCCGGCGCTGGGGTCTTGGCAGCTGCGGGGCTGGCCTTGACCGGGGCAGCGGCTTTGGGGGTCTCTTTCGCCGGCTTGGCCTCCGGCTGTTTGGCGGCGGCAAAGACCTGCTCCAGAGAGCCGATCTGATGATTCTGGGTGATGTGGTCAAAGACAGCGTTCAGCTGCTCGTCGGTGAGCACCTGGCTGTTGCTCTTCGGCTTGTCGAAATACTTGCCGATGACCTCCGTCACCTCTTTCGGCGTCATGCCGAAATCAGCGGCCACTTCTCGGACTCGATACTTGATAAAACTCATAATTCCGCACCTCCATGTGACTTCTTACCGTGCTTCCTGACGGCGGGCCCGCGACCGGGGGATTGCTTCGGGGCGGCGGGCTTCGCCTGCCGCTTGGACTGGGCAGCCGGGCTGCCTGGTCCGGCTTTTGGATGATCAGCCGGTGGTTTTGGCTGATGTCTGTGTTTTCCGCGCAGGAGATTTCTCTGGTGGGCCTTCTCCTCCAACTGGCGCTGGCGCACCCGCCTGGTCTGCCTGGTCAGATTCTCCAGCGCTCCGGCATACCGTTGCGGATCCTCCAGGGCCTGCAAAAAGGCCAGGGCCAGGGCCGGATCGGTAATTGCCGCAAAGGATATGAGGCTCTTGCCCAGGGCCGCGCCCAGCTCCTCCCTGGTAAAGGGGACCAGGACCATCTGCTGATCCGTACAGGTCACCATATTCCGGGCCTGGCGCAGCGCCCGCCCCGGAGCGTCGTTTGCAAGGATCAAAAGCCTGGCGTGGCCAGATCGCGCAGCCGCTCCGACGGCTTCCTCCCCGATCTCAATCCGTCCTGCCTTCTTGGCCAGGGACAGGTAACCGATGGCATTAGGTTTCATGACGCGCCTCCATTTCCTGGGCCAACCGCTCCAGCACTTCAGCTGGAATGGAAGTCTCTAAATTTCTCTCTAAGGATTTCGATCGCACGGCCTTCTTCAAACAATTGGGGTCCGGGCACAGGTAAGCGCCCCGGCCGGGAGCCTTCCCCTGGAAATCCAGGCTGACCACGCCCTCTGGCGAGCGGACCACACGAATCAGCTCCCGTTTTGGCTTCCGTTCCCGACAACCCATACACTGGCGCATGGGTATTTTTCTCTGCATGAAGGCTCCCTCCTTTGATGTTCCGGACTGGCGCCCGGTTTATTCTGCCTCTGCCTCCTGAGGCGCTTCGGGCGCTTCTGCCAGGTCCTCTTCCTGGAATTCCGAGGCCTTGGAGGCGGGTTTGATGTCAATTTTATAGCTGGTGAGCCGGGCTGCCAGGCGGGCGTTCTGGCCCTCTTTGCCGATGGCCAGGCTCAGCTGATCGTCGGGGACCACCACCCGGCAGGCCTTCTGCCCGGGGATCAAGTCCACGGAGACCACATCCGCAGGGCTGAGGGCGGCGGCCACATACTGGCAGGGGTCCTCGGACCAGGTGATGATGTCCATTTTTTCCCCGTGCAGCTCGTTTACAATGGCGCCTACACGGCCGCCCCGGGGACCCACGCAGGCGCCCACCGGATCAATGTCCTCCTGGGCCGCCCGAACGGCAATCTTGGTCCGGGAACCGGGTTCCCGGGCAATGTTCCGCACCTCCACCAGGCCCTCGGCAATCTCCGGCACTTCCAGCTCGAAGAGCCGACGGACCAGATTGGGATGGGTCCGGGAGACAAACACCTGGGGGCCACGGTTGGAGCGGTGTACATCCACCACATACACCCGGATCAAGTCGCCCTCCTGGTAGACCTCGCCGGGGATCTGCTCTCCGGACCGCAGGACGGCGTCGGAGCGCTCCGTGCCGGTGCCGATCCGGACAAACATGTCGCCCCCGGTGGGGTCAATCCGCAGGACGGTGCCAGTGAGAATCTCCTGGGCTTTGGAGGAATAGTTGTCGTAAACAGCGCCGCGCTCCGCCTCCCGGATGCCCTGGATGATGACCTGCTTGGCGGTCTGGGCGGCGATGCGGCCGAAGTTCTCGATCTTCACTGGGATGCGGATGACGTCGCCCGGCTGGGCATGGGGTGCGGTGTTCCGCGCCGCATCCAGAGCAATCTCCCCGGCGGGGTTCCCCACTTCCTCCACCACGGTCCGCTGCTGGACCATGGACATGGCGGACTCGGTGAGCACCACCTCTACGTTCTCGGCGGCAATCTCCTTGTGATCCTCCCGGTCCTTCCGGTAGGCATTGATGAGCGCCTGCTTAATCCGATCTACCATATAGTCCACCGGAATGCCCCGCTCCTTCTCCAGCATCTGCAGCGCGGCAAAAATCTCCGCGGGCTGGCACAGCTGGGGCTCTGGATTTTTCTTCTTTACATTTCTGGCCATGACTGTTTCCTCCTGTCAGAATTCCACCCGGAGCCGCACCTGGGCAATCTCCGATTTTTCAAAGGTGAGGGCGCCAGCGCCGGTCGAAATGGTGACGCAGCCATTGTCGTAGCCCTCCAAAATGCCGGGATATTCCTTCGCCCCGTCTTTGGGGCGGTACAGCTTCACCAGCACGGGACAGTGGAGAAACTGCTGAAAATCCCCGGGACGCTTCAGCACCCGCTCCAGCCCGGCAGAGCAGACCTCAAAGTGGTAGCTGTCCGGGATGGGATCCTCCTCGTCCAGGATGGGGTCCAGGGCCCGGGAAATGGCCTCGCAATCGGCAATGTCCACGCCGCCGTCTTTGTCAATATAAACCCGGAGGAACCAATCCGCTCCCTCCCGGACATATTCCACATCCCACAGTTTGCAGCCCAGACCTTCCACAACCGGGCGGGCAAAGCCGGCCACCTGCTCTGTGATTTTCATAATAACACGCCTTTCTCAGCAAGAAAGAGAGGGGCGCACCCCTCTCTTCCGTAAGTCAACCATGATTATGGACATTATAGCACACATGGGTTCATTGTGCAAGAGGTTTTTCTCAAGAAATTCCGGGAGAAACCCCCGTTTCTTTGAAAAAACGGATCAAATTTTAAAAAGATGACGTCTCTACCTGCTTCCATAGGTCTCCAGAATGGCGCAGACCGCTTCCACATAGTCCTGCCCATACCCCTTCTCCCGGAAATCCCGGGCGCTGGAGACGGACGGGAACTCAAAAAGGCACGCGTCATACCCCAGCTCATAGGCCGCCCAGGCGCTGTAATATCCCTCCGCCCCCCGCAGAGAGGCGTAGCTGTTTCCGGGAAAATAATCCTGAAACGTCTGAAACAGATCCCCAGACCAGCCGCCGGAGACAATGGTTTGGCAGTACCAGCCATGGGTATCGATCAAAATGTTGTATCCGTCCCCCATCACAGACTGGGTAAATTGCGCCAGTGCCACCGCCTCCCGAGCCCTCAGGGGCTCGCTGCCGCAATAATTCCGGGCGCTGTAATCACTCACAAAACTGTAAGGGAAACACCGGTTCAGGTCGACGCCAGTCCCCTCTTCCACAAGGCCGTCTGCATCCAGGCAATGGGTGGTGCAGCGCCCCGGCCCATTGCAGGTCCAGCCGTCATACAGGCCGTCGGGATTGAGGCAGGGCAGCACATACACCGTCCAGTCTCCGGAAGTAAGCCGCTGTGCAGCGGGGCCAGTCAGCGCCTGCATCAGCAGGTACGCCGTATCAGACAGCAGCTGACCGTCCTGTTGGAAATTGTCCTCCCAGCCGTGAATGGCAAATGTCGCCACCAGGACATGCTTCCCTGTGCCAAAGCGGTACGCCAGAAGCTCCCGCCCGGATCCGCTCCGGCCGTAGCAAATGGTCTCCTTCTGCCTGGGCTCCAGAGGGCGGACAGGAAAGAGGCGGCTCAGCCTGGCCTCTTCATAGTCCCTGCGAATCAGCTGTACTACCGCCAGATTCCGCCCATTGGCAGGGCCTTGCAGCGTAGACACGTTCTGTGCAAACTGAGACGGCCCGGCCACGCGGCTTGGGGAAGCAGCATAAAACCCAACCCGCTGCACATCACAAGGCGCCTCCGTACACCAGGCCGATCCGCCTGCAACCCCAGCACACAGGAAGAGCATGACCACGCTACAGGCGATCCGGCAAAAAAATCGACTTTTTTGCAGAATTGCCATTGCTTTTCCCCCCTTTTATTTAATTATACGCCAAAATATCCCAGCTGTCCAGCGCACAGGTTGCCCGTTTTCCAAAAAAAGCGGATCCATTGCAAAAACCGGAGGTATTTTACAGGATGCTGCAAAATACCTCCGTGCCCGCTTTGCAACAGACCCGCAGGGGAAGACTCACCGGCGGATATCCTGGCCGGCGAAGTATCGCTTCATGGGGATGTACAGCACCGCCGCAATGGCCAGGGCCAGCAGGGTGTTGGGGAGCATGTAGCTGCCGTTGTACACCAGGGAATACAGATTGGCATTGTCGAAAGTGCCGATGCCGGGAATGTTCGTGGGTTCATAAATCCGATAAATGGTGACGCCGCTGATGAAATGGACCAGGAAGCGGACCCCGCAGCCCAGCACGGTACCCGGGAAAATGCCCCAGGCCTTCCCCCGGAAGAGGCCCGCCAGGCCCAGGGGCGTGAAGGCCACCAGATAATCCAGCAGCATGGACTGCCAGCCCCAGGCATACGCCCCGTCAAAAATCAGCTGCAGCAGACCGAACACAAAGCCTGCCAGCAAGCCCTGGCCCAGCCCCCAACGCAGGGAAAAGAACACAATGGGAAACATCGCCAGGGTCAGGGAACCGCCGTTTGGCAGCTCCATAAACTTCAGGTAGCTCAAGGCCTGGGCCAGCGCCACCATGATGGCCCCTTCGCACAGGGCCCGGATCCGAAGATGGGATGCGTGGGTGTTTGTCATAGGAACAGATACCTCCAGTTTTGGGGAACACCCCAAAATAATATCGCATTGCAAACCCGCCGGTGGTGCGCAATGCGATACGTCCATATCTGCATCTTTCCCTACGACGGCATAACCCGTATCAGGTTCGCGGGTGAGGGCTCGGCTTCGCCCAATCTCAGCCGGAATCGTCCGGCTCCCCGAAGAGTGATTTGTTCTGCGATTCGATGCAATTATACAAGAACCGGAGGGAAATGTCAATGGATTGTTGTGCGCTCTGTGCAAATTGGCGGGTATGGCAGGTTTTCCCTTGAAAAATGCGGCATCCGTGGTATGATGGTCCAGAATATTCGGATCTAGGAGGATGTTATATGCGAAAAACGAAAATTATCTGCACCATCGGGCCGGCCTGTGAAAATGAAGAGACCCTGACGCAGATGTGCTTGGCGGGCATGAATGTGGCGCGCCTGAACTTTTCTCACGGCTCCCACCAGGAGCACCAGGAGAAAATCCATCTGATTCGCAAAGTCCGGGAGAAACTGAACCTGCCCATTGCCATCATGCTGGACACCAAGGGGCCGGAATACCGGATCAAAACCTTTCAAAACAAGCGGGTCACCCTGCAAGATGGCGACCTGTTTACATTTACCACCGACGATGTGGTTGGAGATGAAACCCGGGTCTCCGTCACCTACCAGGGTCTTGTCAAAGATCTGGAGGTGGGAGATACCATCATGGTCAACAACGGCCTGGTCATTTTCCGGGTGGAGCAGCTGGAGGGCAGCAACGCCCTGTGCCGTGTGGTGGCAGGCGGGGAGCTTTCTGACCGGAAGAGCATGAACTTCCCCAACCGGGTCCTGGCCCAGGCCTTCCTCAGTCAACAGGACCGGGAGGACCTGCTCTTTGGAATCCAAAACGGCGTGGACTTCGTGGCCGCCTCCTTTGTGTCCAATCGTCAGGACATGGAGGATCTGCGGACCTTCCTGGACGAGAATGGCGGCAGTGACATCGACATCATCGCCAAAATCGAAAACCGCTCCGGCGTAGACCACATCGAGGAGATTTGTCAGATCGCCGACGGCGTCATGGTCGCCCGGGGGGACCTGGGTGTGGAAATTCCCTTCGTGGAGGTTCCGGCCATTCAGAAGTACCTCATCAACAAATGCCGCCTCCTGGGTAAGCGGGTCATCACTGCCACGGAGATGCTGGAATCCATGATCCACAACCCCCGGCCCACCCGGGCAGAGATCTCCGATGTAGCCAACGCCGTCTACGACGGGTCCTCCGCCGTGATGCTCTCCGGCGAGACTGCCGCTGGTAAATACCCGGTGGCGGCTGTGAAAAACATGGCGGAAATTGCGGAGTACACCGAGAAACACATCAGCTACATTCACCGCTTCCATAACACAGAGTTCGAAATCCGCAGCAATCTGGACGCCGTGTCCCATGCCACCTGCGCCATGGCCATTGACTTGGGGGCCAAGTGCATTGTGGTCAGCTCCATGAGCGGCCGCACCGCCCGGATGGTCAGCCGCTTCCGCTGCCCGGCTGACATTGTGGGCATGACGACCACAGAGCGGGCCTGGCGGAAGCTGGCCCTCAGCTGGGGCGTCACGCCTGTGCTCAGCGAGGAATTCAATTCCATCGACGTGATGTTCTACCATGCCCTGCACCAGGCAAAACAGGTCTGCCACCTGCAAGCGGGAGACAATGTGGTTCTGACCGGCGGCCAGATCAATGGGCTGCCTGGCAACACCAACACCATCAAGGTAGAAACCATCCGCTAATTGCGGCGCTGGACCATTCTGAGGGGTAGGCGCATCCATGCACCGCGCCGGTATCTCATCGTAGGGGCGGACCTGTGTGTCCGCCCGTTGGAGGCATTGCGAATTCGCCGAACATGTGTGAAAAACGTACGATGTCCCCTCCGGGCGGACACATAGGTCCGCCCCTACGGGGAATCGGGACGATGGGAAGAAGTAATCCGACGTATTTTCTCATTTGAATGCCCCATTTCGAGCAGAAAATCGGTACATTTTGCGGAAACGCCAAAAAGTCCGTTCATGCACCACATGGGGATCTCTCCGTAGGGGCGGACCTATGTGTCCGCCCGTGGTAGGCATTGCGAATTCGCCGAACATTTGTGAAAAACGCGTAGTGTCCCCACTAGGCAGACACATAGGTCCGCCACTACGGTGGATGGCGAAGGTGGGCGGGAATGACTCAACGTATTTTGTTATTTTAATGCCCCCTATCGGGTAGTGATAGGGGGCATTTTACAGTGCCAGTCTACAGTCCCCAGCTTGTAATGAACTCTTCCCGGGCTGTCATCTCGTCCCGCTGGGCATAGGGACTCGTCAGATTCTCCGCCGCAGCCTTGGGCTTGCGGAACAGGCAATAGAAGAACCGATAGATCCAAGCAACGGGCATCAGATACGGTTTCCCATCCACAAAGGAGTACCAGGGAATCTGCCGCATGTCCCAGTATGGGGGAAAAATCTTCTTCCAGGTGTTTCCCAGCAAAACCAGAATGCGGGGTCGCGAGGACCGGTGGATCTGTTTGACCACAGATGCAGTAACATTTTGTTGGTTGATATGGCCAAAAATACCATCCTCAAATACCTTCCGGGTTGCGCTCAGATAAAATGTCTCATCCAGAGGGCAGGAGGAAATGGGCATCGTCACGCCAAACCACTTCTCACAAAGGGAGAAACAGGTTTGCGTAAATGTGAGAAGTTCCAGTTTCTCCAGTTGTTGGGTAATCCACACCCAGTTCATATTGCGGCCCTGAGCCCGGGTGAAAAACACCATGTCCAGGAAGGGGCGCAGGCCACAGCCCTTGTTGATGATGTGCTTTGCCGTATGGACCATCAAGAACACAAAATGAAAGTTTTCATCTATCTGATACCGGCTGGTGTCCAGAAGAGGGTGGGCATATTTCCAGGCCTCGTCAAAATAGTCTTGGTAGTTGACTTGGTTCGCCAGGGACTCATAGAGCATGTGGCTATGGATCTCATAGGTGACCACACCGTCTGAGTAAGTCCACACCGCACCAGGATCTGCCGCCGGCGTATAGCCCAAAGAGCACATCTGCTGATGGCACCGGAGCCGGTCAGACCCGTGGATCAAAAAGTCAATGTCCCCCATGGTGCGCAGCTGGGGGGTGGGGTAATATTGGGACAGCACACTGCCCTTAAATGGGAGGAAGGAGATTTCCGCCTCTGTGAGATGCTGCTCCAGCTGAGCAAAGTCCCGCTGTAGGGCAATGCTATGGACGGCCTCCGCCACAAATCCGGACTGAAGCTCTGTCAACGTGGATTGCAGGGATGGGATTTGGGACAGTTTATCTCGGCACTGCACATAAAAGATCCCCGCCAGATTCTGGGTCTTGGCATACCGCAGCAGTTGGGACCAATCCAGGCCTTCCCAGCCACCAGGAACCCGAATATCGGATTTCCCCTGGATGTAGGCTGCCAACGCTTGGATAAAAAAAGCCTGTTCCAACGTCATGACTCAGCGGCCTCCGTTTCATAGACAAAGCCGTTCGACAGCATTTGCTCCAAAAACTGCCCCACATACGCCGTCGCCTGCGCCATGGGCGCAGTATAATGCTCACTGAACGCCTGGAGCAATGCATCCTTTTGGCAAGGCGTCTCCTCCAGCAGCTTCCAAATGAAATACCCTGCATCATTCAGCTGCAGCGCCCAATGGCGGCAGGTGCGCCGGGCAGCTTGGGTTGCAACCAGCAGATGTTCCCCGCAAATCTCCTCATGCACAACACCTGGTCGAGTCTTCAACATAGGACACACTCCCTTCTTTCTAGTAATCGGTCGTGGCAAAGCCGGGCAGATTCCGGCCCTCCCCGGTTTTCCAAGAGCCAGATGGGGGTTGCACACACCAGCCGCTTGAGCAGCGGCAGCAGGAGCCGATAGTGCTCTTCCGTCCGGTCTGTGCAGAAAAACTGGCCCAGCATGGGAAGAATGGCAGCCCCAGGCGGCATGGGCGCCCACCGGTCCGCCTGGCTCTGACGTAGGTAGATGATCCCACCCAGAGGCGCCGACCCCGTGCCACCCAGAGATTCCTTCCCCCGCCAGGGACTGGCATGGACTACAATGGTCCCTGTGTCCAGGAACTGTAGGACCGGCTTGTCTCCATTGAGGATGGTGGTCTCCTCCGGATAAAGCTCCCGCCAGAGGTTCAGCTGGGTCGTCTTCCCAGTGCCGCTGGGGGCGGCAAACAGGTACGCCTGTTCCCGGAACACCATGGCCGCACTATGAAACAGGCAGCGGTCATGAGAAAGCAGCAGGTCCGCCAAACGCCGACGCAGAGCAACCGTCTCCAGAAATTCCGGGGACGCATCTGCCGGGCAATAGCAAGCGGCCTGGCGCAGATCCTCCTGGGTAACCCGCAAGCAGGCAGTATAGGACGGACTGTCTGTGAGAAACCCTGCGAAAAAGCGCTCCGTGCCTGGATAGAGCAACTGAATTTGGAAGGTCAATCCGGAAAAGGAAATGGTCATGGGAATTCCTCCCTCTTTGAAATCTAGCAGGCCCGGGAATCAGCCCCCATACCACAGCGGCAGACCTGCGTACAACGTCAGAACCTTCACAGCACCAGCCCCACTGATGGAGGCCGATTCCGCTGCCCACGGAAAGTGAGCGCGGCAGGTGGGGAAACCCCACCTGCCGCGTGACTGGTCCCTCTTAGATGTGGCCGAGCAGGTTGCCGGATTCATCATATACGGCGCCAGAAGCAGTCTGGTGACCGTAGACAACGGCGCCGTCTCCCAGGGAGAAGGGAGCTTCACCGGAGCCATCAGGAACCCACTGGGTGTCGAGCAACGGGGTGACGAGGGGCATGTTGGACAAGTCGTTCATAATGTGTACCTCCTAGTTTGGTTGGGAATTTCTGTTCCCCAGGCCGGTTAGGCAAGGGGACTGCAGATGGTGTTAGCGCTGAACGTCACCTGGTTCATGTCACCATATACCAGGGTGCCTTCTAACGTCCGGTAATAGGCGCGGGCAGAGAGGGTGGTGAAATTGCCATTGGCGTCTTTCAGCTGCATGTACATCCAGTAGAAATAAGTGACATACCCGTCTCCGGCGCCCTGGTTGTTGTAGCCGGGAAGGCCACCGTTAAAGTCCTTGGCCGTATAATCCCGTTCGTAAATGGGCGCAGCTTTGAAGGTCTCATAAACCGTGGTCTTTTCATAGTTCCCTACTGGCTTGCCATCGATGGTGCCGCCAATGATCAAGCGGGATTCGTCCTCTGGCTTGGCTTTGGTGGAGACCACAAACCCATAAGCCTGGAAGAGGTCATCCGGCACGGTAGAGTTGATGTACACTTCCCGGGCACTCTTGGCATCTGCCCGGTAAGCAATTTTCGCCTGGGAATAGCCGGCGTCGATCCAATAGGCATAAATCCGATGGTTCTGCACCTGATCACAGTGGAACAGGTCGGCGGCGCCCACATTGTTTTCGGCCGTCCAGTCCAGCGCGTGGCCAGCCTGGTTTCCAGAGGGCTGGAAGAACCAGCCTGCAAAAGTATATTCGCCGTCTGCCGTGGACTTGCCGGTTCCTTTCACCTGCATGTCCGTTCCGGTGTAGTCCAAGCCACCCGCCAGCAGGTCGTTCCGGCCAGAAGTATAATCCTCTTGGCGCAGCACCTGCAGTACCGTGCCGGTGTTGCCATCACAGAGCAGCAGCACCTCTGTATACTTGGGTGTGAGAACCAAGCTCTGGGTCACAGTGATTTCCTGATGCAGGCCATATGCATTGCCCGCCTGGTCATACCAGCCGGTCAACACCCAGCCGTATGTCTCATCGTACTCGCCAGTGTAGAAAATCTCGGGGCCGTAAGTCGTGGTGGTGTCGCCTTCCTGGACGGAGAGGACTTCATAGGTGGTCCCGGCGGGGTACTGGTATTCCACCGTAAGAGATACCGGCTCCTCTTCCTTGGGCGCGCAGTGGCAGCCACAACCGCAGGTGCAGGTCCCATCGGGTCCGATGCAGCCTGTGAGGGTGGGCAAATCGCTGTCTGAGAGCTTCCAATAGCCGGTGCCGGTCCAGGCAGCATCCTGGCTGATCCGCGTCACAATGGCAGCCACATCGGCAATTTCCGTGCCGCTTGTGGACTTGGTGAAATACTGGCTGTTGGAGGTGAAGGTATCGGCTGTATAATAGCAGTAGTCAACCGTACCACTGTTGCAGCGGATGCCGCTCAGGGTAGGCTTGCTGCTGGTGTTGGTATTGGTGGTGGCCACAGAACCAGCCTGATAGCAGTTCGTATAGCTGCCGCCCATGCTGTAGCCGCAGATCCCGGCTGCATAGGAGATGTTTTTGGACATGGAGCTGCCAGCAGTGATGGTGCCAGCATTGTAGCAGCGTTCCACTGTGGTACCAGCGCCTTTGCTGTACCCCAGAATGCCACCCGCTGCGTTGTAATATTGGGTGCCATTATAGGGAGAACCGACACTGACCGGCGCCGTATTGTAGCAGTCGGCAATGTTTGCCTGAGATGTGGTGGAGCCATAGGGATCCGCCGCCATACCTACAATGCCGCCCGCTCCACCGTAGGAGCTGGAGCGGATGCCATCCGCTTCGCACCAAGAGCGGTGAATTTTCACCTTGGCCGCATAGACGTGGCCAATCAGGCCACCCACTGCATACTGGCTGGCAGAAACCGTGCCGCCCTGGATGCTGGAGCAGCACAGGGTCATGGTATTGGAGCTGCCCACATTGGCAAAGCCCAAAATGCCGCCTACCCCATACACACCCTTCACTGTGGAATCCACCACATGGAGGTTGCAGAGCTTCACAATGGGACTGGGGGATGCACCAGTGCTGCCAGCGAACGCGCCCACATAGTGGCCGCCCTGAATGCTGCTGTCCCGGATGGTGAAGTCACAGATGTTTGCAGCCGCCAAATTGCCGAAGAGACCGACATTGTTCTGGCTGCCAGAGATCTTGAGGTGGCTGATGGTGTGACCACCGCCGATGAAGGTGCCACAGAAATAGTAGGATGTGCTGCTGTTCCACCCGATGGGGGTCCACTCCTGGTTCCCCAGGTCAATGTCCGCCGTCAGTTTGTACCAAGCGCTGCGGTATGGATTTTGGGTGGTGTTGTCTTCATTGACCTTTTGCGCCAAATAGGCCAACTCAGCACCGTTGGAGATGAGGTAAGGGTCGCTTTCTGTGCCGCTACCGCCAGCAAAGGATGTGGCGGGGATCCCGTTCCAGGCAGGCGCCTGACCCTCCGCCATGGAGGCGGAGGGCAGCAGGCAGCCAAACGTCAGGACCAGGGTCAGGAGCAGCGCCAATGAGCGAGTCAGTTGTTTCATCGGGGTCTCCTTTTCAGATCAGAAGGAATCAAATTAGAAGTCAGATCCACCAAACATGGGATTGTAAATGTTGTTCGGCTCGAAGGTAACCTGAGACATGTCGCCATAGACCACAGTTCCCTCCAGGGTCTGGTAGTAAGCGCGGGCAGACAGGGTGGTGAAATCGCCGCTGGCGTTCTTCAGCTGCATATTTCTCCAGTAGAAATAGGTGATGTAGCCCGTACGATTTGCATCATAGCCAGGCAGGCCGGAGTTGAAGTCCTGAGCAGTATACTCCTCTTCGTAGATGGGGGCAGCGCAGAAGGTCTCATAGACGGTTTCCTTCTGGTAGTTGCCCACCTTCTTGCCGCCGATCACACCACCGATGACCAGATTGTCCTCATCATTCTCGGTAGCGGCAGTGGAGACCACGAAGCCATAGTGGTGGAAGATGTCATCGGGCACGGTGGCGTTGATGTACACATTGGTCGCGCGGAGGCTGTTGCTCTGGTAGCCGATCTGAGCAGCAGAATAGTCGGCGTAGATCCAGTAAGCATAGATCCGGTTGTCCTGCACCTGGTCGCAGTGGAACAGGTCGGCAGTGCCCACGTTGTTGTCGGCAGTCCAGTTCAGGTGGGCATTGTCTGTACCCTGACCGGGGGCAAAGAACCAGCCGGCGAAGGTGTAGTCCACATCCTGCTCCATACCGAAGACGGTCTTGCGGGTTCCGTTGACGGCAAAGCCCTTGTCACCGCCAGGAGCAACGGCAGCAGTCATGGGGGAGGTATAGCTGAGAGTGCCAGCCAGCAGATCATTCCGGCCTGCTGTGTAGTCGCTCTCGAAGAGGACGCCCATCACGTTGCCGGTGGGGCCGTCACACAGCAGCAGCGCCTGATCCACCACAGGGGTCAGAACCAGATTGCCATTGACGGTGATGTCTTCCAGGAGGCCGTAGGTTGCGCCGTTCTGATCCTGCCAGCCGGTCAGCTTCCAGTTGTAGGTCTCGTCATACGCGCCGTCGTAGAACTTTTCCTCACCCAGGGTGGTGACGGTCTGGCCCTGCTCTACTTCCAGGGTCTCCACGGTGGTACCAGCAGGATACTGGAATTCTACGGTGTACTTCTCCACATTCTTCTGCCAGACGGCATAGATGGTCTTGGTGGGGGTGCTCTTGGTCAGCCGCAGGGTGTCGTCAGCCTGATAGCTGCTCTGGGTTGCAGTGGCGGCGTCCGCCCAGCCCAGGAAGGTGTAGCCGTCCCGGGTGGGAACGGTGCTGGAGACGGTGAAGTCCGCGTAATCCGCCGTGGTGGTCTGGGTATCGGTCCAGTTGGCCTCTTTGCCGCCGTTGGTATCGTAGGTCAGAACGTAATCTGTTTCCTCTTCACCATCGACATGGACGGTAAAAGTAACAATGTCGTAGTACCAGTTATAATTGCTTGGAACCGTAACACGATTACCGCAATACGGGCAGTAGCCAGAGTCTGCTGCTGCATTAAAGTTATAGTAGAATTTCAGAGTAACAGTTGTTGTGCCGGGCTTTGCGGCAGTGTAGTCGAACTCCAGGCAAGGCCACGTTTCATAGCCGGAGAAGTTGCTGGCATATGCCAAGGTAAATTCGCAATCCTTCAAGATACTGGGATTAGACAGCGTGTAACCCACAGTGGAACTAACCCGATAATCATCAGGGATATCTTCGGTTAATATGTATCCACAGTTTGCACACTTATGGGTCAGGCGCGGTAGCCGCTGATAAAAGCCGGTCTCACCAACATTTTTCGTTACACTACCAGCTTGAATGTTTTGATTGAGGCTGGCACTACTGGGAACAGTATAACTCAAGCTTGCACCCGCCAGGTATGTTACCGGAGCGGCGAATGCGGTGGTGCCCAACGCCAGCACCATAACCAGGGCCAGCAAAAGTGCAATCGATTTACGTACGAGTTTCATGATGTCCTCCTTAAATTAAATAAAAATTGTTGTTTGCCCTTCGCTCGGAATGGTGGGGAATGATTGGCCTTCTACCGGGGTATCATAATCCACAGCCGACGAAGCAACGTGAGGATCTGGGCGCGTTCCTGAGTACTCTTTGGCCAGCTCAGCCGTCAGGCGAATATAGTTCACCGAGCCAGCCGGATAAAAAACCATAGCAGGCGCAATGTATGGCTTTTTCCGGTTTTCCAACGAATCCCCTCCCATACTCTTAAAGTAGAACAATATGAGAATGGTCAGAACGCGACCCATCCCCTCACTGTTCACATATAATATACCATAATTTGTGGGGTTGTCAACTCTACAGGCAGGAAAAACCGCTCTCGTTTTCAGCAATTACGACTGGAGATCTGCCCGATTTTGGGTCAAGCTTTCGGGTCAACACAGCGTTGAGTGGATGGAGATATGCGACATGAAAGGAGCAAACTGACAATGGGACGACACGGTGAAAACATCCGGAAGCGCAAAGACGGACGCTGGGAGGCACGGGTGATCTCTTCCCATACACCGGATGGAAAGGCCATATACCGCTCTGTATACGGAAAGACCTACTTGGAAGCCAAGGAAAAGAGGAACGATTTCCTGCGGCGTACCACATCATCCCAAACCAGAAAGTCAGACCACTGCAAAGGAAAAGCCACACTGGAAGAGGTCGCCTGGGAATGGTTATCCACCCGAAAAGACAGCATCAAGGAGTCCACCTACGCCCATTATACCAATCTGATCCGGCATCACCTGTTGCCCAGTCTGGGTCAGCGCCGCCTATATGCCCTCACGCTGGAGGTGCTGGACGGCTTCCTGCGGGAGAAGCTGCACACCGGCAGAGCCGACGGGAAAGGCGGTCTCTCCCCAAAAACGGTAGCAGACATCCGCTCTGTCCTACTCCAGGTCCTGGAGTATGCCCAGCGAAATCAGTATCCCTGCGCCGCACAAAGCAAGATGTTTTACCCCAAAAGCCGCCAACCGGTCACCAAAATCATGACCCGTGAGGAGCAGGCAAAATTGGAATCGGTGTTGCTCCAGCAACCGGCCCCCTTACACTTGGGCATTTTAACCGCACTGTATGGGGGGCTGCGGATTGGAGAGGTGTGCGCCCTGCAATGGGGTGACATCTCCTTTGTGAGCGGCACCATCCGCATTCATAAGACCATTCTCCGGATTCAGGATCTGGCGCCAGAGGCACAGCAGAAAACCAAGATTCTCATCGACTGTCCCAAAACAGAGAGTTCTAACCGGGTCATTCCAATGCCTACGTTCCTTCTGACATTCCTGGAACCCCACCGCAGAGCAGAAGACATATACCTCTTGACCGGCACAAGAGCATACCTGGAACCCCGCATCTGTCTGGACAAATATAAACGCATTCTAACCCAAGCTGGCCTGGATTCCTTTACCTTCCACACCCTTCGCCACACCTTCGCCACACGCTGTATTGAAAATGGGTTTGACCCCAAATCCCTCAGCGAAATCTTGGGCCACGCCAATGTCAATACCACTTTGCAGCGATATGTTCACCCGTCCATTACTTTGAAACGAGAACACATGAACCGCCTGGAAACTGTTTCCATTTTGGGTCAAAGCAGTGGTCAGCTACTTCTGCAAGCTCCCTAGAAATGGGAACTTCCGGTCATCCTTTCTCATATTGTTCTACTTTAAGAGTAAAACCAGAGGGGCCGTGGTGAAACATGCTTCACCACGGCCCGAAATTTATGCAGTTGTCCAGATGAATGAGGAGACCTGGCAGGGATCCCACGATGCTGCTTTGGAAATACAAACAAAGCCGGGGCAGTCTGGCAGGGGCCCATGTCTCACAGTACACCGGATCCTGCCGCAGGGCTTTGATGATTCGATATATATAAATATAAAAACCGGGACGGCTTCCGCCGTCCCGGCAATTTGGCACGGATTGGTCTTTAGAACACGCCCTGCTCCATCATCGCAGTGGCAACCTTCTTGAAGCCGGCAATGTTGGCACCGGCAACCAGGTTGTAGCCCAGGCCGTACTCCTCAGCAGCCTCCACAGAGACCTTGTGGATGTTCTTCATGATGCCCTTCAGCTGTGCATCCACTTCCTCAGCGGTCCAGACCAGACGCTCGCTGTTCTGGCTCATTTCCAGAGCGGAGACCGCCACGCCGCCGGCGTTGACAGCCTTGGAGGGAGCCACGATCATGCCGGGCTGCTGCATCAGGAAGAACAGCGCATCATTGGTGGTGGGCATGTTGGCCACCTCAATGTAGTACTTCACGCCGTTGGCAACAATCTGCTTGGCATGCTCCAGGTGCACGTCGTTCTGCATAGCAGAGGGCATGATGACGTCGGCCTTGACGCCCCAGGGCTTCTCGCCGGGGTGGAACTCCACGCCGAACTTGTCGGCATAGTCCTGCACGCGGTTGCGGCCGGAGTTGCGCATCTCCAGGAGGTAATCCACCTTCTCTTCGCAGGAGGACACGCCCTCGGGATCGTAGATGTAGCCGTCGGGGCCGGACAGGGTGACAACCTTGGCGCCCAGGTGCAGGGCCTTCTTGCAGATGCCCCAGGTCACGTTGCCGAAGCCGGCGCAGGCGATGGTCTTGCCCTTGATGTCTTCACCCTCGTGCTCCAGGACTTCCTGGAGGTAGTACATTGCGCCGTAGCCGGTGGCCTCGGGCCGGGTCAGGCTGCCGCCGTAGCTAAAGCCCTTGCCGGTGAGCACGCCGTTCTCCCACACGCCCTTCAGGCGGCGGTACTGGCCGTACAGGTAGCCGATCTCACGGCCGCCCACGCCCATATCGCCGGCGGGTACGTCCACGTCCGGTCCGATGTAGCGGTACAGCGCGGTCATGAAACTCTGGCAGAACCGCATGATCTCAGCGTCGGACTTGCCAGCGGGATCAAAGTCACTGCCGCCCTTGCCGCCGCCGATGGGCAGGCCGGTGAGGCTGTTCTTGAAGATCTGCTCAAAGCCCAGGAACTTGATGATGCCGGGGTACACGTTCTTCTGGAAGCGCAGGCCGCCCTTGTAGGGGCCGATGGCGCCGTTGAACTGGCAGCGGTAGCCGGTGTTGGTGTGATACTTGCCCTCGTCGTCCTGCCAGGTCACCCGGAAGGTGAACATCCGCTCAGGCTCCACCATGCGGTTCAGCAGGTCTACCTTCTCATACTCGGGATGCTTCTCAATGACGGGCTCCAGAGAGGTGAGAACTTCCTCTACCGTCTGGACGAACTCGGGTTCATTGCCGTGCTTGGTTTTTACATTCTCAATCACACTTGCCAGATACGCGTTCATAGTAATTTCTCCTTTTATGTTTGTAAAAATTACGGGTCGCTGTATGTTGGAATAAAGATTACAGCCAGCCTCGGCTGGGGATCACAAGGGAAAATCAGGCGAAGAAGCTCTGAATGATGCTGACGATTTCTTCGCCAATGCGCGCCTGTGCCTCCTGGGTGGCAGCGCCGATGTGGGGCGTGCAGGAAACCCGGGGATGGCTGTACAGGGCCACATTCTTGGCGGGCTCTTCTGCCCACACGTCCAGGCCTGCGGCCCGGACCTTGCCAGACTCCAGCGCCTCCAGCAGGGCGGCTTCATCCACATTGGTGCCCCGGGAGGTGTTGATGATGACGACGCCGTCTTTCATCTTGGCAATGCTCTCCGCATTAATGAGAGCGCCGCCGTCCACTGCGGGGGCGTGGACGCTGATGAAATCGGCCTGAGCCAGCAGTTCCTCCATTTCCACGTAGGGGATGCCCATCTGCTCCTCAATGCCGGGGATGTGGTAGACGTCAAAGGCGATGACACGCATCCCAATGCCCTTGGCCATGCGGCCCAGGGCCTGGCCGATCCGGCCGAAGCCGATGATGCCCAGGGTCTTGCCGCCCAGCTCGAAGCCCTTGCCATAGGCCTTCTTCTCCCACTTGCCTTCCCGCATGGTGTGGCCCGCCACGGAGAGGAACCGGGCGCAGGAGAACATGTGGCCCATAGCCAGTTCGGCCACGGAGTTGGAGGAGGCTCTCGGCGTGTTCTTCACCGTGATGCCCGCCTCTTCGGCGTACTTCACGTCGATGTTGTCCACACCTACGCCGCCGCGGATGATCAACTTCAATCTCCCGGTTTTGGCTTCGTCAATGTGGTTGGCGCGAACCTTCGTGGCGCTGCGCACCACCACGGCGTCATATTCTTTCAGGGCTGCGCCCAGCTCTTCGGGGGCGTAAAACTGCTCGGTCACCTCGTGGCCGTTGTTTTTCAGCTGCTCCAGGGCGGTTTTATCCATACCGTCGGTGACTAGGATTTTCATGATGTATCGTCTCCTAAATATTTTCTTGGCCACCGTCCCGGCGGCAGGAGGGGGATCCCTCCACAGGGACGGGGCGTACTGTTCCCGCGAGGGAACCATACCAATTTACTGGTTTTCCGCCTCGAACTTCTTCAAGAACTCCACCAATGCTTCCACGCCCTCCTTGGGCATGGCGTTGTAGATGGAAGCCCGCAGGCCGCCAACGCTCTTGTGGCCCTTCAGATTGTCATAGCCGGCGGCCTTGGTGGCGGCGACTACCTTGGCGTCCAGATCCTTGTCGCCGGTGACGAAGGGGATATTCATGAGAGAGCGGAACTCCTGATCGACGGTGCCGGTGAACATCTTGGAGGAATCCAGGAAATCGTACATCACCTTTGCCTTGGCGATGTTCCGCTTTTCCATCTCTTCCAGCCCGCCGATGCTCTTCAGGTACTTGAAGACCTTGCCGCAGCAGTAAATTGCCCAGCAGTTGGGGGTGTTGTACATGGAGCCGTTGTCGGCATGGGTCTTGTAGCTCATGTAAATGGGGGTTTTGGGATCCAGCTCCGCGGGATCGCGAATCAGATCCTCCCGAATGATGGCCACCACCATACCGGCGGGACCCACGTTCTTCTGTACACCGGCGTAAATCATGCCGTAATCGGCAACGTTGCAAGGACGGGACAGGAACATGGAGCTCTGGTCGCTGACCAGCACGTGACCCTTGGTGTTGGGCAGCTTGTTCCAGGTGACGCCGTGAATGGTCTCGTTCTCGCAGATGTACACATAGTCCGTATTTTCGGGAATGTCCAGATCGCTGCAGTCGGGAATGTAGCAGAAATTGCGGTCCTTGCTGGAGGCAACCACGTGAATGTCGCCGTACTTTTTCGCTTCGGCAATCGCCTTCTTGGACCACGCGCCGGTCTCCACGTAGCAGGCTACGCCGTTTTTCATCAGGTTCATGGGGATCATGGCGAACTGGAGTGTGGCGCCGCCCTGGATGAACAGCACCTTGTAGTTGTCGGGGATGTGCATCAGGTCCCGCAGATCCTGCTCCGCCTCATCGATGATCTGCTGGAAGACGGGGGAGCGATGGCTCATCTCCATGACGCACATACCGGAACCCCGGTAGTTCATCATCTCGTCCCGGATCTCCTCCAGGACAGGCTCCGGCATGGTGGCGGGACCGGCAGAGAAATTGAAAACACGATCGTACATAAAAGAAACCTCCTGCATGATGGTTCTTGAGCTGTCCCCCGTTGGCGAACAGTCTTGTGTCTGACTTGAGTATAATCCACTTTTTCAAAGCCGTCAATGGGAATTTCCAGATTCTTCATGTGGCGGACAAAAATTTTTTCGCCTATGTGATTCTGCACAAAAACTGACGGGCGTAAATGTGAAAAATGACGAAAGATTTGGGCGGTTCTCTGCGACTTTCGTGCGCTATGCCGGAAAATGGGCAAAAAACGGGAGACAACCTGCCACAGCCGTCTCCCGTTTCTCTTTCTCCGGAGGGCTCCGGATTTATTCTCCCTTGTACTTTTTCCTGGTGGCCATGCCGCCCCGGATGTGCCGCTGGGCCTTGTTGGTGTCCAGGATGACCTTGACCTGTTCGTACAGGGCCTGATTGTATTGGGGCAGGCGTTGGGATAGGTCCTTGTGGACCGTGGACTTGGAAATCCCGAATTTCTTCGCCGCTGCCCGGACGGTGGCCCGGTTTTCGATCATGTACACAGCCAGTTGGCAGGCTCTCTCTCCGATGTGATCTGTCATACGCGTCCCTCCCTGCTGTGTCGTGACAAGACACTCTATGCAGGGAAAAGTGCGGGTATGTCTGGCCGGTCCTTCCCCCAAACAAGGCGGTGGGCAGCGGCGGGGAATCGCGGAAAAAAGGGGGAATCTTTGTTGTTTTCCCAGTGGAACTGTGATATAATAATCAAAATGCAGATATGATGCCGTATCGTCGCTGTTTTCTCCCCCCGGCCCCGCCGGGCGCCGGAAAAGACGGCCCATCATGTATCCGTCAGGGAGGAGATTGTTATGTCGGAACCCGTTCAGAATTTCCGCACAGCCTTTCATGGCTTCAACCGGGAGGATGTCGTCCGATTTCTGGAGACTGCCACGGCCCGTCACACGGCGGAGGTCAACCAGCTGCGAGATGAAATCGCCCGCCTGGAGGGGGACCTGTCCCTCCTTCGGATGCGGTCCGGGGACGGAGCCTCCCAGGAGGAGCTGGAAGCCCTACAGGCAGAAAATGCCCGGCTGAAGGCCCAGGTGGAAGAGCTGGAAACCCAGCTCACAGAACCGGCCGCCACCCCAATCCGCGACGAGACCAACTGGAAAGACGAAGAGCTGGCCGCCTACCGCCGGGCAGAGACTGTGGAGCGCCAGGCCCGGAACCGGGCGGCGCAGATGTATCACCGGGTCAATGGGCTGATTGCCGACCTGGCTGCCCGTATGGACGGCAGCAAGGCGGAGATGACCGCCGCCGCAGAGGCCCTGGGCCAGGCCCTGGACCAGCTGCAGCTGGCTCTGGACGGTGGGCAGAGTATCCTCACCGAGGGCACCGCCACTTTACGTGCCCTGGAGCTGGAGCACCCGGCAGATTCAGAGGAAAAACGATAGGCCGTTCCATTACCCGCCACAGAAAAACCCAATGGGTGCAGCCCAATCCGGGCTGCACCCATGTTGTATGTCTGAGCAGGAGGTTACAGGCAGAGCAGCTCCACCAGCATCTGGGTGCACAGCTCCATGTCCTCCACGGGGATATACTCAAACCGGCCGTGGTAGTTTTCTCCGCCGGTGCACAGGTTGGGACAGGGCAGGCCCTCGTAAGACAGCCGGGCGCCATCGGTGCCGCCCCGCACCGGGACGGTGACCGGGGTGATGCCGACCCGCTCCATGGCTGTTTTGGCCCGGTCGATGATGTGCATCACCGGCAGGATCTTCTCCTTCATGTTATAATAGCTGTCCTTCAGGGTCAGCTCCACCGTACCTTCACCGTATTTGCCGTTGAGGAACGCGGCGATCTCCTGGAACAGTTCTTTCATTCGGGTAAACTTGGCCATGTCATGGTCCCGGATGATGTAGCGCAGCTGGCTCAGCTCCACGGCGCCCTCCATATCCGTAAGTAGCGCAAAGCCCTCATAGCCCTCGGTGGCTTCCGGCCGTTGGTGGATGGGCAACAGGCTCTGGAACTCCATAGCAATGAGCTGGGAGTTGACCATCTGGTTCTTGGCAGAGCCGGGATGGATGTTCCGTCCGTGGAACACCACCTTGGCGGCAGCGGCATTGAAGTTCTCATACTCCAGCTCCCCCAGGGTGCCGCCGTCTGCGGTGTAGGCGAATTCCGCCCCAAAGTCCGCCAGGTTGAACCGGTCCGCTCCCCGGCCAATCTCTTCGTCCGGGGTAAAGCCGATGCGCAGGGTGGCGTGGGGGGCCTGGATGGCCAGCAGGCGCTCTGCCGCCGTGAGGATTTCCGCCACACCGGCCTTGTCATCGGCTCCCAGGAGGGTGGTACCGTCGGTAACAATCAGATGCTTGCCCCGGTTCCGGGTGAGGCTGGGGAAGTCCGCCTCCTTCATCACAATGCGCTCCGCCTCGTTCAGCACAATGTCTCCGCCCTCATAGGGGACAATCCGGGCGCGGATGTTGGCCCCGGAGGCGTCGGGGGCCGTATCCATGTGGGCAATGAGACCAATGACCGGCTTGGCCGGGTCCCCGGGCACCGTGCCGTAGACATAGCCCTCGGCATCCATGTAGGCGTCGGAAATGCCCATGGCCCGCATCTCCTCCACCAGGGCCAGGGCCAGCGCCTTCTGCTTATCCGTGGAGGGGCAGGTATCGGAAAACTCGTTGGATTGGGTGTCAAATTGGACATAACGGAGCAGTCGTTCAGCAGCAGTCATAGAAAAACCTCCATTTTAAAGTACGGGAGCCCCAGGGCTCCCGTAGCGTTCGTTATTGTGCAGCTTTCACCAGGTCGGCGGTGTCCTGGGCAATCATCAGCTCTTCGTTGGTGGGGATGACCCAGACCTTGACCTTGGAATCGTCGGTGGAAATGAGCGCCTCCTGGCCCCGGGTGTTGTTCCGCTCCGGATCAATCTTCACGCTCAGGAATTCCAGTCCCTCGCAGATGGCAGCCCGGTTGCTGGCGCCGTTTTCGCCCACACCGGCGGTGAAGACCAGGCAGTCCAGCCCGCCCAGAGCGGCGGCATAGGCGCCGATATACTTCCGAACCTCATAGCAGAACTTGTCCAGGGCCAGCTGGCAGGCCTCGTCGCCCTTGTTTGCGCCAGCCTCCAGATCCCGGAAATCCGAGGAGACCCCGTTGGACAGAGCCAGAACGCCGGACTTCTTGTTCAGCATGTTGAGGCACTCGTCCGCGCTCATGCCATACTTGTTCATGATGAACTGCACCACACAGGCGTCAATGTCGCCGGAGCGAGTGCCCATGGGCACGCCAGCCAGAGGGGACAGGCCCATAGAGGTGTCCTGGCACTTGCCATCCTTCACCGCAGACAGGGAGGAGCCGTTGCCCAGGTGGCAGTTGATCAGCTTGATGTCCTCCCGGCCCATGAGGGCAATGGCCCGGCGGGTGACATACTTGTGGGAGGTGCCATGGAAGCCGTACCGGCGGAGATGGTCCTCCTCATAATACTTGGTGGGAATGGCATAGCGGTAGGCCTTGGGGGGCATGGTCATGTGGAACGCCGTGTCGAAGACCGCCACCTGGGGCTTGCCGGGCATCACCTTCTCGCAGGCCTCAATGCCCATGAGGTTGGCAGGATTGTGGAGGGGACCCAGGGGGATGCAGTCCCGGATGGCCTGCTTGCAAGCCTCGTCGATGATGCAGGAATCGATGAACTGATCCCCGCCGTGGAGGACCCGATGGCCCACAGCATCGATCTCATCGGTGGAAGCAATGACTCCGTTCTCGGAATCCACCAGGATTTCCAGGACGGCGGCAATGGCCTCGGCATGGGTGGGCATGGAGATTTCCCGCTCCACCTTCTTGTCCTTGGCGGGGACCTTGTGGGTCAGACGGCCGTCCAGGCCGATGCGCTCACACAGGCCCTTGGCCGTGACGACGCCGGTCTCCGGGTCCATAAGCTGATACTTCAGGCTGGAGCTGCCGGCGTTGATAACCAGAATGTTCATTTGGATGATCCTCCTGTAAACAGTGATTTCATTTTCTCCCATCTTGTGGTAAGATAGACATAGCTAGAGGTATTTTATCTCATTTCCCCCGTACCTACAAGTCTTTCTTTGGAATTTTTTGAAAAAAACAGGAGGGTCCCTTCTATGCGGACAGTGGGCATCGTTTGTGAGTACAATCCCTTGCATCTGGGCCATGCCCGGCAGCTGACGCACCTGCGTATGCAGCATCCGGAGGCGGCCGTGGTGTGTCTCATGAGCGGGCTCTATGTGCAGCGGGGGCAACCGGCGGTGTTTTCCCGGCAGGTGCGGGCCCGGGCGGCGCTGCTGGCCGGGGCGGACCTGGTGCTGGAGCTGCCGGTCACCGTGAGTCTCCGGTCTGCCGAGGGCTTTGCCGGGGGCGCTGTGGAGATTTTGGACCGGTTGGGGGTGGAGGGCCTCTCTTTTGGGGCCGAAACGGCAGACGAGGCCCTCCTTCTGGACACAGCCCGGCGGCTGCTCTCCCCCCAATTCGGAGCCGCCCTGCGCCCCCACCTGAATGCGGGACTCTCCTTCCCTGCCGCCCGCAGCCGGGCGTTGGCCAGCCTGGGCGGGGACCCTGGGGTGCTGGAGCGGCCCAATGACATCCTGGCAGTGGAGTACTGCAAAGCCATCCTGGCCCGGGGCAGTCGCCTGGTTCCCCTGCCCATTGATCGCCCCGGGGATTACCACGCCTTGGAGGCCCACCGGGAAAACCCCTCCGCCACCTCCCTCCGGCGGCGGATTCTGGCCGGGGAGCCCTGGCTTTCCTACGTGCCGCCGGAGACCTGGCCGGCCTATGAAGGGGCCGAAATCCACAGCCTGGCCCTGGGAGAGCGGGCCGTGCTGGCCCGGCTCCGCACCTTGGAAGAAGCGGCCTTCGTCGCCCTGCCCGGCGCCTCCGAGGGCCTGTGGCGCAAGCTCTTCCGGGCCTGCCGACAGGAAACCAGCCTGGAGGAAATTCTCACTGCGGCAAAGTCCAAGCGGTACACCCGGAGCCGCCTGGACCGGATGGCCCTGTGCGCCTGTTTGGGCCTCACGGCAAGGGATCTGGCGAAGCCCGCGCCCTACGTCCGCATCCTGGGCTTCCGGGACCGGGGCCGCCAGGTCCTCCGGGAGGGATCCCAGAACCTTCCTCTGGCCCACGCCGGTCAGCGGATGGACGGCCCCTATTTTGACCTGGAACAACGGTGCACCCATCTGTACGGCCTCTTCAGCCAACCCCTGGAGGCCCCGGAACCACGGGAGCAGGTGATCCGTATCTAGAACAATCACAACCGGGGAAATGGGGGTAACCCGCCGTTCTGCGGGAAATTTCCGCTTCTCCCTTGTCAACCTCCCCGTTTTCGTGTAAAATAACAAGCCATAAACGCTTTCGAGCAGGAGGGATTTCCTTGCCATATTTGGAAGTGACCATCAAAACCGCCTCCGAGGGCATCCAGCTGACTGCCGACGCCCTCACCGCTATGGGCTACGACAGCCTGGTTCTGGAGGATCAGCAGGAATACCAGGAATTTTTGGAGTCCAACCGCGCCTGCTGGGATTACATCGACGACGCTTTGGCCCGCCGCCTGGAGGGCCTGTCTCAAATCAAACTGTACCTGGAGCAGGACGAAACCGTCTCTGCCCGTCTGGAATCCATCGGCGCGGCCCTGCGCGCCCTGCGGGCCCGGCACCCGGGCAAGGACCTGGGGCCGCTCACCGTCTCCGCCGCTCCCCTGGATGAGGAAGATTGGGCCAACAGCTGGAAGAAGCACTATCCGCCCCAGTTTGTGGGGGAGAAGCTCTGCGTCCTGCCCTATTGGCTGCCTGTAGAAGCGGCCCAGGGCCGCCTGCCAGTCATCCTGGACCCGGGACTCACCTTTGGCACCGGCTCCCACCCCTCCACCCAGATGTGCCTGTCCGCCCTGGAGACTCATCTGATTCCAGGCAGCCGGGTGGTGGATCTGGGCTCCGGCAGCGGCGTCCTCTCCATTGCCGCCCTGCGCCTGGGGGCCGCCTGCGCCGTGGGGGTGGACATCGATCCCAAGGCCGAGGATATGGCCCGGGAGAACGGAGCCTATAACGGCATGGCCGCGCCCCGTTTCCGCGCCTTCACCGGCAATGTGGCCGGAGATCCTGGCGCTCTGACGGCGCTGCTGGACGCAGGAGGCCCCTTTGACCTGGCCCTGATCAACATCGTAGCCGGCGTCATTCTGGCTCTGACGCCCTCCCTGGGCCGTCTCCTCCGTCCTGGCGGGCTGGTCATCTGCTCCGGCATTTTGGACAGCCGCCTGGAAGAGGTCCGGGCCTGCCTCCAGGCCCACGGCTTTCGGATTCTGGAGACCCGAAGCCAGGAGGAATGGCGCTGCCTCACCGCCCGGCAGGAGGAGGCGTCCACATGAAAATGTTCTCCTATCACACCAAAATGCGGCTGCGCAAGGCCTTGCGGATTCTGGGCGTCCTGTCTCTGACATGCCTCGTCCTTTGGATCTGCTGGCTGGTGTGGCTGCAGCGGTATGTGGTCTTCACCCGGGACGGGGTCACCTTTGATTTTGAGCGCTCCACCCTGCGCCTGGAGGGCAAGGAGTCCGGTCCCCAGGAGACGGAAGCGACCACTGCCGTGGAAATCCTCTTTCAGGACGCTCCCCAGGAGGCCCAGAACCTATCCCCGCTGTATGGCGTGTATGTAGATACCGACCTGCTCCAGGCAGGACCGGAAGCCCTCATCGGGCAGCTGAACGCCCTGGAGCCGGGAACGGCTGTGCTCCTGGACGTGAAGAGCAAATTTGGGAATTTCTACTACACCACCAGCCTCAGTGGCGCCACCCAATCCGACACCATTGACAGTGGGGCCATGGACCGCTTGATTCACACCCTCAAGGAGCAGGGCTGCTACCTGATCGCCCGCCTTCCGGCCTTCCGGGACTCTGCCTTTGCCCAGTCCAACCCCACCGCCGGGCTGGCCCTTTCCTCCGGCGCGCTGTGGACCGACGACGAGCAATGCTACTGGCTGGATCCCGCCAGCCAGACCGTGATGGCCAATCTGATGCAAATCTGCCGGGAGCTCCAGGAAACGGGCTTTGACGAGGTGGTGTTCACCGACTTCCGCATCCCCGACAGCGGCTCCATCGTCTACAGCGCCGCCGCCTCAAAAGATGAGATCCTGCGGCAGGCCGCCCGGCAGCTGGCTTCCTGCGCCGGACAGGGCTTTACCGTCTCCTTCGCCGGTTCCCCAGACTTCCCCCTGCCCGCCGGGCAGACCCGGTTGTATCTGGAGAACGTCGCCCCGGAGCAGGCCGCAGCCACGGCGGAGAAGACTTCCGCATCCGACGCCAGTACGCAAGTGGTCTTCCTCACCACCAGCCGGGACACCCGATTTGACGCATACGGCGTTCTGCGCCGTTTAGAGTGACGGAAAAGCCCCCTGGAATCCCTTCCAATCTCCCCCCATTCTTCCAATTTCCGGCCAATTTGCAGTGGCTGCCAGCGGGCGCACAGTGTGCGCCCCTACGCCGGCCGACGGTGGCAGGGATATGCCATAAATCAGGGCCTGTTGCAAACGCGAAAGTTTGCAACAGGCCCCTGTGTTTCTCGTTATGCTTCCATCTGTTTGCCTAAAAATCCGGCCACGGTCTGCACCAACTTCTGGTCTCCCTCTGCAGGAGGCGTCTCCTCCTCATCCATAAGGAGCATCACGCAGCCCATCAGGTCTCCCTGGGCCACAATGGGCGCGGCCGCGCCCAGATAGTACTTTTCAGAACCTTCCACCGCCCGGAGCTTTACGTTGCCGGGGCTGTAGCGGTAGCTCTTCCGCTGCTCCATCAGGTTCTCCAGGTCCGCAGAATTCCGCCGGTCCACCAGCTCCCGGCGGGGCGCGCCGGACAGGGCAATGATGGAATCCCGGTCTGACACGGCTGCAATCCGCCCGGTGTTTTTCCCAATGGACTCACAGATCTGGGAGGCAAAATCCTGGAGATCCCCCATAGGCGAATACTTCCTGAAAATGACCCCGCCATCCTTCTCTGTGTAAATCTCCAGAGGATCTCCCTCTCGGATGCGGAGCGTGCGGCGAATTTCCTTCGGTATCACCACCCGCCCCAAATCGTCAATGCGACGGACTATGCCTGTTGCTTTCATACCAATTCTCCTTCTAAACGGGCAGCATCGCCGCCCCGGCTTTCTGTGTCGAGGCTATTATTTGTCAGAGAAGAAGAATTATGTATCTGCGGCCAAACAATGGGGTCCTATGCCAATTTTGGAGGCTCTTCAGCTGGAAGCGCCATACAAATCAGGAAATATAATCCTGTCAGCCGGGTATCTATGCCTTTGTTGCGGCTCTTGAAGCAAATTGCTTGACTCCCCCTGCAAAAGGTGTTAGAATAGTCGCAGCTTCATTGGAAAGCCTACTCTTTCATTGGCCGCTATGGTGGAATTGGCAGACACAAGGGACTTAAAATCCCTCGGTAGCGATACCGTACCGGTTCGACCCCGGTTAGCGGCACCACCCATTCTGATATCTGGGAATTTTGTCTGTGTATTCCCAGGTAAAGTTCCCTAGCCGACTGTGGCTAGGGGATTTTTATTACACTTTTTTGCCGGCAAGTAGGGCACGATCTTTTACGCTGCTGCCACTTGCTATCGCATATCGGTGTATCACATCAGATCATTTTTATCAAGGGTGTTTTAGAAAAATTCGGCTTGACTTTTCGGCCCTATATCTGCTATAGTTTTGATTGCAACGTGTGGCGTCAATGCGTAATTCCAGTTGACTGCCGCATGTTGTTTTTTATTGCCCCAACACTCAATACCGGAAAGCGCGCGGCCAGAAGGCATAAGTCCAGTTCTTCTCGCCGGGCGCTTTCTCTTGTTCAGAGGAGGAAACAGACTATGAATCAAAAGGCAAACACATTTCTTGAAACCGAGCGGATCGGTAAGTTGATGGCAAAGTACGCCGTCCCCTGTGTGATCTCTCTGCTGGTAGCGGCACTCTACAACATCGTGGACCAAATTTTTATTGCCAACGCAGACTATCTTGGTTCCTACGGAAACGCTGCCAATACGGTGGTCTTCCCATTGACTGTGGTGGCCTTGTCTATCGCAGTGATGATTGGCGACGGCTGCTGTGCCTTTGTCAGCATCAACCTGGGAGCCGGAGACAAGGATACCTCCCACAAGAGCATCGGCAGCGCGGTACTGCTGTGTATCGTATCCAGCCTTCTTTTGACGGCTCTCTATCTGGTATTCCAAGAGCCGATTTTGATCCTGTTCGGCGGGCAAGTCAACGGAGAAACCTTTCACCACGCCAAGGAATACTTTTTCTGGATTACCCTGGGCATACCGTTCTATATGTTTGGGCAGGCGCTCAATCCCATTATCCGCTCCGACGGCAGTCCCAAGTTCGCAATGGCCTCCACCCTGGCCGGTGCGTTCGTCAACATCATACTGGATCCCATTTTTATTTTTGTGTTCCGTTGGGGCATGATGGGCGCAGCGGTGGCTACGGTATTGGGGCAGGTCCTCACCGCCGCCTTGGCGGTTTGGTACCTCTGCCACATGAAGGCTGTCCGGTTGGAGCGGGCCAGCTTCCGTCTTCACGGCCAGCTCGCAAAGAAATATCTTCCTCTCGGTATTTGCAGTTTTTTGTCACAAATCTCCCTGGTCATGGCAATGGCAGCGATTCAGAATATGACCCTAAAATACAGCGCCCTGGACCCAATCTTCGGGCAGACGCAGTACGCGCAGATTCCCATGGCGGTGCTGGGTATCGTGATGAAGTTCTTCCAAGTCGTCATATCCATCGCCGTAGGGCTGGCAGCAGGCTGTATCCCGGTGGTGGGCTACAACATCGGCGCGGACCGCAAAGATCGGGCCAGCGCTCTGTTCACGCGCCTTTTGGCGGCAGAGGCCATGGTGGGATTTGTGGCGCTCCTGATTGTAGAGCTGTTTCCCAGACAACTCATTGGCATCTTTGGCGCCGCGAATGAGAGTGCCTATTACACAGAATATGCAGTCAAATGTTTCCGCATTTATCTGTGTATGACCGTACTCGCTACGGTGAACAAAGGGACCTTCATCTATTTACAGTCCTTGGGAAAAGCATTTGCCTCCACACTCCTTTCCTTGGTACGTGAAGTCGTGTTCGGCGTAGGCTTCGCCTTGCTATTGCCACTCCAATTTGGGTTGGACGGGGTGTTGTATTCCATGCCAGTCTCCGATTTTTTGACATTCCTGATTTGTCTGGCGGTTATTCTCTATACCTACCGGACGTTAAAGTCTGGCTGCGTGAAACAGCAAAAACAATAAACGGCATGGTATGAGTCGCTCTTGATTGGAAAACAGGCAAAGGGTCTGATGGATCGTTGAAGGCAATTCCTCAATCCCCGGAGCAGATTTTCCGCCCAAGCTCCAAAATCCATTCCGCCTCTTCCGATGGAGTGACATGCTCCAAATTGTTGATCCAGTCCCGCAAGCGTGGGTCGCTGCCACAAAAAAACTGCTTGGTGTTCTTCATAATGGCCATCCCTTCCAGACTTAATAATCCAGACCGTAGTCCGCTTCAAATTCTTCCGCATACTGTCCATAGTAGCCCCGGTCCGTAAAGACATAGGGAGAATTCTCTTTCCCCAGCACCATCTCTGGCAGGTTGATCAGCAGGAAACACAGGCCAAACATGGCCACCACGGCCATAACCCACTGGATTAGCGAAGGCCGGGGCTTCGATTTGAAGAGTTCAATGGCCAACCCGATCACAATGGGGAGAAATCCGAACAGAGAGGTGATCAGGCCGGGGGAATACAGGGTGTTCATCCCATAGGGGCCGAACGTCTCCATAGAACTGATTCCGATCTTGACATGAATCACCACCTCAAAGGCGGAAAACAGCATGATGGCAATTCCAGCGGGCTTTCGGAAGCCCCAGACTCTCAGGACGATACAGCCCAGCACCACACCGCCAAAATTGGTGATCATGTCCGTCAGGCGGTTCATGGGGTAACGGCTGAGGATGCCGGAGCCGTGGCTGAAGTTGTAGGAATAGTGCAGACCGCCGGGCAGTACCCACTCCTCCAATACGTGAAGCACCAGCACAACGACCGCTAACGTGCACAGGATGTTCAGCTTTGACCATGTCTTACGGTTCTTGTACACCAGCCAGATCAGCCAAATTCCGATGCCGGCCATGACATAAAGCCAGATAGAAAGCCAGCCTTGCAAAATTGTTTCCATGAGAAGACCTCCAAAAATATTCTGGGACGATTGTATCACTTGCAGCTTTGTGATACAATAGTCCCAGAACTTATGAAACAGGAGGCCGCAAAGTTGTACCATATCCAGAAAGACATTCGGGCTCAGAAGTCCGCAAAGCTGATTGGCGAAGGGATGCTGAAATGTCTGGGAGAGAAACGGTTTGAGGAAATCTCTGTTTCGGATGTTCAGAGAGCATCTTCCGTAGGCCGCTCTACGTTTTACCGCCTGTTTGATAACACGGCTGATGTGCTGGCATATTTGTGCGACGGTATTTTTGAGCAGGCCAATCGGGAGTATGCGGAGCTCTGTAAGCTGACCGCCGATGAGACCACCTTGCGCTTTATCCGCATCTGGATGGAGCATCAGGCACTGCTGCAAGCGATTGTGGACTCTGGACGAACGGAATTTCTCCATGCGGCGCATATGAAATATCTGGCGCCAAACACCACATTTTTCCCGGGAACCGAATCTATGGACCGCATTCAGGTGGAATATTTGATGACGACACTCACCTCCTGCATCGCTGCCTTTTTGAGCGTCTGGGTCAAAAGCGGCGGGAAGGAAACCGCTGAGCAGCTTCAAACCCGCATCAAAATCTGCTTTCACATGCTGGGGCTGATCTTCGAAGAAAAGAGCGGAAGCCCTCATGCCATCAGTCAAATCTGACATCATCCTGGTCAAAGAAATCTTGTCCTGATTGGCGTACTGATTCCTAAGCAAAAACTCCCTGGCTGCAACCGGCCAGGGAGCTTTTACAGGAAACGGCTGTTTGGATTTATGTCCAAGCATCCCCATGTTCTACAGGACATTCCATCGCCGCTTCTACGCTGCTTGCAAAACCCCAGAGAAGTACACTCCCGTCCGCTCGGCCATGCCGTTCAGCCAGGACGGGATGAACAGACTTTTTACAGTCTCGTCGTCATAAAGTTGCTGGTAATCCTGTCCCTTGTACGCAGACCTTTTGAGGCGCCTCCGGCCCGTATCCTTTGACTCATGTATAGCAAAAACCAGTTATCTTTCAGATTATTTTATGCAGCCCCTCAATTATTTCTGCGTCGAAAAGAGGCAGACTTTGTCGACAATCCTGAATACCTACGTTTTCTGTCGTAGAATCTCCCTATCACTACCACAAGGGAGAATACATTATGGAATATGCTCAAATCATTCGGGATACCCTCCGGCAGCTGGGAGTTGGTGGAAATTACATTGCACAACAGCGAACCGTAGCAGCGATTCAGATGGCCGTCGATGATGAGAATCGTTTACTCCATGTGACCAAAAGTATCTATTACCCGGCGGCAGAGATATGCGGCTGCAAGTGGAGCACCGTGGAGCGCAACATTCGTATGGTGATCCAGCGGGTTTGGCGCATCAACCCCCAGGGGCTGATACAGATGGCAGGCTACCCGCTCAATGAGCCGCCCACTGCCTCGGACTTCATCGAAATTCTGGCGCACTACATCCGGTGCAATCTGGTAGCCCCTGGACAGGATTGACTGGGCTACCATAGGCAAAATCGGGGCTGTTTCAACACCGAAGTTTTGAAACAGCCCTTTGCTCTGCTTGCAAGGAACCGCCGTCGGCGTACCTGATATTTGCATTTCCTCGGTGATGGAACGGTCCAAACCGTTCCCTGGGGGAGGTCCGGTACCACCTCATACCTTCCCCCTGATTTCGTAACACTGACCCATGGGTTCGCCCGTAGTGGGCGCTGGGGATTCGCCAGGGATTTGCATGGATCTTATCGGCCTCAAAATCAATTCTGGCTGGAAGCCAGGGATCTCCCGGGCTTCCAGCCAGATGGCTTCTGTTGTAATGCTTAGCCCCACAGTGCGGTCAGCATGGGGATGATCTGCTTCTTCCGGGACATCACCTTGGGTAAGAACACCTCATTATCCCGCACATCGGCATTGAACGCCTGGCGGATGGTGTCTTCGTCACCCAGGTAGACCAGCTGGGTACCCTCCAAGAGCACATCGGTGAGCATGAGAATCATCATGCTGTAACCCCGCTCCTCCATGGTCCTGTGCATGACCTCCAAAAACTCCTGCTTCCGATCCAGCAGGTGGGGAGAATCCACACAGGTGATCTGGCTGACGCCAAAGAAGTGGCCGGCAATGTGAAATTCCTTGAAGTCCGTAAACAGCAGATCCTCCACCGGCCGGTCCTCGGAGGCGGAGGCGGAGAAAATAGACCTGCCCAGCTCCTCCAGGGAGACGTTGGCAATCCTGGACATTCTGGCAGCCATCCGCCGGTCCTGGGAGGTGCATGTGGGGGACTTGAACATGACCGTATCTGACACAATGGCAGACGCCATCAGCCCGGCCATCTTCTCCGAGGGCATCAGCCCCCGCTCCTGGAACATACTGGCCACAATGGTGGTAGTGGAGCCCACCGGCTCATTGCGGACATAGATGGGGTTGGTGGTCTGGATATCTGCCAGCCGGTGGTGATCGATGATCTCCAGAATTTGAGCCTCTTCCAGGCCGGGGACGGACTGGGCCCGCTCGTTATGGTCCACCAGAACCACCCGCTTCCGCCGGGGGCGGAGCAAATGATTTTGGTACAGCAGACCTACAATTTTTTCCTTTTCATCCAAAATGGGATAGCAGGAGGCCCGCTCTTTCAGGACAATTTCCTTCACATCGTCCACCAGGTCATCCAGGTGGAAGGAAACCAGACGCTTCCTGCGGCAGATCCTGCCGATGGGGGTGGAGTGGTAAATGAGGCGCACCGCCCGGTAGGCATCGCAGGGGGTGGAAATGATGCAGGTTCGGGTCTCCAGATTCCGCAGCTCCTCGGGCAGCTCCGTCTGGCACAGGACCAGGCAGTTCACATTCAGCTCCAGCGCCCGGCGGATGAGGCCTGGCTGGTGACCGCAGATGACGACAGAGTCCGTATCGGAGAAGAGGAGGCTTTCCCGGCTCTGGGGCAGGGCAATGATCACCTCGCCGCTGATCAAATCTGCGGAGTCCTCTCCCTCGTTGAGGAGCTTCCCCTCCAGAACGCTCAGGAGGTTGAATACCGGGACCCGGTCCAGCCTGGGTCTGTAGATGGTCTGCATGTCATACTCGGCAATGTCCTCTGGCAGGAGCATCCCGTACAAGCTTCCGTCGTCGTTGGCCACTGCGATGCCCGGCAGGCTGCCATTCTCCTGCAAAACACCCCAGGCCCGGCTCACCGTGACCGCTGCCCCCAGGGCGGGCGGGGTGTCATACTCCAGATCTCGGACCTGGGTGTACATGGAATTGATCAGGACCGGCGGCTCAAAGCCGAATCTGTCCAAGACCAGCTGGGTCTCATCGCTGATGTGCCCCAGACGGGCTGCCTGGTACTCCCGGTCACCCAGGGTGTTGCGCAGAGCCGCATAGGCCATGGCTGAAACAATGGAATCGGTATCCGGGTTTCGGTGCCCGGTGACATAAATGGGGTCCATAGAAAACGCCTCCCAAATCAAATCCGCCAGTTTCCCATTAGTCTACCACGAAATCATCGCTTCTACAAGAAAAACTGAGAGAAATATGGAGCCAAACTATCTACCGTGTAATTTCCCCGGCCAGGCTTTTCTGGAACAGAGCGCGAATCTCCTCCTGCTGCAGCCCCTGGCCCAGGGCCCACATCAGCTTGGTCATTGCCGCTTCTGTGGTCATATCTCCGCCCTGGATGACCCCCAGCTCCAGCAGCTTCTTCCCCACCTGGTACACATTCAGGTTGCTGCTGTCATAGAGGCACTGGGAGCAGACCACCACACTGACCCCCCGGTCCACTGCGCCCTGAATGCCCCGACCGGGGTTCCGGTGCAGGAAGTGCATACCGCCCAGGCCGAAGGCCTCAATGACAATGCCCCGGTAACCCAAGTCCACCAAAATGTCGAAGATGCTTGGATCCAGACCTGGGGTCAGCTTCAGCAGAAACACCTGGCGGCTGGCCTGGGGGAGGAAGCGGGCCGGACCTGTGATCCGGGGCAGCATCGTCTCGTCCAGCTCCAATCCCATGGCGGTAACACGCCCCACATACCGGCTGTTGATGCTCTCAAAGGCGGCAAAATCCGAGGCCCGAACCTTCACCGCCCGACAGCCCAGCATGATCTTCCGATCAAAGGCCAGGAACACGCCGGGCTTCCCAGAGGCCGCCATGGCAAAGGCGGTGCGGAGATTGGACGGCGCATCGGAGAGGAAATCTGCCAGAGGTAGCTGGGACCCTGTAAACACCACCGGAAGGTCGATATTCTCCAGCATAAACGTGGCCATGGAGGCCGTATAGGCCATGGTATCCGTGCCATGGGATACCACAATGCCGTCATAGCCGCCCCGGGCCTCAAAAATCGCCCGAGCGATGATCACCCACTCCTCCGGCTGGATGTTGGAGGAATCCAGGCACATGAGATCCTGAATGGAAATGCGGTAATAAGTACGGAGCTGATTCAACTCCCGCTCCAGAACGTCGCTGCGGCGGGGCTCCAGGCCCTCGCCACCGGGCATCGAGGCAATGGTGCCGCCAGTGGTGATGAGCAGGATGTGCTTTTTCTCCGGGCAATTCATAGAAACGGAACCTCCTGTCGGAAATGGACCGTGGACACGGTCTCTCGGTTGCCCCCATTATAGCCCATTGCCTGAGGATTTGACAAGAGGCGCGCCGGATTTTATTCCGCCCTTGTGCAAAATATCCCAATGGAACCGGTGGTTTACAAAAAATCCAACCTCTTGTCATATTCCCTTGGAATTTCACCTTGCATTGAGGCTCTGTCCATGTTATATTGAAAGAAATATGCCCCAGGTCCCGGCGTGTCCGCGTCCCAGGGAAGAAAAGAGGTCAATTCATGAATTGTAAGCACTGCCAAGCTCCCCTGGAGGATGGCAATTCCATCTGCCCCAGCTGCGGCTGGGACAACACGCTGCCGGAGGAAACGGAATCCATTCCCCTGGAAGAACTCCTGACAGCCGCCGAACCGGAGGAAGCCGCCGAGCCGGAGGAAACCATCGAGCCAGAGGAAGCTACCCAACTGCCCGAGCAGGACGCCCCTCAGACCGAGGAGCCCTCCCAGCCAAAGCCCATCAACAAGAAGAAGCTCGCCCTGGTCATTGGCGGCGCGGTTCTGATCCTGGCGTTGATCGCCGTCGCCGTTTGGTTCCTGGCCCGTCCCACCGGCTCCACAGAGCCGGACGATCCCACCACCCCCACCACAGAGACAACCCCGGAAGAGACCGCAGAACCCACCGGCGTCCTGGTCCGGGAGGGCTATACCTTTGATGGGGAAGACATCACCCCAGAGCTGGGCAAAACGGTAGCCACCATGGGGGACGCCACCCTCACCAATGGCCTGCTGCAGATCTTCTACTGGAGATCCTACTACGACTTCCTCAACAACTACAATAACTACATTGCCTATATAGGCCTGGACACCACCAAACCCCTGGGAGAGCAGACCTGCGGTATGTCCTCCACCCCCATGACCTGGGAGCAATTCTTCCTGGATAACGCCATCCAGACCTGGGCCCAGTACCAGTCCATCCGCAACGAAGCCCTGGCCGCCGGCTACACCACCTCCGCAGACGCCCAGGCTCAGATCGACAGCGGCGCAGAGCTGCTGGAGACCAGCGCCCAGCAATATGGCTTTGACTCCGTGCAGGCCATGCTGGAGGCCGATTTTGGCGCCGGCGTCACCGCCGAAACCTACGGGGCTTACCTGGAGCTGTATATGTCCAGCATGGATTACTACTACGCCCAGATGGACAGCCTCACCCCCAGTGAGGCGGAGGTCGAGGCCTATTACACGGAAAACCAGGAGACCTTCACCCAAAACGGCATCAACAAGGATGAGACCCCGGCCACCATCAACGTCCGCCATATCCTGATCGCGCCCGAGGGCGAGAAGGCCGGTACCGACGAAAACGGCAACGCCGTTTACTCCGAGGAGCAGCTGGCTGCCGCCAAGGAGAAAGCGCAAGCCCTCTATGACCAGTGGTTGGCAGGGGAAGCCACCGAGACCAGCTTCGCAGACCTGGTCAAAGACAACTCCACAGACACCGGCTCCGTCTCCAACGGCGGCCTGTACGAAAATGTCACCCCAAATCGGATGGTGGAGGAATTCAACGACTGGTGCTTCGACCCCGCCCGCAAGCCCGGCGACACCGGCCTGGTGGAGACCATCTTCGGCTGCCACATCATGTATTTCGTCAGCGCCAGCGAGAAGACCTACTGGTACTACACCGCTGAGTCCCAGATCATGCAGGAAAAGAGCGCGCAGCTCCTGCAGACCAGCCTGGACAATCACCCCTACGAGGTCCAATACGACGCCATCGTCCTGGGTACCGTAGCTACCAGCACCGCCACTGACTA
This sequence comes from uncultured Eubacteriales bacterium, assembly GCA_900544975.1. Taxonomy (GTDB): domain Bacteria; phylum Bacillota; class Clostridia; order Oscillospirales; family Oscillospiraceae; genus Faecousia. Next base: position 87,184 of record UQXI01000006.1, read on the forward strand.
ATAAATAGCCCGTGCGTTGCAGGGATGGCCCCTGCAACGCACGGTTTTTTCTGCCTCTCTTTTTCGGAAATATCGGGCATATTTGAAATTCACTGTTTCGCCTCGTTCCAAGATGTGATAGAATACCTGTCAGATATGCCACCACACAGAAGGGAGACGCTGCCATGAGCAAAGCAGACGAGCTGTACCGGGCAACCTGCCTGGATATTTTGGAACACGGGGTCTGGGACACGGACCAAACGGTGCGCCCCCATTGGAGCGACGGAGCCCCGGCACACACCGTGAAAAAATTCGGTGTGGTCAACCGTTACGATCTGCGGGAGGAATTTCCCGTGATGACCCTGCGGCGTACCGCATTTCAGAGCTGCATCCGGGAACTCCTATGGATTTGGCAGCAAAAATCCAACAACATCCACGACCTGGGCAGCCACATCTGGGACAGCTGGGCAGACGAGACCGGCTCCATTGGCAAGGCCTACGGCTATCAGCTGGGGGTCAAATACCAGTTCCCCGAGGGGGAGTTTGACCAGGTGGACCGGGTGCTGTATGACCTGAAGCACAATCCGGCCTCCCGCCGGATTCTCACCAGCTTGTACAATTTCCAGGACCTGCATGAAATGCACCTGTACCCTTGCGCCTATTCCGTGACCTTCAACGTATCCGGCAACACTCTAAACGCCATTTTAAACCAACGCTCCCAGGACATGCTCACCGCCAACAACTGGAACGTCTGTCAATATGCGGTGCTGCTGCACATGTTTGCCCAGGTCTCGGGGCTGGAGGCGGGAGAATTGGTCCACGTGATTGCAGACTGCCACATCTATGACCGCCACGTTCCCCTGGTACGGCAAATGCTGGAAAACCCCAGCTATCCTGCCCCCAGGTTCTGGATGGACCCATCGGTCACAGACTTCTACCGTTTTACCCCAGAGAGCTTCCGTCTGGAGGGATATCAAGCCGCCCCCTTCCAGGAGAAGATTCCCGTTGCCGTATAGGAGGGGCCTATGGATGCCATTGTAGCCGTATATCAAGACTGGGGCATTGGCGCCGAGGGAACTCAGCCGGTGGCCCTCTCTGCCGACCGGCGGTACTTCCGGGAGAAAACCCGGAACGCCTGGGTCATCGTGGGGCGGAACACCCTGGCGGACTTCCCCGGCGGCCGCCCCTTGCCCAACCGGGTGAATCTGGTCCTCACCCGGGGAACCTGGGAAATTCCCGGCGCGCAGGTGGTCCACAGCCCGGAAGAGGCCCTGCGGGCTGCTGACGGACAGGAATCTGTTTTTGTCATCGGCGGCGCTTCTGTGTACCGGGCCATGCTGCCCTTCTGCTCCCGGGTCTATGTGACCCATGTGGGGGCCTGCCCCGTCTCGGATGTGTTCTTCCCCAATCTGGACCAGGACCCGGACTGGGTCTGTACCGACATGGGGCCCCTGTGCTGGGAGGGGGAGATTTCCTACCGCTTTTGCGTGTACACCCGGCGTACCCCCTGCCCGGTCTGACGTCGGATCTGCCCAGTTTTCCATTTTTGTGGAGCACACCATCTGGACAAACGAAAATCCATAGGATATAATCAGTTTTGAACGCACAACCGGCTGCGCTTCCGCCTTGGGGAGCGCAGTCGCCATGTGAGAATCTGGCACGGGGGAAACGACCATGCGCTTTGTCGATCAGCTGATCACAGCAATCAAATACATCGCTCTGATCGGGATCCTGGCCCATGTCCTGGGCGAGGCACTGCCCCGCAAGTGGTTTCACTGGGATCGCTTTCCCTACCGTACCTTCCCCTGGGAGGAAGGCGGCCGCATCTACGAAACCATAGGCATCCGACGGTGGAAAGACCGGCTGCCAGACAAAAGCAAACACACCAAAAAAACCTTCACCAAGCAAATGAAGGGCCACAACAACCCGGACAGTCTCATCCGCTTCCTGCAGGAAACCTGCGTGGCTGAGTTTGTCCACTGGTGCCTGCTGCTGCTGAGTTTCCCGCTGTACAGTTATGTTCCCACCCCCTTCGGCGCCGCCGTCACAATCCTCTACGCACTGAGCAACCTCCCCTTTATCTTCATTCAGCGGTACAACCGTCCGCGCCTGCTCCGGCTTCTGAACCGCAGGCTGAATCCACAATAACCTCCAGGGTCTGCGCTTTCCCCGGCACGGCCCTGGAGTCTTTTGTATAATCCTCCCTCACGCGGGCATGCTATGGAAAGCGTATCATATGGAGGGAATTTTTATGGATTTTATGCAGTCAGAAACCCGGGTCAACCTGGCCCGCGCCTTTGCCGGGGAATCCCAGGCCCGCAACCGGTACACCATCTATGCCGACGTGGCACGGAAAGAGGGGCAGGAGTACCTGGCCCGGATCTTCCAGGAAACGGCAGACAATGAAAAAGTCCACGGCGAGGAATTTCTGGAGATGATCCAGAAGCACGCACCCACCCCCCAGGAGAACATCCACATTGACGCCGGCTATCCCTTCCCCCTGGGCAATACGGCCCAGAACCTGGCCTTTGCCGCAGCCGGGGAACTGGAGGAGTTTTCCACCGCCTACCCCGCCTTTGCCGAGCTGGCCAAGCGGGAGGGCTTCCCCGATGTGGCCCGGCTGTTTGAGCAAATTGCCACCATCGAAGGTCTGCATCACAATGTATTCCAGCAGGCCCACAGCCAGCTGACTGGGGAAACCCTGTATCACAAGCCTCAACCCATTGTCTGGCGCTGCCTCAACTGCGGCTACAGCTACACGGCAGAGAAGCCCTATGCCAAGTGTCCGGTCTGTCAGAAGGATCAGGGATGGACCGAGGGCGACATCGACAAAAAGCAGCTGCCCACCAAGCAGCAGAAGAAAGGGCAAACCCCCTGAGGAAGTCCTTCCCAGGACAAAATCAAAACTTTCTGTTTACAGCCTGTGCAGAAATGTGATATGATGTAAAAACTGACGCAAAGCTGACAGACAGGAGTCGTTGCCCCATGGATTATATCGTACTGGACATGGAATGGAACCAGCCCTGGCCCGGGTCTCCTTCGGCAAAAAAGCCTCTCCCGGTGCAGATCCGGGGAGAGATCATTCAAATCGGCGCCGTCCGGATTCTGGAGGATCAGACCGTCGCCGATGAATTTCAGATGATGATCAAGCCCCGGTTCTACCGCCGCCTGAACAAGCGGGTCTCCAAGCTCACCGGCATCAAAGAGGCCCAGTTGAAGGCAGAGGGCATCCCGTTCCCAGAAGCCATGGAGCAATTTCGGGCCTGGTGTGGGGAAGATGTGGCATTTCTCACCTGGGGCTTTGACGACATTGCGATTCTACGGGAAAACCTGGCTCTTTTTCAGCTCCCGGTGGACTGGACCGGTCAGTGGTACAATGCCCAGATGATGTTTAACGCCCAAACCGACGGTTCCAACGCCCAGAAAGCGTTGAAAACCGCTATGGAGCTGTTCCAGATTGAGCCCAGCCGCCCTGCCCACGACGCCCTGGGGGACGCCTACCACACCGCTCTCATCTGCTCCCGCCTGGATCTAAAGCGGGGCATCCGGGAATACGAAGAGGCCCTCCAGAGCCACGAGAACGGCTTCCACGGGGCGGAGCTTCCCGGCTGCATCACCCGGCAGGTGTACTACGGCCTGTCGGGCAAAGAGGAGGCCCTGGCCCACATGGCTGGGCCGGACAACCTGTGCCCCACCTGCGGGGCGCAGATGAGCTGCCGCCGCTGGTTCTCCCAACCTGGCCGCCGGTATATGGCCCTGGCCCAATGCCCGGACCATGGAGACTTCCTGATCCGCATCCGTCTGTCCCCTGAACCCGGCAGCACCTTCCGGGTCAGCCGCCTCACCTATCAGGGGGACTCCGAGGCCGCCCTGGCCTATGCCAAGCGGGCTGAGCAGGCCGAAACCACCCGCCCCACCCGCCGCCGCAGACGCCGCC